>NZ_JAPNXU010000010.1:0-488102 GCF_030397555.1 Neptunomonas sp. CHC150
GGCTCTGGCTCTGGCTCTGTAATTAGTGTGTTCGCCTCTTGAGGTATGTCTACCTTCTCTAAGGAAATTTCTTCTTCTGCAGCAGCCAGAATTTCCTCAGGTACTGAATCATTCGTTTCGTCTGAGTCTGGCTCCATCAACAAGGCTTCTAAATACTCAAAAACAACCTTTTGCTGCTTTCCGTCATTTGTTTTATCAGACATATATTACCTCTGCTGCTCAACGAGAGTGCGCAGCAAGCGCGCATACGCCAGTACACCACGGCTACTAGAATCTAGTTGCGATGGTACAACACCTTTCATACTGGCATTACGAAATTTTGTATCAATAGGAACGACTGCACTGGCCAGCTCATCTGGATAGCGCTTATGTAGCTCACGTAAACAGCCTACCGATGCCTGTGTACGGCGATCATAAAAAGTTGGAATGATCGTGTAAGCTAACTTTTTCTTACGCGCGCGATTAATCATACTAATGGTTCTGATCATACGCTCCAGACCTTTTAAGGCCAGAAATTCTGTTTGTGCCGGAATTATAAGGTGATTACACGCCGCCAGTGCATTCACCATCAATACACCCAAAACGGGTGGGCTATCAATCAAAACATAGTCATAAACGGTTTTTTGGTGGCGCAAAGCACGCGCAACTTGCAGCCCCATGCCTTCGTGTTCTACCGCACGACGCTCTAAAGTCGCTAACGCCGTAGAAGCCGGTAAGATTTGGATTTTATCCACATTGGTGTCGCGGATTAATGAAGCCACTTGTTTTTCGGTAACTTCGCCACTGTGCGCAAATAAATCATAAACACTGTGCTCTAAGTCATCAGGCTCGTATCCGAAATAACTGGTTAGTGATCCATGCGGGTCTAGATCGACCAATAAAACGCGATATCCAACCTCGGCCAACAATCCTGCTAAGGAAACGACCGTGGTCGTTTTACCGACACCACCTTTCTGGTTTGCAATTGCCCATACTTGCATACGGTTATCCCAAAAAAAACGATAGACTTTTTTATTAACTCACTGATTTATATCAGCAGTATAGATGAATAGTATCGGCCGCGATGTCTTTTTTATGATGATCTATTCTTAAAAAGTAGCTAACAGTCAATAAGTTCGTTAGAAAGCTGCTTATCGTCGACCTGCGCGGCTCAACAATCCACCAATTGCATTTAGATCTAACACTT
Source organism: Neptunomonas sp. CHC150 (assembly GCF_030397555.1). Taxonomy (NCBI): domain Bacteria; kingdom Pseudomonadati; phylum Pseudomonadota; class Gammaproteobacteria; order Oceanospirillales; family Oceanospirillaceae; genus Neptunomonas; species Neptunomonas sp. CHC150. The sequence goes on from NZ_JAPNXU010000010.1 coordinate 1,187, forward strand.
CATCAGCCAAACCGGATTTGACAATGGCTTGGGGCATACCATAGATGGTGCAGCTTTCTTTATTTTGCGCCCAAATAGTCGCCCCCGCCTTTTTAAGCAGGCGAGCGCCATCAGCCCCGTCGGCTCCCATACCCGTTAGAATAATAGCATGCACTCGATTACCCAGCGCTTTAGCTGCTGACGCATAGGTTATGTCAACACTAGGGCGATACGTCACTCGCTCATCACTCTCTAATACACGTACTCGATCTGGACGACGTGGATCAACCACTAACTGATGGCCACCCGGTGCAAGATAAGCGGTACCTGGCCGCAAATTATCGCCGTCTTCCGCTTCTTTCACCGTAATTGAACACTGCTGGTTAAGACGAGCGGCAAAAACATTAGTAAATGCTTTAGGCATGTGCTGAACGAGAATGATTGGGTAGGGAAATTGAGCCGGTAATTCGCTTAGTATCTTTTGCAATGCCGCTGGGCCGCCAGTTGAGGCTCCAATGACGACCAACCGACATTGGCTAGGGAATGCGGCTGTATTTCCTGCGGCCTGACGAACCGCCAGTGCTGCACGCGTCTGCTGACCAGAACCTGCGGCTCCACTGTGGTTTGCGCTCTGTAATACACTACGATCGTCTTTGCGATTATCCGCATTCATCATTGCACCTTTGGCAGTGATCGCTCGCTGAGCAGATATACCGTCATTAACAGAAGGGCCACCTATCCGCCCATGCGTAGGTGAAGATGTAGGTGTAGGCCTACGCGACAGGGAAAGTCGCGACATAGATTGATCCGAACTGGTTTGCTCAAATCGCCGACGGCGACCTAACTTAACCAACCGCTCAGTAAACTCATTGTGAACTAAGTTAGAAGTGGAGGTCCAGTTACGGATATCCTTTGTTAAAAAATCAGAGGCACCTGCCTCTAGTGCCTTCAGTGTAATGTTAGCACCCTGACGAGTAAGAGAAGACAACATCAAGATAGATGTGGGACTATCGCGCATTATAATCTGGACGGCATCAATACCATTCATGTCTGGCATTTCAACATCCATTGTCACCACATCAGGCTTAAGCTGCTTGCACTTAGCAACGGCTTCTCGACCGTTTGAAGCAGATCCCACCACAATCAAACGATCGTCCTTAGCGACTAGGTCATGAATCCGCTTTCGAAAGAAGCCTGAATCATCAACAATTAAAACCCTGATTGGCTGCATTTAGATTCCCGCCAATACTGAGTTAGGTAGACGCGTAATTTTTAAGCAGATTAGGTATATCAATAATTAATGCGATACGCCCATCGCCCGTTATAGTCGCACCAGACAATCCAGGGGTACCATGCAGTATCGAACCTAGTGGCTTGATTACCACTTCTTCCTGCCCTACTAACTGGTCAACTACAAACCCAACACGCATTGTACCTACCGTTACGATAACCACATGGCCTTGCTCAGGCAGATCAGTAGACTCTTGCCCCTCAACTAGCCAACGCTTCATATGGAATAGCGGTAATGCTTGGTCGCGCACGATAATAACTTGCTGCCCATCAACAACGTTTGTTTTACGCAAATCAAGATTGAAGATTTCATTCACATTGACCAACGGCAAAGCGAATGCTTGATCTTCCAAAATAACCATTAGGGTCGGCATAATCGCCAAGGTCAATGGCACTTGAATAGCTATGCGTGTCCCTTGGTTAATGACAGAGTCTATATTTAACGTGCCGTTAAGCTGGGTAATTTTGGTTTTCACCACGTCCATACCCACGCCTCGGCCTGACACATCAGAGACTTCTGTTTTGGTTGAAAACCCTGCTTGGAAAATCAAGTTGAAACATTCTTGATCAGACAGTCTGTTAGCGGCTTCTTGATCCAGCACACCACGACTAACAGCAATTTTACGCAGTTTTTCGGGGTCCATGCCGGCACCATCATCTTGAATAACTAACAAGATGTGATCGCCTTCCTGCTCCGCTGAGAGCAATACGTGACCTTCACGCGGTTTCCCTACACCTTCACGCACTTCTGGCGCTTCTATACCGTGATCGACGGAGTTACGCACTAAGTGAATCAGCGGATCAGCTAACGCTTCCACCAAGTTTTTATCTAAATCGGTTTCTTCACCTCGCAGCTCAAGACGAATTTCCTTCTTCAAACTACGGGATAGGTCTCGAATCAAGCGCGGGAAGCGGCCAAAGACCTTTTTCACCGGCTGCATACGTGTTTTCATCACTGACATTTGTAAGTCAGCTGTAACCATATCCAGTGTGCCTAAGGCTTTTGCCATTTCTTCATCTTCGCGTGATGCGCCTAAACGCACCAAACGGTTACGCACTAATACCAGCTCACCGACCATGTTCATAATTTTATCAAGTAAGCGCGTATCGACTCGCACATTACTCTCGGGAGGGGGAGCTTTTTGATTGTTTTTCTGCGCTGCAGGAGCCGAAGCCGTACTCACCGGCAAACTTGGTTCGCTTGATTCTGCAGGTTGAGCTGGCGCTTCCTCACTAGGCGCATCACTTTGAGCAAAAGCGCCTTGTCCTTGAGCTTGGAGATCATCCAACAAGCTTTCGAATTCATCATCGGTAATTAAATCAGAACTGGCCGATTCGCTAACTTGAGGGGCGGATGTATCGTTTTCCATACCGGGAGCTCCGTTTTCGCCATGCAGCTCGTTCAACAGAGACTCGAACTCATCTTCAGTAATCAAATCATCACTAACAGGCTGCTCTTGTAGGGGTGCTACATCATTGAGCAGCATATCGAATTCATCATCAGCCGAGCCGGCAGCGGGTTTCGCTACAGGTGCTGGCGTAGCTTTCGGTGCAGCAACCGGAGCGGGTTCAGGTGCAGATTCTATAGGCTGGGAAGGCGCCGCTGGGGCCGCTTTACCGGCCGCATCAGGTACACGCCCCTCACAGTACGCTTGCAAAGCACTCAATAGCGAGGGGGCCGCTGGCGATGGGGACTGGCCAGACCGGACATCATCAAACATGCTGTTGAGCGTATCCAATGACTGCAAAACGACATCCATTAAATCAGATGTGATTTTTACTTCACCATTGCGCAGCAAATCAAACAGGTTTTCTGCTTTGTGGCAACACTCAACCATGGCCTCTAACTGCAAGAAGCCTGCGCCGCCTTTTACGGTATGAAATCCTCGAAATATCGCATTTAGTAAATCTTTGTCGTCCGGGCTTTTCTCAAGATCTACTAATTGCTCTGATAGCAACTCGAGAATTTCTCCCGCCTCAACAAGAAAGTCTTCAAGAATTTCGTTATCTACATCCAAACCCATAGGAAGCTCCTAATCAAAAACCTAAGCTCGATAGCAGATCGTCAACATCGTCTTGACAGGTAGCAACGTCAGGATTTCTTCCTGCTAGTTGTGGACCTTCTGCTGCAATCGGGTCTTTTTTATTGTGAACTTGCTCTTTAGCTAAGGATTCAACACCGCTAATGCTTTCGACTTTAGAGGCCATCTCTACTAAATGAACAAGGCTGGCTTCCAATTGGGTTACCAGCGTTATTACTTTTCTGATCAACTGCCCAGATAGATCCTGCGAGCTCTGGGCAACCAGTATTTCGGTTAATTGTTCTCGCATCTCTGAAACAGTATCGGCTGATTCTTGCTCTAACTGACAGGTTCTATCGTAAACACCCCTTAGGCCTTCGTACTCACCTTCCAGCTGACCTACGAGAGACAAAAGGTTTTTAAATCTGTCAGTTTGATCATCCATCCTAGAAACCAACAATAGAGACTTATCGACTCTATCCATGGTTTCATGAGCCGTTTTTTCTGTTAGTTCAATGACATAATTAAGGCGCTCTGTCGCATCTTCCATGATGGGAATAGAACCACCAGGATCAATGTTACTGAATTGCTCGACATCCACTGAGGCAGAAAAAGACTTGATCGCCTCATGCAAACCTCGCGTTAGGTGGCCTACTTCATTGTAGAAGGCATGATGGCGGAACTCTTGAAGCTCTTGGATAATGTTCATAGCCGAGCTTAAGTCACCCTGCTGAGTGGCCAGCATAAGCTCCTCAGCCTTGGCGCGAAGCCCATCTTCAAAGTTACCCAGACCTATTGAAATATCTGATTCGGACATAGTGCTAACTACCTTTGGTCTGCTTAACCATCAATACGCTGGAAGATTTTTTCGAGTTTTTCTTTCAGCACAGCGGCCGTAAATGGTTTAACAACATAACCATTTACGCCAGCCTGAGCAGCTGCAATTATTTGCTCGCGCTTGGCTTCCGCAGTTACCATCAAGATGGGTATTGATTTTAGGTTAGGATCAGCACGGACTACTTTAACGAGATCGATTCCCGTCATGCCTGGCATGTTCCAATCGGTCACTAGAAATTGAATGCCGCCTTGCTGAAGAATAGGCAGGGCCGTTTTACCGTCGTCTGCTTCAACAACATTGTTGAAACCAAGATCGCGCAGTAAGTTTTTAATAATACGTCTCATTGTAGAGAAATCATCTACTACAAGAATCTTAATGTCTTTTTTCAAGACAACATCCCCCAAATTCAGAAATACACACTAGCAAAAACTAAATGTGACATTAGCCTGACTAAAATCTAGACCAGTTTTCTGGAAAATGGCTACTCAGAGATAAGATTTATTGCCAATCTCTGAGTCGACCACGTAATCGGTGGGCTGCTTGACTGTGAATTTGACTCACGCGGGACTCGCTTACGCCTAAAACTTCACCTATTTCTTTTAAGTTAAGTTCTTCGTCGTAATAGAGCGCTAAGACCAGTTTTTCTCGCTCCGGCAATGTCGTGATCGCATTAGCCAGGGCGCTTTTGAAAGCATTTTTCTCACCATGGATGCTAGGCCCAAGGTCATCCCCTGTTACTTGCTGTCCTGGTGTATCTTCACCGTCTGAACTAGTGAGCTCTTCAAAACTGAATAACCGGCTTTCCACAGAGTCTTTCAACAGATCATGATACTCAGCCACACTAATATCCATTTCGGCCGCTATTTCAGAATCTGAAGCATCTCTTCCGGTTTCTCCTTCAATTTTTTTGATAGCTTCGTTTATTCGGCGACCATTACGGTGAACAGAACGAGGAGTCCAGTCGCCACGACGTACCTCATCGATAATAGAACCACGTATGCGGATACCCGCATAGGTCTCAAAACTTGCACCCTTGGTGGCATCGTATTTTTTGGCTGCCTCCAGCAAACCAATCATACCTGCCTGTATTAGGTCATCTAACAGTACGCTCGCAGGCATACGCCCCATTAAATGGTGAGCAATACGCTTAACTAACGGCGCATACTGTTGAATTAAATCATTGCTAGAAGCTGTATCTTGCGGGTTGTACATGGAGCCCCTTCCAGACCCGAAAATTAAACACCCTGAACCAATTGTTCAACAAAGAATTCCAAATGGCCTCTCGGCATGCTTTGCACTGGCCAACTGTCAACTCGGGTAGCTAACTGTTTATAGGCCAATGCGGCTTTACTCTTTGGAAACGCTTTAAGTACAGGTACTTGTCGCTGTACTGATTTGCGAACGCTCTCATCATAAGGTATTGAGCCGACGTATTGAAGTGTTACATCAAGGAACCGGTCAGTTACTGTAAGTAACTTGTTAAACATGCTCCTACCTTCGGTATCGGTATATACCATGTTCGCTAAAACTCTAAAGCGCGTCATACGATAATCGCGATTGAGTAGTTTAATCAAGGCATATGCATCAGTAATTGACGTTGGTTCATCGCAAACAACAACAAGCACCTCTTGTGCTGCCCTAACAAAGCTTACCACTGAATCAGATATACCGGCCGCTGTATCAATGATCAACACATCCATTTCATCGGCAACGTCATTAAATGCATAGATCAATTCAGCATGCTCGTGAGCACTTAATGAGGTCATGGCTTGTGTACCAGAACTGGCCGGCACGATCCGAACATTGTCGTTTACGTCTAACATAACATCCGTCAAACGGCACTCACCTGCCAATACATCACTAATGTTACGCTTAGGCCTTAGCCCTAACATGATATCGACATTGGCTAGACCTAAATCAGCATCCATCAGCACAGCTTTACGACCCATCTCGCCCAAGGCTAATGACAAGTTCACTGATACGTTGGTTTTACCAACGCCGCCTTTACCGCCAGTGACGGCGATGACTTTTACAGGGTGGTGACTATTCATGTGCACATCTACTTCAACTTGCGGAAGGAAGGGCGGAACTGCCCGGCGCACTGCGCTGGCGTTCTCGTTCCAGCGCTTTTTGAGCGGTAACAACAGCACGACTAACGAGATCATTGCGCTGTGCAACTTCTATGTCATCGGGTACTTTTTGTCCATCGGTCACATAGGCTATGGGAAGGTTGCGCTCAACAGCCAATGTCAGCGCCTCTCCTAGGCTGCCTGATTCATCCAGCTTACTTAACACGCACCCATTTAAACCAATGCTATGATAGTTATCGTACGCATCGTCTAAAACTTGACGCTGACTTGAGCATGACAAGACCAACAACTTTTTCATCCGTACCGACACGCCCTCAAGCATCGCTTTTTGCGCCAAGCTAGGGCCTTCATGCTGACTCATCCCTGCGGTATCGATTAGCACTAAACGCTTCCCGCGCAACGAAGCGAGTACATCCTCTAGCGTATTCTGTTCATCAACTACCCGCACTGGCACATCCAAAATACGACCAAAGGTCTTTAATTGCTCATGTGCGGCGATACGGTAGCTATCTGTCGTGACCATCGCCAAACCTGAACTACCATGCTGCAATACGTAACGTGCCGCCAGCTTGCCAATAGTGGTTGTTTTGCCCACGCCTGTCGGCCCAACAAAAGCAATCATCCCACCACGTGATATATAGTCTTCACTCATAACAGGCACAGACTCTGTCAGCCGAGACAATGCTGAGCGCCATGCTTTTGATAACTCAAGATTAGGGTCTACTGAGTGGATTAAATGCTCGGTTAATTTTGCACCTAACCCGACACGTTCAAATCGCTTGGCTAGCTTCCCTTCAATGCTATTAGGATTGGAATGATTCGCCACATCACTGCGGCTCTTACGCTCTTCAACCCATACTTTACGGGAAGAAATTTGCATTTGCTGCTCTAAAAGGGCTTTAAGTTGTTTGATCTCATCTTGCATGGACTCAATAGCAACATGATCTCGGGTAGCTGATAAAGCATCAGGCTTAGTCGTTTCTAAACGCTCATCAGCTAGATCGTCATCTGCCATCCAGTCCAGCGTATCGTTAGGTACCCGCCTATTTATTGCCGGCGTTGCATCTGTGCCTTGCTTAGGTTTTAGCGACTCTAGGATCATTTTGAGATCCTCTTCGTCGTCTGGGTCGATCTGACGGTTACGGCTACCATGATCGGCCAACGGCTTAGAACCACCAGCACCTTCCTGGGCTTCAGCAATACGCATACGTGCTCGGCGCAGCTCTTCATCTAGATCAGCGCGAGTTTTAACCGCTTGAACCGCGGCCTGCTCTTCCCGTTCTTTTTTATGGGCTTGCTCACGAGCAAACTCAGCTTGAGCTGCTTCAAACTCATGTTCATGAGCGGCAACTACTTCAACACCACCCGCAACACGGTGATTGGAAACAATGACAGCATCAGGACCGATCTCTTCCCGGGCCCGGCGCATCGCTTGTCTCATATCAGGTGCAAATATTCGTTTAACCTTCATCTCAGTCATCCGTGCTCAGGGTGTCTAATATCATGCTATCGCGCCTGCCCACCAACGGTGGACACAATGGTAATCTTTTTATTCTCTGGTATTTCTTGATAAGAAAGCACATGTATTGTCTGTTCACTATACCTGACAAATTTAGCCATGAGCGGTCTCACCGGTGCAGCAACTAATAAAATCGAAGGCTGTCCCATCATTTCTTGTTTTTGTGCGGCTTCAACCAAAGAGTTTTGTAAACGTTCGGCCATACCCGGCTCCAACGCTAGCCCTTGGTCACTGCCTTGGCTTTGCTGTACCGACCCTAATAACAGCTGCTCTAATTTAGGATCTAACGTTACAACAGGTATTTCTGGTTCTGGACCGTTAATCGTTTGAATGATCAAGCGCGAGACAGCCACACGAACTGATGCCGTCAACGCAACGGGGTCTTGGGTGCGAGTGGCCGCATCAGATAAGGCCTCCGCCACACTGCGGAAATCTTTCAACGGTACATGCTCCATGAGCAAGTTTTGCAACACTTTTAACAACACACTTATAGATAGCTTGGTAGGCACAAGGTCTTCAACCAACTTGGGAGACGTTTTTGCCAGCATATCCAACAATTGCTGTACTTCTTCATGCCCTAGCAGCTCATGAGCGTGATTCTGTAAAATTTGGTTTAAGTGTGTTGCTACCACCGTACTAGCATCTACAACGGTATAACCTAATGTTTGAGCATGCTCCCGCTGCCCTGGCTCAATCCACGTTGCTGCTAAACCAAATGCGGGATCTTTTACTTCAACACCTTTCAACGAACCAAACACTTGTCCCGGATTAATCGCTAAATCACGGTCTGGAAAAATATCAGCTTCGCCTGCCACAACGCCCATCAAAGTGATGCGATAAGCTCCCGGCATCAGATCCAAGTTATCGCGAATGTGAACAGAAGGCACTAAAAAACCTAAATCTTGCGACAGCTTTTTGCGCACGCCTTTTATGCGATTAAGTAGTTGTCCACCCTGTAGCTTATCCACCATTGGGATCAAGCGATAACCTACTTCAAGCCCCACCATATCCACGGGCATGACATCTGACCAGTCCAGATCCTTGGCATCATCAGGCGATTCGGAGGCTTTCGGTTCTGATTTCATCTGCTGTTCGACTTCGGCTTTTACGCGCGCCCGCTCTTTTTGGCGAATCAGGAACCAAGCAGCTCCGCCACAAGCCGCCGCTAATGATAGAAAAGCGACATGCGGCATACCCGGAACCAACCCCATAATCATCATAATAGCGGCCGTTACTATCAAAGCACGAGGCGAACCAAACATCTGGCTAATGATTTGCGTACCCATATCATTAGACGAGTTTTGACGCGTCACCATGATGGCGGCAGCCGTGGAGAGTAAAAGCGAAGGGATTTGAGCGACCAAGCCATCACCAATCGTCAACAGCGAGTAATATTCAACAGCGACATCAAAACTTAAGTCATGCTGGATTAAGCCTATGAGCAAGCCGCCTAAAATATTAATAACCAGAATTAAAATACCTGCGACAGCATCGCCCCGCACAAACTTAGAAGCACCATCCATAGCCCCATAAAAGTCGGCTTCTTGCGTTACGTCCTGACGCCGCTGCTTGGCATCTTCTTGATTAATGAGCCCAGCATTCAAATCAGCATCAATCGCCATCTGCTTACCCGGCATAGCATCCAACGTAAAACGCGCACTCACCTCTGAGATACGCCCTGCACCTTTGGTAACAACGACAAAGTTAATAATGACCAGGATAAGAAAGACAACAATACCTACGACATAGTTACCACCGATAACCACGGAGCCAAAGGCTTCGATTACTTTACCGGCAGCGTCGCCTCCTTCATGGCCATACATGAGTACTACACGTGTCGATGCCACGTTCAGGGCTAGTCGCATTAAAGTAGATAAAAGCAAGATCGTCGGAAAAACTGCAAAATCGAGCGGTCTAAGCGAGTAGACACTAACTAAAAGCACAACGATGGATAATGCAATATTGAATGTGAACAAAACATCCAATAAAAAGGCAGGCATAGGCAGCATGACCATCGCCAAGATGACCAACAAAAACAGCGGTATGCCTAAGTTTCCTTGGCTCAACCCCCGCATATTTTGCATAACTGCTGTTCTATCCAACCCAACCTCTCGTCAAAAAAATGACACAACAAACACAATAACGTCAAAAAAACATCATAAATACTGAAATTTGCTATTTATCAACAAATAGCTGACATCAACCCAGAATAATTGCAATTTTTGTGCCGTTAATACAACGCAATAGCGTCAATATTAGAACAGTTTGCGGATTACGCGAATGTAAAACAGATAGCGATGGGTCGGCGTTACGTAGAGGGAGTTTCTGTACGCAACTCAGGAGGGATAATGAGCTCACGATCAGCAGGACGTACAGGTTTTTCCCCCTCACGCTTTTGGTAGCGCTTGAGCTGGAAGACATAAGCCAATACTTGCGCGACAGCTTTATACAAGCCAGCTGGTATTTCCTGATCCAGTTCTGTATTGAAATAAATAGCTCGCGCCAACGCTGGGGACTCAAGAATAGGTACTTGATATTCATTACCGATTTCTCGGATTTTTAACGCGACAAAATCAGCGCCTTTTGCAACAACAACCGGAGCATTTCGATGATCCGCCATGTATTTAAGCGCTACAGAAAAATGTGTCGGGTTGGTAATAATCACATCCGCTTCGGGAACTTCCTTCATCATCTGACGCTGAGCAATCTCTCGCTGCATCTGACGAATCCGCCCCTTGACCTCTGGCTTACCTTCCGTATTTTTCATTTCATCTTTGACCTCTTGCAAGGTCATTTTTAGCTTTTTACTGTAATCATGTAACTGAAAAGGAACATCAATTGCTGAGATGATAATCAGGCTAGCGCTCATAATTAGAAAAGCCCAAGCCACCATATCAGTCGCGTGCAATATGGCGGTTCGTATATTTTGCGCACCTAAGCCGTACAGTTCCGGTTGCAGCGTCATTAGCACAAATACAGCAAAGGCCATGACGACCAAGAACTTACCAATTGCCTTAATCAGCTCAACTAATGCTTTAACTGAAAACATCCGCTTAATCCCCGCGCCCGGATTAAGCCGACTCAGCTTAGGCTGAATAGATTGCCCACTAAAATTCCAGCCACCTAATGCAATGGGAGCGAGCAATGCCGCAGCCAGCACAAAGGCCATAAACCCAGCAACCGAAATAGCACCCTCATAAACCGAGGCCGCCAGTTGAATAATCATCATTTGGGGATCAAAAGCCTGCTCGCGGCTAAGCTCAAAGCCTGACATCATCATGCCCGCAATGTGACTAGCGGTGTAGCTACCAAACATCAACATAGCGGCCGCCGCTGCCATAAGCAAAGCGGTAGAGTTCAGTTCTCGCGATCGCGGAATGTCGCCTTTTTCGCGTGCATCCCGCAATCGCTTGGGGGTGGGCTCTTCGGTTTTTTCCTGACCTGTCTCTTCTGCCACGTTATTGCTCCAAGAGGCTCTGAATAACCGCTAACGCATGGTCAGCAATCACTTCAAACTGCCCCAAAAACCCTGACAAGCTCATCCACGTAATGACAAGCCCAAGCGTCATGGTTAATGGAAAACCAATTGCAAAAATATTTAGCTGCGGTGCTGCTTTTGTCATTATGCCAAACGCTAAATTAATAACCAGCAACGAGGTCACCGCAGGTAAAGACATCAACAAAGCACCAGAGAATAGCCAAGTGCCTGCGGTGGCGATATCCATTAAGCGCAGAGAACTAAAATTTAACACCGCCGCAGGCAGTATTTCAAAGCTCGTCGCGATCACATTAAATATAATGAGATGCCCATCCATTGCCAAAAAAAGCAACGTTACCAGCATAAGGTAAAACTGCCCAAGCACCACCACGGACACACCATTCGCGGGATCTGTCATAGACGCGAAGCCCAAACCCATTTGGTTAGCAATCAGCTGCCCGCCTACAGCGAATACTTGGAAAAAAATATGCAAGGAAAAACCTAACGCCGACCCAACCAGTACCTGCTGTGCAATCAATAAATAGGTATCGATAGAGAGGCCATTTAATACGGGCGGCTGCGGTAGTACTGGGACTAAAACGGCCGTCATTACAATGGCCAACCCTAAACGCACACGCATAGGCACTAGCTGGGTACCTATCATAGGCATAGCCATTAAGAATGAAGCAATACGAAAAAAAGGGATAAAGAAGGCTGATACCCAGTTTTCAATGTCCAGCTGGGCCAAGTCGATCATGGTGAACCAATAAGAACCGGTATCATGGCAAATATTTGATTAAACTGATCACTCAAACGCGTCACAATCCAAGGCCCCATAGCCATAACGATCATTAAAATCACTAACAAACGCGGTAAGAAACTCAGCGTTTGTTCGTTGATTTGTGTCGCTGCCTGAAAAACAGCAATAGCCAAACCCACCAACAAACTGGGCAGCACAATCACACACACCAACTCAACGACAAGCCAGAGCGCTTCGCCAAAAAGGTCTAATGTCAGTTGTGGTGTCATTTATCCTCACTCACAAGCCAAAACTTGCTACCAGCGACCCAACAATCATTACCCAACCATCTACCATAACAAATAACATAATTTTAAACGGTAATGAAATAATCACAGGTGACAACATCATCATACCCATAGCCATTAATACACTGGCCACAACCAAGTCAATCACCAAAAAAGGAATGAAGATCATAAAGCCAATTTGAAACGCCGTTTTCAACTCACTGGTTACAAATGCAGGGACTAAAACCGTGAATGGTATATCTTCAGGCGTATTAACATCTGGCGTACCCGAGATACGCAAAAACAAGTTGAGGTCATTCTCTCGGGTTTGGTGCATCATAAATTCCCTGAATGGCTGACTAGCCGCTTGCACCGCCCCAAATGGGTCTAATTCTTCATTTAAATAAGGTTGAACAGCAACTTGATTAACCTCATTGAGCACAGGCGTCATAATAAATAAGGTTAAAAACAGCGCCAGACCAATCATCACCTGGTTGGAAGGCGTTTGCTGAAGGCCCAGAGCTTGCCGCAAAATAGAGAAAACAATAACAATCCGTGTAAAAGACGTCATCATTAACAAGATAGCCGGCAGGAATGTCAGCATCGTCATTAATGCGAGGATTTGAATGGTTACGCTATAATTCTGATTTCCATCAGCATCAGTCGTTAATGTAACCGCCGGAATCCCGACATCAGCAGACCATGCCATTGCAGGCCATAATGACAAAAGCACAAGCAGCCAGCGCATTAGCGATCTATCCCTGTTGTTGTGGGTACGGGTTCAGGTGATGCGGAGCTTTTAGGTTGATCCGAGGAACTTCCTTTTTTTTGCTGCATAGCAAGCGAAGCTTTAAGCTGAGAAGCAAACTCACCGCCTTGAGGCGCCGTGATGATAGGTTCATCGTAACTTTCTAACAATGATACTCGACCAGGCGAAACGCCTAACAACACTTGCCGCCCACCTACTTCGATTAGCACCGCGCGCTCTCGCGTTCCCAGCGCCAAACTAGAAACAACTTTCATCTGCTGATGAGTATTATGTAACCGTGTGACCCGCTTAAGCACCCACGCAAGCGCCAAGATGAGTACTATAACTAAGCCCAGCCCAACAACTACCTGTAGTACGGCAGAAGTAAGATCAATTTCAGCAGGTGTATTCGAGGAAGGAGGAGGTGCAGCGTTGGCTAACCCAGACATCCATGCTACTACCGCCATTACAGAGAACAAAACTCTCATTATTTTAAACGCTTAATCCGTTCTTGCGGGCTAATGACATCGGTTAGCCTAATCCCGTACCGCTCATTAACCACCACCACTTCACCATGAGCGATTAGCGTTCCATTCACCATGACATCTAAAGGCTCACCAGCGACTCGGTCTAATTCAACCACCGAGCCTTGGCTCAGTTGCAGTAAATTTCTAATGGATATTTCTGTGCTACCCACTTCCATTGATAAGCTGACTGGGATGTCCATTATGACATCTAGCTTAGGATCATGGCCGGGGCTGCTATCATCACTTAACTCATCAAACGCAACCGCACTCACCGCATCATCAGCACCACTGGCATCAGCGGTTTGCTCTTCCATTGCGGCGGCCCACTCATCAGCCATCGCTTGCTGATCAACGTCCATTTCTGTGTTTTCGTTTTCGTCACTCATACAGCGTCTGCTCTACAGCTAAAATCAATCCGTCAGTTTGATTTTATCGATTATTTTTACAGCCAGATTGCCACGGGATGTACCCATCTTACAATGAAAGATAGGCACTGCATTGGCTTTAAGCTCAAGATTTTCAGGGATTTCAATCGGTATTATATCCCCGGCTTGTAGCTCCATCACATCGCGCAGGGTAATTTCACGCTCCGCTACCGTAACACTGACCTTCATATCAGCCAACGCAATGTCACGGCGGAAAGCATCAATCCAACGGTCATCTTTTTCATCTTCTGCCGGCTGGAAGCCAGATACAAGCAGATCCCGAATCGGTTCGAGCATCGAGTAAGGCAAAGTTACATGAAACTCACCGGTTCCCCCTTCCAAATCGACATGGAAGGTACTTACCACAACGACTTCAGAAGGACTGACTGCATTGGCCATTGCGGGGTTCATCTCATGACCAACCCGGGTGAAGTGCAGCGGGTAAACAGAACGCCACGCCTCATCTAAGTCTTTAAAGAGCAACTCAATAGCTTTGTAAACCAGCCTGGTTTCAGTGTGAGTAAACTCGCGCCCCTCGATCTTAGCGTGACGCCCATCACCACCAAAAAAGTTATCCACCATTTTATAGACCAGCTTGGCGTCCATAATCACCAAGCCTGTGCCTCGCAACGGCGGCGCCTTAACAATGTTTACACTGGTGGGTACATACAATGTGTTGATGTAGTCACTGTACTTCATGACTTGCACGCCGCCCACCGCCACATCGGCACCGCGTCGCAATAAAGTAAATAAACTAGCACGAGCCAAACGCGCAAAACGCTCATTAATCATTTCAAGCGTAGGCATACGGCCACGAACAATACGCTCGTGGCTGGCCAAATCATAGGGGCGAACTTCACCGTCGCCATAATCTACTTCTTCTTCCGCTTCCCCTGCATCGGAGTCATCTGTACCGTGAAGAAGTGCATCTATTTCATCTTGTGATAAGAGGTCTTTTACCGACATGGAGAGATTTGATCCCGTTAACGACCGACTCGACTAATACTTAGCCCGTAACTAAATTACTACTGCATCACAAAGTTAGTAAACAGGATTTTTTCAACACCTGGCTTACCAATCTTTTCTTGTAGAATGCCTTGTACTAACTCTGTTGAGGCCTGTTGCAACTTTTCTTTTCCTTCAATAGACATCAGTTCATCAAAGTCTTGCGTTGCAAATAAATTATTTAAACGCGCAACAATCAATGGCATGTGAAGGGTTAGCGCATCAGCCACATCTTGGTCTCGACTCTTAGCTTCAACAAACGCTTGTAAATAATGGCGTTTTCCATCGGCTGATTGCAAAGTTGCCACAAATGAAGGCTTACCTTCAAGTGTACGGATTTTACTGTAGATTGCTTCTTTTTTTATCGATTCTACTTCAACAACAACTTCTTCTTTCCCTCCCAGCAAAAAGAATGCTGCGCCACCAGCGGCGGCTGCACCTAAGAGAACACCGATAATAATGAAGATTATGAGTTTCTTTTTAGATTTACCGCCTTCTTCAGCTGCTGCTTGTTCTTCAGCCATACCGTATCACCCTTTACTCTAAATTATTACTATTCATAGCCGCCAAACACGGCTACAAAAAGCCACCAAAATTCAGCTCGTTATAAATATAACACACCGCTAGAATTTCGTAGGCTCAGGCATAATAATCGACCAAAGAAAGTGAAGTTTTGTTTTCATTTTCAGACACTTCCGCGCCTTCTTCACGAGAAGCATCATAACGACCATCTCTGCTCGCTACTCCTGTTTGCTCATCCCTATCTCGATCGGAAGAGGAAGCACCTTGGTCATTGACCGATGATTCACCTAAGCTCAACCCCTGTTCTTCGAGCATTTCTTTTAAACGCGGCATACTTTGCTCTACAGAATCCCTTACCGAGGCATGTGGCGACGAAAAGCTTACGCTGACTTGGTCATGCGTAATATGCAACTTAACCTGCAAACTCCCTAACTCTGGCGGGTCTAGCTGTAAGGTCGCGGTTTGCACACCTTGTTTACTTGCCCAAACTACTCGCTCAGACATCGCCTCAGACCAACCGGGTTGGCCTGGATTCATCCCCGCCGGCATATTCATTTGCACTGGGGTTGAGGTCCGGTTCAACGCTGACGCCGCCTGAGTTAAACCACTCAAGCTCGTTTCAGCTCGATCTCTTATGGACGCATTAGATGCCGATTCGTCATTCAACGCCGCATTTCTGCGGCTCACATCAGCAATATCCTGATCACGCATACTCTGATCTAACTTAGAAGCTACCGCGACATCAGCTGGAGCCGCTTGGGCATTTGAATTAATGGGGGTCTGCACAGCACCGGACGCATTAGACGCGAGCGCCGCTCCACCTCCTAAATTGTTGGTGCTGTTCTGGGATCCGGAATCTTGATAAGAACCTCCCTGCGCAACCGTCGCGTTCATTGATACACCGTTTTGATCAGCTTTAGTCGCTTGGTTAGCCCGATTTGCTGCGACGAGTGCCGCTGCAATTTCTGGCTCAGATAGCTCAGATACAAGACCATCTGTCGCTGACGTTGCCGACAAAGGTTCCAAAGTCGCATCAACCAAGTCTGCGGATGCAGAGAGGTTACGTTCATTTTCAGACATCGACGACGCATTAACCGACAGAACATCGTCGCTCGGTATCGCTTCACCATTTTGTTGCCCAGCCGATGGATCTGAAACCTTCCCCAAAGTCAGGTCATACCATTCCTGTTGCCCGGCCTCTTCTTGCAAAGCAGAGAATTGACTCAAGGACGCTTGAGATACTGTTTGCTGTGCGGCTAGCGGTTGGGAATTTAGCGTCTCACTAGTTGTTTCGCCCCCCTGCAAGCGGTTCACCACCTGCTCGATCAAACCAACCACATCGCGAGGAGTTTCAAGCGACGTATTATTAAACGCCAGTGCCAAAGCGGTTGTTGAATCGGCTTCTCCATCTTGGACGTCAGCCTTTTCACCCGTGATCTTCTCTATATCATCTAACAAGTTTTTCAACTTGGTGATTAACTGCTCACTCATCCTTGTATCAAACACATGAGTGGATACAGAGCCCTCCGTCTCCCCCCCTTCAGCGGTTAATTGATTAAACTCATCAGTTGCCGGCTCTGCAGACACATTCACAGTTTGCACTGGCTCCGATGAGTTATCTGCCGAAACCGCATCCAGCAACACATCTTGCGACACAGGAGTGCTTTCGTATTCATTAACTATTGTTGTTTCGGGATATGCACCGGAAGCACCAGCCTCAAGCGTTGCCGGGAGTGCCTGCTCGTCTAAGGAGGCTAACATCGAGCGTAAGGTATCTAGCGTATCACTCAGTTTTTGACTCAACTCATCAAAAACGCCTGTGAGACTGCCAGCCCCCGAAGAAGCTCCGTTCTCAACATTCGCCATTAATGCAAGTAACGAGGCGGCGCCCGACGGCATCATGTCTGCCATACCTAAATCGCCAGTACTCACCTGATTACTATTAGCGCCCAACATCGTTTGCCAACCGGTCAAAGACTGAGTAAGAGCGGCAAGCTGGTCCGACAAACTTCCCCCATCAAGCGGCAAGGCATTACCGCCTGCCTCTAGGCGTGATACCAAAGCGGCAAGGCTACTGGCATTATCGAGACCAGACGAATCACCCGACGAGAATGTCCCAGAGGCAACCAGCTTAGCATTGACAGAATATTCAGACATAAGCGATGAAAAACCAGAAAATCCTGATATATCAGCACCTTGAGAAGAACCACCCATTGATAACAACCCGCTAAAGGTTGAGGATGTTTTTGTATTAGAGGTCCCCGCCAACTGCATCAAGAGCGAAGTTTGTGAGAGTTGAGTCGCCATAAACATAATACCTTTTTCATAGATATTAAGCTTATTAGCAAAGAACAGGCCAGCCTCACAACAATGAAGCATTACCCACAAAGAGAGCGCTAAAAAACAGAAGTGGTCTGCTGGGAGCGCTCATCTAACTGCTTTTGAAGTGCTTTATCAGCTTTTTGTTGTTCGGCATCCAGTGCTTTATCGGCTAACGACTCCAACGCACTGTGGCGACCATGCATTTGTGCCCAATAGCGCTTCACTTGGGCTAACTGGTCTTTATTCACCTTCATGGTTTTTTTATGCTGCTCAATTGTGTCGGCTATTTTGGTCATGAACGCCTGATAGTTTACTATCTGAGGCCCCAACATCCCCTGTTGCATTGCCTGCTGATATAAGCTTTGGTATTCAGACAAATATTGCTCTAATTGCAACAACTGCGTCGCGTCAGAGTCCACCCGCTTAATCTGATCAGCCAAGAACTTTTCCGCTTCTTTCTTGCGCCGCTCAGCCAAATCAGTAACGAGCGATAGACGCTCAGAGCGTTTTTTCATAATTCAACCTATCTAACTGTAGCGATATCAGAGGCTTTTAATGACGTGAATTAAACAGCCTTATTTTTTAATAGCAGGCCGAGCCGGCGGTTCATTAGGCTGCAAAGACATCGCCAACATTTGCAAACTTTGCTCTACATTAACGGATTCATGCAAACCTTGCTGCAGAAACTGACGAATAGTCGGCATTTTTTCGATTGCAAAGTCAGTATCAGGATCACTACCACGCACATAAGCCCCCACCGCAATGAGGTCAGTATTTTGCTGATATTTTGAGTATAGCTGCTTAAATCGCATGGCAGCCTTTAAATGCGCCGCCTCAACAATTGCCGGCATAGCCCGACTAATAGAAGCCTCTATATCGATTGCCGGATAATGCCCTTGCTCTGCTAGCTGACGCGAAAGCACAACGTGACCATCTAAAATAGCCCGTGCTGAATCAGCAATCGGGTCTTGCTGATCATCCCCTTCGGTTAATACCGTGTAAAAAGCCGTAATAGACCCCTTACCTGTCGCATCGTTACCCGCTCGCTCTACCAGCTTGGGCAGTTTAGCGAACACAGAGGGCGGATACCCCTTAGTCGCTGGAGGCTCACCGATAGCTAAGGCAATTTCACGCTGCGCCTGCGCATAACGCGTGAGCGAATCGACCAACAGCAGCACACTTTTACCTTGGGACCGAAAATACTCAGCAATGCGCGTAGTGAGCTGAGAAGCTCGCAATCGCATTAAGGGCGAATCATCAGCGGGAGATGCCACAACGACAGAGCGCGCTAAGCCTTGTTCGCCTAAATTATGCTCAATAAACTCTTTGACCTCTCGCCCCCGCTCCCCGATCAAGCCTACGACCGTTATATCTGCTGACGTTGCTCGCGTCATCATACCGAGTAGCACCGATTTACCCACACCACTACCGGCAAACAAGCCTAACCGCTGCCCTTTACCTACGGTTAGCAGTGCATTTATGGCTTTAATTCCTACATCGAGAGTTTCATCAATGGGGTGTCTATCCAACGGGTTAATGGTCTCGCCAGCCATGGAAACAGATAACGCACACCCCAAAGGTCCTTTGCTATCTATAGGCTCGCCTACACCATTTAAAACGCGCCCTAACAACTCAAAACCCACAGGGACGTTCCGAGAGGCCGTCATAGGAATAACCTTTGCCCCTGCTGACAAGCCTTCAACCGGCTGCAAAGGCATTAGATAAATCTTTTCATCATTAAAGCCAACGACTTCAGCTTCAATTTTTTGCGAATTAGATACGAGAATTAAGCAATTATCACCGATAGCAACACGCAGCCCAACCGCCTCAATAGTTAGGCCTATCAAACGGGTGATTCGCCCTTCTAAACGCGGAGCAGGTTGTGCAAGCGGGGTTGATAAAATCCCCTCTAAACCAGCCGTAAAGTTACTCGGATCCATTGTCGTCTGCTTGATGAGTTTGATCCGCGAGCTGATGGCTCAATGCTAACGCAACACGCTCACGCAGCTCACCAGCCACCGCGTCAAAGCGGGTTTGGATGAGATGATCTATATCTGTGTGCTCTGATTTAATCACACAGCCGCCTTGCTGAATATCAGGCTTAGCCACCACACTCACTTGCACATCGTCATCAACCATTGCCGCAACGCATTCATTCACCGCATTCACTTCATCTGGATGAGCTAAGACACGAATACGACCTACGTTATTAGGGAGCTGCGCCAACGACTCCTCCACAGCTTGAGCGATGGCCTTAAAGTCGCTAGCCAATACAGCTGACGGTATAACCGCCTCTGCCACAGCTAATGACAGCTCAGTAGCCAATAACGCTAATTGCTGTTGGTGTTGCGCTAAGGGAGCATTTAATGCCGTTATCAAGCTAACCAATTGCGCTTGCTGCTGAGCTAGCAAAGCATCCGCTTGCGCACGGCCTTCTGCTAACCCCTGAGCCAACCCTTCTGCATGTCCAGCTTTACGGCCTTCCTCGCGCCCTTCTTCGTAGCCTTCAAGGTGGGCTTGCTCATGAATTTTTTCTAACTCTGCCAACGTCACCTTTTCTGCAACGACTTCTTCATCAACCACAGTCACTTGCGCACTAGCGGTGTTTTTCGACACTGTTTGAGCCGAATGAGCTATTCCCGCTTGACCAATGGTATTAGTGCGCTTAGATGTTGAGGGCTCAGTTGTGCCTGATGCAATGCCTACTGAAGAGCCAGCCTTAGAAGGTTGTGAAGAAGAAACATCCGGAAGCACCCAATTCTCGTAGGGTACTTGGGATGATTTTGGGCGGAATTTAGCTGACATTAGGCATCACTGTGACTTATCAATTCGCATTATGAGAAAGACACTGAATGGTTAAACCATGGCCTCGCCACCGCCACCCAGCATGATCTCTCCATCATCCGCCAAACGACGTGCA
Organism: Neptunomonas sp. CHC150; assembly: GCF_030397555.1. Taxonomy (NCBI): domain Bacteria; kingdom Pseudomonadati; phylum Pseudomonadota; class Gammaproteobacteria; order Oceanospirillales; family Oceanospirillaceae; genus Neptunomonas; species Neptunomonas sp. CHC150. The sequence continues at coordinate 21,897 of NZ_JAPNXU010000010.1, forward strand.
ACAGACAAGATCTCTTTTTGAGCATCTTCAACTTCACTAACACGGACAGGGCCTTTCGCTTCAAGGTCGTCACGTAGAAGTTCGGCTGCTCGTTTCGACATATTCCTAAAGATTTTTTCCTGCAAGGCAGTATCCGCGCCTTTGAGCGCCAAAATCAAGACATCACTAGCCACTTCACGCAAGATCACTTGGATCGCTCTATCATCGACATCAATCAAGTTATCAAAGACAAACATGAGCTCTTGAATTTGATTTGCCAAGCTTTCATCAACCTCTTTAATGCCTTCCATCAATTCGGCTTCGATGGTGCTCTCGATGAGGTTCATGATATCTGAGGTATGTTTCACACCACCCATGGTGCGGAACTGACCAGCCGAGCTAGTTGATTGCCCTTCGAGCATTTCATTAAGCTCTTGTAAGGCTTGCGGCTGCACACGGTCCATAGATGACACACGCATAATGATGTCTAGACGCACTTTATCGTCAAAGTAAGATAACACATTGGCGGCTTGATCAGGCTCTAGATACGCGATGATGACGGATTGTATCTGCGGGTGCTCGTAACGAATGGTCTCTGCAATTTGACGCGGTTCCATCCAACGCATCGTATCCAAACCTGACGTGTTGGTCGTCATGAGTATACGATCAATCAACGTTTTTGCTTTTTCTTCGCCCAATGCCTGATTCAGCATAGCGCGGATATAACGATCATTATTGATACCAATACCGGTTTGGTCTTGTACCAATTCCATAAAGTCGCTAACAACACCTTCCACGCGCGATTGAGCGATGTTGTCCAATTCTTTCATAGCTTCGCCGATCATCTGAACCTGTTTAGGGCCAAGATACTTGAGCACTTCAGCCGCATCATCCTCACCCAAGCTAATCATGAGTATGGCGGCTTTCTCGATATCCGTTAGCTCTTCATCACTCATCTCGGTTCAACCACTGCTTCACGGCTTGCGCTACACGCGCAGGATCTTCGGCGATCATGCTACGTACTGCATTTAATTGAAATTCAAAACTCTCACTTGGCGTAGGCAACAAACCATCACCTCGCCCACCGAACGTTACCTTGTCATCTGACAGATCTTGACCGCCCAAACCTTCTAACTCAGCTGCCACTTCATCGGTTTCATCTGTTTTTTTAGTTGGGATAATTGCGCCAGTTGTCGCTAGGTTTTTCAGTATAGGACGTAATACACCAAACACCATCAAGAGCACAAACAACACGGCGCCAACCTGACGGGCTATATCCCATACCCATTGCTGCTTCCAGATAGGGATTTCAATATCCTCAAACGGCTGTTCAGGTACAAACGGTGAGTTAATCACGTTAACACTGTCCCCTCTCACCGCCGAAAAACCGACAGCATCTTGTACCAAAATACGTAAGCGTGCTAATTCACTTTCACTCCACGGTGTTCGTGTGAGCTCTCCTGTTTCTGGATCCGATGCTGTCAAATCATCGACGACAACAGCAACCGTTAAACGCCCTATTCGCCCTGTATGGTGCCGTGTATAAGAAATAGAACGGTCTAATTCAAAATTACGTGTCGCTTGATTTTTAGCCGTACCAGGCACTGTGGCTGCACCACCGTCTCCTGCCGCGCCATTCGCCACTTCAGGGACAGCTGTAGGCCCTGGCGGCTGGTTAGATAACGCCCCAGGAACACCCTGCGCCGGGGCCGTACCTACACGTGTTTCCTCCAGCGTTTGCTCACTTCTGAGTGCTGGAAGATCCGGGTTATAAATTTCGTCGGTTTGTTCAACTGCCGTAAAATCGACATCTGCCGATACTTCAGCTCGATAACGCCCTTGGCCGACAACCGGCATTAGAATACTGTTAACTCGGTTTAAGAGCGTCTCTTCTACTTTTCTTGAGTACTCAAACTGTTTGCCAGCCAAAACGACATCAACATCTTCGTCTCGCGAATTTAATAACTGCCCGCGCTGATCGACCACCGTCACATTTTTGACGTCTAGAGAAGGCACAGACGACGCGACTAAGTTCGCAATCGCCGCTACTTGGGCCCTATCTAATTTTCGCCCCGTATAAAGCTCCACAAAAATTGAAGCGCTGGGTTGCTTCTGATCGCGTACAAACACACTTTCTTTAGGAATCGCTAAATGGACACGGGCATTACGTACCGCGGTTACGCTAGTAATAGTACGTGCCAACTCACCTTCTAGCCCTCGCCGAAAGCGAGCACTTTCCATAAACTGGCTCACCCCTAAGCTTTGCTCTTGATCGAGCAGTTCAAAGCCTACCGTCTTATCATTAGTAAAGCCTTCGGAAGCAAGCCGTAGTCGGGCTTGATAGACATATTCTTCGGGGACAAGGATTGTTCGAGCATCGCCTTCAAACTTATAAGGAATACTCAATAGGTTAAGCTGATCAATAACTTCATTGGCATCAGCATATTGTAGGTTTGAGAAAAGAACGCGGTAATCAGGCGCTTTAGACCACAAGACCACAGCCAAGCCAATAGCGATACTGGCAGCCAGCCCTACCATTAGGCCAAACTGACGTAAAAACGACAGTTTATTAAACCCCGCTAGTAGCCCTCCTCCGGAGGTTTCGATTGTGACTGTGCTGTTATCAGTAGCCATGACCAGTATTACTTTCCGAAATCGTCATTAAATTGACATGTTCATTACATCTTCATACGCAGACACGAGACGATTACGCACTTCAGTCATCGCCTGAAAAGACACGGAAGCTTTTTGTAACTGCACCATTACTTGCGTTAGCTCTACGCTGGTATCCCCTTGCTCATAAGCCGTTGCAAGGCGTGACGCTTCCATTTGCGTATTATTTACACCGTCGATTGCACTTTTTAACAAAGAGCCAAAGCCATCATTACTTTCAGCAACAGGGCGAACAGAAGGCATAGCCACTTCTGCCGGATTATTGACATGACTAACACCCATTTGGGCCTGTTCTTTCATGGCTCGCATTTGGGTTAGTACACTTTGGATATCCGTTCGCTCAATCATCTTGCACCCTGAATGACAACTTATTGACATTATAAGCAATTAACCTGTGTTCACAAGCTAACCACCAGCATAAGCGCCATATAAATGACGCTTAGCGGCAATTTTGCAATATATGAATAGTTAAATGCAAAAAACGAGCCAACAAAATCATATCTATCAAGCTACTGACAAAGAAAAAGAGCGACGTGCCAACCGGTTAGCACGCCACCTCAGGTGGGGAGCCATGAGTCAACCGAACATACATGAGCGCTACGGTAATTGCGTCACCTAAAGCGGTGTGCCGCTCAAGCATCGGAATATCAAGCTGTTTAGAAATAGTATCAAATCGCAGGTCTATATTACCGCCGACTGAACGCCACTTAATAATGTCATGGTACACATGAGATAACTCTATGGCCTTATTCGGCAAACCAAACCCATAGATAGGCCGAATAAATTTATCCAGCATGCGAATATCATAATTAACGTAATAACCTAAAATTGGCCGGTTACCTACAAATGCGAGCACTTGCTGCAACGCATCTTCTAGCTCAATACCTCCCTCTAAGTCCGTTGCACGCAGTTTATGTACAACAATGGAATCACCTGTGAGTGTTTTGGGCGGTTTCAGCTTAATATCTAAGCGTTCGCTGGTTAGTAGTTTTTTTCCTCGGATCTTAACAGCACCTATCGACAAAATTTCAGCGCCGCTCACATCGAGACTTGTCGTCTCACAATCTAATGACACAACCTCGTCGCCTTTATAAGGCTCAAAAAGATGAGCATAAGGCCCTTGTTTGTGATCCATCTTGTCTTTCAGTTTTCGAATCGTACGCGGGATGATCATGAATCATCGACTCCCTAGGTGATAACGAGATTCCAGGTGCTTTTTAAACCCTTTAACCACATGAAAGGCATCACGTAAAAGCTCCCGATCCATTTTATGCAAAGATTGTAAGTCCAGCGTATTAGGCGTTGGATCAACACCCTTCTCTTCCTCTTCGGCCCGCTTAATTTGCTGCCTGAGGCGTAATTGGATAAACAACCCTAGCGCTTCACTTAACTCCCGTCCGTGTTTATCTTCCATAATACCAGCTTCTACCAACGCCTCGATACGCTTAAAAGTGTTCGTTGCCAAAATCCGATATTCAAGCGCTAAGGTACGCACCCCGTGGACGATAGGGAAAATCCCTCCCTTTTTAATGTCCAACTGCCCCTTATCTTTCAAATTACCAAATAAAGTTAACGGTGTGTGGAATTCCAGCGCCACTTTTGCAAAGTGTGAGAAGAACAAATCATTATTTTTAAGCGATTTAAAAAACCAATTACGACCCGCTTTAAACAAAGCCGGATTCCCCGCAACCGGTTTTGCATCAACGGCGATGGCTAAATTCATCTGGTCTTGCTCTTCCCAGCTACTCGACCAGTCAGCTAACTTTTGAGTCCAATCACCCAGTGAGTTCACCCAATACGGATTAGATACCATAATATTGCCTGGGCATGGCGGGTAGCCGAACTCCATTAATTTATTGGAGAATTCTTGCAATGTCTGTGACATTTGCGGCCAAACAAGCCCATCACGGTGGATAATGGCGTTATCCTGATCTGTTTTCATAATTTGCTCGCCCCGACCTTCTGACCCCATGACGATCAAACACACATGTGGCTGCATATCCTCGGGGATTAGCATTTCAAACAGTTTAGCCATAACCCGGCCGTTCATTGCTGATAACAGATCCATCGCAAAGCGCGTTTTTACCCCATACGAGACCAGCGATTTAATCAACTCGTTCAAACCGCTAGCGGCTATGAATAAGTCCTCGACGGTATTCGCTCGTTCGATGCGCAACCCAATAACATGGGAGTGACTCGAAAAGAAACTCAATACGTCGGTCAAATCAACAATACCGATCAGCTCTTGCTCTTTCATCACCACAACACGCTCAATTCGTTGCCGAGTCATGGTCACTAACGCATTAAATAAGTAATCATCGGGGTGAATACTAATCAGGCGGTATGTCGCTATTTCTGAAACCGGCGTTGTGAGTGGCATTTCACTAACAACGGCGGCATTCAGTAGATCTGTGCCCGTTACCATACCGTAACGTGTGCCGCGTTTTACCAAGAAGCAATCGACCTGGTTTTCACGCATAAATAAGGTGGCTTCTTTTATTGTGGTTTCTTCCAGAACAATTAATGGATCCCGAATCACACCTTCACCCACGCGGGCTAGCATGAACTCTGCCATGTCCTGAGTTTCGCCACTGTGTTGCTCTACAATTTCTGTTTTTGCGGCTAAGTTTTGTTGGAAATAATCGGCAAACAAGGCATTGGTTGACACCAAATCAAGAACAGTTTTGGTGGGTATAATATGGCAAATCGTTTCTTCTTCAGCGATAAAGTTATGTATCGCCTTACCTTTAATGGCAGACCAAGCACCGAAGTAATCTTCATTTTCGTAATGAACATAAACTTGATGAGATTGTCCGCTTTCATCATCGCGGGACTCACTCTCTGATACCCGGCCTTTTAAAATAACATGCACGCCTTCCGGTACCGACCCTGCCGCCATAACCACTTCGCCCTTTTGGAAATAAGCTATATCCAAATGATTACGCAATGTGGCTTGCTCGCTTTCCGTTAGCAAACTAAACGGTAAGTTATCCATCTTAAACGAAGTAGGCATAACGACACTCCTTTATCCAAGCGGCCTCATTCCTATAAACAGCAGGCTGGCCACTGATAAAAAAGGCGCATCAACTTTCGCCGATACGCCTTATGTTTTTGAGCGTAACGATATAACAAGTTTATATGCTATATCGTTCACAGGTTTTAGTGATCGTGAGCTTCACCCGCACCACGTGGGATACGTAGATCTTCTACAATACGCTGCATCTCTTCAGAAGGAGGAGGCGTCATTGATGCAACAATCATAGCAACGATGAAGTGAAGCACCATGCCTACCGCACCGAATCCACCAGGACCTATTCCCATGAAGTAGTCAGCTTTATCACCGCCACCGAAGACGAAGTACCACATGTAGCCAACGGTAGAGATCAAACCAACCAACATACCGGCAATGGCACCTTGTGTATTCATGCGCTTGTAGAAGATACCCAGCATAATAGTTGGGAAGACCGACGCACATGCAATACCGAAGGCGAGTGCCACCACCTGCGCCACAAAGCCAGGAGGGTTAATACCGAAGTAACCAGCAATACAGATTGCCACAACGGCGGCCATCCGTGCATACATAAGCTCTTGCTTCTCAGTAATATTCGGATTAATGGTTTTCTTCATCAAGTCATGCGCTACCGCTGTCGAAATTACCAACAATAAGCCTGCTGCAGTCGATAGAGCGGCCGCTACGGCACCCGCTGCCACCAAGGCGATTACCCAGGCAGGAAGTTGCGCAATATCAGGGTTAGCCAATACCATGATGTCACGGTCTACATATAGCTCGTTTGCAAACGGTTGCTTAGAGGCATCAAAATCAGCACCTTGGATCGCATTGGTAGCGATACGCTGACCTTGGTCACCACGCTCGTCGCCAAAGGCTGGCTTACCGTTGCCATCAAATGCATTACCTGCTGCATATTGGATTTTGCCGTCACCATTACGGTCATTCCAACCTAACAGGCCAGCATTTTCCCAGTTTTTGAACCAGCTAGGAATTTCTGAATAGGTTGTGCCCGTGTTATCAACACCGTTAACCGTTTGAATCAAGTTCACACGACCAAAGCCACCAACACCTGGAACAGCGGTGTAAAGTAGTGCGATGAAGATAAGCGCCCAACCAGCAGACGTACGTGCATCTTTAACACGAGGAACCGTGAAGAAACGTACAATTACGTGAGGAAGACCCGCCGTACCACACATCAGCGCCACAGTCAGACAGAAAATATCAATTGTAGACATTTTACCCGCCGTGTACTGAGCAAAACCGAGATCTACAGAGAGCTGATCAAGCGTCGCTAATACAGACTGTCCAGAATCAAGCGTCGCACCTAGACCGATTTGCGGCAGGATATGCCCTGTTACTTGAGCTGATAGGAAGAAAGCCGGAACGGTGAAGGCAAGAATCAATACGCAGTATTGAGCTACCTGAGTGTAGGTAATCCCTTTCATGCCACCTAAAACAGCATAAAAGAATACAATCGCCATACCAATGATAACGCCCGTATTAATATCTACGTGTAAGTAACGTGAGAATACGATACCCACACCACGCATTTGACCTGCTACATAGGTAAACGAGATTACAATAGTACATACCACCGCAATGGTACGCGCCACGTTAGACTCATAACGGTCGCCCACAAAGTCTGGCACAGTAAATTTACCAAACTTACGCAAGTAAGGCGCTAAAAGCATGGCTAGGAGTACGTAACCACCGGTCCAACCCATGAGATACGCAGAACCATCACGTCCGATAAACGAAACTAGACCCGCTAAAGAAATAAAGGAAGCTGCTGACATCCAGTCAGCGGCAGTAGCCATACCGTTAGCAACCGGATGTACACCACCACCTGCCACGTAGAACTCTTTTGTTGACCCAGCACGGGCCCACACTGCGATACCGATGTATAGGAGGAAGGATCCGCCTATAAAGAGGTAAGATAAAACATCAACACTCATAATCACGCCGTCCTGTTCTAAATTTTATTATTATTCGTGAACGTCATACTTCTCATCGAGTTTGTTCATGCTGAACACGTATGCCCAGATCAACCCGACGAAGACGAAAATTGAGCCTTGCTGACCAAACCAAAAACCTAATGGGAATCCAAAGAATTGGATCTCATTGAGCTGATCAACAAAAAGAATGCCACAGCCGTAGGAGACTACGAACCAGATGACAAGGTAAGTTAAGATAATCCGGAGATTTTCACTCCAGTACGCTTTTGCGGTTTCACTACTGATTGACATGGCACTTTCCTTTATTTTTTGTTATCGGATCAAGTGAAATAGTAGACAGATTGAATTTAGCAAAGAGCATTGACAAAAAAATCCCCGACTTTAGTCGGTAACCTTTGTCAACCCATTGTCAACAATTGGCTGCAAGCGGCGCCGTTGCTTGCTTCTTGTATTTGGTCGAAAACGCCTTACCCTTCAATAAGGTAGACGATGGTATAAGGGAAAGCGTTAGGTTATGCGCAAGATTCGGTTACACTAGATTTATTCAGGTGTAACTATAAGGTTTGTCGACATGCTGTCGGGCTGGTTTATCATTTTAGTCTCATTATTATATGTGGGACTGCTCTTCGGTATCGCTTATTACGGCGATAGCACCCAAAAAGGAAAGTCTTACGCAAGTAACCCTGTGGTTTACTCGCTGTCCTTGGCTGTCTACTGCTCTTCTTGGACCTTTTACGGCGCCGTCGGGCGAGCCACCTATTCAGGCTGGGAGTTTATGGCCACTTACATAGGGCCTATTCTGGTCTATGCCCTTGGGTGGCGGGTCGTCGAGAAGATGATCCTTATCAGTAAGCAACAAAACACGACAACCATATCGGATTTCATTTCGTCGCGTTACGGCAAAAGCCAATCACTTGCAGTCTTAGTTACCTTAATCGCCGTCTGCGGAACACTCCCTTACATCGCTATGCAGCTTAAGGCAGTGGCGATTAGTTTTAATGCCCTAACACCCGGTGCCACAGAAGCACTCAGCAAAGGGAGTGATACGGCACTGTTTGTAGCTATTTTGATGGCTATTTTTGCCATCTTGTTTGGCACCCGCCACATTGATGCGACCGAACATCACGAAGGAATGGTGCTGGCAGTTGCTTTCGAATCTATCGTTAAGCTCACCGTGTTCATCGCTGTCGGATTATTTGTCTCAATTAATGTATTTGACGGCTTTGGCGATACCCTCTATCAAATCACCCAAGCGCTCCATAGCGAACGAAAGTACCAAAGCTTTTTAGGAGGGAGCTTTCTCACGGAGATTCTTCTCGCCTGCATCGCTATCCTGTGTTTGCCGCGCCAATTCCATGTGGCAGTGGTTGAAAATACAGACATCCGCAATTTACGTGTCGCGCGCTGGATATTCCCGCTATACATGCTTGTGATAGGCATTTTTGTTTTACCGATATCCACAGCCGGTAATTTTTACTTTAGTGGTGAGCCCATCGACGCGGACACCTTTGTGCTTATGCTACCACTGGAGTCAGGCAGCAAAACGTTAGCCATGTTAGCTTTTATCGGCGGGTTATCTGCGTCTACTGGGATGGTCATCGTTGCCAGCATTACGCTGTCTACTATGGTGTGCAACGATATCATCATGCCTCTGTTATTTAGGCTCTCTGGACGTAAATTATCAGATAAAAAAGATTTAGGCGCCCTGCTGTTAACTGTTCGACGTATGACCATCCTCAGCCTGATGTTAATGGCTTATTTCTACTATCGAATTTTGGGTGAGCAAGGCCCGTTATCATCATTTGGTTTACTCGCATTTGCGGCAGCTGCTCAGTTTTTACCTGCCATTGTGGGCGGTCTGTTTTGGAAAAAGGGATCTCGTCGCGGAGCCTTAACAGGCATGGTGATGGGGTTTATTCTTTGGGCCTACACATTAGTGCTTCCCACCTTTATGAATGCGGGAATTTTATCACCCGATTTTTTAACAGGTACATTGTTTAACTACCACTGGCTTGCGCCTACCTCCTTGATGGGGCTGAGCTTTAATGAGCCGCTATCACATGGCGTATTTTGGAGCTTAATGGTCAATGCGAGCCTGTACGTGCTTATATCTCAATATTCACCGCAACGTTTAGTTGAACGCATCCAAGCCAGTGCTTTTGTTGACGTTTACAACAAGGACTTAACCGTGCCTTCTCGTCAGCATGGTGTTGTTACTGTTGGCGACCTTCAAATGCTCACCGAGCGCTTCCTTGGATTAACGCGCACACAAGATGCGTTCGCAGGCTATGTCGCACAACGAAACGAAGAGCCTTTATTGTCTGGCGACAAAGCCACCCCTGAACTCATTCTATTTACCGAACGCTTACTCGCCGGTGTTATTGGGGCTTCTTCTTCTCGTATCGTTCTGGCTTCAATCCTTCGGGGCCGGGAAATGCAAATCGGTGATGTTGTTTCAATCGTAGACGAAGCTTCACAAGCCTTACGCTTTAACCGATCACTACTGCAATCTACCATCGAAAATATCGGCTTAGGTATCAGCGTTGTCGACCAACAACTGCGTTTAGTAGCATGGAACCGCCCTTACATCGAGATGTTTAGTTATCCAGAAGGGCTTATCTGTATTGGTCGTGAGATAGAGGAAATATTTCGCTATAACGCTCAAAAAGGTGAATATGGTCCAGGGGATGTAGACGAGCAAGTGCATCGCCGCTTACAAAGCATAAAGGCAGGCCGTCCCCATGGCTACGAGCGCTATCGACCTGATGGTACGGTGCTGGCTGTTCGTGGTAACCCGATGCCCAACGGCGGCTACGTAAACACCTACATGGATGTAACCCAACAAAAACAAATTGAAGAAGCCTTGCGCGAAAGCGAGCAAAATATTCGCATCTATACGGATAACGTCCCTGTTCTTATCGCTTATCTTGATACAGAGCGCCGCTACCTGTTTGTCAATAAAGCCTACGCTGACGCTTTTGGATTAGACCGGCACACAATAGTTGGCATGCCTGCCTATAAGGTCCTTTCAAGTGAGGAATACGAAAAGCGTCGCGGCTTTATTCAAAACGTTCTCGAAGGCAAACGCCAGCGTTTCGAAACCATTTTACCTAGCCAACAAGACATAGAACGGTTCGCTGAAGTCACTTATATTCCTCACATTGGCGAATACGGCGATATTTTAGGCTACTTTACGCTATACCAAGATATAACCGAACGGCGCGAAGCCGAACTTGCACTACAAATAACCAATGAAACTCTAGAGCAACGAGTTAAAGAGCGGACACATGCCCTGTCGGTAGTGAATAAAGAACTGCGAAAAGAAAACACCATTCGCGCCTTGATGGAAGATGAGCTTCGCCAAGCAAAAAGTGATGCAGATGCGGCTAACTTGGGTAAAACTCGCTTCCTTGCCGCCGCCAGTCATGACCTGCTGCAGCCGTTAAACGCCTCTCGCTTATTCGCTTCCGCTTTAGCTCAACAAAGCCATAGCTCACCCGCAACTAAAGAGCTAGTTTCAAACCTCGATGGATCATTAAAAGCAGCGGAAGAACTCATTACCGCCATCTTAGACATTTCTAAGCTGGATGCAGGAGCACTTGAACCGTCCATTAGTCACTTTTCTTTGGACACCCTGTTTAGCAATTTGAGCACCGAGTTTACGGCTGTTGCCAATGACAAAGACTTAGCGTTCCATTATGTAAACTGCCATAAAGTCGTGATTTCCGATCAGAAGTTATTGCGCCGCATTCTGCAAAACTTTTTGTCCAATGCTGTTCGATATACGCAATCAGGGAAAATACTATTAGGCTGTCGACGCCATAAAGATATGCTGCGTATTGAGGTTTGGGACACGGGTGTAGGCATTCCGAAAAGCCGCCTCAATGAGGTGTTTGAAGAATTTAAGCGCATAGATAACCCCAAACACTCCCAAGTTCAGGGTTTAGGCTTAGGTTTAGCAATCACAGAACGAATCGCGCGCATGCTCGGCCATCGCATTAATGTTCGCTCGTGGGTCAATGCCGGTACAGTATTTAGCGTTGATGTACCACTGGGAGATCCTCAAAAAGCCATACAAGCCAAGCCTGAGCAGCGGGGCTGGATACGTTCTAAAGCTCTCAACGGCACAGTGACACTGGTGATCGATAATGAGCCTAAAATTTTAGAGGGTATGACAGCACTGCTACAAGGTTGGGGCTGTGAAACTTACACCGCTTTATCAATAAACGAAGCCACTGCCCTATACACTACTGGTGATGCGCCGCTGCCAGACATTGTATTAGCTGATTATCATTTAGGCGAGACAGAAACAGGCATTATGGCGCTTGAGGCACTGTATCAATTGTGGGGGACTAACGTGCCTTCCATGGTGATAACGGCCGACCGTACGGAAGCAGTACATGCCGAAATAGAAGCTTTTGGCTCACAATTATTGACCAAACCTATTAGACCCGCTGGGCTAAGGGCCATGATCAATAAACTACGAGCTTAAGGAATTGCAAAGCTGACAACGTTGGCAAACAAGATAGGCTGTAAGTGGGAGTCTAAAAAGCGAAAGAGAAGCGATAAAACCAGGACTAACTCAACATATCGAATTAGTCCTACATGGCTAGCGCTCAGAAAGGCCTAAAGGCCTTAAGATATAGCGCGTTACTCCATCTCAGTGCGCGCAGGGTCAACACTCAAATGCTGAGCAGCAATAACCGCTTGCGTGCGGCTATGAACGCCGAGTTTTCGCAAGATAGCGGTTACATGCGCTTTAATCGTCGCTTCTGACACATTCAGCTCATACGCAATCTGCTTGTTAAGCAGGCCTTCGGTCAGCATCGTTAATACACGGAACTGCTGAGGCGTTAGCGAAGCCAGCGCTACCGCAAACTTACGTTCATCTTCTGTAACATCCTGCTCAGGTTGTTCATTGATTTCACGAGGTAACCACTCTTCACCTTCTAGAACAGCAACAATGGCTTCTGAAATCGTTTCTAGCGGAGCTGATTTAGGAATGAATCCTGACGCTCCAAAATCCATAGAACGTTTCATCACACTGACTTCTTCACTACCTGAAACCACCACCACAGGAATGCCCGGGTTTTGCCCGCGTAAAAAGACTAAACCTGTAAACCCGTTAGTCCCCGGCATATGTAGATCCAGCAATACCAAGTCAGCATCGCCATGTACAACAACGGCTTCTTGCACAGCCTCAAGCGAGTCGGCCTCTACAATTTCAACGCCTTCGATTGCTTGAGACACCGCTTGTCGTAGCGCGGCACGAAACAGTGGGTGATCATCAGCAATAATGATTTTACTGGCTAACTGCATGCTTATCCTCCGGACGTTGTGCGTCCTTTTAACCTTCAGTTGTGGTTTGATATTACCATTTCATGAAACGCAAAACTCCCCCTCTAGGTCAACTAAAGGAGGAGTTTGTGGAAGTTTTAGGCTAATTGATAATAAGTTTTAGCCTTTGCGGTTCATTCGATGCTCAATTAGATCATCAACTACCGTTGGATCCGCCAATGTAGACGTATCACCCAAGGCTCCAAAATCATCCTCAGCAATCTTACGCAAGATACGGCGCATGATTTTACCTGAACGTGTTTTTGGCATGCCTGGAGCAAACTGAATTAAATCAGGCGATGCGATTGGACCAATTTCAGAACGCACGTGTAAGCGCAATTCCTTCATCAGCTCATCAGACTGCTCATAACCTGACTGTAAGGTCACATACACATAAATACCTTGGCCTTTCAGGTCGTGCGGGTAACCCACAACCGCCGCTTCAGCAACCGCAGGGTGAGCCACTAACGCTGACTCTACTTCAGCTGTCCCCATACGGTGGCCTGATACGTTGATAACATCATCAACACGGCCTGTAATCCAATAGTAACCATCTTCATCACGACGAGCACCGTCTCCCGTTGTGTAAACACCTTTATAGGTAGAGAAGTAAGTTTGAACGAAACGTTCATGATCACCCCAAATCGAGCGAGCCTGTGCTGGCCACGAATCGGTGATGACTAAGTTACCATCGACCGCGCCTTCCAGTGTATTGCCCTCAGCATCAAGCAAAGCTGGCTGAACACCGAAGAAAGGACGTGAAGCCGAACCCGGCTTAGCCGCTGTAGCACCAGGCAAAGGTACAATCATGATACCGCCCGTTTCAGTCTGCCACCATGTGTCAACGATTGGGCATTTTTCATCGCCTACAATCCGGTTATACCATTCCCATGCCTCTGGGTTAATTGGTTCACCGACCGAACCAAGAATTCGAAGGGTAGATAAATCCGAATCGCCGAGTACATCTTCACCTTGCTGCATTAATGCACGAATCGCCGTAGGCGCGGTATAGAACTGATTGACCTTATGCTTCTCGATAACTCGACCAAAGCGGCTATTGTCTGGGTAGCTCGGCACACCTTCAAACATCAACGTTGTGGCGCCGTTAGCCAAAGGACCGTATACAATGTAGCTATGGCCTGTTACCCAACCCACGTCAGCAGTACACCAGTAGATATCGCCATCTTTATAATCAAATACATACTCATGCGTCATTGACGCATACACCATGTAGCCACCCGTGGTGTGCTTTAAGCCTTTTGGCGCACCGGTAGAACCTGAAGTGTACAAAATGAACAGTGGATCTTCTGCGTTCATTTCTTCAGCAGGACAATCAGCCGACGCTTTAGCAACAAGGTCTTCATACCACTTATCGCGACCTTCAACCCATGGCAGTTCTTGCTCTACACGGTTAACAACAATCACGGTTTTACATGAAGCTGCTGCATTCTCGTTTTGCAGCGCTTTGTCCACATTCGCTTTTAATGGAACAACTTTACCGCCACGTAATGAAAAGTTTGAGGTAACCACTACTTTCGAGTTAGCACCTTCAATACGTGCCGCGAGTGCTTCAGGTGAGAATCCACCGAATACGATAGAGTGGACAGCACCAATGCGTGCACACGCAAGCATCGCTACGGCTGCTTCTGGGATCATTGGCATATATAGCGTGACAACATCACCTTTCTCTACACCTTCTGCTTTTAGGGCATTAGAGAAACGGCTTACACGCTCATGTAAATCACGGTAAGTAATCGACTCGGAGTCACTTGGGTCGTCTCCTTCCCAAATGATAGCAACTTGGTCACCACGCGTTTCTAGATGACGATCTAGACAGTTATAAGCTGCGTTCAAGGTGCCATCTTCAAACCAGCGAATATCAACATTGTGTGGATCGAAAGAGGTATTTTTTACTGTAGAGTACGGCTTAAACCAATCAATGCGTTTACCTTGCTCGCCCCAAAAAGCGTCGGGGTCATTCACGGACTGCTCATACATGGCTTCATACTTAGCATTATCAATATGCGCAGCAGCCGCCACTTCGGGTCTGACTGGATATACTTTTTCACTCATGGTGATGCCCTTAACTTGATTATTTTATTTATTTGTCCACAAGGCCATTCTTAGTTTTTATTTTTCACGATGGCAAACGGAATCGTTAATCAATTTATACAGAACCGCACACAACACCCTGAATTAGACATTGGTCTATCCAACCACCTCCAATAGTATAAGCAAGCCCTTTTTAGGCATTTTTTATTCAACTTAAGTTTCAGGCTTAGGGCTTAAGTAAGGCTTCTAAGTCAATTCCTGCCTCACGAATTTTGGCAAGCTTATAACGTAATGTGCGTGGACTAATTTCCAGTTTTTCGGCCGCTTCTTTTCGGCTTCCGCCTGTGGCGCGCAAAGCATCGATAATCAACTGGTACTCATGCTGACGTAAGTCATTGCCTAAAGTCCCGTTCGCTAAAGCAGAATCAACCGCTGCAGCCGGCTGCGGGTTATCTATAGCAACCTCCTCTGCCACCTGAGTCACCGACGATTGGTTGATAGTCTGCTCTGGAGTTGATGCATTAATCACAATAGCCCCTGTCATCATGTGCAGATCACAAGCCATGATTTGATTACCCGTTTGAAGTATCAATGCGCGCTGAATGACATTATCTAATTCACGCACATTTCCGGGCCATTGATGATTAATCAATGCAGCTTCTGCATCAGGCATAAACGTGGCCTGTGGGCGTTTCATCTTTTGGCAATATTTTTCGAGTAGCCGTTTTGCCAGAGGGACGATATCCGCTTTGCGCTCACGCAAAGGGAGCCACTGTAGAGGGAATACGTTTAAACGGTAATAGAGGTCTTCTCGAAACTGTCCGTCGGCAACATAGCTGGATAATTCACGGTTTGTGGTGGCGAGCACACGTACATCTAACTTGATAACACTGCGGCCACCAACCCGCTCTACTTCTTGCTCCTGAAGCACGCGTAACAGCTTGGCCTGCAAACTTATATCCATTTCAGTGACCTCATCTAACAACAAGGTACCTCCATTGGCTTGCTCAAACTTACCGGGCTGGCTATTCACGGCACCGGTAAAGGCTCCTTTTTCATGACCAAAGAGCATCGCTTCCAGCATATTTTCGGGAATGGCTGCACAGTTAATGGCAATAAAAGGCTCGCCTGCTCGCGTAGACTGGTCATGAATATATCGAGCTAACACTTCTTTACCAGTGCCTGATTCCCCAGTGATTAGTACGGTAGAATCGGTTACAGCGACCCGACGTGCTAATTGCAGTAACTGCTTACTTACCCCATCTTCGGCAACAGGTTCATTTCCAGAAAGCACTACGCCGCAGGCAAATTGACGAATCGTATCGACTAATGCATCGGCTTCAAAAGGCTTAACCAAATAATCGACTGCCCCTTTACGAATAGCCTCTACCGCTTTACCGACTTGGGCAAACGCGGTAATTAATAAAAAAGGCAGGGCTGGAAACTGCTCGCGAACATACTCAAGTAAAGCATGCCCATCGATTCCGGGCATATTAACGTCAGACACGACCATATCTACGACACTGTCTTTTAAACGTAAGATAGCTGTTTCACCATCTTCCGCCTCTATCGTGCGTATCTCTGCCAGTTCGAGGGTATCCACCAGAGCCTCCCTCAAATCACGATCATCCTCTACCACTAACACCGTAATCGTCATGTTAATTTCCCTATTCCATGCGCAGATATGGAAGATTAAATTGTGCACAGGTCCCTTGCCCCAGCGACGAACGCAGGACAAACTCCCCATGGTGCGCTTTTGCGACAACCTGAGCAACGGCAAGTCCAAGACCAGTGCCGTGCGACTTAGTGGTATGGAATGGTTCTAACGCCTTTTTAACACCAGCACTGTCCATACCCGGGCCCTGATCGATCACTTGCAATACGAGATTATCCGCTTCAATTGACGCTTTAATGCATAAAGGATGCACATTGCCAGCGGCCTGTAATGCGTTATTGACTAAATTCAAAATCGCACCGAGTAACGTTTCTTTATTACATTGTAGCCAATAACCTTTTGCTTGATTGTCTAATTCACAATCCGCATCAAACTGGCTTAAAGGCACATCTAAAATATCATCTATCGCATTAAATAATTGCTCGGTTGATAAGCGGTCATCCAGTAAGGTTTCCCCCCGCGCAAAAAGCAGCATGTCCTTAACTTGTTGCTCTAAATGAATTAATCGCGATTTAACTTTGTGCGCAAATTTAATGCGTTGCTCATCCGTAATATGATCTTTAGTAAGATGGCTGGTGTACAACATAGCCGCAGTTAATGGTGTACGAATTTGATGAGCCAAGGACGCCATCATCCGTCCCATCTCTGATAAACGCTGGTAGTGCGACAAACGTGACTGCAAAAGCCTCGTATCCGTTTGATCAGTTAATAACACTAACTGCCCTGGCTCATGCTTCATTGGACGCGTTAGTAAACGTACACGTCGACCATCACGCAACGAGATTTCATGCCCATCATCGTTACGTGGGGCAAAGCTACGCTGAATAACCGATACCCAACTTTGATCTTTAAGTGGCGTTCCTAACAGCGATTCGGCGGCCGGGTTACAATTTGAGACCAAACCGTGGTTATCAATAAGCAGCACGCCTGCAGGTAACAGGTCGAGTAACTGCTTCATTCGTATAGCAATTAAGTCACCGTGAGCCTCTTCCCGATCCCTCTCACGCTGGATCTGATCCAATTCCGAATGCGTTTTTGCCAGTGCCTGCTCTAGCTCGGCAATTTTCGCCGCTTGCTCTTTCTCAAGATCTGTCATTAATTGACTCGCTGTATACCGTATTTACGCATTTTTTCGACCAGCGTTGTACGACGTATAGACAACAGCGTTGCCGCACGCGCCACAACATGCCCCGTATGTTCTAACGCTTGATTAATTAAGTGCTGCTCGATGTGCTCCAAGTGCCGCTTTAGGTCAATGCCTTGCTCCGTTAGCGTGAGCATCGTTTCTCCCGCTTTATGGTCGGTGCTATCAGTTGAGGCGGCCGTTAAAAATGACTCATCAGTATCAGCTAACAGCGTTTCAGCCAAGGAATGATCCGGTAGATGCAATGCATTCTGCGATTGATAACGACCCGGTTTAGGTTCCGCTATGTGACGACACTTTTTAGGTAACTCAGAAACCCCAACCACACCATCAGGATGCATAATCGCTAAACGCTCAATTAAATTAGCTAATTCCCTGACATTTCCCGGCCATGTATGACGTTGTAATGAATCCAATGCCGATGGCTGAAAACGTAAGCGCCCCAAACCCTCCGCTTCTGCCCGTTTTGCTAACGCCTGAATCAATAAAATCACATCGTCTTTGCGGTCGCGCAGGGCTGGCGTTTCTATTGGGTAAACATTTAATCGATAATACAGGTCTTCACGAAAATCGCCTTCAGCGATCATGCTTTCTAAATTTTTGTGTGTAGCCGCGATAATCCGGACATTCACTTCAACGGTTTTAGTCCCGCCTACGCGTTCAAAGCAGCGCTCTTGTAAAACGCGTAATAACTTAACTTGCATTGCTAACGGCATATCGCCAATTTCATCTAGAAACAACGTACCGCCATCAGCCATTTCAAAACGCCCCACGCGGGCATTAACCGCACCGGTGAACGCTCCCTTCTCATGACCAAATAACTCGCTTTCTAATAACTCAGGAGGAATTGCACCACAATTAACAGGAACAAACGGCTGATCAGCTCGCTTCGAGTAGTCATGTAAACTACGTGCAACCAACTCTTTACCTGTACCGGATTCGCCCGTTATGAGTACATTCACATCGCGATCAACAACGCGTGACATCACCTGCTTAAGCTGCCCCATAGCTTGGCTTTGCCCAATTAACAACGGAAACAACCGCTCGTCAGGATGCGCTTTAAGTGATTGCCCTTGAATCACATGCGCTTCGTGTAACAGATCCGTCAACGAGTGTTCATTTAATGGCTCATCTAACACCCGTAACAACTGAACGCGTGACTGATCGGTTAATTGGCTAAGGTCATCCCACGCTTCAAGCAGGCACACTGATGCGGCAACATCTTGCCGCCGCAACGAAGCCATTAACTTTTCAAGAGACACGGGCAATTGACTACGCCCAATGAATGCAAGGCTTGCACTGGGGCGTTCAGAGAGCTGAAACCATTCTACGAAGGTCATTACTTGATGCGGCACACCTAAAAAACCAAACACAGCACTGAGTGTCTGTCGGCGCGACTCTTCATCATCAACCAGCAAAACTAATGCGTGGGATGCAAAATTAAGAGTGCTCATAAGCGGGTCAACCTTAATGCCATTTTTTTGACGAATCAAGCAACATAGTAGCAGAGTTCTACTAGTGCTCAAGTAAATATGTCAATTTATCGACACTTTACTTCCACAGCCCTTTTGTAACTGATATGAACCCACAGCACGGCCCGAATGACAGGCATTAAAAAGCGCCAATTAAGGCGCTGTTTAAAAGCTTAGCGTGTAATAAGCGGATTATGCCGGTACTTCCATACCAACCCAACCCGACTTAATTTCCAACATCAATCCAATAACTTCTTGTACCTTGTCGGCATCGTTATTACGGTTTGCTTGCAACAACGTACGAATCATATAGTCGTAGAGCGCATCAAGGTTAGCCGCGATCTCTCCGCCTTTTTCTTGATCTAAAAAATCACGCAAACCCAGAATAATATTGTTGGCTTTGTTGAGCTGAGTCGTCCGCTCTTGGATATCCTTTCGCTCAATAGCACCTTTTGCTGTAGCCATTGCCCTTAAGGCCCCATCGTATAGCATGGTTATTAACTCTTTTGGGGATGCTGTGGCGGTAGCAGCTCGTAAATCCACACTTTGATACTGTTTTAAAGCGCTTTTATTAATCATAAATATTTCCTAAAACTGGCTAATAAGTGCCTGAAAAACGTTGTTAATTAATTACTACTAGCCGTATTGGGGAGCGTATCGAATAAACTAGATAGCGAATCGCCGGTTGTTTGAAGGCTTGTAATAATGGCCTCCATTGCCGTGAACTGAGCAGTAAGCCGATCTTCAAACATCGTCATTCTTCGATCAAGATCATCTTGATCATCTGCAATATCATCTATTTGCGAGTTTATATTGTCTTCTCGCATAGCGATGGCACCCGTGGTGTCATCCAAAAAGGTATCCACTAACAACGACAGCTCGCTAGCTAAACCACGAGAAAAATTAAACGTGTGATCGCCCAGCGCACCCTCTTTGATGGTTAGGTTAATACCATAAGCATCTGACCCCACAGCTGGCAGCAAGATGTTGCCAGAACCAAACGCAGGTTCACCATTAATAGTCCCTTCTACGTTAGTCCCTGCTGTACTAACCGAATTGGCTGATAAGCCCGTAGCACTGGCGAAGTCATCTCCTTGCGCGGTGATCGAAACACCGGAGGCACTACCAAACTCTCGTGAAACAATGCTGATAACTCCAGCATCGTCTACTTGAACGTCAACCCCGATATTGGCCGCTTTAATATTCTCATCGTTATTGATTAGGCTTTGTAGCGCACTGCGTAATTCATCGGCGCTGGTAAAATCACCTTCCAACGTCAAACTTTGCGACGCTACACCATCGACCTCAACACTAAAGCTATAATCAGGCGTCGCTAAGGGGTTCAACCCTGGATCGGCTGTATTGAAAGCACTAAATGCACTGTCGCTAGTTACAGAGCCTTTAGATGGCGATGTGGTAATAGATACATCATAACTACCTGGAACAGCTTGGCCGGAATAACTCCCCATTCCCACTTCAATAGCGCTAGTACTTGAGGAAGTTTTAGGCGCAAAAATTGCGGCAACATCATCAAAGTTATTATCAATAGCGGCCGAGAACTCGTCTTCGACTATTTCTAACGTGCCATCCAACTGAGTACGAATACCGAGATTGGTCAGCGCATTAAAGTCTTCTACACCAGGCACACTAGCCGTCATCATAGAGCGAATACGTGATATAACGGCTTTTGCTGTCCCGTCCGAGGCTAATGTACCCGCCGTGGTCTCCTCGGTATCGGCATCCGTTGAAATGCCAGTGAGTGATTTGGCCGTTTCGTAAAACGTGTTGTACGCGTCTACAAAATTACGTATTTCGTCTTCGGCTGTAGCACTGTCTTCACTGATAGTGAATGATATCTTCTCTCCAGCGCTCGCTTTATTCAGCGTAAAATCAAGACCTGTAATTACGTCGTCAATCTCGTTACTTTGACGAAAAACAGACAAGCCATTCACTTTAATTTCGGCGTCTTGTCCTTGTAGGGTTTCAGTCATACTGCTGTAATCAGCGGTATTAAAATTAAAACCCGATAAGCTTGCATCATCGCTCGTTATCTCAAGTGCATTATCTTCACCTGAGGGTGCATTGATCATTAACTGATAAGCCCCGTCGACCAATAATACAGATGCTTGGACTTGCGAATCTGCCTCATTAATTTTGTCTGCGATGTCTTGGAGAGTATCGTCCGCAGCCACTTCGATATTGAGAGCTTGAGCTGATTCATTTTCAGCAAAACTAGCAGGGTTATTGCTCGCGTCATAACTCCAAGCACCTAACCGGATAGTTAAGTTGCCGGTCGCATTAAGACTGCTGTCTTTATCATCGAACGTTTGATTAGCGACTAACGTTTGTGCCTGTGCTATCGCCATTACTTCAAGCTGATAGGACCCGGTTTGCGCGTTAGCTGATAGTTCGTTAGGGGTAATAACATCAGTATCAGGGAAGGACACTGCCCGTGAATTAAAAATATCTTCACTGGTTAATGATGCTATTGAGTCTTGTAACGTGGACAAGCTACTAGACAGAGCACCGTAAGCAGAAATCTGAGACTCCAGGGTCTCTTTTTTTGTATCAAGACGTGCTTGAGGAGCTGAGCGCTGAACGTCAACTAGCTGCTCAACTAGGCTGGTTGTGTCTATCCCCGAACCTGCGCCTAGCGCTGAGACGATGCTTACCATGGGACTCTCCTACGAACCTATCCTGAAAACCGGTACCGCACTTTCGTTTATTACGAATCCGGTGCTCATTTGCTGGGTTACGCTTTATCGTTAAAAATAAGCCCTAACATCCCTTCAAGGTGTTTAGAAAGCTTAAGTGTTTCCTCTGATGGGAACTGGCGAATCACTTCTTCCGTCTCACCATCCATCACTTTAACCACCACATTATCCGTTTCTTCATCAACGCTAAAGTTTAGGTTATGTTGGCCATTCTGCATTAAGCCATTTAGCTTATCGACCACATCTTGAACTTCTTCAGTGGTTAATTGGGATTCTTGTCCAGAAACAGAATTAACCTGAAGATCTTGTATGCTGGATTGAATGGCATCAGGCTTTTGTAAGCTTGTTGCAGCTTGAGTTTGTGCCGCAGTGGCAACATTGGTATTCATTGATTCAACTGACATATTACACCCCCGGAACCA
Organism: Neptunomonas sp. CHC150; assembly: GCF_030397555.1. NCBI lineage: Bacteria > Pseudomonadati > Pseudomonadota > Gammaproteobacteria > Oceanospirillales > Oceanospirillaceae > Neptunomonas > Neptunomonas sp. CHC150. The sequence goes on from NZ_JAPNXU010000010.1 coordinate 44,330, forward strand.
AAAATCCCCCACCTAAGGTGGTGAGGGATGGCTCTTGGTAAGTTTAGTAAACTTTCAGCTATCTGCTGTCATTGTCAAAATAACGATTACTGCAGTAGTGATAGTACGTTCTGAGAAGACGCATTTGCCTGAGCTAGCATCGCTGTACCCGCCTGTTGCAGTACTTGCGCACGGCTTAGGTTGGCAGATTCAGCCGCAAAGTCAGCATCTTGGATCTGTGAACGTGCTGCTGATACGTTTTCGGCAACGTTAGACAGGTTGTTTACCGTAAAGTCTAGACGGTTGCTGACCGCACCCAAATCACCTCGAGTCGAGTTGATTTGCTCTAGCGCCGCATCGATTGTATCGATTGCTTTTTGAGCGCCTGCCGCTGTTGAGATGTCGATAGAAGCAACGTTAGAACCAGCACCTTCAGCGCTATTCGTCTCTTGGATACCAATTGCAGTTTCCATTGCGCCCGCAACGGTCGCATCAGCGTACTCAATTGAAATCTCAGACCCATCTAGCGTTTCTAGTTTTAGTACATCTGTACCAGAGCTACCATCGATAGAAGCAACGACACCAGTCTCAGCACTCTGCTTGTTGATGTGAGCAACTACGTCAGTATTTTCGCCAGCAGTATCATTACCATCGACATCAATCGCATTGTCGTATTCATTGATAGATACGCCATTTATCTTAATGTCACCGGACTCAAATGATGCTGGAACCATCGCAGCTCGACCAGAAATAGAGCCCGCTGTGTTACGAGTATCGATACCTGTAACGTTAGCATCTGATGCCGTTGTATAAGTAACGGTGATACCATCCGTACCCGAATCAGCCGTTAATGCAAGTTGGGCTTGCTGTGCCGAACCTGTGGCCATACCAGTACCTAAAGCTGACAACGCTGTACCGGCACCAGTTTCACCAATGGTGATTGACGATCCAGCTTCGCTCGATAACTTTAAGTTACCGGAATCGTCAAGGCTTGCTTCAATTAAGCCACCTGACTTTTCGTTAATCGCTGAAACCAAATCATCCATGCTACCTGTGTTACGGATCTCTACCGAAGTCGATGAGCCATCAGCGTTACCCAAGGTAAAGGTAACCGCATTAGTACCTTGAATGACACCATCACCTTGTGTAGAAGCCGTCATTTCAGTAAATGCGGTAACTGTTACACCCGAGATGTTTGTATTAATTGCATTAAGTTTATCTTCTAATGTTGCACCCACGGTCGCGTCGCTTAGATCACCAACGTCTTGGCCATTGATAAACATATCATTAGTACCGTCACCGGCAATATTAGCCAAACTTGCTTGCAAGCTTGCACCTGAACCGGTGGTACCTGTAATGTCTGCTCCTGCACCATTACCTAGTGACTTGGTATCCATCGCACCAATTTCCATAGAAATGGTTTGGTTAGATTCAGAACCAACCTGCAGATCAACTTTACCGAGTGTACCGTCAAGGATGTTCAAGCCGTTGAAAGAAGTAGTCTCAGAGATACGATCCAATTCTTCTTTAAGCTGGCTAACTTCTGCGTTCAATGTAGAACGGTTACCTGAGTCATACGTGCCGTTGGCAGACTGAACCGACAGTTCACGCATACGTTGTAAAATGTTTGTAGACTCATCCAGCGCGCCTTCAGCCGTTTGGATAAGAGATGAACCATCATTCGCGTTACGAACCGCTTGGTTCAAACCGTTGATTTGTGATGTCATACGGTTAGAGATAGATAAACCAGCGGCGTCATCGGCTGCAGAGTTAATACGTTTACCAGATGTTAAACGCTCCATCGCTGTATTTTGCTCGTTCTGAGACATAGTCAGGTTACGTTGAGCATTTAGCGACATGATGTTGGAATTGATTACCATTGACATGAGATTTTCTCCTCATCAACTCGCTCTGCGAGTTGTTTAGTGTTCATTTCCGGCTCTGCAGTATCGCTTTTGTCGCCGGTTATGATCATTTATCGACCAATTTTTTAGATGCTTTAGTGTTTCTTTTTTTCTTTCTAATATGACAGCATGCTGTCTTGTACTTTTACTTATCGGCACTTTGAAAAACCCCTTTAGAAAAAAAATGGCTTTTTTATGATCAATCTACTTGAACAACTGTTTGAATTAACTAGGAATTTGAAGGATGCGTCGCTTAGCGGAGACTGGGATTCTGTTTTAAACATTCAGCGCCAGCGCGAAGCCCTTTGCCAAACCCTTGAAAACATGGAGAAACCCGACAGCGCAACTCAGGGAGATGAAATACGCCGTTTAATACAAGCGATACAACGTCTCGAAAATGAAGTGATGCCACTGATAAAATCACAGAAAAAAAATATTGTTGAGCAACGCAGTACGCAAAATAAAGGAAAGAAAATGACTAAAGCCTACAAAGGAATTTAACCCACAAACACATTTTCCTTCCCCCTTTCACATAGCCATTTTTACAACCCAAGACGAAAAAAAAGGCTCTTAAAGAGCCTTTTTTCTATGCACCGAATCAAACGGCTAATTAATGTAATCGAATAAAGACAAGGACGTTATCCGCCCAAATAGCGCTTGCGACGCCTGCAGTGCTGTTTCTTCAAGCGCATATTGACTCAGTACTTCGGTTAAATCAGCATCAACTAAGCTCGATAAAGCCGTTTGGGTAAATAGCTTAAAGTCAGCATTACTATCGGTAATCTTTTCAATACTGCTTAAGCGAGTACCCAGGGCAGAGGTCGCTTCTAAGTTGCGGTCAGCCGCTTGCTCAAACTGATTGAGTGTCGTTGCTAAAATTTCGTTAAGCTCTTCACCTTCTACATTGCGTAACGCAGTAGAAAAGTTTTGTGCCACGTCTAAAATGTTCATCTGCTCTGGAGCTATATCTAGTGTGATCGACGTATCAGGATCGCCAGGAGATAAGGCCGCCAAATCAAACGCTAACCCTTCGTATTCAATGGTGTCGCCATCATTGAATACCCCACCCGCTAGAGACGTACCGCTACTATCGGTAATACTATAGTTACTATTCGTCCCATCATGGGAGATGGTAACTGTGAGATCACCCAACCCTTTAGTTGCCTCAAGGAAGGCTGCTTCTTTGTCTGTATCTTCAAACGCGGTACTAAACGTAGCCCCCGCTGGAGGTACGGTTAGAAATGGACTGCCGGCAGAAACGGATGCGCCGGTCATCCCCACTTCTAATCGCCCTTCCACCGCCTCAAACAAGTAGCTTCCTGAATCATTAGAAGGAATATATAGATTGGTGCCAACTTGAATGTGGCGTTGACCGTCATCGCCATTGTATTGGTAGCTACCATCACCTAATTGCTCATAAGGCTGAGTTCCACCTTTGCTGCCTGCAAAAATATATTCGCCCAGAGAGTCCTGAGTGTTCATTAAGCTTGCCATGTACTCGGTAAGCTCTTCAACCTCAGTAGCAATCGTTGCGCGATCGGCCGAGGTGAGAGTTGAGTTACCTGCATAAATGCCTAACTCTTTAAATCGAGTGGTTGCTGTATACATACTATCGAGTATGGTTTCTTCTAGCTGCAAACGGCGCTCGGTCACATCGATGTTATCTTCGAATTTGGAATATTGAGCCAGTTCTCTTTCTAACTTTACGACTTGTGCAGCAGCTACCGGATCATCCGAAGGCGTCTGTAAACGCTTTCCACTAGAGGCTTGCTCTTGTAACTCAGCCATGTTGGTCTGAGTACGCTGCATGTTATCTACCGTTTTTAGAAACTGTTGCTGGGTAGAGATTCGCATAATAATACCTCAGATTATGAGTTACAGACTGCTAAGCAGCGTATCAAACAGTGTTTGTGAAGTAGAAATCAGCTGTGCTGACGCTTGATAAGCTTGCTGAAACTGAACAAGCTTGGCTGCCTCTTCATCTAAATTAACCCCAGACACACTGGCTTTTGCATCAGATGTCGATGTTAAAACCGCTTTATTAGCATCCAAGTTGATTTGAGCAGTGGAAGTACGAGTACCTACTCGCTCTAGCAAACTTCCGTATAAATCTTGGTAGGCGCCTTTGTTACTGACATCCGCTTCTTGTAGATCTGACATGATTAAGGCATTGCGGTTATCCGAAATACCATCCTCGTTAAAACTTATGCTGAAGCGATCACCCGCTTTAGGCTGACCTGTAATTGTGGCTTCAAACCCTTTCAGCTGGATAGAGTCACCCGCTGTGTAAGGAATGTTTTCTAATACTTCAGCCGTACCATCGCCATCGCTATCAAAACTATAGGGCTGCGGATTGAGGCTATCGGTCATGTCGTAAACGGTATACTGAACAGGGTCCGCGTTATTAAATACAATTGATAAGGGCGGCGCTAACTCTCCAGATGCATCAAAACTGAGTGCTCTAAAATCAGTGACGGCTACTTCAGTTACGCCGGAGCCCGTATTCTCGGTGTCGGACACGACCCTAATCGGTGAGGCTAAGGCTAAATGATCCCCATCTTGAATTTCTAAGTTCATGTCCTCGGCACCTGTGCGCACCGGCTGCAATACAAACTCATCACCTGTCGACATACGTCTATCAGTGCTCAGGGTGACTTTCATGCCATCAACAGCAAAAACCAGCTCTTTTGAATTATTCAAATAATAGCTGCCTTGCTCTACATCGTACGGGTCACTGACTTGCTGTAAATCATTGATACGGATAACCTTTCCGTCACTTTCTCGGGTAAGGGTGATACGATTATCACCCTCGTATAGTACGGTATATTCGCTGGCTTGGATTTGGCTAAGGTCGTCTATTTCAACAAGCCCATCTTCTAACTGTGCGCGGTTATCACTGTCTGCCAAAACACGACTGCGTTGCAGTTGCGCTGAGTTAACATCAGAGAAAATCAAACCGCCTAAGTCATTGTTAAGATCAATACCTGATTGATGCGCTTCGTTCATGCTTTCCGATAGCAGTATCGCCACACGCCCTAATTCATCACGCGCGTCATTTAATGCTTCTTCGCGATACTTAAGCGCTCCCCCTATCTGGCCACCACTTAGCTGATCGGTAACATCCACTTCATTATTGGAGATAGTTAGCGCCAAGTTTGTCTGGCTTGCATCAGGATCACCCGGAATAGCCGACAGCCGGTTAGCCGAGCCACCTACCACCAGTGGCTGTCCGTTCCCAACGAACAAACTAATTTGATTCCCATCTTGTTCAACGGCATCAACACCCACCAGCTCCGATAGTTGGTTGATTAGCTCTTCGCGCTGATCTTCTAACTCGTTAATAGGACGATTAGCCGCCGTACCTACTTTAATTTTATAGTTAAGCTCAGCAATATTCGTGGTTAGTGAGTTAACCTGATCGGCAAGATCTTCCACGCTATCATTGATCGCCACGTTCTGAGTCTGCAAGCTTGCGTCTAAATTGTTAAAACGCTGAACTAACGCGTCGGCTTCAGCAATAAACAGCTCTCGGTTAGGTGTCGATGTGGGATCATCAACTACATTCTGTAAAGCACTAAAATAGCTATCTAAGGCCGATGAGATACTGGTAGAGTCTGTTGCTAGTAAATCATCCAAACGGCTAGAAAACGCAGAGTACGTCAGGGATTGGTTGTAGGTGGATACATCTGACCACATTTGCTCCGTCAAAAAACGATCGGTAATTCGGTCGATACTTTCAACTTGAACACCCGAGCTGTATTGGACAGTCGTGAGGCTCACCACTTGTCGGCTATAACCTTCAGTATTCACGTTAGAAATATTTTGCCCAACCGTACCTAACGCACTCGAATTCGCTTGTAGCGCCTGGGTGCCTAGGTTTAAAAGGTTATAACTGGACATGTATCTTCTCCTGAGTGCCCTGCACTCGCGCTCGTTCTATCTAGAGGTTAGCGGCCGTTCGTTAACCTTCTTTAGTGGCCGCTTGTGCCATACTAAGAATGCGATTTTCAAAGATTGAATTAATTTTATCGGCGTAAGCTGGGTCTGTTGCATACCCAGCTTGCTGCAGCTCTTGTAAATACTGCAACGGACTATCCGCGACATTTAAGGCTTGCTGATAGCGAGTGCTGTTTTTTAAAAAATCGACATAATCACGGAAGCTTTCCTGATACGAACCATAACTTCTAAAGTCCGCTCGCTCTTTTTGTGCAATGCCATCACGATATTCCAGAGTGCTGACTTGCGCGCGATCTCCGTCCCAACTGCGGCCGGCTTTAATATTAAAAAGGTTGTAACTGCTACTTCCGTCACTTTCTTTTATGACGTATTTACCCCAGCCTGTTTCTAACGCGGCTTGAGCCACGAGCACTTTAGGGTCGACACCCAACTCGCCCGCCATTTTTTCGGCTAGAGGCAACAGCGCCTCCACAAACTCCTCAGGAGAATTAAAACGATCAGGCAGGTTCTCTGCGGGTTCGTCAGAACTAGCGACTGATTGCGCTAATGCTTCAACCGTTTTATCCACAGGCGTTACGCCGGGCTCTTGATCCGTTAACTTACTTTGAATTTGTCCTAACACTTGGGAGCTAGCGTTCATGGCTCCGACACTGAATGCGCGATTTAATAGGCGTTCTGACTCTGAAACATCGCCAGTCTGATCCTCTTTATCGCTATCCATACGTATATCAAATTGCTGGCTTAACTGGCGCACCAGTACATCGGTCAAGCCTACGCCGCTGCCACCTTGAGAAAGCTCTAATGTGACTTGGCTATCCATCATGTCTTGGTAAAAACGCACTTGCGAGCTGTTAAACACATCATCGCTTCCAAACGCCTCATTTGCATCGCGCATACTGGTCATCAGCATCTTTAAGAACATTTGTTCAAATTGCTGAGCCACTTGGCGTAGTGCTTCTGGGCTATCTGTTTTCGATTGGTTTTTTATTTTTTGTAGACTATTTAAGTCCGTATAAAAACCTGGATCTGTATTGCTCGTGCTATTAATGGCCATGATTGAGCCTTTTAGTTATTACGTGGTAAACCTGCTTTCAAATACAGCTTAGCCTACTTTTGGGAGGCTTTAGATAACAATCAATTCAGCTTTCAGTGCGCCGGCTTGTTTAAGCGCCTCTAGAATCGCCATTAAATCCCCTGGTGCCGCTCCTACTTGGTTGACCGCTTCAACAATATCGCGCAAAGACGTACCCGGAGAGAATTCGAACATATGGCCTGAGCCTTCATCCACTTCGATACCTGTGCGCGGTGTAATAACCGTTTCGCCACCCGCAAAAGGGTCAGGCTGGTTCACGTCTAAGTTTTCGGTGATAGCAACAGTCAGCCCACCATGCGTAACCGCCACTGGTGATACTCGCACATCTTGACCGATAACAATTGTGCCCGTACGAGAGTTAATAATAACTTTAGCGACCTCTTTAGCCGGAGTGATCTCTAAGTTTTCTAAAACAGAGATAAAAGATACGCGCTGCGCTGCATCCCGCGGAGCCCTTACACGGATAGATGTCGCATCCATTGATGAAGCCGTGTGCGCACCTAGTAGCCCATTGATTTCTTCTGCTACACGACGCGACGTTGTAAAGTCAGGATGGTTCAGGTTGAGTGTCAAACTATCACCCAACGCAAAAGCATTAGGTACTGTGCGTTCAACCGATGCACCATTGGGAATACGGCCAACGCTGGGTACATCAACCGACAAACGCGAGCCGTCACGCCCTTCAGCACCAAACCCCGAAACCACAAGATTGCCCTGCGCCATGGCATACACTTGCCCATCAGCCCCCTTTAACGGTGACATGAGCAAACTTCCGCCACGCAAGCTTTTCGCATCGCCAATTGCGGAAACAGTAATGTCGATGGTTTGTCCCGGTTTAGAAAATGGTGGGAGCTCAGCGTGAATAGCAACAGCCGCAATATTTTTTGAGCTAGGGTTCGTTGTTGGTGGTATGGCCACGCCAAAATTATTCAACATGTTTCGGAAAGTTTGCGAGGTAAAGCTGGTTTTATCACCCGTACCATCCAACCCCACCACTAGGCCATAGCCTACTAGCTGGTTATTCCGCACACCGGCTACGGATGTTATATCCTTAATTCGCTCAGCCATCGCCAGCGGCGCCAGTGTGATAATCATCAAGCCTAGTAGTAAATTACGCATCTTATTCTCCGTCGATAGGCTAATTAAGGGGTGGCTAGATTAAAATGGCCACAACGGGCTAATAAAGAACTTAGAAAGCCACCCTTGTACATTTGAATTTTGTACGCTGCCAGTACCGCTATAAGCGATACGCGCATCGGCCAACTTAGTGGACTCAACGGTATTGTCCGATTCAATATCCTGCGGGCGAACCATGCCGCTCACCGTAATGTATTCATCTCCCTGATTAAGCGTTAGCCACTTTTCACCGCGCACCACTAAAATCCCATTGGGTAATACTTCGTGCACTGTCACTGTGATATCGCCACTCAGGCTATTGCTCATATCAGAACTGCCTTCGCCATCAAAGGTGTTACCCGTCGAATCTAAGTTAGCGGAAATAGGTAAACCAAAAGCAGACAACCCAGACCCCAACACCGTGGCTTGCGGTAATGACATAGATGAGCTTTTGTCTGTTGAGGTTGAAGCGGTTTTAGATGATTGGGTTTGCTCACTCAATACGACAGTAATGATATCGCCTACACGATGAGCTCGTCCGTCACTGTAAATATTGATATTGGTGTACGCATTAAAGATCGCGCCATCAACGGGTTTAGGCTGCTGCAGTTGCTGTGGCGACACCGGTGCATAATAAGCGCGATCCGGCTTTACCGGTGTTTGCACACAGCCAACACCCGCTACACACATTAAAAGAACAAGAGCAAAACGAATCATTTTAATCACCTGTGTAAGACTGAACTTACAATTGCTGCGTTACAAACGACAACATCTCATCGGCCGTTGATATCACTTTAGAATTTATTTCGTAGGCGCGCTGAGTTGTAATCATGTTAACTAGCTCTTCAACCGCATTCACGTTGGAAGCCTCTAACATTCCTTGGCGCAAAATACCTAAGCCTTCTTCACCGGGCTGAGCTACTTGCGGTGCACCACTGGCAGCTGTTTCGAGGAACAGGTTCTGACCAATCGCTTGCAAGCCTTGGGGGTTAACGAAATCGGCAATTTCTAAGGTACCAATTTGAGTGGGCGTAGCGTCACCGGCAACAACGACCTCGACTGTTCCATCCACGCCTACGGTAAAGCTTTGCACATCATCAGGAAGCGTAATGGCAGGTTCTATTAAATAGCCTTCGGCCGTTACCAACTCATTGTCTGAATTAAGATGAAATTGCCCGTTGCGGGTATAGCCTATATCCCCGTTAGGCATGGTGACTTGAAAAAAGCCACGCCCATTAATTGCCACATCAAATGTTTCGTCGGTAACTTGAATCTCACCGGTACTAAACATTTTCTGCGTGCCCACTACACGCACACCATTACCCAGCTGCAGACCTGATGGTAATTGATTACCTTCTGCCGTCTCTGCTCCTGGCTGGCGAACTGTCTGATAGAGCAAATCTTCAAATACGGCACGGTCTTTCTTGAACCCAACCGTACTGACGTTAGCTAGGTTATTGGAGATAACTTTTAATGACGTATCTTGAGCCGACAACCCTGTTTTAGCGACAAATAATGCACCGTGCATAAAAGCTCCTCCCTTAATTCAACGACAAAATAGATGTAGCCGCTGAAGACACTTCTTCAGCCGTTTTCATCATGCGTATATTCATTTCAAACTGGCGAGATTCGGTAATAATGCTGGTCATCTCATGCACAGCATTCACATTACTCGTTTCTACATATCCAGAACGTATCTTTAAATTTAAATCAGGCGGCTGCACGGCATTAGCATCCACATGCATTAGTCCATCAAGACCTTTAAAGCTGGTTGCTGGGTCAAGCGTTACTAATTTAATGCGGTCAATGACGAGCAACTCAACGGCATCTTCACCCTGAGGCTGGATAGATATTGTGCCATCGGTGCCTATGTCTATTTGGTCGAAGGGCGGAATAACGATTGGTACGCCTCCGTTACCCATTACCGGCAATCCACTGCCTGTCACTAATTCATTAGCGGCATTAATCTGCAGCTCACCACTGCGTGTATAGCCCTCGTTGCCGTCAGCCCCTATAACGGCAAACCAACCATCGCCATCAACGGCAATATCTAGCTCTCGCTCCGTGCTGATAAAAGTACCTGCTGTACGATCGGTAGCCGGACGCTCAGTTTGTGCATAAACACGTGAGGCAAACCCTTCGCCAAAAACTTGCATTGCGCGGGCTTGAGACAAGTCTGCTTTAAAACCTGAGGTATTGGCATTTGCTAGATTGTTAGCATGGGCTTGTTGCGAAAGCATATTTTCGCGAGCGCCGCTCATTGCTATATAAACTAATTTATCCATGGTTAGACCGGAAAACCTTTGCCGTTTTTTATCGTTACTTATGACAAAAGCAAAGGGCGTGCCAACCGTTCAAACAGTTGTTTGTAGGCATGAAACAAGACAAGAAAAAAGAAAGGCCGCAGAAGCGGCCTTGTCATTCGTTAAAGTACTATTAAATCTGCAAAATAGACTGGGTGACGGTATTCAGGGTTTCTAATGTTTTAGAGTTCGCCTGGAAGTTACGCTGTGCTTCAATCAATTTAACCAATTCAGATGACAAATCTACGTTCGATTGCTCAAGCGCTGCCGATGTCAACGTACCATTTAAACCTGTTCCTGGTGGGTTAAGCACGGCTGCCCCCGAATCAAACGTAGCGATCCATTCGGTATCACCACTTGATTGCAAACCAGACTGGTTAGCGAACGTTGCGATAGACACCAATCCTAGCTTTTGAGTTTGACCGTTACTAAAGCTAGCCACCATCTCGCCGTTTTCAGAGAAAGCCACGCCAATCAGGTCTCCTTTGGGGTAACCATCTTGCGAAGAGCTTTTAACGATTGAGTCGGATGCAAACTGACTAGAGCCTGTAATATCAAGCTGCACACCCACTAACGAGTCAACATCACTATCAAGCAGCGTATCATTAGGGTTAGCTGGGTCTGCCCCTAGAATGGTAATGTTAGGTGCTGTGCCGCCATCAGGAACTTCTTCACCGTTCACTTCGGCTAACTTACCAGTCGTAGAGTTAAACTTGATAACAATAGGGCCTACTTCTGTTTTATCCGTCAAGAAACCACTCTCACCTGGATCTACAACCTTACCCAAGTTTAATTGTTGCTCATCATTTAGATAAGCATACATACGATAAGCGCCTTGGAAAGAGTTATCCCCCTGAACAACAGCTATATCTACGTTACCGGGTGTTGTTTCAACAAAAGGACTGTTAGCCCCACCAGAAATGGCGAGTAAATCCACGTTACCAGCAACGGCTTCCCAAGTAATATCGATCTCACCTGTGGCTTCATTAAACTCAACAGATTCAATATCAGGGTTATTGTCGATAATCTCTTGCTGAGCATCTTCAATAGCTAGCCCCACGTCCTCTAACGTCATACCTGTATCGAGTTCAAGAGACACACCACCGATGGCAACCGTAGTGGCATTGTTTAACGTGTCATCACCAACCGACGCATTATAAGAGAACAACGAAGAATCAATCGTAAAAGTTTGAACCTCGTTCGCCGCACGTGTACTTGGCACACCGTCATCTAAATTAGCTACCGGGTATTCAGAACCACTAGTATCACTGATCACCACATCGCCAGCACTGGTAGAGTCAGCTTTTAATTCAAAAGTAAGCGTGCCACCTGAAAGAGATAAGGTATCTAAATCAATCCGTGGATCAGCCGCTTCCAACGCATCTTCTTCGGCAGTCGTTAATGGAGTGCTAGTCGATGTAATAGTCACACCTGAGATTGTTAAATCTTCACCAGCAGGTAGGCCTGACACATCAAACTGGAACTGCTCACGAACAGCCGCTTGCTCAACAAAGTAATAACGGATTGAGTTTGCATTACCTAAGCTATCGAATGTCTCTACCGTGGTAGAATATGAGTAAGAGCTAGCGTTTGTTTTATCAAATGAGCGCGCTAACAACTCAGCATCTTTTGCCGAATCGATGTTAAATGCCAAGTCAATAGACTCTGTGGCATGTGGTGAGCTCTCTTTTTGGGTTACCGCTAAGTTTTGCAACGGTAGCTGATTACCCAACTCGTCTAAGCCATAACCCTGTAGGTATTTGCCTGTTTTAGAAACAATATAGCCTTCGCTGTCTAGTTCAAATGCACCAGCACGCGTATAGGTCGTACCGCCCTGCCCATCATCCAACTGGAAAAAGCCTGAACCATTAATGGCTAAGTCTAGGTTGTTGTTGGTAAATTCGATGGTGCCCGCACTGTAGTCGGTAGCGATATCCATCACTGTTACACCAGAGCCTGCGGTATTCACCGTGCCTGCCCCAACGACAGCGGTAGCGTAAATATCACCAAACTCTACACGCGATGCTTTAAAGCCTGTTGTACTTGAGTTTGCAATGTTGTTACCGGCGACATCCAGGTCGGTGGTTGCTGCTTTGATACCCGTAACTGCTGTATTAAAACCTGCCATAATAGTGCCCTCTTACCTTTATGTCTTAACCGATCTGTAAAATATCGCTAGTGCTGTATGCACCGGCATCGGTATTTACTTTCATACCAATACCGTTTTGTCCCAGCGTAACGCTGTTCACAGTATGGCCTATATAACTGTCTATATTTTCTGTGGTGCCATCAGATGATGATTTTTGAATCACAACCGAGTAGTTACCTGCGGCGTTTTCACCACCTTGCCACTCAAATGAATGATCTCCTGTTGCTAAAGCACCTTCAGACCAGCTATCGACCAGGCTTCCTGCCGAGTCATAAATAGAGACCTGCACATTAGAGGCACTCGTATCGAGCGTGAACGCCCCTTCAATACTTCCACCAGCGGATAAGCTCGCTTTGTCGGTTGCAACAAACGCTTGCTGACCTACCATCGATGATGCCTGCAACGCCGCCTGGCTCGTCATCATTTCTGAGCTAAGTTCGGTCATGGTTGACGTTAGCTCAGTAATGCTTTCAACCATCGTCATGTTAGATATCTGCTGCATGAAATCAGCGGTATCTGCCGGGCTGGTTGGATCCTGATTTTGCAATTGCGCAATCATCAGCTCCATAAACATCTGACTATCAGATTCACTCTGCGTGGTAGATGTAGAGCTAGACGAATTTGCCGCATTAATCTGCTCAAATATCGATGTAGCTGTAGTACCAGTAATATCAGCCATAATCGTTGCCCGCCTCTAATTATTGACCAATCGTGAGAACACGTTGGACCATCTGTTTTGCTGTATTCATAATTTCGGTATTCACTTGGAATGCGCGCGAAGCAGAAATCATGTCCGCCATTTCTTCAACCACATTCACATTAGGGTAATGCACATAGCCATCTGCATCCGCCATTGGGTGAGACGGGTTATATTCTGTACGTAAAGGGGCTTCACTTTCGACGATACCAACAACTTGAACACCCTGACCTGGAAGCAAACCCGCATCGGAATCCGTCATTTGCTCCAACGTAGGTTCTTGCAATTTAAAAACAGGCTTGCGTGCTCGATATGTCTCTTCGACGCTTGAACTAACGCTGTCTGCATTTGCCATATTGCTAGCGGTTGTATTTAAGCGAACTGTTTGTGCGCTCATGGCTGAACCAGCGATATTAAAAATATTAGTAAGTGACATAATTATTCGCCTTTAATCGCTGTTACCAGCCCTTTAAATTTTCTGTTTAGCAAATCAAACGATGTTTGAAAGCCTAAAGAATTTTCTGTGTAACGTGCCATTTCTTCTTGGATATCCACCGTATTTCCATCAACGGCTGGCTGCATCGGTGTTCGATACATTAACTCGGCTGCAAAATCAGGATTGATTAACCCCGTTTGATGCCCCGCATCAGTCTTAGATAAAGTTAACGGCGTATTCACACTCATCTCGCCTGCAAGTGTCGCGTGAAAATCGACATCTCTGGCTTGAAAATTAGGGGTTTCTGCATTGGCAATATTGTTAGCCAAGATTTCCGCACGCTTAGAGCGCAGCTGTAGCGCCTCTTCATGCAAACCTAATGCTTTATCAAAATTAATTGCCATATTGCCCCCTAATAAACTCTATCTTGATAAAAGCAAACACCATGCCAAAAAATCAATACATTGTTTTTAAAGGGATTTATAGAAAAAGGGATGATTTACAGGGGAAGAGTGAGCGGTAAGCGGCAAAGGTATGCCGCTTGTTGCCGCCTACGACCAGCGGAGGAATATAGTAACAGTAAAAATCAAATTGCTTGGTAAATAATACCCGGACGACAATGAATCATCGTGTAACAGTCACTTAACCCAGAAAGCGATTCGGATGCTCCCAAAACAAGATAGCCACCAGGTGCAAGCTGCTTATGCATTTTGCGCAAAATTTGCGTTTTAAGTTCAGATGAAAAATAAATCAGAACGTTACGGCAAAAGATAATATCAAACTGACCTAGAGTGCCGTATTGATCTAATAAATTGAAACTTTGAAAGCGTACACGCGACTTGATGCCCGGATTGATGACCCAGCTACCGCGTTCGGTGGCTTTGAAGTGACGTTGAAGTCTTTCTTTATCCAACCCTCGACCCAAAGCCAGCATCTCATACTCACCAGAACGAGCTTGCTGCAGCACATTGGTAGAAATATCAGTGGCTAAAATTTCTTCACCCGCCGAGAAGCTACCAGGGTTTGCCTGTTTAAACTCATCAATAATCATGCTCATAGAATACGGCTCTTGCCCTGTTGAGCACGCCGCAGACCAAATACGTAAACGCTGAGCACGTTTTTTATCACGCATTTCGGGCAATAACTGCCTTTTCAATATGTCATAAGGGTGGGTATCACGAAACCATAAAGTTTCGTTGGTGGTCATGGCATCAATGACCTGTTCTTTAAGGCGGCTTTGACCCGGCCGTTTAAGCTGCCCAATAAGCTCTTTCAAGTTTGTGTATGCACACTCTTGCATTATCTTATTTAGGCGGCTTTGAACCAGATATTGCTTGTGATCAGCCAATAATATTCCGCAATTATCCTCTAAATATTTACTGAATAAAACAAACTCATCCTGCAATATCTTGAAGCTACTTGACTGATCGAACATATCCATATCCTGTTATCGACGACTCTCGATTTTTCGGATTCTATCAACGACTACGCCAGCAAGATCATCCGGATTAAATTTAGCAAGGAAACCATCGGCGCCTACCTTTTTAACCATCGACACGTTAAAACCGCCGCTCAATGAGGAGTGCAGAACGATATGCATTTTATCCATTCGCGTATCTTCTCTGATCATAGCAGCCAGTGTATAACCATCCATTTCTGGCATTTCGATATCTGAAATCATCATCAAAAAGTGCTGCGTTACATCGACGCCCTTATCGGTGAGATCATTCAACATATTCCATGCAGCACGTCCATTGTTGCACGTAGTGACCTTAATCCCAAGGTCTTCTAAACTGCGTTGCATTTGATTACGAGCCACACTCGAATCATCCACACACAGAATGTGATATTCACTTGCCTTCGTTTTAACTTCTTTTGTGGCTATTTCTTCACTTACGTTTGTACGCATTGGGTACAGGTCAGCTAGAATTTGCTCCACATCTAAGATTTCAATCAGCTTTCCATCGTGCTCAAATACGGCAGTTAAGTAGTTTTCAACACCAATTTCAGCTGGCGGCGCCATTATCTGATCCCAGTGAGTGTTCAATATTCTATCTACCTTTCTAACCAAGAAAGCCAACGTCCGCTTGTTGTATTCAGCAACAATTAGAAAGCAACGTTGTAGCTCTTCTTTCGGTACTGAAGGTCGGCCTATCGCTTCTGATAAGTCCAATACAGGAATGGTTTCTCCACGAATGTGAGCCATACCTTTAATAGCCGTGGTTAATCGTGGCACTTCCGTCAAGGCTGGGCATTGAAGCACTTCACGTACTTTAAATACGTTGATGCCATAAATTTGCTCCGTCTCTAAGCCAAATAATAATAACTCAAGCCGGTTTTGCCCCACCATCTGGGTACGTAGGTTTACAGTATCTAGAATACCTGACATGATCTACACCAAATTCTATGTCACTAATCAGTGGCACCACGACAATAACCTGTAAGTCAGGCCATCCCGTGAGTTTTAAACGTCTATTCCTTGTTGTCGGCACCTTAGAGATTCTATTTAGCTCTTTTCTGCTTCCCGCAAAAGCCTTGGCCGCTGAGTCACTGCAAACAATCATCACCCAGCGTTTAGAAGCCCATTTTGCTAAACAGCTACCGCACACTAGTATCACTATAGACATAAACTCGATTAATGAAGGGATTAATCAAAGAAAATGTTCAAACTTATCTTTCCCTATCCCCAAAGCTCTCCCCCCGGGTGGGCGATTAACCTTACGCGTATCCTGCTCTGATCCACAAACTTGGCATACTTATGTCGCGGCCAAAGTCATTGCTATCGCCCCCGTTGCCTACACCGCCAGAGCCATCGCAAAAGGCAGCAGTATCACTGCAAAAGATATACGTTTTGTGAAAGATAATTTGGCCACACTCAACCGCGGCTATTTTAGAGATCCAGCTCAGGTAATTGGGCTAAAGGCTCGACGCTCTCTATCACCCAATACAGCGCTAACCCCTCAATTACTGGAAGCAGCCTTACTCGTTAACAAAGGCGACAGCGTTATTATTCAAGCACAAATATCGGGCCTCAGTATTCGAACACAAGGCGTCGCCTTGGAGGACGGCTCACTCGGGGAGCAAATTGATGTGATGAATAGTCGCTCGCAAAAAGCTATTCGCGCCTATGTCATCAGCCGTGGCGTTGTGTCAGCAACACCAGCCTATTAGTAGCATTTTAGAAGCGCTCTGTTTATACTTTATACAGTTTTTAAGCGGCAAAAAAATAAGTGACTTTTTTCCTAAAGTATTCCCTATCGCAGCCGTTATAGTCAGTAAGAACCAATAGAGGGTAGAAAAAATGGTCATTGATCTTAACAGCTCTTCAGCGCAACAAGCGTTGACGGCACGTGAAAAGGTCAGCACCCAGCGAAGTAATGGGGCTGCACCTGCAACAAGCACTCCTATCGCACCTGTTCAAAAAGATACGGTAGAATTAAGTGATACTGCTCGCGCTTTAAAGGCGGCTGATGCACAAATAGCTAACACCCCAGACGTAGACTCTGAAAAAGTTGCTCGCATTAAAGCAGCAATCGACAATGGCTCTTACGCCATTGACGCTGAACGTGTTGCGGGGAAAATGATCGATTTTGAGAGCCAAATGGGCTAACGCTATGGCACTCGATCCTTCTACGCTCGCGAAGATAGACACCCTTACTCAAGAGGGTATTCTGCTTTTAGAGCAGCTGGACAATATTCTAACGACAGAGCTAGGCGCGTTTCAGAGCAGAGACATCGACGCTATAAAGTCTACGTTTGAACAAAAAGCGTCACTGCTTAGCCAATTCGACAGCAATAACAAGCAACGCGCAGAATGCATGAGCACGGCTGGCGTTCCGCTAAATAAAGCAGGCATCGACCAGCTCGCTCAGCAAATCCCCAACCTAAACATTAAGCAAAAGTTTCTGTCCAACTGGTCGACTCTGGAAGACAGACTCAAAACAGTGATGGCAGCTAATCAGCGCAATGAACTGGTACTCATGCGCAACAAGCAAAGCCTGGATAAGCTTTTATCACTGCTGCGCGGAAAACCTCAAGCGAACACGCTTTACACCGCATCCGGCTCCAAAGGCGATTACAGCTCCCAATCACATCTAGGCAAAGCATAGACCTGTACATCAAGGCTTTCAAAGTTAGCCAAAAATCAGTAGAATCGGCGCCATTATCTCCTTGTAGTTCAACCGGATAGAACGAGGCCCTCCTAAGGCTTAGATCGGGGTTCGAGTCCCTGCGGGGAGACCATTTACTTTAGCAATACTCCAAGACTACCCTCGGGTAGTTTTTCGATGGGCTCTTGCAGGCAGCGCTCAAGTAAACGCCGCTTTTGCATTTCAATATCAGACAACTCCATACGCACCGTCAAACGCAGGTATCGCTGTACCATTTTAAGACGTTCTTCACGTTTTTCTTTTTGCTGACGCGCTGATTCTAAGAATAACTGCGCTAAGTTTAGTAATGCACGGCTATTTTTAGCATCGTATTCTATTGCCAAACCAAAATAACGAATCGCTTGGGCTATTTTAGCCGCATTATAATGCGTAACGCCTAGACGGTTTACTTTATGACTCATTTCAGGGTCGTGCTTATGTGCCACTTTTTTACTGGCTGCTGGTAAAGGTTTAGGTGAGGTAGGTGTGTCCAATATAGGTAAAGGATCGCCAACAACTTCCAACATTTCCCTTTTAATATCAAAAGGTTCATCCAAATTTTTAGCTAGGGTGCCAGCTTGCTGAAGGTGCTGTTCTGCACGCTCCGTATCTCCCAAGTCAGTGCACGTTTGGCTTTTCAATAACGCACTTTTCACCTTAAAAATTTCGTCATGCGGGTACTGGAAGCCCGCTGTATTGAGCAGCTCTTCAACTTGGTTATAAAGGGCTATTTGCTGGCGATCATCTACTTCTTTCATTTCTAAACGACGGACATTTGCCAGCTTCAAATAAGGTTCAGCAGACCGATAGCAACTGGTTTTATTCAAATTAATAGATCGCTTAAAAGCGTGATCAGCTATGGATAAGTTACGGTTGTATACCGCTATTCGCCCCAACTCCATATTGCGCAACAAACTTAAAGGGGACTGCTGTGTCGCTGCTTGAAGTGCTTCTTGAGCACCTTCTAACTCCCCTGTCTTTTCCAAGACATGTGCCAATAAGTCATAGGACGTCATTAACAATGGAAATTTTGCAATGCTTTCGACCAAGATACTTTTAGCGTCAGAATAACGTTGCTGCCCGATATACGCTTGCGCCAAACAAGGACCGCTTTCTTTTTCATTCAGGCGCGCAAAACGGTACTTGAAAAAATGCTCTGCCTCTTCAAAGCGGTTAAGCTGAAGCAATAACCGGCCTTTGATGAGCTGTACAAAATCATAATTAGCGCCAGATAACTCAACTTGATCACATAATTTAACGGCCTGACTCAACTGGCCTTTTTGGATGGCCTCTTCGACCGCCGACAGCGCATGTTTTCGATACAGCAACATATCAAGCCTGAGCTTAAGCTCGGCGGCTGAAAACGGCTTAGTAATAACGGCATCAGGCTGACTTTCCACGACATGCAAGACAACATCTTGAGATGCATCACTGGTCATAAACACCCAGCAAGTATTTGGCTTTATGATCTTTTTATAACGGCACTCTTCTAAAATCTGCATGCCAGTCAAGGGATCACTAGGGTTGTGGCCTAACAAGACTATGTCGTAGTTCTCTTCTTTTAGAAGATCATACACCTGATCATTAATACCAACGGCTTGAATATGACTCACACCCAACTGTCGCAGCATAAACACGACCGTAGATCGCATATTTCCGCTGCTCTCTATTAAGAGCACCTGCTTGTCAGAATAGTCTACGGGTGATAGTTGCACATTAGCCGTCCGGAGCTGATAAAAACATCAAGATATCAACAGTATAAGAGGCATCTATGAAGGGTGGAAGTAATCATATACATAAAAAAGACACTGGTGAGGGTGCACACCAGTGTTAAACATTCAATGCAGGCCCAAATAATAGTGCCTCACTCACTATAACGCCTATGATTCAGATCAATTGATCACCACCACTCGCCCAATTCATACCATTGCATAGGGGATATTCACCCTAGTTATGCAGTACACTGACTTAAAACACCCTATCGACAATAAAAAAAGATAATCATGACTACTACTTTAATCAGCCACGATGATTGCGGGCTACACAATATGGGGCCAGAGCACCCCGAAAGCCCTATTCGTTTAATGGCCATACATAAAGTCTTAGAAAAAACGGGGCTGATTTCACACCTTGACCGGATGCAGTCTGTTCACGTGACTTCCGACCAAATCGCCTTAGCGCATGCCTGTCTGCATGAAAAGCGGTTGCTAATGAAGCAACCCAAAGAAGGCGTCATCTACGCCGATGAAGATACTGCACTTTGCCCACAATCTTTGCATGCGGCCAGCTTAGCAGCCGGCTCAGCTATATTAGCTACGAATAGAGTACTAGCAGGCAAAAGCACCAACGCCTTTTGCGCAGTGCGACCTCCTGGGCATCATGCAGAACACAACACTCCTATGGGTTTTTGTTTTTATAACAACGTGGCTATAGGAGCTATGCAAGCGCTACAAAATGACAATATTCATCGTGTCGCCATTCTGGACTTCGATGTCCACCACTGTAATGGCACCGTAGACATCTTTAAAGACAAGCCAGAGGTACTGGTATGCTCAACATTCCAGCATCCGTTTTACCCCGAACGCTACGCAGACATACAGCGAGACAACATACTCAACTGCCCAATGCCTGCACACAGTGACAGCTTATTTTTTAGAAATTTAGTCGAAAAGAACTGGCTTCCTGCACTACAAGCACACAAGCCCGATATGATTTTTATCTCTGCCGGTTTTGATGCCCACCATGAAGATCCGATGGCTGATATCAACCTCGATGAAGAAGATTATCGCTGGGTAACCAAACTCATTTTAGATGTAGCACGAACTTATTCACAAGGAAGAGTAGTTTCTGTACTGGAAGGTGGCTATAACCCAGTGGCTCTAGCCTTTAGCGTAGAAGCACATCTAGAAACGCTACTCGGCTATTAACTCTAGCTCCCTTCTCGCCAAGTAACAGACACAATCGTAAGAGACAAAAAAGGCTGCAATAAATGCAGCCTTTTTTACGTCCAAGACACGAGCTTTAGCTAACGAACTTAATCATTACACCTGCCGCTACGGCTGAACCAATAACACCTGCTACGTTAGGCCCCATCGCATGCATCAACAAGAAGTTCTGAGAGTTAGCTTCTAAGCCTAATTTGTTGGATACACGAGCCGCCATCGGAACAGCAGAGACACCAGCCGATCCGATCAGTGGGTTAATAGCATTACCACCTGCCATCTTATTCATGATTTTAGCCATGATAACACCGCATGCAGTACCAATACCGAAAGCAACAATACCTAACACCAAAATACCCAGCGTTTGAAGGTCTAGGAATTTATCAGCAGATAACTTAGAACCTACAGACAAGCCAAGGAATATTGTTACGATATTGATCAATGCGTTTTGAGCTGTATCACTTAAACGATCAACAACACCACACTCTCTCATTAGGTTACCAAAACAGAACATACCCAGTAGCGGTGCTGCATCAGGAAGCAACAAAGCAACCAGAACAAGCAAACAGATAGGGAAAAGGATTTTCTCTGTTTTAGAAATATGGCGTAACTGAACCATCTTAATTTGACGCTCAGATTCTGTAGTCAACGCACGCATGATTGGTGGTTGAATCAAAGGAACCAATGCCATATAAGAGTAAGCAGCAACCGCAATAGCGCCTAACAACTGAGGCGATAACAAGCTAGCCACATAAATAGCCGTAGGGCCATCTGCGCCACCAATTATGCCTATAGCGGCAGCGTCTTGGATGCTAAAGTCCATTATTCCCAGCTGCGTCAAGCCAACAGCACCTAGTACTGTCGCAAAGATACCGAACTGAGCGGCGGCGCCTAAGAATAAAGTTTTAGGGTTGGCTAATAACGGCCCAAAGTCCGTCATAGCACCAACACCCATGAAAATCACCAAAGGTGCAACACCCGAAGCAATAGCAACACTATAGAAGTTATACAACATACCATTGTTATAACCACTATCATTAGCTAGTAAGGAGGCAGCTGCATGAGTACTTGGGTTGGAGACATGATAAGCATGCAATACATCATGCGGATCAGTACTCGTTATACCAAATATATTCGCAAACTGGGCCATCAGCTCAGGCGAGGCAAAATGAATAGCATTCTCCACAGCCGAGAAGGCCAGACCAGCCTCTGGTATGTTTGCCAATATGCCACCAAACCCAATTGGGACGAGTAGCAAAGGTTCAAAGTTTTTACGAATCGCTAAAAATAGTAATAACAAACCAATTACTATCATAACGAACTGGCCAAAGGAGATATTGTATATCCCCGATGCTTGCCAGAGTTCTAACACTTTATCCATTCAGGTGATCCCTCACGCTAGCGTCAGTAGCGAATCGCCAACTTGAACCGCATCACCTTCTTTAACGTCGATGGCTACAACGGTACCCGCACGAGCAGCGCGTACTTCTGTTTCCATCTTCATCGCTTCTAGAATGACTAACACATCACCCTCTTGGATTGCTTGCCCAGCCGACACTTGGACTTTCCAAATATTACCCGCTAAAGGCGCTGGCACTTCCTCACCCGCGCCTGCAGCTACTGGCGCTGCCGCAGCCGCCGCGGCTGGTGCAGGTGCAATTGAAGAGACATCTCCACCTTCAGCTACTTGAACAACGTAGTTCTGACCATTCACTGTGATTGTATAAACTTGAGGTCCAGTATTTTTAGGGGCAGCCATAGCTTGTGCATCCTCTAAGGTCGGCGCGGGTTCAAACGCATCC
Organism: Neptunomonas sp. CHC150; assembly: GCF_030397555.1. Taxonomy (NCBI): domain Bacteria; kingdom Pseudomonadati; phylum Pseudomonadota; class Gammaproteobacteria; order Oceanospirillales; family Oceanospirillaceae; genus Neptunomonas; species Neptunomonas sp. CHC150. The sequence goes on from NZ_JAPNXU010000010.1 coordinate 66,856, forward strand.
GGATTATTTCGGTTTTCTAAGAATTTAAGGCCGACTTGCGGGAAGAGAGCGTACGTCAGCACGTCATCAATCACCTTGTCGCCGTCAGCCAGAGTGATACCTTTATCAGCAGCAAGCTGTTTAAGCTCCGCTGTTAAACGCTCCACTTCAGGCTCCAGCATATCCGCAGGGCGACAAGTAATCGCTTCAGCGCCATCCAAAACACGCGCCTGCAAATCGCTATTAAAAGGAGCTGGCGCGGCGCCGTATTCACCTTTAAGGATCCCTTGCACCTCTTTAGAGATTGTTTTGTAACGCTCGCCCATCAAAATATTGATAACAGCTTGAGTCCCTACAATTTGCGATGTAGGTGTTACCAGCGGGATATGGCCCAAGTCTTTACGGACACGTGGAATTTCCGCTAAGACTTCATCAAACTTATCTGAAGCACCCTGCTCTCTGAGCTGGTTCTCCATGTTCGTCAACATACCGCCAGGTACTTGAGCAATCAAAATACGTGAATCAGTACCACGCAATGAACCTTCAAATTTGGCGTATTTCTTACGAACTTCTCGGAAGTAAGCAGCGATTTCTTCCAAAGCCTCTAGGTCAAGGCCGGTGTCACGATCAGTCCCCTGCAGGGCGGCAACTACGGATTCTGTTGCTGTATGACCGTACGTCATAGACATAGAAGAGATAGCAGTATCGACTCGATCAATACCCGCTTCCACGGCTTTCAGAATCGACATATCTGATAAGCCAGAGGTAGCATGTGCGTGTAATTGAACTTCTAAGTCTGTTTGCGCTTTAAGGCGAGAGACGAGATCAAATGCATCATAAGGTGTCAGAATACCCGACATATCCTTGATAGCAATGGAGTCAGCGCCCATATCTTCTAAGGTTTTAGCATACTCAACCCAAGTCTCAGTGGTATGCACTGGGCTAGTTGTGTATGAAATAGTCCCTTGCGCATGCTTACCAGATTCTTTAACAGCTTTGATTGCTGTTTCCAGATTGCGCGGGTCATTCATAGCATCAAAGATACGGAAAACATCAACACCGTTTTTTGCTGCTCGTTCAACAAACTTGAAAACTACGTCATCAGCATAATGTCGATAACCTAGTAAGTTTTGTCCACGTAACAACATTTGTTGTTGAGTGTTTGGCATAACTGCCTTCAATTCACGGATACGATCCCAAGGATCTTCTCCGATAAAGCGTATACAGCTATCAAATGTGGCTCCGCCCCAGCTTTCTAGGGACCAGAAACCTACTTTATCCAGTTTTTCGGCGATGGGAAGCATATCGTCAATACGCATACGCGTAGCGAACAGCGACTGATGCGCATCGCGAAGAACAACGTCAGTTATACCTAGCGGTTTCTTTGCATCGGACATGTGTAAAAGGCCTTCTGTCGAAAATAGTGCATTTATATTGTTGTTATATAGTTCGTTTCTTATGAACGATAGTTATGATCTGTACTTATGAACGGCAGCGGTAATCACCGCAACCAGTTCATCATTCCCACCCTGAGCTACGGCCTTACCTGCACTGTTAGGTAGCGGCTTTGCTGCTTTTGGTTTAGGCGCTGGCTCGTACTTCATGACTAATTTAGACATGAAACCAGTAACGAAAACTAAAAGCGTCAGGAATAGGAAGACAAAGCCCATACCGAAAACCATCAATCCGAGGCCTTCTGATAACAGATTATTCATCTGTGGCTGCTCCTAAATTGTTTTATTGTGTGCGCGCAACATATCCAACAGAGGCCAAAGCACTCGTTTTAAGAGTTTTTGAAACGTATCAGACATGAATCGCTCCACGCATTAAACCCGAAAAGCATGCATGTAGCAACTGAGGAAGGGGGGTGTAGGTCAACTTTTAGTTAGCTTTCTAACGTGCTAAAAAAAGCCAGACCTACAACAAAATCAATAAGATAGGATGAAATACTACTTTAGTAAAAGCCTTTTTAGACCTTAGGACGATATACTTTAACGTTCCCCAAACCCTTTTCCTGTAAGTTCTGGGCATGCAGATGACTCATAACACCTTTATCACAATACAGTAGGTATTCTTTTTCAGGAACCCACGAATCTGAGGCCGTTTCTAACTCATAGAAAGGGACTGAAATGACATCACATCCAGGCATATTAAGTGGAGTTTTTTCTTGCTCATGCGGCGCTCTAACATCAACAACTATTTGATTTTCTGATACTTTAGTCAGCGCTTCAATATCGCTTTGAATATCAAGATTCTTAATAATTTCATCGATGGCCACTACATTACAACGCTCAACAGCCTTGGCCAATACAGCTTCATCTAATAAAGCCTCTTCTTTCACGACTCGATCCAGCTTTGCTTTAGTGGTTGGCCTATCAGAAATAACACCGCAGTACTCAGGAATCATTTTGACAATATCAAAACAACCTAGCTCTTTAGTCTTATTAACGATCTCTTGTTTATCCATAGTGATCAGCGGCCGCACAATCAGCTTAGTGGTTGATTGGTCGATAACGGTCAAGTTTGGGATTGTTTGGCTAGACACTTGAGCAATACTCTCACCAGTAACCAGCGCATCAATGCCCATAAAGTCAGCTACTTGCTCCGCGGCGCGCATCATCTGGCGCTTAAGAACCACTCCCATATGTGAATGGTTAACGTTTTGGAGAATTTCTCCTACCACTTCATCAAAAGGAACTGAAATAAACTTAACCCGCGCACTAGCGCCATACTGCTCCCACAAGTGCAACGCTACTTGCTTCACACCTATTTCGTGAGCTTTACCGCCCAAGTTGAAAAACAGAAAATGTGTTTTAGAGCCTCGACGCATAGTCATATAAGACGCTACCACTGAATCAAAGCCGCCTGAGATCAAAGAGAGCACCGCTTCTTGGGAGCCTAATGGGTAGCCCCCCAGCCCTTGGTGCTGCTGATCAATAATGAACATTTGATCCTTAACAATTTCTAAATCTACATAAAGCTCGGGCTTTCTAACATCAACGCCAGCCGATTCAGAATGTTGTAATAAACCACCACCGATATAACGCTCAAGCTCAACCGAGGTAAAGTCGTGGGAGCCAGAACGTTTTACACGCACTTTAAACGTCTGGTCTTTCAAACGACCACGATAAAGCGCTAACGTTTTTTCAAAAGCATCATGAAAATCAACAAAAGGATATTCAGTAACCTCTAAAAAATGCGCTATTCCCGGCACACGCTTCATGGTTGCAACGACATCATCACGATACTCTGAATGCTCTTCAGGTAGCACCACTTCTAATTTATCCCAAAAGGCACTCACAGTTGCACTTGGACAGGCTCGTTTAACAACCACCTGCAAATTACTCTGCAGACGCTGAATAAAGCGACGGCGAACTGGACGGCTTTTAATAGTAATTTCAGGAAATAGCTTAATGATGAATTTCATAATCAATACACGAGTAGTTGTCAGGATGTTTATTAATTAGAGTCTAGCAATTGAAGAGCAAACTGATTATTTATATGGTGCGCCCGGCACGATTCGAACGTGCGACCGCCTGGTTCGTAGCCAGGTACTCTATCCAGCTGAGCTACGGGCGCATAAACATATAAATGTGTGAAGAGTAGATTATTAGATGGTGCGCCCGGCACGATTCGAACGTGCGACCGCCTGGTTCGTAGCCAGGTACTCTATCCAGCTGAGCTACGGGCGCTTATCTAATGACTTACTTTACAGGGATGATTATTTTAAGAGTGGTGCGCCCGGCACGATTCGAACGTGCGACCGCCTGGTTCGTAGCCAGGTACTCTATCCAGCTGAGCTACGGGCGCTTACTCTTAAAACAATGCGTTGATGGTGCGCCCGGCACGATTCGAACGTGCGACCGCCTGGTTCGTAGCCAGGTACTCTATCCAGCTGAGCTACGGGCGCAAATGGCGGTGAGAGAGGGATTCGAACCCTCGATAGAGTTTCCCCTATACGCCCTTAGCAGGGGCGCGCCTTCAGCCACTCGGCCATCTCACCAATCAACGGCGCGTACTATACAAAACTGATTTTCAAAAGAAAAGGAAAACTTTCAAAAATTTCAGTTTTGTTCGTCAGAGTCTCCTTTCTCACGCTGAATACGCTCATAAATCTCTTCACGATGTACAGAAACGTCTTTCGGTGCATTAACACCAATACGCACTTGATTACCCTTAACACCGAGTACGGTTACCGTGACATCGTCACCTACCATTAGCGTCTCGCCCACACGACGCGTCAAAATCAACATAGTTGGATCTCCTGTTCTTCCTGAATACATAAAACACTATCAGCTGAGAGTGGCCTGTAAGCCCCTCTCAGCGCTTTAAATTGGCCGCTATCATAGACCAATTATTAAGCGTCGTCATTCACTGACAGTGTCTACCTTGCCCAAATCAAACGCTGAATGTAATGAACGAACAGCTAACTCCAAATATTTTTCGGCAATCACAACAGAAACCTTAATTTCTGATGTTGAAATCATCTGAATATTTATATTCTCAAGCGCTAAGGCGTCAAACATTTTGCTTGCAACACCGGCATGAGAGCGCATTCCTACACCAACAATCGATACTTTAGCGATCTTATTGTTACCCACCACTTCACGTGCACCTAAGTCTTTAGCGATACCGCGAAGAATGGTCTCAGCTTTAGTATAGTCGTTTCTGTGAACTGTAAAGGTGAAATCTGTTGTTTGATCAGCTGCAATGTTTTGCACGATCATATCAACTTCAATATTAGCGTCACTAATCGGCCCTAGGATGCGAGAAGCAACGCCAGGAATATCAGGCACGCCCTGAACAGTCAGCTTGGCTTCATCACGGTTAAAAGCAATACCTGAAATAACTGGCTTTTCCACTGTTTCTTCTTCCTCTGTCGTAATCAACGTGCCTGGGCCGTCTTTAAAGCTCGATAGGACACGCAATGGAACCTTGTATTTGCCGGCAAATTCAACTGAGCGAATTTGCAATACTTTTGAACCTAAACTCGCCATTTCCAGCATTTCTTCAAAAGTAATTTTTTCTAAACGCTGGGCATCTTCAACAACTCTTGGGTCTGTTGTGTATACGCCATCAACGTCCGTATAGATCTGACACTCATCCGCTTTCAATGCAGCAGCCAGCGCTACACCAGTAGTATCGGAGCCTCCCCGGCCCAAAGTAGTGATATTTCCTTCAGCATCGACACCTTGGAAACCTGCCACTACCACAACACGACCAGCCTCTAGATCACCGCGCATACGCTCGACATCAATGTCTTGAATACGCGCTTTCATATGAGCGCTATCTGTTAAAATGCGCACCTGGCTACCTGTATAGGATCGCGCTTGAATACCACGTTTCTGTAATGCCATGCACAACAGCGCAATAGTCACCTGCTCACCAGTCGATACTAATACGTCCATTTCTCGCGGGGACGGATCATCTTGGATTGCATTGGCCAAACCAATTAAGCGGTTAGTTTCACCGCTCATTGCAGACACAGCAACCACCAAATCGTGCCCTTCTTCTTTAAAACGTTGCAGTTTGTCTGCAACTGCCTCAATACGCTCAACCGTGCCTACTGAGGTTCCACCGTATTTTTGTACGTAGAGTGCCATTGTAATACTTGTCTCCAGCGGCCTGCACAGCCGCTCCGCGCTTATACGTTTGCTACCGTCGCTTTCACAGATGCCAGAGCTTCTGGCAATGCGGCCACATCAGTACCTCCACCCTGAGCGAAATCAGGACGTCCACCACCTTTACCGCCCAATTTAGCGGTAAGTTCTTTTACTAGATCCCCTGCTTTAATACGCGAAATGAGATCTTTAGTTACGCCAGCTGCCACACTAATTTTGCCATTTTCTTCAGCAGCTAAAACTACAACGGCGGAACCTAGCTTGTTTTTCAGCTGATCAATAGTGTCTCGCAGTGCCTTTGCTTCATCACCTTCAAGTTTTGCAACCAAAACTTTGATACCATTAATCGTTTCAGCATTAGCTGCCATATCGCCGCTTTTCGCCGCTGTTAGCTTCGCTTTAAGCTGATCTAGTTCTTTCTCTAACTGGCGATTACGCTCAGACAAACCTTTCACTTTATCAACGACGGAATCACGTGAGCCTTTCAAAACCCCTGCAATATCAGATAAGGCCTGCTCACCTTGATTTAAATAAGCCAGCGCACCTTCACCGGTTACCGCTTCGATACGGCGAACTCCAGAGGCAATACCGCTTTCTGATACTATTTTCAGCAAACCAATATCGCCTGTGCGTTGTGCATGCGTCCCCCCGCACAACTCAACAGAGAATCCGTCACCCATCGTGAGAACGCGCACTTCATCGTCATATTTCTCGCCGAACAACGCCATTGCGCCTTTACCTTTGGCCTCATCAATCGCCATCAGTTCGGTCGTCACCGGAGAGTTTTGGCGAATATATTGATTTACCATCTGCTCAACGGCTGCCAACTCTTGGGCTGATACAGCTTCGAAGTGTGCAAAGTCAAAACGCAATCGCTCAGCGTTAACGAGCGAGCCTTTTTGCTGTACGTGATCGCCCAATACGTCACGTAAAGCAGCGTGCAACAAGTGCGTTGCTGAGTGATTTAACGCTGTCGCTTTACGGTTAGCCATATCAACAGTCGTTGATACCGTTGCACCAACGCGTAACACGCCCTCTGTTAATTGACCTATGTGTAAATGGTTCTTTTGCTCTTTTGTGCAATCAGTGACGGTAAATTGTCCACTGCCCCATGACAAGGTTCCATGATCACCCGCCTGACCACCTGATTCGGCGTAAAACGGTGTGTTATCCAACACAACAACCCCAGACTCACCGGCCGTTAGTTCAGAGACAGACTCTCCACCTTTAAACAAAGCGACCACGCTAGATGAGCCTTCTAGGTCTTCATACCCGGTAAAACCTGTTTCGCCTTCAATATCTAACTTTTCGTTATAATCGACATTAAACGCGCCTGATGCACGAGCTCGCTGGCGCTGTTGCTCCATTGCCGCATCAAAGCCTTCCATATCGAGTGTTAGATCTTGTTCACGTGCCACGTCAGCCGTTAAATCTACAGGGAAACCATAGGTATCGTACAAGCGGAAAACAGTTTCGCCAGATAGAACCGTCCCTTCCATCGATGCGATAGCATCCGTTAATAAACGCATGCCGTTATCAAGCGTCTTAGCAAACTGCTCTTCTTCTTTAGCTATAACACGCTCAACCAAAGCCTGTTGCTCGGTAAGTTCTGGGTAGGCTTCACCCATTTCATTAACGAGTGCCGCGGTCAGTGTATGAAAGAAAGCCCCTTGAGCACCGAGCTTATTACCGTGCCGGATAGCACGTCGCATAATGCGGCGCAACACATATCCACGCCCTTCATTGGATGGTGTTACACCATCAACAATTAAGAACGCTGTTGAACGGATATGGTCAGCAATAACACGCAATGATTTACTATCCATATCCTGAGTACCCACAGCTTTAGCCGTGGCTTCAAGTAAGCGCTGGAATAAATCAATCTCGTAGTTGCTATGCACGTTTTGCATAACGGCTGCTATACGTTCAAGTCCCATTCCGGTGTCAACGGACTGACGTGGTAGTGGCGTCATTTCACCATCAGCGGCACGGTTGTATTGCATAAATACAACGTTCCAAATTTCGATATAGCGATCGCCGTCTTCTTCTGGACTTCCCGGTGGGCCGCCCCATACTGAATCGCCGTGATCATAAAAAATTTCGGTGCAAGGACCACAAGGGCCGGTATCACCCATAGACCAGAAATTGTCATCCCCTAACTTTGAGAAACGTTCAGGATCAACTCCTACCTCTTCTTTCCAGATTTTTTCTGCTTCATCGTCACTATGATGAACAGTGACCCACAGTTTCTCTTTAGGAATCCCCAGCGTTTCTGTTAGGAATGTCCAGGCAAAACGTATTGCTTCTGGCTTGAAGTAGTCGCCAAAGCTAAAGTTACCTAGCATTTCAAAGAAAGTATGATGGCGTGCAGTGTAACCGACGTTTTCTAAATCGTTATGCTTACCGCCTGCTCGCACACAACGTTGTGAGCTGGTTGCGCGGTTATAAGGACGCTTATCGTCCCCCAAAAAAACGTCTTTAAACTGAACCATACCCGCATTAGTAAATAACAACGTCGGGTCATTGGCAGGAATAAGAGAGCTTGAAGGAACTACCTCATGCCCTTGCTGATTGAAATAATCCAGGAAAGCCTGGCGAATCTCGGCACTTGTCATGTATTTCATATAGATGGATCGTTCCGCTGGCTGGTTTTACAGTGAGCTGATATCAAAAAAAGAAAAGCCCATGCGCGTATGAAACGCAAAATGGCGTAAAGTATATATCGCGGTTAATAATTGTTCGAATTTTTTTGCAAGTTAACCGATACAGCTTGCTAATTTCATATCTGCACAGTAAGGAAGGACATTAGAAAAACATCAGAGCAAACTACTTATAAAGCAGAGTTATTTTCATCAGCTTCGTAGATGGCGTACTTGGCCTCATCAAATGAAAAGCCCCGCTGAACTAAAAAGCGCATTCGTTTATCGGCACTTTTTCTATCCTGTCGATCAAGCGGCTCTTTAAATTTTTTTTGATATGCCGTAACTGCTAACTCAAACCAATCGATAGCCTCTTCCTGAATTGCAGCCTGAATCAATATATCTGATATTCCTTTACGTCGAGCATCTTGCAATACTCGCATCTTTCCATAGCCTTGACTTGCTCTATTTCTTACCAAGGCCCCAGCAAAGCGTTCATCACTTTGATAACCAGCCTCAATAAAGGCATCCAGCACCTTGTATAACAGCGCTTCATCACAGCGCGGCGAGAGCTTCTCAGTCAACTCTTTAACACTGTAGTCTCGACGGGACAACAAATTCAGCAATGCATTACGCACATCAGATTCATTCTCTAGAGGTTTAGGCTGATAAGGCTTTTTATCTACTTTTTTATTAAATGTCATGAAGAGCCGTTTTATATGCCACAAACAATAAAGGCCAGCAAAAGCTGACCTTTAAATGTAATTCCTCAGAATACTATCAATATCGATAAGTCTTCAAAGGTACCCAACATCCAGAATCATTACAGATCCAACTGCTCTGCAGATTCTTCAGCTGTCTTCTTCTCTGCTACCTGAACGTTTAGCAACTTCTCACGCAGTGCCGTTTCAATAGCCTTGGCAGATTCAGGATGCTCTTCTAAATACTTAGCCGCATTCGCTTTGCCCTGACCAATTTTATCACCATTGTAAGCGTACCAAGCGCCCGCTTTATCAACTAAGCCATTTTGGACACCTAGGTCAATAATTTCACCCATGCGGTAAATACCTTGACCATATAAAATTTGAAATTCAGCCTGCTTGAACGGCGGAGAAACTTTGTTCTTAACGACTTTAACTCGTGTTTCATTACCGACCACTTCATCACCCTGCTTCACGGCGCCAATGCGACGGATATCTAAACGAACAGAGGCATAGAACTTCAGTGCGTTACCGCCAGTTGTCGTTTCGGGCGAACCAAACATCACACCAATTTTCATACGAATCTGGTTAATAAAGATAAGTAACGTATTGGAACTTTTAACGTTACCTGTCAATTTACGCAACGCTTGAGACATCAAACGAGCCTGCAAACCAACATGGGAGTCGCCCATATCCCCTTCGATTTCTGCTTTTGGAGTCAGCGCCGCAACAGAGTCGACAACGATCACATCAATCGCATTTGAACGAACTAGCATATCGGTGATTTCTAGGGCTTGCTCGCCAGTATCTGGCTGAGAAACCAACAGATCATCAACATTGACACCCAACTTCTCTGCGTAGTTCGGGTCGAGGGCATGCTCTGCATCGACGAATGCACAGGTTTTCCCCATGCGTTGCGCTTCAGCAATCGCTTGTAGGGTCAGTGTTGTTTTACCAGACGACTCAGGGCCATAGATTTCAACGATACGACCAAATGGCAATCCGCCTATACCCAATGCGATATCTAAGCCCAATGAGCCGGTAGATACAGAAGGAATTGCTTCACGCGGCTGATCACCCATGCGCATGACAGCGCCTTTACCAAACTGACGTTCAATTTGAGATAAAGCAGCATCTAGCGCTTTTTTTCTGTTATCGTCCATTTTCGACCCTTTACGTTGCTTAACAACAAATACTGTATGAATGGACAGTATTATTGTCACTTCAATCTCGAAATGCAACCCCTATCACACAGAGTATTTTATTACCCCATTAAGAGCCTCGTTAACTGCTTGATTCCGCACTGATTCGCGGTCCCCATTAAAGGAAAAACACGCGGCCACCGTGCTTTTATTTTTACTACTCCATGCCAGCCAAACCGTACCGACAGGCTTTTCTTTACTTCCCCCACCCGGTCCTGCAATACCGCTAACAGACACCGCTAATGTTGCTTGGCTAGAATGCAGTGCACCTTCGGCCATCTCACGTACAACAGCCTCGCTTACCGCTCCATGCTCTATTAGCGTGCTTTCTTTAACACCCAGCATGGCTGTTTTGGCTTCATTTGAATACGTCACAAAGCCACAATCAAACCAAGCAGAGCTCCCAGCAATTGCTGTGACAGCCTGCGCTATCCCGCCTCCAGTACATGACTCCGCCGTAGCTAATACATGCCCGGCTAGCGCCAATCGCTCACCCACGGCTGTTGCCAGTTCGGTTGTAGATATAGAGTTGCCCATATTTATGATCACTATAATCCCATGCAGATACGAGAAATCATAACAAGCTCACGAAAAGAAAGCATAAAAAAAAGGCGCCGAGGCGCCCATAAAAGGATGACCTACAAGAGGTCTAGAGCTACGGTGAGTAGCACTATTTACACATGCATTAAGCTGAACTAAGCGGCCATTAAACCTTCAACAGTAACCCAAGCCATTGTGTCAGCCAGCGCTTTATCAAACGCCTCTAACATTTCATCAATTTGCGCTTCGGTTATAATCAACGGCGGACAGAAAGCTACCGCCGATCCAGCAACCACACGAATAATAAGCCCGTGGTTCTGACAAGCTTGCAACATATAGCTACCGACACGTCCATCAGCGAAAGGCTTTTTCGCGGCTTTATCAGCCATCAACTCAACAGCCGCAATTAAGCCCTTACCACGCACCTCACCCACTAAAGGATGATCGGCATAAGCCTGTAAACGCTTCTGTAGATACTCACCTTTAACCGCCGCTTGTTCAAACAGACGTTCGCGTTCATAGATTTCAAGAGTTTTTAGTGCAACAGCTGCCGCAACAGGATGGCCTGAATAGGTAAAGCCATGGCCAAACACGCCCGCTTTGGCACTTTGATCGATCATGGCCTCATACATATCACCACGAATAGCAGCGGCACTGATTGGCATATAAGCTGAAGATAATTGCTTAGCTAAGGACATCATATCGGGCTTAATATCCATAGTCGTTGAACCAAAGTCATTACCGGTACGGCCGAAGCCTGTAATCACTTCATCAGCCCAGAAGAAAATATCGTACTTGTTTAAGATAGCCTGTACTTTCTCGTAATAACCTTCTGGTGGAACGATAACGCCAGAAGCACCAGTGATCGGTTCAGCAATAAATGCTGCGATAGTTTCTGGACCTTCACACAAAATTAATTGCTCTAGGTTATTGGTAATACGATCAACAAACTGCGTCTCAGACTCACCAGCTAACGCACCGTGCAAGTAATGCGGCGCATCAGTGCGCAGAATTCCTAGCGCATCAATAGGCAAGTCAAAATGTTTGTGGTTAACATCAAGGCCTGTTAAACAAGCAGCAGCAACGGTGATACCGTGATACGAGCGCTCACGCGCAATAATTTTACGTTTTTCAGGCTTACCAATCGCATCAAAATAGTAACGCAGCATTTTAATATGCGTGTCGTTAGCATCACTACCGGAGTTACCAAAGAAAATTTGCGCGTTATCCATAGGCAGCATCGCTGAAAGCTTGTCCGATAACTGCATAGCTGATTCGTGCGTTTTTCCACCAAACATATGTGAAAACGACAATTTAGCCATTTGGTCGGAAGCCGCTTGGATTAGCTCTTGATTGCCATACCCCAATGAGGTGCACCATAAACCCGCTAAACCTTCAATGTAGCGCTTACCATGGTTGTCATAGAGATACACTCCCTCTCCGCGCTCCATTGTCATGGTTTCAGTCGCTTTAAGGTTAGTCGTTGGGTAAATAATATGACTCATAAAATGCTCCTTACGCTGAGCGTATTAACGCTGCAAGCCACCCATGCAGATATATTTAGTTTCTAGATAATCATCCAGACCATATTTAGAGCCTTCTCGGCCTTGGCCTGACTCTTTAACACCGCCAAACGGAATTACTTCTGAGCTAATCGCCGTTTCATTAACGCCTACCATGCCGTACTCAATACCTTCAGATACGCGCCAAATACGGCTCATATTTTCAGTGTATACATACGCCGCTAAACCAAACTCTGTGTCGTTAGCCATGGCAATAGCTTCTTCTTCGGTTTCAAACGAGAAGACAGGCGCTACTGGACCAAAAATCTCTTCACGGAACACGGCCATATCCGGTGTTACATTTGTCAGAATAGTGGCGGGGTAGAAACAGGCACCTTGTGGGTCACGAGCTCCACCGATAACAGCTTTCGCACCGGCAGCGATTGCGCTCTCGACCTTAGCGTGTACGTCATCCACCGCTTTTTCGTTAATCAAGGGCCCATGAGTACTGGCTTCATCAAAGCCATTACCCACTGAAAATTCGCTAACCGCTTTAGCAAACTTTTCGACAAACGCATCATAAATTCCGGCTTGTACTAAAATCCGGTTCGTACAGATACATGTTTGCCCGGAGTTACGGTATTTAGAAATCAGCGCTCCTTTGATAGCCAAATCAATGTCTGCATCATCAAAAATGATGACAGGAGCGTTGCCGCCTAACTCCATTGAGGTGCGTTTCATCGTATCTGCGCATTGTTTAACCAATACTTTGCCGACTGGAGTAGAACCGGTGAACGTCAATTTTTTAACGATAGGGTTGCTCGTCAGCTCGCCACCGACTTCGCGTGAGCTACTTGTCGTTACTACGTTAAACAGCCCTGCTGGCACTCCAGCGCGGTTTGCTAACTCGGCTAAAGCCAATGCTGACAAAGGGGTTTCTGCAGCAGGTTTGAGCACAATAGCGCACCCAACAGCGAGTGCTGGAGCTGCTTTACGTGTGATCATCGCGTTAGGGAAGTTCCAAGGCGTAATGGCCGCTACAACACCCACAGGCTGTTTGATCACAATGCCACGGCGATCTGTTTGTGGTGTTGGAATAACATCACCGTATACACGCTTACCTTCTTCTGCAAACCACTTGATATAAGCAGCGCCGTAAAGGACTTCGCCGCGAGATTCAAACAACGGCTTGCCTTGCTCTGCCGTCATGATAATGGCGAGGTCTTCTTGATGCGCCAAGATCAGTTGATGCCAGCGCTCCAAAATCTCAGAACGTGTATTTGGCGATTGAGCTTTCCACGACTTCATAGCCGCGTCAGCCGCTTCAATAGCCGCGCGAGTCTCTTGAGCACCTAGACTGGCAACAGTAGCTATTAAATTGCCTGTAGCGGGATCATTGACTGAAAATGTCTGCTTATCTGCACCATCAACCCATTCACCGTTAATGTATGCTTGCGTTTTTAGCAAACCGGCATCTTGTAAATTTAATTTCACGTTATTTCTCCGCATGTCTTGTACGGTCTAGATCACCGTTTTGACATTTATATAAGGAAACACTTGGCTGTTCAGTAATAGTGCTTTTTCGCTTACGTTGAGACACATCAAACTAATCACTAGTATGAGCCTCGCAAAACCATCACAGTACACTTAGCATGGCGAACAACCCGCTCAGCATTGGAGCCAACGAAATAGCTCGCCAAACCAGGGCGGCGGGCCATCATCAAAATCACATCCGACTTTAACTGACGAGACTCCTCTAAAATTTGCTCGTGCACCGTACCTTCGCGAATGTGGCACTTAATCTCTGCCTCATTCGGTAAAAGCTGGATGGCTTGGTCTTTCAACTTACGTTTAATGTCTTTACGTGCCAGCTTTTGCTCAGTTTTGTCATAGTGTGTATATAGCCCGTGATGCACAAAAGTCTCGTCTACATACAACAAATGAAATACAACCGGGGATGTCTCATCCGCTACACGAATAGCCGCTCTGATCAGCTCTGGCATCTGTTCAGGATGCGCCATATCGACGGTTATTAATATCGTTCTATACATACGACGCCTTCCTTAATTCATCACAAGATTAGGCAACCAAAGCACTAGCTCCGGAAACACCATGCAGATAATCAAAACAGTAAGGTTCAATAGGATAAACGGCGTTACTGACTTGTAGATCTCACCCATACCCACTTCAGGAGGAGCAATACCCTTAAGGTAGAACAATGCAAAGCCATAAGGAGGAGTCTGTACGGCAATCAAAATATTGATGATCATCAGGACACCAAACCAGATAGGGTCGTAACCTAACGACACCGCAATCGGCGTAAATAAAGGTGCACACATCAAGACGATAATAAACTCGTCAATGATAAAGCCCAGCAACAGCATAATGACTTGGAACATGATAATGATCATGATCGGCGGCAGATCTAACGTATCCGTAAAATCAGCCACCATTGCCTGAACGCCCATGAGAAGGTGGAAGTTACTAAATACCGAAGCACCTAAAATAATCCACATGGCAACGCTAACTAGCACTCCCGTCTGAAGTCCTGCAGCGCGGAACATATCCAGTTTAAAGCGCTTAAAAACAATCGCTAGCAAGATTGCTCCAACCACACCAATAGCCCCTGATTCGGTTGGGGTGGCAATACCGGAAATAATACTCCCCAGCACAACAACAATTAGCAAAATTGATAAGAAGCCATCGCGGGCTACTCGCATTTTAGCCATAGGAGAAAGCTGCTGGTTATCAAAGTCGGCTTTCGTAATAGGAGCACGGTCTGGATTTAAACGGCAGCTCACAACAACATAGGCAATGAGCAACACTACCGTAATTAGCGCGGGTACCATTGCCGCCAAAAACATACGTCCGACCGAGTTTTGCGTAGAGGCTGCAAACATAATCATAGGGATGCTCGGCGGGATGAGTATACCCAAGCCCCCGCCGGCCATAATGACGCCAAGCGCTAAACGTTTATTGTAGCCACGCTCCAACATGGGACGTAAAGCAATACTGCCGGAAGTCATAATACCGGCACCGATAATACCTACCATGGCTCCAATCATGGAGCATACACAGATAACACTGATTGCAAGAGAGCCACGAACTTTACCAAGCACCATCTGGCTGGCATTAAACATAGCATCGCCAATGCCAGACTTAGTCAGTAGTTGCCCCATGTATATGTAGAGAGGAATCGCGAGAAGAATAAAGCTAAAAAAAGTGGCCTCAACGGTCGTTGGGATAACATTAAAAATGCCATCTCCCCACGTCATGTAACCTACACCCATGGCAATACCCGCTAATGCCAGGCCAACAGGTGCCCCCAAAGCGAACGCCACCAATATGCATAGCAGCAAAATGCCGGTTAATAATTCAATACTCATCATTATCGTCATTCTCCGGAGCGATTAGTGGGTTACCTGTAACCAAGTGGTAGATTTCTGCCACCATGTCACGGCTAAACTGGGCTATAAACAAAACAGAAGCCACACACATCATGATCCAAAAATGGAACATAGGGGGTGCCCATTCGCTCTGAGTCCGATAATCAAACTCAATGGCTTCTTCATATTTTTCGAAACCTAGTTTCACAACTAAGACGAGGAAAAAAATCGCTAACGAATAAGAAAACAAATTAAAAACACGACGCGTATGGGGAGACACTTTTAAATATAAAATATCAACATTGATGTGTGCTTTTTTTTGCTGTGCGTAAGCACCACCTAAAGCCGCTATGTAACCAAAAAGAAACAGCGACAAATCAAACGCCCAGATCGTGGGGTGATTTAAGAAATAACGAGAAAAGACCTCATACGCTACAATCGCCGCCAAGAATGGCATGAGGAAGCTAGCAAAATAACCAGCTAGCATCACCACAAAATCGATGCTGCGGCACAACCGTTGCAAAACCTGAGTGAACATAAGCTTACCTGTTTAACGAGATCAGGCCGGACATTCAGTGAGTGCCCGGCCTGCTGGTCGGTTAGGAACCGATTATTGCTGCTTTAAGATGTCGATCAGCTGCTTGCTGTATTTGTCTTGTGCAGAGTACTCGTCCCACAGACCTGCGCCAGCTTCAGCCCAGGCTGCTTTATCAGCTTCGCTTGGCTCTGGGCTCCACTGCAAACCTTTAGCTTCCATTTCAGCGACCGCTTCAGATTCCCATTGACGAGACTTTTCTAACTGCTCTTTCGCATGGATTACTGTAGCTTCGCGCACAACCTTTTGAAGGTCTTCAGGTAGTTTTTTCCACGCAGAACGGTTAACGACAATCGGTAATACCTGTGCACCAGCCAATGGCAGTTTGTACATGTATTTAGCAACTTCCACATGGTTACCATCACGGTGGTCAATCATGTTACTACCGATAGAACCATCAATAACGCCGGTAGCCAAAGAAGTGTAGATTTCACTCCATGCTAGCGACACTGGAGACGCACCTAAGTTACGTAGGAACTTACCGTATGCACCAGGAGCACGGATTTTAAGACCTTCAAAATCAGCTACTGAGTTAATCGGCTCTTTAGTCAATACGTAAACGGGTGGTTGGATGTACGGTTCTAACCATACTAAGCCTTGAGATCCATAGGCTTTCTCTAGCACCTTATCCCAACCTTTTTCATGGAACAACGAGTAAAGCTCATCTGGATCATCAGTACCGCCGGGCAAACCGATTTCGACGATACCCGCCGGCAACTCACCAGCGTGCATTGATTGGAAAGGAGCACCCATCGTGATCAAACCTGATTTAGTTGCACCAAGCAGACCTGATGTACCTACGCCTTCACCTGAGTAAAGAACCTGTACAGCAATACGCCCATCAGACATTGTTTCGATGTTTTTAGCTAAATCTTCATAAATTTCACCGAAAGCAGTACC
This sequence comes from Neptunomonas sp. CHC150, assembly GCF_030397555.1. Lineage (NCBI taxonomy): Bacteria > Pseudomonadati > Pseudomonadota > Gammaproteobacteria > Oceanospirillales > Oceanospirillaceae > Neptunomonas > Neptunomonas sp. CHC150. The sequence continues at coordinate 83,921 of NZ_JAPNXU010000010.1, forward strand.
GCGACCGTAAAGGTTACCAAAACGCCAGTTGTGTTCTGCCGCTGAAACATCAGCCGCTAACGTAGTAACACCCAAGGTTACAGCGATCGCTGTCGTTGATAATTTACTCTTTAATTTAGTGATGGTCTTCAGCATGTTTTTACCTTTCATGTCTATTTTTAAAATGTTTTTTCCTGAGCGGTGATTTGATCCTTCCAAAATTGACCCACCAATTAAATTAGATCAAATCTACCTAAAGGTTTATCGCGCTTAACGTAAGAATATAAACCCATTAAAAACCCGCTATATCTAAGGCTTTATGTTTTTTTGGTATCAAAATTGCTATAGATTAAGGTTATGCACCGCGCTATCCTTTAGTCTATGATTCATTTTTTTTTCATTCCATACTGCTTGTTAATGTATATTTCTCTTAGCCTAGCGCTTTTGAATAATCGATTGTTAACATGTAACAGGGGTCGGTATGACTAATAAAACATTCTCTATAGGTCAGCTCGGCGACTATGAAATCAAGCAACTAAAAATTTTTAAAACAGTTGTAGAATGTGGAGGATTTGCGGCCGCAGAGACTCGACTTAATATCAGCCGCCCCACGATTAGCATTCATATTGCCAACCTTGAATCACGGCTTCACTTGACGCTCTGTAAACGTGGCCGAGGAGGCTTTGCTCTCACAGAGGAGGGCGCTATTGTCTTTGAGCAAACCGAGAAACTACTCGACATGTTGGAAGGCTTTCGCAATACGGTCAATAACTTAAGCCACCAGCCTTCGGGCAACCTCAAAGTGGGTCTGAGTGACACCTTCAGTATTGACCCTCGCTGCCAACTTCCACTTATCATAAATGCGTTTAGCCAAGTCGCTGAAGATGTAGAGCTATGCATGAGCGTCGAACAAATGGCAAGTATGGAATGCCAAGTACTCAATGACGAACTTGATATCGCTTTTATCCCCTATCATAGAAAACTTGAAGGCTTAAATTACATCCACCTTTTTAGAGACGATTGTTATCTATATGCCAGCGCAGTGAAAGGCTTAGAAAACCCATTATGCAGCCTGCCAGACATACAGTTAACCGACGAACTGATCAACCAAGCCCCCTTGGTTCATGCGGGCTTAAAACCACACGAGGAAATCTACCATCAGCTATCTGAAATGCATTTAGCAGGTATTTCTTACCACTATGAATCACGCATCGCGATGCTTCTTTCTGGACGCTATATTGGCTTTTTGCCCCAAAACGTCGCACAGCCCTATGTCGAGAATGGAGACTTAAAGGCTATCGCGCCCGACCGTAAGCACTTTTCGCTCGGTGCAGCCGTTATCAGCAAAAAAACAGCACAAGCCAACCGCGCGCGTGATCTGTTTTTAAGTACAGTTAAACAACAGTTTGGGGTAACTGAAAACCCTGCCCCCTATTAATGCCGATTTTTTGGCGACATAGCCAATAAATATCTCTTCAGGGGTATAGGCAAAAGTAGCTTTCTCACCGTATTGTAGACACCTACCCCGGCAGTGGATCCACAGAGGATGTGTATGCCTTCGCATGCCTACTACTCATCCAAACCGGCCTATTTATGTCTGACCTTTAAGTTGAGATGATAATGTCTACATCGGTATATCCGCATTCCTATTATGCAGCTTCTATAAACGACACCCGGATACGCCACTCCCTACAAGGAGATCATACGGCTGATATTTGCGTAGTTGGCGCTGGTTTTACAGGCTTATCCACCGCCCTGCATTTAGCAGAGCGCGGCTTTAAAGTGATTGTATTAGAAGCCAGCCGGATTGGTTTTGGCGCCTCTGGCCGCAACGGCGGACAAATCGTACACAGCTATAGTCGAGACATGGACTTTATAGAGCGCATGTACGGTAAAGAGGTAGGTAACAAAATGGGAGCTATGGCCTTTGAAGGCGCACAGGTCATTCGCCGTATCGTGAGTGATTACGACATCCAGTGCGACTTAAAACCTGGTGGAATTTTTGCCGCGTGTAACAACAAGCAGTTTGATGAACTACAAAGCAAAAAAGCGCTATGGGAATCCTACGGGCATACTGAGCTTTCCTTGCTGGATAAGCATCAAGTGCCGGATTACATTGGATCACAGCGCTACACAGGCGCTTTACTGGATCACTCTAGCGGACACTTACACCCTCTCAACCTAGTATTGGGCGAAGCTAATGCTGTTGAATCATTAGGGGGTATGATTTTTGAAAACTCAGCGGTTACTCGCATCGAGGAAGGGTCACAGCCAACCGTACATACCGCTAACGGCTCTGTACGTTGCAATTTTGTCATGGTAGCCGGCAACGCTTATCTAACGGGATTACTTCCTGAACAAGAACAAAAATCAATGCCTTGTGGTACACAAGTTATCTGCACAGAACCGTTAAGCGAATCTCAGCAAAAAGAGCTTCTGCCACATGATAACTGCGTAGAAGACTGCAATTATTTGCTCGATTATTACCGTCTCACAGGTGACGGCCGGTTAATCTACGGTGGCGGTGTAACTTACGGCGCGCGCGAGCCCGATAAAATTGAGTCGCTCATCGTGCCAAACATGCTAAAGACTTTCCCTCAATTAAAAGGAACAAAGGTCGATTACGCGTGGACAGGTAACTTCTTACTAACATTAATGCGCTTACCGCAGTTTGGTCGTATCAATGGCAATATTTTCTATGCTCAAGGTTACAGTGGTCACGGCGTGACCAGCACCCACTTAGCGGGAAAAATCATCGGCGAAGCTATTAGCGGTCAAGCCGAGCGCTTTGATGTATTTGCCGGCCTTCCGCAATACCCATTCCCCGGAGGACGCACCATACGCATTCCTTATACTGCGATGGGAGCTTGGTATTACACTCTGCGCGATAAACTTGGTATTTAGTCTTATCCGTAACGCAAAAAGCACCCGTAAGGGTGCTTTAAAAAAGACCAAAGCGATTGTCTAGGCGCAACAGCCAACATACCAACACATCCTGTTACACTTGACGATTTAATACATTAACCATCCATCGAACCACTAATTCAGAATTTGTGGGCACTGAATCCAAGCTAGCCAAGCCCTGCTGTGCAGCCTCAGCAGGAATACCCGCCCCCCCTTTCAACTCCAACAAGTCACGTTCAAAGGCCGTTGAAAACTCAGGATGCGCCTGCACCGTTAGTACGTTTTTACCATAGAGCAACCCCGCATACGGGCAAAACGGGGAATGTGCAAAAACGTTGGCAAGTGCAGGCTTTTCAACCACTTGATCTTGATGAACAGCATGAAGCGTTAGCGTGCTAGGTGTATCTGGCGTATCCGACAAGCCGGAAACAGGAAGAATGCTGTATTGATTCACACCTAGCCCCCAACCACCTTGATAGGCCTCAACCTTTCCACCGAAGGCCTCAGCGATAATTTGATGACCGAAACAAATACCCAATAAAGGGATGTGCGCATCATTAATCTTTATAATCAGAGCTTTAAGCCGCTGCATCCAAGGCAAGTTCTCATAGACATTCGCCTTAGATCCCGTAATCAACCACCCGTCAAAACCCTCAATAGACGTAGGAAAGTGCTCCTCACGCACATCAAACACTTCAAATTGATAATCATATCCATGCTGAGTAAACAGAGCAGCTGACATATCGGCATAGGTGCCGTGCCGTTCGCGCAGCTCTTGAGGACTAATACCTGCTGCTAAAATTCCTATTTTCATACCCACTCCACAAAAAAGCGGCTCTATCTATCACGACAAAGCAGCCCGGGCACACTGCCCTTTCTTCATATTATTTAACGACTAGCGCGTACGTGATTGTCGGCGCATTTGCCACATGGCAACCCCGACTCCAACCGCCACAATCAAAATCATCAAGGTCGCTAACGCGTTTACCTCAGGTGTAACCCCCAAGCGTACTTTAGAAAAGATAACCATTGGCAAGGTACTGCTACCCGGCCCCGAAACAAAGCTCGCTATTACCAAGTCATCCAGCGACAAAGTAAACGATAACAACCAACCCGATAAAATCGCAGGAAAAATAAGTGGCAAGGTAACCAGAAAAAATAGCACCGGCGGTTTAGCCCCTAAATCCATAGCCGCTTCTTCTAAGGTATTATCTAATGATGCCAACCGAGACTGTACAACCACAGCTACATAAGCCATACAAAAAGTAGTATGAGCGATAATAATGGTTCCAACGCCACGGCTTGCGGGCCAACCAAACAAACTTTCCAGTGCAACAAATAGTAATAGCAATGATAATCCAGTGATTACTTCCGGCATTACCAGCGGCGCAGTAATCCAGCCAGACACAATCATGCGGCCTTTAAAGCGCCCAAAGCGACTAATAGCAAAAGCTATCATGGTGCCCAAGATCACCGATAATGTGGCACTAATAAATGCCACTTTAAGGCTAATCAAAGCTGCCGCCATAATTTGCTCGTTATTAAATAAGGCCACATACCAGTCTAATGACCAGCCGCCCCACACAGTGACGAGTTTAGACTTATTGAAGCTATAGATGATTAGAGAAATGATTGGGATATACAAAAAAGCATACCCCAAGAAGGCACTACATTTGACAACCCAAGTACCTGATAGATATCGCGATGCCTGCATCATTACCCCTCCGCTCGCTGGCCGTTTCGAAACAGCATTATGGGAAGCACCAATAACACCAACATAACAATGGCAACCGCCGATGCCATCGGCCAATCTCGATTCAAAAAGAACTCATCCCATAACACACGCCCAATCATGAGTGTCTCCGAGCTTCCCAGAAGTGCAGGAATGACAAACTCGCCCACTGCAGGAATAAATACCAATAAACAACCAGCTATTACCCCGGGTAGCGCTTGAGGAACGGTGACAAGAAAAAAGCCTTGGTAGGGTTTTGCGCCTAAATCTTGCGAGGCCTCAAGCAAAGTTAAGTCCATTTTTTCCAAGGCGGTATACAGCGGCAAAACCATAAAAGGTAGGTAGGTGTAAACAATACCAATATACACTGCAAAATCAGTTTCAAGCATCATTAACGGCTGGTCAACTATCCCTAGACTCAACAGCACTTCGTTGATCAAACCATTCTGCTTTAATAACCCCATCCACGCATAGACGCGTAATAAAAAAGAGGTCCAAAAAGGCAAGATGACCAACGCTAGCAAGAGCACCCGCTTTGTACCAGTGCTTCGAGCGATAACGTAGGCCATTGGAAAGCCGATAATCAAAGTCAACAATGTTGATATAGCAGCAATTTTAGCCGAGCTTAAGTAGGCATCAATATAAAATTGATCTTCAAATATATATAGATAGTTGCCCAAATTTATATGTATATCAAAGAAAGCCTCTTCCCAATCCCATGTCAGTATTGACGTATACGGAGGAATAGCGATTGCCGACTCAGACAAGGATATTTTAAAGACAACTAGAAAGGGAATAAAAAAGAACAAGCCCAACCAGAATGTTGGCACACCTAAAACAAAGAATCGTCCCAACTGCATGTTGGGTAAACGAACTATTTTAGAAGCGTGCAAACGACAAGCAACCCATTCAACAAGGCGACTAAAGACGATATAGCGCTCACTCAGCTTCATGACGTTAGCACCACTGCACTGTTTTCACCCCAGCGCAGACTAACAGGCTCACCTGTGCGCCAGCGCCCGCCCATTTCGCGTGAAGAGTTTGGCTGAGTCACGCGTACTTCTTGACCATTGGGTAGGCGCACCCGGAAAATACTCAAACTTCCCATATACGCAATATCTTCAATAGTGCCTGACACCGCATTAATTTTTTCAGTAACAGCCTCTCGGCTAAGCAATATTTTTTCCGGCCGTAAAGCCAAGGTCATTTTCTGATTAGGCGCACAACTAATCCCGTGATTTACAAAGAAGGTCATGTCTAATGCTTTATTGTAGAGGCTAACGCTATCAACCTGATCATCACAAATACGCCCTTCAAACAGATTTACCGAGCCGACAAATTCAGCAACAAAACGGCTATTGGGGTACTCGTATACTTCATGTGGTTCCGCAGTTTGCACTATTTTGCCCTGGTTCATCACGCCAATGCGCGAAGCCAGTGTCATAGCCTCTTCTTGATCATGTGTTACTACAACAAAGGTAACACCTAGCTCCTCTTGTATGCGGACTAGCTCAAACTGTGTTTCTTCACGTAACTTCTTGTCTAAAGCACCCAGCGGTTCATCGAGCAACAACAACTTTGGCCGCTTAATTAAAGATCGGGCTAGTGCAACACGCTGACGTTGTCCTCCCGACAATTGATGGGGCTTACGTTTACCTAAATGCCCCAACTGCACAAGATCAAGCATAGCGGCCACACGACGTTTGATATCATTATAACTGGCCCCTTCCCGCTTGAGACCAAATGCAATGTTGCTTTCGACCGATAAATGAGGGAATAAAGCATACGACTGAAACATCATATTCACAGGCCGAGCCCACGGAGGCACATCAGTCATATCAACACCATCAATGACAACACGTCCATGAGTCGGCTGTTCAAACCCCGCTAGCATACGCAACAACGTACTTTTCCCTGACCCTGACCCACCCAACAAGCAAAACAGCTCATTCTTGTAGATATCGAGAGACACTTGATCTACAGCCGTAAAGCCATCAAATTGTTTAGTAATTTGCTCTATACGTACAAAAGGTTCGGCATCCGGCTGCTGCCAAATAGGTACCTCATGAAGAGGGAGGCTCCCTCCGGGGGCAGAACCAGCGCTCTCATTGTGATTAGCAACTAAAGTACTCATAACATAAACTCCATAACAGGTTTATAAGCGAGGCTTAGCCCCGCACGCATAAATTCAGTCTGCTTAGCGGCCTGTTTTAATACCTGTCCATGCACGAGTTAACTGCCGATCAAATTTAGCGGTGTGGGCTTTTTGTGTGAATAGTTTTGCTTTAGTGGCTTCATCTGGGTAAATCCCAGGATTTGAAATAATGTCCTCATTCAGCAAAGGTTCTGCCGCTTTATTGGCAACAGCATAGTAAACAAAGTTAGAAATCCCAGCAGCAACCTCCGGACGCAGAACATAATCAATAAACTGATACGCTGCCTCTATATGAGGTGCATCCTTAGGAATAGCCATCAAATCAAACCACACCATGGTGCCCTCTTTTGGAATCTCATATCCAACTTCTACTCCCTGCCCTGCCTCATCGGCTCGACTCTCAGATTGCAAAATATCACCGTTATAACCTAAGGCCACGCATACATCGCCGTTGGCCAAGTCGGATATATATTTGCTGGAGTGGAAATAACGAATATTTGAACGTACAGACGCCATTAGTTCAGAGGCTTTTTTCAAATCCGCCTTGCTTTCAGAGTTCGGATCAAGACCTAAATAGTTCAGAACAATTGACACCACTTCGGCAGGCGAGTCCAACACGGCAATACCGCAATCTGCTAGCTTAGCTGACATCTCAGGATTAAAAATAAGATCTAGGCTATTAATAGGTTGATCGCCTAAGCGCTCTTTCACCTGTGCTTTGTTATACCCCAGACCAATTGTCCCCCACGCATAGGGGACGTTGTGCACATTGCCCGCATCGTGCTGGGCCACCTTTTCAATAAACTCTTGATCTAAGTTTTTGTAGTTACTGAGCTTTGTCTTATCAATTTCGCTGTAAATACCCGCTTGGACTTGTCGTTCTAAAAAAGCCCCGGTAGGCACGACTAGGTCATAGCCAGAGCCACCAGACATGAGCTTTGCTTCCAAAACTTCGTTTGAATCATAAACATCGTAATTAACCTTGATGCCCGTTTCTTTCTCAAAAGCGGCAATCGCATCCGGCTCTATATAATCCGACCAGTTATAAACGTTTAGTACCTGCTCCTGCGCCATCACGTTTGTCGAAAGAACCGCCGCTAAAGCAGCGGCTAATTGTAAATTTTTATGACGTAACATATCGATCTCCAGTTTATTTTTTCGAACCATCACAACCGCATGTAATGGATAAATTTCGCTAACTTCAGGCAATGGCAAGCCCATAACTCCATAAATATATTTGTGGAGTTTTTATTTATCGTTTTTATTATTAAACGTTGATGCCTGCTCTATTTGGCTGGTCTAACAACGCGTTGTAGCGATACATAAAGCAGACTCCCGTTTAGACGGGTATTGTGTAAACCTGCTTTATTTAAGGAGCAATATGACTAATCTAAGGTAACCAAGGCGGGGGTTCCTATACCCCCGAGGTAATAGCATTAACGCTTTACCTACCGTAACAACCGTTACAATAAGCCCAGATAGGCTTCGTATTCGATATCCGAGATCTGCTCATGCAGTTTACGCTGCTCTTGACGCTTGGCAGCGGTGTAAACACGCACAAATGTCTCACCTAAGTATTCTTTTAAAACATCGCTTTGAGAAAAACGATCCGTTGCATCATCCCATTTATTAGGAAGCGTTTGGGTACGGTCTGCGCTGTCATCAGTGTATGCATCACCCGTAATAGGCGCTGGTGGCTCTATTTTGTTCTCTATACCGTATAAGGCCCCAGCTAGAATACTGGCTAACACTAAATATGGGTTAGCATCAGCTCCAGACACCCGATGCTCGATGCGTCTAGCGACAGGAGGGCTTTCAGGAATACGCAAGGCAACCGTGCGATTTTCATACCCCCAGCTGGCGAACGTTGGCGCATGAGCCCCAGACATAAAACGGCGGTACGAATTCATATGAGGTGCAAACGTCAACATACTGCTGCTCATCGTTTGCATTAACCCCCCAACGGCATGGCGCATCACATCAGTGCCTTCATCGCCCCCATTATCAAATACGTTATTCCCGTTTTCGTCCAACAAGCTAAAGTGAACATGCATGCCGTTACCGCTTTTCTTGGCATATGGCTTGGCCATAAACGTAGCTGAATACCCCTGTTTGCGCGCAATACCTTTAATCAGTCGCTTAAACATAACGGCTTGATCACCCGCCAGCATCGGATTGGCTACATGGTTAAGGTTAATTTCGAACTGCCCGGGGCCTAGCTCAGAAATAATCGTATCAGCGGGTACACCCTGAATATCACAAGCTTCACGCACTTCGGTGAAAAATGCGGATAAGCAATCCATTTCATCAATCGAATAACAATCAGTTGCTTTGAGACGACGACCATGCCCTTCCACCAACACTGGTGGCCGTGGGCGTTGCGTTTCTTCTGACTGACCGTCCATCAAATAAAATTCTAATTCAGTCGCTACCACCGGGGTCAATCCCAACGCTTTAAAACGAGCCACAACACCGCTCAATACTTGGCGTGGATCAGCACTAAAAGGGGTACCGTCAGGATTAAACATCATCGCCATCACCTGACCACGAGGTACTTCTGCCCATGGCACCTCTACCACCTCATCATGGACAGGCATACACACACCATCGCTATCGCCGGTTTCAAAAACGAGGCCATTATCGAGTACGTCATCCCCCCAAAAATCGAACCCCAACACTGAACGCGGTAACTTCACACCCTCATCCATTACCTTATCCAAGCTATTAACAGGGATACGTTTACCTCTGAGATTGCCATTTAGATCCGTGATAAACAGATCAAACTCTCTTTCGTTCTCAGCACTTAAAGACATTACTTTCTCTCTTGCTTGCCAGCCAAATTAGGGTCGATTAAAAAATTAGTATAGAGGTGATTCCGGCAATACTTGTGATCACAAATATACTGCTGATATGATCATAAGTATTACACACGGTCAACTAGATACCCTGCTGCTTTACTACAAAGAGCACATAATTTACATATCCAGAAGTCCGTCAAGCCACACCCTCTTACTAGCGGATATAAACGATTGACGTATGGATAAAAAATCACCAATTGAGATAACAATAACCGAGCGCCCACCCAGTGTAACTATTACCCAATGGGTATATGCCACCTTACGATCGGCAGTTATGGATGGGCATATACTACCGGGCCGAGCGCTGACTATCCGCGAACTAGCATCGTTGCTTAATGTCAGCCCTATGCCGATAAGAGAAGCGCTAAGACAATTAGCTGCTGAAAATGCACTCGATATCCGAGAAAACCGACGCATCATGGTACCGCACATGACTCCTGCAAAGTTTACCGAGCTTTACGAAGCTCGCATCGCTATCGAATCTCATGCAGCAGCCCGTGCGCTGCCTTACATAGACACGGAACGTTTACAGGCACTCAAGCAGTTAGACCAACGCATAGACAAGGCTCAAGCGAACGGCGACCTCATCCAAATAAACCAGCTAAACCAAGCCTTTCACCGCTTAATTTATACCGCTAACCCACACCAAATTACCCTCCCGTTAATAGAAAGTTTATGGCTGCAATTAGGGCCTTTTATGCGTCTGGCCAATAGCAAGCTTGATGATCACTACCAAGTTGATCGGCATGTGGAAGCCATGAATGCAATTGCCAACCACGATGCGTTTGCATTACAGGTTGCTATTGCCGCTGATATTCGCGAAGGCATAGCATTTGCAGCCACCCCCGAGCGTATGCAGCATTTTATCGACGAAGCCAACGATCCATGTTGAGCTAAAAGCCTTTTATCATCCGACACACCAAAATACGACGTGTCTAATAACGACATGGTTGTTGACTTATTATTTTTGTGATCACATTATTGATTAGCTTTTGTGATCACAAAAAATAAGTGAATCATTCCATTTAATGCTCGTTTCAGGATGCACTCTATGACTACCGTGGCCTCACTTCACACTGACGATTCATTAAAGGCAATAGATGCCAGCCACCACTTACATCCTTTTACAAACACCCACGCCCTCAATACCAAAGGCGCTCGCGTCATCACTCGCGCGCAAGGTGTTTATCTCTGGGACAGTGAAGGTCACAAGATTTTGGATGGTATGGCCGGGTTATGGTGCGTCAATATGGGTTATGGACGAAAGGAGCTCATTAATGCTGCCCACCAGCAGCTCGAAGTATTGCCCTTCTACAACACTTTTTTTCAAACCAGCCATGAGCCAGTCATAAAACTCGCCCAAGCAATTGCTGAAATAACACCGGCGGACCTAAATCATGTATTTTTTGCCAATTCAGGATCAGAAGCGGTAGACACCTTGATCCGTCTTGTTCGCCATTACTGGTCATTAGAGGGCAAACCTAGCAAAAATATTATCATTGCTCGCGAAAATGCTTACCACGGCAGCACCATTGCCGGTAGTAGCCTGGGTGGAATGTCAGGCATGCATAAGCAAGGCGGTCCATGGGTGCCAAATATTGAACGTATTCGCCAACCTTACTATTACGGAGAAGCCGACAATCAAGAGCAATCCCCAGAAGCCTTTGGGCTAGCATGTGCCCGTGCTCTAGAAGATAAAATACTTGAGGTAGGGGCCGAAAATGTAGCGGCGTTCATTGGCGAACCAGTACAAGGTGCCGGCGGAGTTATCGTACCGCCTAATACCTACTGGCCAGAAATTCAGCGTATTTGTAAAAAATACGATATCTTGCTGGCTAGCGATGAAGTCATCTGCGGCTTTGGACGAACAGGTTACTGGTTCGGCTGTGAAAACTTTGGCTTTACACCCGATATCATGACCATGGCTAAAGGACTATCATCGGGCTATATGCCGATCTCAGCCGTAGCTATCAATGATCGAATTACATCCACATTATTAGCTCATGATGATGACTTTAATCATGGCTTTACCTATTCAGGGCACCCGGTAGCGGCGGCTGTTGCCTTAGCCAATATCAGGCTTATGCAACAAGAAGACATCATCAATCATGTTCACTCTGATACGGCCCCTTATTTTCAACAACGAATTCGCGAAGCACTTAAAGATCATCCATTAGTCGGACACATAGAGGGCGTTGGATTACTTGCCGGTATTGCCTTAGTGCAAGATAAATCGACGCGTACTCTATACCCAGATAATATTGATATTGGCTTGGTGTGTCGCGACCACTGTTTTGAAAACGGCTTAATTATGCGAGCAGTTGGCAGTCGCATGGTGCTATCGCCACCATTAGTTATCACGCACGATCAAATAGACGAGTTATGCGAAAAAGCACGTCTGTGTTTTGATCTCACATTAGCTAGCGCCCAACGATGCTTAGCGTAAGTGCCTTCACATAACTAACAAGGTAAATTTGAAAGGATATGGTCATGACTCTCAACCCAACAACCTCTGTGCACAACACTGAAGCCTATGGCCTTAAAGCACTCGCAGGATTAATTGACCATATTCACAGTGCCAGCTTTCCTAAAATGCTAGAAGAGTTCATTGGGCGTATTTGCCAATTCGACTCTTTTTTGATGCTAACTTATAAAACGCACTTTAAACCGTTGGTTCTGCACCCTAAAAGCCCTGCTGAACATAGCCCAACTCTGCGCTTTTATATCGACCAAGCGTACATTTTCGACCCAATATACCATTTGGTAAAAGAATCTCCGGCTGCCGATGTGCACCGTATATGTGATATTGCACCGGATAGCTTCCATAGCACTGAATATTATGAGAAGTGTTACAAGTATTTTGATCTGGTGGATGAGATCAACCTAATCATCCCACTTGATAATGAGGTCACCTGCGCGATTGCGCTAGGCCGAAAGTCACAACTGGGATCAATTAACCGTCAAGAGCATAATGCGTTAAAGCAATGGCTACCTGTTTTGGCCTCACTTGTGCAGCAATTTTGGTTAACTCAACAGTCTTTATATATCGATAACGCCAAACCTGAAGGCGCTATACAGCAAGCATTAACGAGCTTTGGAAGTGGCGTACTTACACGACGCGAGCAGCAAATTACGGCACTTATCCTGCAAGGGCACTCATCCAAAGCTATTTCCGCACTATTGGATATCAGCCCCGGAACCGTAAAAGTTCACCGCAAAAATATTCACACGCGTTTAAACACATCAACACAATCGGAAATATTCCAACAGTTCCTTACTCATCTAAAATCCTTAGATGATTCGATTGAGTAACTACTTTCCCCCTTAACCAAACGGAGGCCAATCGCCTCCGTTTACTAAGCACATGGGTGTGCCAGCACTAGCGCTAGATACGAATCCAGACATTCTTCATCGAGGTATATTTCTCCAATGAATGGATTGATTTATCGCGCCCATTGCCGGATGCTTTTACCCCACCAAAAGGCACAGTAGAATCACCTTCTCCCCACGTGTTAACCCAAACCATACCGCTTTTTAACTGGCGACTAACTCGATGCGCTCGTGATAAATTAGCTGTCCAGATCGCGGCCCCTAGCCCATAGCGCGAGTCGTTCGCCAGCGCTATTGCTTCGCCTTCCGTTTCGAATTCGCATACAGCTAAAACGGGGCCAAAGATTTCTTCCTGAACAAAGGTCATGCTGTTATCGGCATCAGTGATAATAGTCGGTTTCGCATAAAAGCCCTTACCTTCTGTGTAATCAGGTAAGCCGCCCGTCGCCAGCGTTGCGCCTTGATCCAAGGCCGACTGAATATAATGAGCCACTGTATTTAATTGTGCGGCATCGACCATTGGCCCCATTCGCGTTTCAGGATCGAGCGGATCGCCAGTGCGGTAAGCTTGTGCGGCTTCTTTCAATGCCGACAAAAACGCTTCTTTAATCCCTTTTTGCACATAAATACGCGAACAAGCTATACACACCTCACCTTGATTCGAGAAGATTGCCGCCGCCGACGTTCTGGCCGCTTTAACGATATCGTCGCAGTCATCAAAAATGATATTCGGTGACTTACCACCCGCTTCCAGCCAGACTTTTTTCAAGTTGGACTGGCCTGCATACTCCATCAACATACCCGCCACACGTGTAGAGCCAGTAAATGCCAATACATCAACATTCATATGCAAGGCTAGCGCTTTGCCTGCCGTGTGCCCAAAACCTGGCAACACATTAAGCACCCCATCAGGTAATCCTGCTTCCGAGGCCAACTCAGCCAAACGTAAAGCGCTTAATGGCGCTTTTTCAGACGGCTTTAAAATAACGCTATTCCCCATCGCTATTGCCGGCGCCAACTTCCAAGAAACCATCATTAGCGGATAATTCCAGGGCGTTATCGCAGCAACTACACCAACCGGCTCGTGCGTTATCAGTGCTAAAACATCTTTATTCGTTGGTGCTATATCACCATAGACTTTATCAATAGATTCTGCGGTCCAACGAAAGCAGTCAATCGTATCGGGGACATCAACGGCGACCATTTCACTGATGGATTTACCCATATCTAGCGTATCAAGGATGGCAAATTCATCATGATGCGCTTCAATTAAGTCAGCCCAACGCAGCATGATTTCTTTTCGTTTGGCAGGCGCCATTTGTGACCACACGCCGGATTCAAATACCGCTTTGGCGTTAGCAACGGCTATATCCACATCAGCATCGTCACAACTTGCAACATTCGCCAATAGCGCTTCGTTCGTTGGGTTGATAGATGGGAATGTTTGCCCACGTTGCGAAGGCTGAAAGCGACCATTGATATAAGCTTTATCTCTGAAAGAGATATCGTGGCTCAGTTGTTTCCATTCAGCGTAGCTTTTCATAAGAATACCTTCATAATATTGATGGCCTAGCCTCGCAAGCCATCAATACAAATAAAACAGTACTCGCAGTCTACGCTGCTATGCTTGCGCGAGGAATATCCCTTAGGAGATAGAAGACTATTTATGCACGCCTAATGAATGGGTAGTAGCAGCCAGCACGTACAAAAACTCTAGCGCTAAAGTAGCACCTGCTAATGCGGTGATCTCTGCATTATCATAAGCGGGCGCGACTTCTACAACATCCATCCCAATCAAATCCAACCCTTGCAATCCTCTAATCAACTTTAAAGCGCAATCCACCGTTAAGCCCGCCACCACCGGTGTGCCCGTACCAGGCGCAAACGCAGGGTCTAAACCATCAATATCAAAGCTGACATAAATTGGCTTATCGCCGACGCGTGCACGAATTCTCTCAAGAGTTGCCCTCGGGCCATGGTCATTAATCCACGCGGCATCTAATACCTCAAACGGATGGCCTTCTACTGTGTAACTTGTCCGAATACCTAACTGAATTGAGTGCTCGTGATCAACTAGCCCTTCCTGCACGGCATGATGAAAAATGGTACCGTGATCATAACGGCTCCCCCCCGAATACGTGTCCGTATGGGCATCCACATGCACCAAGGCGACTGGACCATATTTTTTAGCATAAGCGCGTAAAACAGGTAGTGTAATAAAATGGTCACCGCCAAACGTTAGCGCTTTTTTACCTGACGAGACTATGGAGCCAATGTGCGCTTCTAAATTATCCACAAGTGTTTGCGGCTCTCCATGTTTAAACAATAAATTACCTGAGTCCTCTACCGCTAAATAATCATCTAAGGCAAACGACCAAGGCCAACGGGCACCCTCCCATATCAAATTAGCTGATGCCTGCCTGATAGCTGCCGGACCTAAACGCGCCCCCGGACGCCCGCTGGTCGCTAAATCAAAAGGCACACCCGTCACGACAACCTCAGCGTCACTTCGCTCTAAATTCGTCACTTGCGGCCACTGCATAAAGGTCATGCCTAACTCGCCATAGAGGGGTAAATCTGCATTTGCTACGGACATTATGATTCTCATCCATTGTAATTAATTCGTTCTGTTTAGAATAAGCACTAGCTAATAATTATTGAAACGCATATTTTTAATAAAACTATTAATACTATACATACTGGATTTACACCAATGAGCCTCTTACGTCAGTTTGACCTTAACTTGTTAGTAATTTTGGAAGCACTGATCACCGAATGCCATGTTAGCCGTGCAGCTGACAAAGTATTCTTAAGCCAATCGGCTATGAGCCATGCCCTTAACCGACTGCGCGAACAATTAGATGACCCATTATTGATACGTTATGGTCAAGGGCTAAAGCCCAGCCCCAAAGCTTTAGAAATGCTACCCGAAATACAAACCGCTTTACGACTCATTGAACACCAACTATCACCGCCAGCCCCATTTGATCCAGCCAAGACAGAGCGTACATTTACGTTAGCAGTAACGGACTTTGTAGAAACCGTTATTCTGCCTGAACTATTACCTATCCTTATTGAGCAAGCCCCTCGGATACGCTTCTCAATAGAAATGATTGGTATGAATTATTCACAAGATGCCTTAGCCGCCCTCAACACCGATCTCGTTATCGGCTTACATACCGAGTCAACACTACCAGAAGGTTTAATTGCTACGCCGTGGCTTACCGAGCACTATGCCATTATTGCTAATCAAACGCGCCTCAACACACACATCACAACCAAAGAATACATCCAAGCAACTCACATCAACGTGGTAGATACTGCCGGTGAGAAAAACTACACCGGCGACCCCATCGACCTCTGGTTAGCCAACAATTCACTCAAACGAGATTCGTTAATAAGCACGGTAAACTACTTTGCAGCAGCTAAAATGGTAACCCAAACCCATTCATTAATGACACTACCCAAGCGCATGGCCAAACTGTTTAGTCAACATATGCCGTTAACGATTGTTACACCCCCAGCTGACTTCCCTGTGCTTAATATGAGCATCATCCGACACACTCTCCACCGTAAAAACCCAGCTATTAACTGGCTACAGGATCAATTTATCTCATACGAAAGCGGCCTATAATCATGTGGAGCTGCCACTTCAGTTAATAGAAGCCTCTATTTCCCAGACAGGGCTTTTGATAGACTGTTGCGCTCGCGTTAACCGACTAAAGAAACGAATTCATGGCTCAAGACAGCACAACTCAACACACCCCAATGATGCAGCAGTACCTCAAGATCAAAGCGGAATACCCGCACCAATTGGTCTTTTATCGTATGGGAGATTTTTATGAGTTATTCTACGACGATGCCAAACGCGCATCGGAGCTGCTCAACATATCACTAACTGCGCGCGGCAAATCCGGCGGCAACGCTATTCCAATGGCAGGGCTTCCGTTTCATGCCGCCGAGGGCTATATCGCAAAGATCGTTCGGGCTGGTGAGTCTGTAGTTATCTGCGAACAATTTGGAGACCCTGCCACAAGCAAAGGACCTGTCGAGCGTAAAGTGGCTCGCATTGTTACTCCAGGCACATTAAGTGACGAAGCTTTTTTAGATGAATCTCGCGATAACATTTTATTAGCGATCAACACACATCAAGATAAGTACGGTGTCTCTTTAGTCGATATCAGTACAGGTCGTTTTAGCTTAATGGAACTGGACGATCAAGAATCGCTCATGGCCGAACTCGAACGGTTAAAGCCTGCCGAGATACTCTTCAACGACGATACAATTTTAGAGTCTATTTTACGTGGCCGTCCCGGCCTACGTGGCCAAGCCCCGTGGAACTTTGAGACTGAATCAGCTGAACGCTTGCTGTGCCAGCAGTTTAACACCCAAGATCTCGAAGGTTTTGGTATTGCGCACATGACCTTAGCGATAGGCGCTGCAGGCTGCTTGTTACAATATGCAAAAGACACCCAGCGATCAGCGCTACCTCACATTCGGCGTTTATTAATCGAGCAACGGTCAGAAACCGTTATTTTAGATGCCGCTACGCGCCGTAACTTAGAGATTGATCAAAATCTAGCCGGCGGACGAGAAAACACCCTGATTAGCGTGATGGATAAAACCGCCACGGCTATGGGTAGCCGCTTACTACGTCGCTGGCTCAACCAGCCGCTTCGCGATATAGACACATTGTTACATCGGCAGTCAGCAATACAGTGGTTCCGCACTCATTATCGATACGAAGCCGCTGCAGAGCACCTTAAAGGGATCGGTGATATCGAACGCATCTTGTCGCGAGTCGGCTTAGGCTCTGCTCGCCCGCGTGACTTAGAGCGACTGCGCGACGCCTTAGCAAGCCTGCCTAGTTTTCAGAACGCCTTGCTGGATGAGTCAAGACCGCAACACATAAACCGCCTTGCTCATTTGGTCAGTGAATTCCCTGAACAAGCCAGTCTGTTAAAAAAAGCCATCATTGATAACCCTCCAGTAGTGATTCGCGATGGTGGTGTCATCGCTGATGGCTACGACGAAGAACTAGACGAACTGCGTAATATCAGTGAAAACGCTGGTGATTATCTGATCAAACTAGAGCAACAAGAAAAGGCACGCACCGGAATAGCTACGCTAAAAGTAGGTTACAACCGTGTCCATGGCTACTTTATTGAAATCAGTAAAGCACAAGCTACCGAAGTACCCGCCGAATACATTCGACGCCAAACACTGAAAAATGCCGAACGATTTATTACACCAGAACTGAAATCATTTGAGGATAAGGCTCTCAGTGCAAAAAGCCGCGCATTAGCGCGTGAAAAAGCCCTGTATGAGTCGCTGATCAGCCTGCTTGCCGAACAACTGCCAGCACTTCAAGATTGTGCACAGGCGCTGGCAGAGTTAGATACCTTATGCAATTTGGCAGAACGCGCAGACACACTAAACCTCACGGCTCCTCACTTACACCAATCGCCTCAACTATCCATTCGCCAAGGTCGTCACCCCGTCGTTGAGTCTGTATTGGAAACGCCGTTCGTGGCTAACGATTTAAGCTTATCTCCAGAGCGACGCATGCTGGTTATTACCGGCCCCAACATGGGCGGTAAATCGACTTATATGCGCCAAGCTGCCTTAATAGCCCTACTCGCGCACATAGGAAGCTACGTACCAGCCGAGTCGGTTGATATTGGCATTATGGATCGAATATTTACCCGTATGGGTTCATCCGATGACCTAGCTGGCGGTCGTTCTACATTTATGGTCGAGATGACCGAAACCGCCAACATTTTACATAACGCTTCTGAGAGCAGCCTCGTATTAATGGATGAAGTCGGTCGCGGCACCAGTACCTTTGATGGTCTATCACTCGCATGGTCAGCCGCCGATTATTTAGCAAGCGAAATTAAAGCGCTCACCCTGTTTGCGACGCATTATTTTGAGTTAACCGCTCTCCCTGAACAGCAAGAAGGCGTGTTCAATGTTCACCTTAATGCTTTAGAGCACAACGACACCATTGTCTTTATGCACGAAGTTCAAGAAGGCCCGGCCAGCCAAAGCTATGGGTTGCAAGTTGCTCAACTAGCAGGCGTACCTCACCACGTCATTACACAGGCGAGGCAAAAGCTAATCCAGCTTGAAGCCGACAGCGTAAAAACACAAACCGGCGCCACACCTCCACCGCCAGTCCAAAACGATATGTTCAGTGCGCCTAGCAGCCCAGCTTTGGATGCATTAAAAGACATGAATCCAGATAATTTATCCCCACGTGAAGCGCTAGAGTTGCTATATTCACTCAAGAGCTTGCTGTGATGACTCATCAGAGCGTGTTTTTTAAACCCAGTTAAGGAGAGCAACACATGGCTTTTGTAGTAACAGATAACTGCATACGCTGTAAGTATACGGATTGTGTAGAAGTATGCCCGGTTGACTGCTTCTATGAAGGGGAAAACTTTCTGGTCATCCACCCAGATGAATGTATCGATTGTGGATTATGCGAGCCAGAATGCCCAGCTGGCGCAATTTTTTTAGACGATGATGTACCTGAAAGCCAGCAAATCTTTATCGATATCAATGCCGAACTATCAGAGATTTGGAGCAATATTAGCGAACGGAAAGAGCCATTACCCGATGCTCAGGAATGGGACGGAAAACCCAACAAGCTAAAGTATCTCATCAAAGGCTAAGGCACCCGCTTGACCGGCTAGGCAAGCCTGCTGATTTATCTCAGCAGGTCTTCCCCAGATAAACCGTTCTTTTCAACAATTTCACGCAGTTTACGTAACGCTTCTACTTGAATTTGACGAACACGCTCACGCGTCAAACCTATCTCAGTACCCACTTCTTCAAGTGTACTCATCTCATAGCCACGCAAGCCAAACCGACGGGATATAACCTCTGAATGCTTTTCAGGCAACATATCCAACCATTTTTCTAGGTTGCCGCTGATATTGTTGTTCTGCAATAGCACTTCGGGATCCGACGTTTCACGATCAGCAATGGTTTCGATAACCGGCTTATCCGAATCACCCATTGGAATATCAATAGAGGAAACCCGTTCATTAAAGCCTAGCATTTTCTGTACAGCTTCAACCGGCTTGCAAACCGCTTCGGCTATTTCTTCTGCTGTTGGCTCATGATCCAGTTTTTGGGATAGCTCTCGTGCCGCTCGCAAATATACATTGAGTTCTTTAACCACATGTATAGGTAAACGAATGGTTCGTGTTTGGTTCATGATGGCACGCTCAATGGTCTGACGAATCCACCATGTCGCGTAAGTAGAGAACCGGAAGCCACGCTCAGGGTCAAATTTCTCAACCGCACGAATCAATCCCAAATTACCCTCTTCGATAAGATCCAACAGGGTTAAACCGCGATTAATATAACGGCGAGATATTTTAACCACCAAGCGTAAGTTACTTTCTATCATACGCTTGCGGGAAGGCTCGTCACCTTTAAGCGCCAAACGTGAAAAGTAAACTTCTTCTTCTGCTGATAATAAAGGCGAGAAGCCTATCTCATTGAGATAAAGCTGGGTGGCGTCGAGCGACTTGGCACTTAGCAAATCTTTATGCGCTAAACTGCCACGGCCACGGCCACTATTCAGTAACTCCGGCTCATCGTCATGGCTGTCATCGTCCATGCTTTCGCTATCAGTAGTATCTAAATCATCTTCCATGCTATCAACCAATATATCCTTATGCGGTGAATCGCTTCTATCACTACTCGTCATCACTGTTGTCACCTTTATACTTAGATAACTTTATTATTATTTACCGTTTAGGCAAATACCGTAGCGGGTTGACCGGCTTTCCATCCTTGCGAATTTCAAAGTGAAGCATCGTACTAACTGACCCGCTATTACCTATTTCGGCAATTTTTGCCCCAACCTTAACATTTTCGTTCTCTTTTACGAGAATTTTACTGTTGTGCGCATAAGCGCTTAAATATTCTTGGTTGTGATTGATGATGACAAGGTTACCGTAACCATGCAGGCCACTGCCTGCATAGACGACATTTCCAGCCGCTGCGGCATACACTGGGTCGCCTTTCTTACCTGCTAAATTAATCCCTTTGTTGGCCTCGCCACTAAACCCGGCTATGACTTTTCCTGTTGCAGGCCAGCGCCAATTAACACGGGTATTGGTGGCCACTTTGGGTTTAGAGGGAGAACTGACCGCCGGTGTTTTTTTCGGTGTCGATGGTGCTTTGGATGCATTCTGCTGATTACCAGAACTTGGCTGACTATTAGCCTTAGGAGCCTTAGCTACTGTTGTTGAAGTGTTTTTGCTTTGGCTTACAGGACTAGCCGCCACAGCTAACACTTGTCCTGGGTAAATAGTATATCGGCTATTAATGTTATTTTTTTTCGCTAATTGACGGTAATCGATCCCATAACGAAACGCTATTGAGTACAAAGTATCCCCGCGCTGCACGCGATAGTAACCTGGTGGCGTAGCAGAAGCCGATTGGCCATCACGAATAATTTCGACGTTGCGCCGCTGATTAATCGATAAATCAGTAACCGGAGCATAACCAGACGAGCAAGCGGTCAGAATAAGGCAAAAACCTACACACAGGCACCATTTTCTGTGCCTAAAGAATCCACTTATGTAGTCTTTACCCGCTTGTATAGTCATTAATCAGTGCTAGTTACATCTCTATCTATCAATAATACTAACGCAACGCCTACCACCAACATAATAACGGACATCCATAAATAGGCATGCTGGCCTGTTAACACCTCATAATTGAAAGGCGATACGTTCTCCTGAACCAACGGAACCTGATCACCGTGGCGGTTTAATGTATACGCTGTGGTATATTTCCAAGGCCATACCTTATTTAAAGAACCTAACAAAAAACCAGACATCACAGACAAGGTCGCTAGGCGATAACGTGAGAACAACCAATGCAACACGTGCGAAAATGATAACAACCCTGCTACTGCACCCGCCGCAAATAATAGTATTGTATTGAACTCAAAGCCTTTTATTGACTGAAGAATAAAGCTGTACATACCCAGCAACAATAAAATAAAAGACCCCGAAATACCCGGCAAAATCATCGCACATATGGCGATGGCTCCGGACAAAAAGATGGCTAAGGGTGTTGCTTCTATCTCGGTGGGTGTTAACGAAGTCACTATGTAAGCCAACAAAGCTCCCATTATAAACAACACGCTATTTTGAGTATTCCAAGATGAGATATGGCGCGCGATGGACCATGTAGAGGCCAAAATTAGACCAAAAAAGAAAGCCCACAATATTTCGGGATAATTTTCCAACATAAATAAAACGGCATGAGCCAGCGTTAAAATACTAACCGCTATACCACCTAATAAACTGATCAAAAAGTTACCATTAATGGCTTGCCAAAAAGAGGCAGGCCCTTTGGTAAACAACAAGCACAGTGTTTTAGGATTGCACTGCCTAATACTAAAGATCAGTTCTTCATAGATTCCCGTTATGAATGCGATCGTCCCACCTGAAACGCCAGGAACAGCATCCGCCGCACCCATCATGAGACCTTTGAGCATCACAAACACATAACCCATTAAATTCCGCTGCTGCTTCACCCACTTATCCCCTTAACGAACTGTTCCTGATAACAGCGGTACAAATTTCACATTTTCGAGGATACGTGTTTCGTAACGTTCCTCTGTTTCTCGAGTTATAAGCTGCAATTGCTGCTGTGAATCACCAACAGGGATAACCAAGCGACCGCCAATAGCAAGCTGGTTCAGCAGCTCTTCGGGTACTTGGTCAGGTGCGGCTGTCACAATGATGCCATCGAAAGGCGCCATCGTTGACCACCCCATTCCACCATCAGTATGTTGCAAATGGATATTTCTTAGACCCATTTGACGAAAGCGCTCGCGTGCTCTTACTTGCAGAGGCTTGATCCGCTCTACGGAGTAAACCGACTCAACAAGCTGAGCTAATACCGCCGTTTGATAACCAGAGCCGGTGCCTATCTCTAATACTTGCTTCAATGGACCAACAGCTAACAATACCTCAGTCATTTTTGCCACTATGTATGGCTGAGATATCGTTTGATTAAAACCAATGGGCAATGCGGTATCTTCATACGCACGATGGGATAATGCCTCGTCAATAAAGATGTGCCGTGGCGTATCACGCATGACATCTAAAATAGCCTGACTACTAATATTCTGTTCGCGTAAACGTTGAACAAGACGCTCTCGAGTACGGCGAGACGTCATACCGATCCCCTGAAGCTGAATATCAATCAACCTAAGCTCTCCAACCAATCCCCCATTTGCTCCATAACAGCATACGAGGTCATATCAATATGCAATGGCGTGATAGATACATAGCCTTGGTCCACAGCATAAAAGTCTGTGCCCGCCTCTTTATCAACCGCATCACCCGCTCCTGCTACCCAATACCGTATTTTTCCACGTGGGTCTGTCGTAGCTACTGGAACGCCCGCAGCCGCTCTATGACCGAGACGGGTTAAGTGAATGCCTTTAATTTCAGCCAAAGGAACATCCGGCACATTAACGTTAAGTACGGTGCGCGGAGGCAGATTTAATGTATCTAAGTTTTCGACTATCGTTTTAACGACTTCAGCAGCCGTATCAAAATATTTTGGTGTAAAACTGGCTAACGAGACGGCGATAGCCGACAAGTTAAGCGAACGACCTTCCATCGCAGCAGCTACGGTACCGGAGTAGAGTACATCGTCGCCTAAATTAGCGCCGTTGTTAATCCCCGAAACAACAATATCAGGCCTTTCACAAAACAGCCCTGACACCCCCATGTGTACACAATCTGTGGGGGTACCATTTAATCCAATAAAGCCATTTTTGTGGGTATGAGCTTCAATAGGCCGGTCTAACGTCAAGGCATTACTAGCCCCGCTGCGATTCCTATCTGGGGCAATCACAGTGACCTCGCCAATTGTCTCCATTGCCTTTGCCAACGCGGCTATACCCGGAGCAAATACACCATCATCATTTGAGACCAGAATTTTTTTCATTTAAACCGATCCTGTTTGTGTAACATGACATAATTCCCTTAAGACGGTGGTTGCAAAACTACCCGCGGGTAATGAAAAGTGTACTACCCATTGCCCTGGTGCTTCTTTTTCGGCCTTAAAGCCTTCTGCATACAATACTAAAGAGCGGCGCTCCTGATTCAAGCCCAAATGCTCAAGGCGTTCGGTAATTTCATGCCAAGGCTCAATGACTCGCGCTTCCCACTCTCCCGCTTGTGCTTCAGACAATGGCCGACCTCGCCCCCATAAAGGGCCGCTGAGCAATATATCACGACTTTCAAAACGTGTTTGTAAAGATTGATCAAGTTCCTCTGCCACAAAAAAGCTACGGCTGCCATTTAACATCATGACATCCCCTTGCATAGGGCGCTGCCATAACTCGTCACCTAAACGCTCCGATAAAAGGTGATTAAATAACCAAGATCGGACGGCCGAAATATAAAGGCCTTTTTTATGACGCTGACGTTCCTGGTATTCGCCCTTTATCAAGGCAACACCCTTTTCTAAATTGCCACCTTCTCGACCAAAACGTTGTTCACCAAAATAATTGGGAACCCCATGCTCAAGGTAAGCAAGACGCTCAACGAAGTCGGCTTCATTAGTAAGGTTACGTAGGCGAATAGAGAAGCGGTTACCTAATAAATTTCCCAGACGTAACTTACGAGGGTGGCGAGCAGTTTTTAACACAGTGATCGATTCACCACCAAACAAACTCCAGTTCAGTGCACGATTGCCAGGGAAACGCACACAAAACCATTGTTCAGTAACGGCATGACGGTCTTTTTTACCGGCATAGCTCACATCTTTAGCAGGCACTTGCGCAAAATTAGCGAGCTGACGCGCGACCCAATCCGTATTTTCGCCCACTTTACGGATCAATAAAAATACATGCTCACCTTCTCCCTCCGGCTCAAAGGAAGGAATTTCAGTGACCTGAAAATCTTCGGGTAATAAACGAATAAAAGCCGAACTACGGGGTTCGCCGTGTAAATAGCGGTATTGCGTTGGGAGGGACATGATTAGTTCTCGTTATTCTGAAGATGAGGTTCAACTAATTGGAAAAAAGTTTCGCCTTCTTTTACCATCCCTTGGCCGCTGCGAGCTCGTTCCTCGATGGCCGAGTAGCCTTTTTTAAGGTCCATTACTTCTGCTTCTAGTTGACGATTACGCATCTGCAAACGCTCATTTTCAGCCACTTGGCTTTCAATTTGCTGTTTGAGTTGGCCTATTTGCGTGATGTTCGCCTCACCAAACCATAAGCGATATTGGAGGCCCATCAACATAATAATTAAAAACGCTATAAACCAGCGGAACACACCTTACCTCGACATCTAAAAAAGGGGGCATTATAGCCCCCTTTCTAAACAGTCGGCGCTTTAAGCCTGACCTTTAATTTCTGAACGACCTTTATAGATCGCGTTTTCGCCCAACTCTTCTTCAATACGAAGCAAGCGGTTGTACTTAGCAACACGATCAGAACGGCATAAAGAGCCTGTCTTAATCTGACCCGCTGCAGTACCCACAGCCAAATCAGCAATAGTCGTGTCTTCAGTTTCTCCAGAACGGTGAGAGATCACAACAGTAAACCCTGCATCTTTCGCCATTTGAATCGCGTCGAGTGTTTCAGACAATGATCCGATTTGGTTAAACTTGATCAAGATAGAGTTACCAATACCTTGCTCAATACCACGCTTAAGGATCTTGGTATTAGTGACAAACAAATCATCACCTACCAACTGAACTTTATCACCAATCTTATTAGTCAAAGCAGCCCAACCATCCCAGTCCGACTCGTCCATACCATCTTCGATAGAAACGATTGGGTAGTTTTCGCTAAGTTGCGCTAAATAGTCAGCGAAACCTTCGGCATCAAACACTTTACCTTCGCCAGCTAGGTCATATTTGCCATCTTTGTAGAACTCAGATGACGCACAATCTAGTGCCAGCGTTACGTCAGTACCTAGCTGATAAGATGTTTTAGCTATTGCTTCCTGAATAACGACTAGGGCTTCTTCGTTAGACGCTAAGTTAGGTGCAAACCCACCTTCGTCACCAACGGCCGTGTTTAAGCCTTTAGCCTGAAGGACGCCTTTCAATGCGTGAAAGATCTCTGCGCCACAACGCAATGCATCGGAAAACTTCGTAAAATTAACAGGCTGAACCATGAACTCTTGGATATCTACGTTGTTATCCGCATGCTCACCGCCGTTCAAGATATTCATCATAGGCACTGGAAGAGAATACTGGCCAGACGTACCATTGATATCAGCAATGTGTGCGTACAACGGCACACCTTTTACTGTGGCAGCTGCTTTCGCTGCTGCTAAAGACACCGCCAAAATAGCATTAGCACCCAGATTCGTTTTATTCTCGGTCCCGTCTAGCTCAAGCATTTTGTTATCAAGGGCACGTTGATCCGTAACATCCATACCGATCAGAGCTTCGCGAATAACACCGTTGATAGCTGCAACAGCTTTAAGTACACCTTTACCAAGGTAGCGAGACTTATCACCATCACGCAATTCCAACGCTTCGCGTGAACCAGTAGATGCGCCTGAAGGTGCGCAAGCCGTTCCTAAAACGCCAGAGGCTAAAATAACATCAGCTTCAACCGTTGGGTTACCGCGAGAATCTAACACTTCACGTGCTTTGATATCGGCAATCTGTGCCATGCTTATCTCTCCAATTTATCCTAATAAGTATTTTTATTTCACGCTGTTTGGCGACGAGCTTGCTCTGCCAAAGCGGCTTCGATAAAGCCGGTAAACAATCCATGTCCATCACGTGGGGACGACGTAAATTCGGGGTGGAACTGACAAGCAACAAACCAAGGATGGTCTGGAACCTCCACCACTTCAACCAATTCACCATCGGCGGAACGACCAGAGATAATTAAACCGGCCTCTTCTAATAAAGGAACGTAGTTGTTGTTCACTTCAAAACGATGGCGATGGCGCTCAACTATATCAGTACTGCCATAACTTTTTGCGACAGTAGACCCTGCTTTTAAATGGCACACCTGTGCACCTAAACGCATAGTGCCACCAAGGTCTGTGTCTTCGCTACGTTGCTCAACATCACCCTCAGCCGTTGTCCATTCCGTAATCAAACCGATTACCGGATGCTCACTATTTTGATCGAACTCAGTAGAGGTCGCTCCTGCCAAGTTAGCTACATGACGAGCAAATTCAATCACGGCCACCTGCATGCCTAAACAGATACCTAAATAAGGAACCTTGTTTTCGCGCGCGTATTTAACAGCCGCAATTTTACCTTCAACGCCACGCTCACCAAATCCGCCTGGGACTAAGATTGCAGACATATCTTGAAGAATTTCTACGCCTTCACGCTCAACACGCTCTGAATCAATGTATTCGATGGACACTTTGCGACGTAGCTTAATACCCGCATGAGAAATTGCTTCGATTAACGACTTGTAGGCATCCAACAATTCCATGTACTTACCGACCATGGCAATCTTAACTTCGCCATCTGGGTTGAGGTGTGCATCAGCAACCGCCTCCCATTCATTTAGGTCAGCCGCAGGCGCATCTAAATTAAAACGCTCAACCACGATGTTATCTAACCCTTGGTCAGACAACATTTTAGGAATGTTGTAGATAGTATCGGCATCTGGCATGGAGATAACCGCACGCTCTTCTACGTTAGTAAATAGAGACAACTTACGACGCGAAGAGTCCGGGATGGCCTGCTCTGAGCGGCACACCAAAATATCAGGCTGGATACCGATAGAACGCAGCTCTTTTACCGAGTGTTGAGAAGGCTTTGTTTTGATCTCACCAGCCGTGGCTATATAAGGCACGAGAGTAAGATGCATAAACATAGCTCGAGCAAAGCCCAGCTCTGCTTTCATCTGGCGGACTGCCTCTAAGAATGGCTGTGATTCGATATCACCAACGGTGCCACCAATTTCAACTAAGGCAACGTCTGCATCCCCTGCACCTTCAATGACGCGTCGCTTAATTTCATCAGTAATATGCGGAATAACCTGAACGGTGCCGCCTAAATAATCACCACGGCGTTCTTTATTCAGCACGTGTTGATAAACACGACCTGTCGTAAAGTTATTACGCTTAGTCATCGTTGTGCGAATAAAACGTTCATAATGACCGAGGTCTAAGTCGGTCTCCGCGCCATCTTCTGTGACGAATACTTCACCGTGCTGGAATGGGCTCATAGTCCCCGGGTCGACATTGATGTACGGGTCGAGTTTCAGCATTGTGACTTTCAAACCGCGCGCTTCCAGAATAGCTGCAAGCGATGCGGATGCGATGCCTTTGCCCAAAGAGGACACGACACCACCTGTGACGAATATGTAGCGCGTCATGTGGAACCTGTATTGGCTTGTAAGTGAGGGAA
Source organism: Neptunomonas sp. CHC150 (assembly GCF_030397555.1). NCBI lineage: Bacteria > Pseudomonadati > Pseudomonadota > Gammaproteobacteria > Oceanospirillales > Oceanospirillaceae > Neptunomonas > Neptunomonas sp. CHC150. Next base: position 112,272 of record NZ_JAPNXU010000010.1, read on the forward strand.
AAAACTTGATCGAGATGGGGCTACAGGATAGCAAAGTAAGCACGCTTCGACAATTAGAAAGCGCGCCAAGTGAGTGTAAATGCGGTCTTTTCTTCGCTTTTTATCCAGCATGACTCCGCAACACATATTCCAGGTACAGCAACCACTTCATTCTGGCGTACACAAATAGGCCAGTTTGAGCGCAACCAAGGCGGAACACCAGCCTCCTGAAACAACTTTTTAAGGGTTTTAGTAGGGCGGTTTTTGGGCTTAATAGACATTCCATCCGCGCGTGCAACCACTTCAACACCGGGCTGCAAATCAAAACCTTCGGAGCCGGCCGTTACACAGATACGGCCTCCACGCCAATCAGTAAAAGGCACCATCAACGCTTGAGAACGCACATCTTCAACGTCATTAACTTTGTGAGGAACACAATACACGCCTTGCCGATATCGTCGCAGAACAATCCCACCCACATTTATTTGTGGCTGAGCATCAGCACGCGCAGCGATACAACGCTCAAACACTTCTTGAACGGCTAGCGCTGATAACGGTTGACCTGTTTGACACTCAAACCAACGCCTGAGCAACGCAATACTTTTTGGGTGCGCCCCCCCCCCCAACAACTCTATATTCAAGCCACCCCCTGCCAGTGCCATCGATTGAAGATCTGCATCCAAATAAGACTCTAGCACCTGCTGTTGATCAGCAAGGTATTGCGTGGTTTGCTGCAAACGAGTCACAGCCTTTGGCCAGCGCTCTACCATAGGAGGTATAACATGATGACGGATATAATTACGGTCATAGTCATCAGCAGCATTACTTGGATCATCTATCCATGAGAATGTCTGCTCAGCTGCATAAGTTTCCAGCTCAGTACGGGTTATTGTTAGCAACGGCCTTAGAAGAGTAGCCACGCCAAAACGCCTCGACACAGGAATACCGGCTAACCCTTTAGCGCCAGTACCTCGCATTAAACGAAACAAAACGGTCTCTAGCTGATCATTTGCATGATGAGCCATCAATACACAATCAGAAGCACCTACACATGACTGAATAGCCTCCAAACGCGCATCTCGCGCAGCCAATTCACTGTTCGAGGCCGGGTAAACATCGCAGACCGTACAAGTAATCGACAATAGTGCACACTGATCTAGACAGAACTGCGCCCATTGATCAGATTTTTCTTGGAGATGATGGTTTACATGGATTGCACGAACTGAGCCGGCCGGTAGATATTTGACGGCTAAATGCAGTAAAACGATTGAATCTAACCCACCACTGAGTGCGACAACCCAGCCTTTTGAAGCAAGCCCTTGCGGGGAATGGTTAACGCAGCACTGGTAAAAGTGCTGCGTTAATTTAGATGTCGTCATGGGAGACTACACCTTTCATACTGTGTCAGGGCACATCAACGTGAAATGTTGTGCTTACTGAGAGTTAATACCGTATGACATTAAGCGTTCGTAACGACGATCAACCAATTCATCCATCGTATGGACGTCTAAGCGATCTAATGTTTCGAGCAACTGAGCTTTTAAAGTCTCAGCTAACGCTTCAGGGTCTCGGTGTGCGCCGCCTAAAGGTTCTTTAACGACTTTATCCACCAACCCAAGCTCTTGTAGACGCCCAGAGGTAATACCCATTGCTTTAGCTGCATCCGGCGCTTTCTCTGCGCTTTTCCAAAGAATAGATGCGCAACCTTCAGGAGAAATAACCGAGTACGTTGAGTACTGAAGCATCACCAACTCATCACATACACCAATCGCTAATGCACCACCTGAGCCACCCTCACCTACAACGGTTGAGATAATAGGTGTTTTTAGCTGGGACATTTTAGCCAAGTTAAATGCGATCGCTTCACTTTGGCCACGCTCTTCGGCATCAATACCTGGATAAGCACCTGGCGTATCAATAAAGGTGAGGATTGGCATTGAGAAGCGCTCAGCCATTTCCATCAAACGCAACGCTTTACGGTAACCTTCAGGACGAGGCATACCAAAATTACGACGTACTTTTTCTTTAACGTCACGACCTTTTTGATGACCAATAATCATCACAGGGCGACCATCCAAACGCGCAATACCGCCAACAATAGCAGCATCATCAGCAAAGTGGCGATCGCCATGGATTTCTTCAAAGCTATCGAACATCAGATCGATGTAGTCCAGTGTATACGGACGCTTTGGGTGACGAGATAACTGAGAAACCTGCCAAGCCGTCAGATTCTCAAAAATGGATACGGTAAGACTACGGCTTTTTTCAAGCAGCTTTGTCAGCTCATCGCTGATGTTAATCTCGGTACCGCTACCCACCAGTCGGAGTTCTTCAATCTTGGCTTCAAGATCAGCGATTGGCTGTTCGAAATCCAGGTAATTCGGATTCATTTGATTCGTTTCCGCTTAAACAGTGAATAATAACGCTAAATTAGTGGACGATTTTACCGTCACGGCAGCAGGATAACCACCCTGATCAGTAGTCAATCTTCACTTGATCAAACCCAAAGTGCTCTTTAAAGGCAATTAATAGCTCATCACTGCCTTCAACTCGGTATTGATCACCCAGGCGCACAGGGCCTGCAGCGTCTTCGCGTTGATAATGGATAGTGACAGGTAAGCCTTCCTGAGATTGATATGTTTTTAGCAATGTTTTGAATTCGTTAAGCCGTCTACCGGTTAACGAGGTGGCATTAGCCTGCACTGCAACCGAAGAGGCGTACTGTGCACGAGCCATTGGTATACTGATCAACTTATTACAACGAACCTTGAGGCCTCCTGAATAATCATCCTGAGTCACCTCACCTTCCATGATCACAATTGTATCTTTAACCGCCCACTCTCGTGTTTGATCATAGAGTTCACCGTACACAGTGACATCAATACGGGCTGTGCGGTCATCCAGCGTCAAGAAACACAACGAATCACCACGTTTAGTTTTCTTAACGCGCTGATCAACTATGAGGCCAACGATTTTTTGCTGTTTACCACGTGCAGGCTGCAAACTTACAATTTTTTGCGAGACAAACTTTTTCAGCTCACGCTCGTACTCATCGATTGGGTGCCCCGTTAAGTACAAACCTAATGTTTCTTTCTCTCCACGCAGCCGCTCTTTATCTGTCCAAGGGCGTACATGTTTATAATCTTCATACGGGTCACGCGGTACTTCCGCTTCTACCTCCCCAAAAAGATCAAACATCCCGGCATCTTCATTACGAGCACTTTGACCTGCAGCCTGAAAAGCATCACCGATCGCCGCCCATAGTACAGCACGCTCAGCACCTAACTTATCAAGGGCACCAGCACGAACCAAGGCTTCCAACACTCGTTTATTGAGATTTTTAGGCCCGACCCGCTTACAAAAATCAAAGATATCCTTAAAGTCGCCTTCGCCATCTTGGCGCGCCTTTACAATCGCATCAATTGGCCCCTCACCAACACCCTTGATTGCCCCTAAACCATAAACAATCTCACCGGCTTCATTGACGGTAAACATGTAGTCGCCACTACACACATCCGGTGGCGATGGAGCAATCCCCATATTGCGGCACTCTTCAATGAAGATCACCACTTTATCGGTGTTTTGCATATCCGCAGAGATAACCGCCGCCATAAATGGGGCTGGATAATGACATTTCAGCCAAGCCGTTTGGTAAGAAACTAACGCATAGGCCGCCGAGTGCGACTTGTTAAAACCATAACCGGCGAACTTCTCAACCAGATCAAATATATTCCCAGAGAGATCCCTATCAATACCTTGTTTTTCGCACCCCTCTAAGAAGATGGCACGCTGCTTCGCCATTTCTTCAGGCTTTTTCTTACCCATGGCTCGACGCAGCATGTCGGCACCGCCGAGCGTATACCCCGCCATGACCTGAGCAATCTGCATTACCTGCTCTTGGTACAAGATAACACCGTAAGTTGGCTCCAATACCGGCTGCAAGCTATCCAACTGGTAGTCGGGATGCGGCCAAGACATTTCTGCGCGGCCATGCTTACGGTTGATAAAGTCATCAACCATGCCCGACTGCAATGGCCCCGGTCTAAACAAGGCCACGAGAGCGACAATATCTTCAAAACGAGAAGGCAACAAACGTCTTACCAGATCCTTCATACCACTGGACTCTAACTGGAAAACAGCTGTTGTTTCAGCAGATTGAAGCAAGTCAAAGGTCGGCTTATCGTCTAAAGGGATCAGGGAAATATCGAGCGCCTCTTCACCTTCTTGAGCGCGCTTGGTGTTAATAGTCTTTAAAGCCCAATCAATAATGGTCAGGGTTCTTAAACCCAAGAAGTCAAACTTAACCAGACCGGCTTCTTCAACATCGCCTTTATCGAACTGCGTTACGAGCCCATGGCCTTCTTCATCACAATAAGTGGCGGAGAAGTCTGTTAGCTTCGTTGGAGCGATAACCACACCACCGGCATGCTTACCAACGTTACGGGTCACACCTTCCAGCTTGAAAGCCATGTCCATAATTTCTTGAGCTTCTTCGCTACTGTTTACAAACTCGCTGAGCGCTGGCTCCTGCTCCATCGCTTTACTGAGTGTAATACCTACTTCGAAAGGGATGAGTTTGGACAACTTATCAGCCAAACCGAACGCTTTACCCTGTACACGCGCCACATCTCGAACAACCGCTTTTGCGGCCATTGTACCGAAAGTAATAATCTGGGAGACGGCATCTCGCCCATAAGTACGTGCTACGTAATCAATAACTTGATCTCGATTATCCATGCAGAAATCGATATCAAAGTCAGGCATGGATACCCGTTCTGGGTTTAGGAATCGCTCAAACAGCAAATCATATTCCAGCGGATCAAGATCTGTAATTTTCTGTGCATAGGCCACCAAAGAACCCGCACCCGAGCCTCGACCCGGCCCTACAGGAATATCGTTATCCTTAGCCCATTGAATAAAGTCCATTACGATAAGGAAATACCCAGGGAAACCCATTTGGATAATGATATCTAACTCAAATTTAAGCCGGTCATCATAAACTTTCCGTTTAGCTGCATAGTCTGGGTCGTTTTTATCTAACAGAATTTCTAAACGCTCATTAAGGCCATCTTCGGATACCTTAATGAAGAACTCGTCAATCGACATCCCTTCAGGGATCGGGTACTTAGGTAAATAATAGGTCCCCAAATCCATTTCGATATTGCAGCGTTTGGCTATTTCTACCGTGTTTTCAATGGCACTTGGAATGTCGCTGAACAGCTCCACCATTTCTTCAGTGCTACGAAAATACTGCTGATCTGAATAATCCCTAGGTCGACGTGGATCTTCGAGCGTTCTTCCTTGGTTAATACAAACACGCGCCTCATGAGCCTCGAAGTCTGTTTCATGTATAAACATCACATCGTTGGTTGCTACCAATGGACAGCCTTTTAGCAAACCCAGGCGAACGCTTTCATCAATGACAATGTCTTCACCCGGGCGGGCTGTACGCTGTACTTCCAAATAAAAGCGATTAGGAAAAAGAGACATCCACTCGTCTAAAAGGCTTTCTGCCGAGCCATTACCGGAAATCATTGCGCGCCCAATTTCACCATCTTTAGCGCCGCTGAGCGCAATAAGCCCCTCAGACTTTTCGACTAGCCACGACTTATAAACAATCGCTTTATCAGCCAACTGCACCTGACCCTCTGCATAGGCGCGCGAAATCAGCTCCATCAAATTGCGGTAGCCTTTCGCGTTTTGCACCAACAGAGTGACACGATAAGGTTCATCTATATCGTTATCATTGAGCACCAGTAGATCAGCGCCGCAAATGGGTTTAATGCCAGCACCGGTAGCTGCTTTAAAGAACTTCACTAGGGCAAACAGGTTAACTTGATCCGTGATTGCCACGGCTGGCATGCCTGCATCCTTAGCTGCATTGACCAGCCCTTTGACTCGCACGAGCCCGTCCACCAAAGAGAACTCTGTATGAACGCGAAGATGGACAAAAGCATTAGCTGACATATAAACCTACCTAGTAAAAAAAAGATGACCAGCCTGTGGCTAGTCCAACAAACGAGCTACTGGCTTAAACGAGCGACGGTGCATATCAAGTGGACCAAACTTTTCTAATGCCGCCATATGCGCAGCCGTTGGGTAACCTTTGTGTTTAGCAAAGCCGTAGTCAGGATACGCTAAGTCGAGCGCTTCCATTTCACGATCACGGACTACCTTAGCCACAATCGAAGCCGCACTAATCTCAGCGACGCGGCTATCACCTTTCACAACAGCCTCGCAAGGAAAAGGAATATCCGGGCAACGATTACCATCAATCATGACATATTCAGGCAACACGGCGAGCTGGAGCACAGCTCGCTGCATCGCTAACATGGTTGCGTGTAATATATTAATTTCGTCTATTTCTTGGGGTGTAGCAAAAGCCACTGAATAAGCCAACGCATTCTGGATGATCTCTTCATAAAGAGCATCTCGTCGTTTAGCCGTTAGCTTTTTAGAGTCCGCCAATCCACTTATTGGCTTGAGCGGATCAAGGATCACAGCTGCGGTAACAACGTTACCAATTAAAGGCCCTCGCCCCACCTCATCCACACCTGCGATTAGGGAGTACTGTGAGCGAAGTTGCGCCCATTCATCCACGGCATTATGCATGAGGGAGTATTCCTTTTTCTTTCATTAAAAGCTCAATTGCATCCGCCGCTTGTTGATCAGCATTCTTATGCAGCTGCTCAAAAATAGCGCTAAAACGTTGAACCACATAATGCTTATCCGTTGACGAGTCCAACCAGTGTTCAACTTCGGCGCATAGCCTCTCTGGGGTCAGCTCTTTTTGCAACACCTCAGGCACAAGCGCTTCTCCGGCTAAAATATTAGGCAGCGAAACATAAGGCGTCTTCAACATGCGCGAAAAAATAGCATACGTTAGCCCGGCCATTTTATAACCAACAACCATTGGTTTTTTTAGTAATGTCGCTTCTAAAGTGGCCGTTCCGGACGCAATCAATATCACATCACTAGCGGCCATGACTTCTCTAGAACGCCCCATTATTAATTGCACTGGCAAATCGCTAAAACTTTCATCAATCAAGCGCTGGAGCTGCTCGTACCGCTTCTCGTTTGCAGCTGGCAATAAAAATACCAAGTCATTATTGTGTTGCCATAATAAACGCGCCGCCTCTAAAAAAGGACGCGCTAAATAGCGAATTTCACTCGAACGGCTTCCCGGCAAAATGCCAATCACACGCTGTGTCGATGCCAATTGAAACGTATCACGAGCAATAGGAATTTTTGGATCATTAACGATTGTGTCAGCCAACGGATGACCTACAAAACTAATCCGCTGCTGAGTTTTCTCATAATGTTGAGCTTCAAAAGGGAACAAAGCTAACAATAAATCAACCGCTTCTTTAATTTTATAGATTCGCTTAGCCTTCCAAGCCCAAACAGAAGGACTTACATAATGAACAGTGGTAATACCGGCTTCTTTTAATCGACGCTCTAGCTCTAATGTAAAATCAGGCGCATCGATACCTATAAACACATCAGGTGGGTTTTTAAGCCAATGCTGGACTAAGGATTTACGCAATGACAACAGTTCTGGTAAGTGGCTTAGCACTTCTACCAGACCCATAACAGATAAGCGCTCCATTGGCGCTCGCGATACTAGGCCAGCAGCAATCATCAGATCACCGCCTATGCCTTCAAATGTGGTATTTGGGAATCGTTTCGAAAGTTCGCTGATTAGCCCTGAGCCCAGAATATCACCTGATGCTTCACCGGCCACCAAGGCAATTCTTAGCGCAGTCACATCTTTCCCCTAACGAATAATACCCCGAGTGGAGTCTTTGAGAGATGCGATAAGCAAATCAATCTCTGGGGAGTCCACGACTTCGGCTTCAAGTACGGCCAGTGCTTCAACCGTCGTGAGCTTTTTACGATAGATTGTTTTATAAGCTTGACGAATCCCTCTGATCATCTCTGGCGTAAAGCCGCGACGCTTAAGCCCCTCAGCATTGATTCCATGAGGTTGAGCAGGGTTGCCAGTTGCCATTACGTAAGCGGGTATGTCCTTAAGAACCACAGTCCCCGCCCCACACATCACATGACTTCCAATGTGGCAAAACTGATGTACGGCCGTGAAGCCACCCAAAATAGTATGATCACCTACATGGACGTGCCCTGCTAAAGCAACGTTATTCGCCAAAATAATGTGATCACCAACCATACAGTCATGCGCGATGTGCGCATTGACCATAAATAAATTATGGCTGCCAATTTTGGTCAAAGATTGATCTTGAATCGTTCCTCGATGAACCGTAGTCCCTTCTCGAAAAACATTGTTATCGCCGATTTCTAAACGAGTCGGCTCACCCGCGTACTTTTTATCCTGGCACTCTTCACCTATTGTTGAAAATTGGAACACTCGGTTACCAGACCCCATAACAGTAGGGCCTTTAATCACAACATGAGAAGCTATTTCTGTACCAGCACCGATGACAACATCAGCACCAATATATGACCAAGGCCCAACCGTTACATCGTCAGCTAGTTGAGCGCCAGGCTCGATAATTGCTCGCGGGTCAATCACACTTACACCTTTCGATCTGCACATAAAATGGTAGCAGAACTAACAGTATCACCTTCAACGGTTGCTTTCACATCAAATTTCCAGATGCCGCGACGCTCAGAAATGATAGAGGCTTCAAGCTTTAATTGATCGCCAGGCACAACCGGGCGCTTAAAACGTAATTTATCCGAACCAACAAAATAATAAATAGAACCATCTTCTGGCGTTTTGTTCATGGTTTTAAAACCAAGAATACCTGCCGCCTGAGCCATTGCTTCAACGATTAACACGCCCGGCATAACTGGATGTTCAGGGAAGTGGCCGTTAAAGAAAGGCTCGTTGACACTCACGTTTTTGATCGCAACGATGGACTCACCCGGTGTTAATTCAAGCACTCGATCAACCAATAGAAACGGGTAACGATGAGGGAGATACTCCCTAATTTCATTTACATCCATCATTTATTAAGACCTTCAATAGAGAGATTATCGATTTTTTGTTCTAACTGCTTTAAACGGCGAGCCATATCATCTAACTGCCGAAAGCGAACAACGTTACGCTTCCAATCACTATGCTTTTCTTGACCTGTGCCCGAAGAAAAAGCCTGACCGGATGCTGTGATTGATTTGCTAATCAGCGACATCGCTGTGATATGCGTATGATCAGCAATAGTTAAATGCCCCGTTATGCCGCAATGACCGGCAATCGTGCAATGGCGGCCAATTTTAGTGCTTCCGGCGACGGCCGTACAGCCTGCAATGGCAGTTTGTTCTCCAATGACAACGTTATGGGCTATTTGTATGTGATTATCGAGTTTAACACCATCACCTATATAGGTGTGATCAAGCGCCCCCCGATCAATCGTGGTATTAGCCCCAATTTCCACCGAATGACCAATACGAACACCACCCAATTGACAGATTTTAACCCAGCCCTGCTTAGAAGGAGCAAAACCAAAACCATCAGCGCCAATAACAGCGCCCGAGTGAACTAAACAGTTTTGTCCTAACACGACATCAGGATATAGGGTCACATTGGCTTCTAGTCGACTAGACTGCCCCACGATACTACCCGCCTGGATAACACAGTTAGGGCCAATAATGCAGTTATCCTCCAGAGTGACATTCGCATCAACAACCACACCCGCCCCTACAGTCACATTAGAGCCTATAGTCGCTGAAGCATGAACAAACGCCGACGGATGCACGCCTTCGGACTCATCATCCAAACGCCAATCAAAAAGCTGCGACACTTTAGCGAACGCCATGTAAGGGCTATCAACAATTAATGCCGTTCCTGTAACTTGGTCAGCCATCTCTGGCGTTACCAAAACAGCGCCCGCGCTAGTGCTGGTCAGTTGCGATACATAGCGAGGATTGGCTAAAAAGCTGAGCTGTTCTTGTGTCGCTTTTTCAAGCGTGTTCAAACCAAAAATGGTGCCATCCGAACCTTGGATAACACCATCTAGTTTTTCCGCTAATTCAGATAAGCGGTAGGTACAGTTTCTCTGAGCCATTACTGCTTATTCAATAGCTCTACCACTCGTGGTGTAATATCAACACCTTTGGCAGTATAAACCGTAGCTTGCTTAGCGAGTACGACATCGTAACCATTTTCTTCGATGATTTTACGAATAACCACATCCAATTTAGGACGCATATCTTCGATGAATGACTGCTCGCGCTCAATACGTTTTTGCTGCAGAGCCTGCCCGCTTCTCTGATACTCTTCAAACGCTTTTTGGAACTGCAAGCGGCTCTGATTCAACTGCTCTTGGCTCATGCTTGAACCATTTTTTTGGATTTTTTCACGCAAACCTTTTGCCTGCTTTTCAAGATCTACTACGCGCTTTTCTTCGCCGCTCAGCTCTTTCTTTAATGAGTCACGAAAGCTACCTGCTGCTTTAGAAGCCAACAAAGCCTCTTGAACACCTAATACCGCAATTTTTTCAGCCATTGCCATTGGCATAAAACACACAGCAACCAGAGCAACAATATACTTAACAGATTTCATTGAATATTTTCCTTATATTAAAAACTTTGGCCAAGTGAGAACTGGAATACTTGGGTTTCATCACTTTCTTTAGCATTCAGCGGCTTACTAATAGCAATTGATAATGGGCCAACAGGAGACAACCAGCTAATACCTAAGCCTGCAGAGTAGCGCAGCTCATCAAAACTCACACCTTCTTCACACTTAGAACTGGAAGAGGAAGAGCTAAAGCACTCGGTTGTAAACACGTTACCACCATCAACAAAGAACAATGACCGCCAACCATTTTGGCTTTCTATAAATGGCATAGGGAATATAAGCTCTGCACCACCGACAACCATAATATTACCGCCAAAGGCATCATCATTAGAGTCGCGTGGACCGAGCGAGTTACTTTCGAAGCCTTTGATTGTTGTTAAACCACCGGCATAGAAGTTTTTAAAGAATGGGTAACTCTTATCACCATAACTATCGGCATACCCTAAACGCCCTTTAAGACCAAACACCCAATCCGATTCATCCTGCAATGGCTGGTACCACTTAGTTTGGTAAATCGCGCGATAGTAGCTTAATTCACTCCCCGGAATCGCAATCTCTAACGTCGCATTGTGCGAGTAACCAGCAGTTGGGAACACACCACGATTCAAGTGGTTATTGCTCCACCCTAGCGTTGTTTTAAAGTTTAAGTACTCATCACCGTTTTCATCGATGAACGAATCAATTTCATCAACAGGCGCATTGTCATTGGTGTTAACCGAAATCTGTTCAATACCCAAAGACAAGGTCAGACGCTGATAATCATCAATAGGGTAGCCGAAGGTAACACCACCCCCAAACTCATCTAGTGAATAGCTGCTTTCATCATCGTCATCAAACTCACTCTTACGATAAAAGACATCAAAACCTCGGCTCACGCCATTAACGGTATAGAAGGGGTCAAGATAATTGAAGCTGATCTCTTTCTCGGTTCCGCTTCGGGTGATATTGAAACCAACACTTTTACCCGAACCGAAAAAATTATCCTGAGAAACACCAAAATCTAGAATGATGCCGTCACTTTGTGAGTAACCAACACTGGCCGTAAACTGCCCAGATTGCTGTTCTTCTACGGATAAATTTAAATCAACTTGGTCGTCAGTTCCCGGCACAGGAACCGTTTCCAAGTTAACAGAACTAAAATAACCAGTACGCTCTAACCGCTCTTTACTCTGCTTGATGCTATCGGTTGAAACAACCGCGGCTTCCATCTGATAAAGTTCACGACGCACTACTTCATCTGCCGTACGGCTATTACCTTTAACATTTATACGGCGCACATAAGTTTGCTTGCCTGGGTCCACATAAAACTTCAAAGATACTGAGTGATCTTCTTCATGCAATTCTGGAACAGGGCTTATATTCGCAAACATATAGCCGGCTTCACCCAATCGATCGCTCAACGCTTTTTGAGCGTCAGTCATCACTTGGCGAGAGAACACCTCACCGGGTTCCATAGAAATAATAGAGGCTAACTCTTCTTCAGGAACCACCATGTTTCCGGCCAAATTCACATCCCGAAGCGTGTATTGATCACCTTCATCTATGTTGACGGTAATAAACACATTTTGCTTATCAGGTGTTATTGAAACTTGGGTGGAGTCTATAGAAAAATTAATGTAGCCGCGGTCCATGTAATATGACCGTAAACGCTCTAAGTCTCCAGAGAGCTTCTCGCGCGCGTATCGGTCATCTTTCGTGTAGAAAGACCAAAAACTAGGCAGTTTTAAAGCAAATAGGTCTTTTAATTCTTCATCATCAAAAACAGTATTGCCCACCACGTTGATGTGCTGAATCGAAGCTACGCTGCCTTCTTTGATATTAATATCAAGCGCCACGCGGTTGCCTGAAAGCTCTTCAACTTCCGTGTCAATTGCTGCGCCGTAACGGCCTTGACTTACGTACATGCGAATCAAGTCTAATCGAATTTGATCCAAAGCTGAGCGTTTAAACACATCACCTTCTTGCAAACCTGACTGCTTAAGCCCTTTGATCAAGTCTTCGTCTTTTATGACCTTGTTGCCATTCAAACGAATTAAGCTGACGGCCGGACGTTCTTTCACTCGCAAGATCAAGAAATCGCCATCTTTAAGAACATCAACATCCTCAAAATAGCCTGATTTAAACAGCTGGCTCACAGCATCAGATATGGCCGACTCGGTAACACGATCCCCGGTTGAAACAGGAAAGTTACGAAAAACAATACCCGGCTCAACGCGTTGTACGCCCTCTAATTTAATATCTTGCACTTTAAACGGCGAAAACGCCGCTTGTGAAAGAGAGGACCACAAGGCTAGCCCAAGCATCCAACCAAACTGTTTATTCATCAAACATCATCCAACTTAAAGCGTTCGCTTAAAGACGTAAAAAATCATTAACAATGGCGACCGTCATTAGTGATAACAGAACAGCCATACCCATTTTCAAACCTGCATCTTGAATTCGTTCACTCACTGGCTTACCGCGTATTAATTCGATGGTGTAGTACAACAAGTGCCCACCATCTAATACGGGGATAGGTAATAAGTTAAGCACACCTAAACTAATGCTCAAATACGCCAAAAAGCTGATAAAAGGCTCAAAACCTGATGCGGCTGAAGCACCGGCCACTTTAGCAATGGTAATCGGGCCACTCAAGTTTTTTACAGATATGATCCCTTCAATCATCTTCCAGATTGAATCTAAGGTTAGCGCGATCATATTCCATGTTTTCGTAATAGCAACCGGAACCGCCTCTAAAGGACCATAGCTAATGCTTCGCTGCATAGCTTCAGGCCATTCAGGCGCTGTCGCGCCAGCACCAATATAGCCCTGCAACTCACCGGTTGGTTGCAAACGCTCGCGCGGTGTAACAGACAAACTTACTTCTTTTCCGTCACGCAGGACTGTCAGGCTAAGAGGTTGATTGGCAGAAGCTTGAATAATCGAAACAAGGGCAGGCCATGCGCTAATGGCTTGACCATTCACTGCGACAACCTCGTCACCCTCTTTTAATCCACCGGCCTTAGCGGCTTGGCCATCAACAACCTGACCTATAACCGGGGCTATTTCAGGTCGGTAAGGTGTTATACCTATCGCCGATAAAGGAGATTCTGATTCTAACTCTACTTTCCATTGTTCTAATGGCAGCTGAAAGCGCTCTGGCGTGCTAGCTGATGAGCGCTTAGCGGTTAACTCGACAACACCTGTCTCGCCAACGCGTGACGCCAGCGCCAAATTAGCTTCTTCCCATGAACGCACTATCCGACCATCAATGCTCACGATCTCTTCACCAGAGGTTAAACCCGCCAGCGCAGCAGGAGAGCCTTGAGAAACACTGCCCACAATAGGAACCACTGTGCTTGTGCCAACAATGAACATAAGCCAATAGGCAAATACAGCAAAAATTAAATTAACGGCAGGCCCGGCCGCAACAATCGCCATCCGCTGCAACACAGGTTTATTATTAAATGCTTGTTCGTGAAGACTCGCGGGGACGTCACCTTCGCGCTCGTCTAGCATTTTGACATAGCCGCCCAAGGGTATCGCCGCTACCGCATAGACAGTCCCGTCTTTACCGGTTCTTGACCAAAGTGCTTTACCAAAACCGACAGAAAAGCGAAGTACTTTAACGCCGCAACGACGAGCAACCCAGAAGTGGCCCCACTCATGAATGGTAACCAAAATTCCTAACGTGACTAATGTTGCAAGAATTGTTTGAAGTAAAGCCATAATAGTAACAGTCGCTACTCGTTAATTAGATCACTGAAAAAATAGCAACCCAAGATAAAAGAATGGTGCAGCCGCTAATAAGCTGTCTATACGATCTAAAATACCGCCATGACCCGGCAACAAGGTACCACTATCTTTAAGACCTGCATTGCGCTTCAAGAGACTTTCAAACAGATCCCCCATAACCGACATAGCGGCGGTAACGACACCTAAAATCATGAGATAGACCATCGACGAGAAAGACAGTTCATTCCACTGCGCAAAAACCACACACACCAAAGCGACTGTAGCTAAACCACCCAACATACCTTCTCGGGTTTTACCCGGACTCACATTAGGCGCTAGCTTAGTTTTCCCCCAGCGTTTGCCAGCAAAATAAGCACCCGTGTCAGCTCCCCACACAATGAGAAACAACAGCAAAATCCAAGCATCACCTCGTTCACTGCTTTTCAGCCCAACCAGAGCGATCCAAGTAGCGACCAAAAACACTAAACCAATGATGGCCCGCATTATCGGTAACGACCATGCACCGGGCTGCGGAAAACGCATTATCCAATAAATAGCAACAAACCAAAGCGCCAAACTCGATGCCAAAATTGCTTGGTACAGATCGCCAATAGGGAAAACCATCAAGCAGGCCACAGCAACCAAGACTATTGCACAGAAGCTGTAGCGGCTTAAAGTGGTAAGGAGACCAGATAACGGCCCCCACTCATAGGCTGCCAACAAAAGGATAACCGCTAGAAAAATAGCAAACCCCTGAAGGGGCAGTAAAAAAACACCTGCTAAAGCAAGAGGTGCTAGAACGACCGCCGTAGCGATTCTTTTTTTAAGCACGCGTTTGCGCCTCTACCTGCTCACTGGTTTTGCCAAAGCGCCTTTCTCTTGTACAAAAATCACGAATAGCATCACCCAATGAGTGCTTGTCAAAGTCTGGCCAAAAACCGTCAACAAAATAAAACTCGGTATATGCCATTTGCCAAATTAGAAAGTTACTAATCCGGCTCTCTCCCGCTGTGCGGATGCAAAGATCTGGGGCAGGTTGATCACACAAGGTCAAATACTGATTAAACGACGATTCGTTTAAATCACTAGGAGTTGCCTTACCATCGATACAATCTTGAGCAAAGGCTTTTGCGGCTGAAACGATATCCCAACGACCACCATAATTAGCCGCTACATTTAACGTCAATCGGGTGTTATTCGCCGTCAATGCTTCAACTTTTGCTATTTTGGCTTGTAAAGATTCACTAAAGCGTGTGGTATCACCGATTACTTTTAACCGAATGTTATTCTTATTGAGCTTCTTAGCCTCTCGATCCAAAGCCAACATGAAAAGTTCCATCAAGCCAGTTACTTCTAGCTCAGGCCTTTTCCAATTTTCACTACTAAATGCAAATAGAGTTAACGACTCAACGCCATATTCGACGCAGCCCTCTATTACACTGCGCACACTATCAACCCCAGCCTTATGGCCAGCCAAACTAGGCAATCGTCGCTGTTTGGCCCAGCGATTATTACCATCCATGATAATTGCGATATGTTTTGGAAGTACTTTTTCCAAAGGGATATTGAGTTTTGCGTGTACTGACATAGTGTTCTTCAGACAGGCTGGGAAACCCAGCCCTCCTTTCTGAATTTAGATTTCCATCAAGTCTGCTTCTTTCTTAGCAAGCAAGCTATCAACTTCGGCAACATACTTATCAGTAAGCTTTTGAATCAGATCCTGACCACGACGATCGTCATCTTCAGAGATCTCTTTTTCTTTGAGTAAATCTTTTAACTGATTATTGGCGTCGCGTCGCACGTTACGTACTGAAACACGAGCAGACTCGGCATCAGAACGCGCTTGTTTTGTATAACCCTTACGCGTCTCTTCAGTTAAAGGAGGCATAGGCACGCGAATAACCCCACCATTAGTAGCCGGGTTCAAACCAAGATCAGACTTATAAATAGCCTTTTCAACGTCAGGGACAATATTCTTTTCCCATGGCGTGATCATTAGTGTGCGCGAGTCTTCTACAGAAATATTCGCCACCTGAGACAGAGGAGTATCAGAGCCATAGTAAGACACCTGAATAGAATCCAGAATACTCGGATGTGCACGCCCAGTACGAATTTTTTTAAAGTGCTCAACCAAAGAATCGCAGCTTTTCTTCATGCGAGCTTCAGCTTCTTTTGTAATTTCATTCAGCATATTGATCTCCAGTCACTTCGGCGCTGATTAATGTACCTTCATCGCCACCAACCAACAGGTTAACTAAGGCACCTGGGCGGTTCATATTAAATACGCGAACAGGCATATTATGATCACGCGTCAAACAAATTGCTGTCAGATCCATAACGCCCAGTTGCTTTTCGAGTACTTCATCATACGACAAATGTAAGTATCGTTTAGCCGCTGGATCTTTCACTGGATCTGCTGTGTAAACTCCATCGACCTTAGTCGCTTTCAAAACGACATCCGCTTCTATCTCAATGCCACGCAAACACGCCGCTGAGTCGGTTGTAAAAAACGGATTACCCGTCCCAGCCGAAAAAATAACCACGTCGCCTTGGTTCAAGAAGCGTATTGCATTACGTCTATCATAGTGATCTACCACCCCACTCATCGGGATAGCTGACATAACACGGGTATCTATATTAGAACGCTCAAGCGCATCACGTAACGCGAGCGAGTTCATCACGGTCGCTAACATACCCATATGGTCACCCGTCACTCGGTCCATACCGGCTGCACTTAACGCTGCACCGCGGAACAAATTACCACCACCAATAACAATACCTACTTGTACACCAATCCCAACCAACTGACCCACTTCCAGCGCCATTCGGTTTAACACTTTTGGATCAATACCAAAATTCTCATCGCCTTGTAAGGCTTCACCACTGAGTTTAAGAAGAATGCGTTTATAGCGAGCATGTTTCTTTTTTTCGGCAGGCATACAGATCTCTCCGTAGAAGGAAGTTATATGATGGATAAACGTGCGTACTGTAACACAGCACACACGTCTTTTAGCGAGTTTTACTTGTTGTTCAGCTGTGCAGCAACTTCTGCAGCGAAATCAACTTGCTCAACTTCAATACCTTCACCCACTTCTACGCGAGTAAATGTAACAACTTCACCGCCTGCCGCTTTAACCATTTCAGCTACTTTCTGATCTGGGTTTTTAACGAAAGGCTGCTCTAACAAGCTGTTCTCAGACAAGAACTTGTTGATACGACCAACAACCATCTTCTCAGCGATTTCAGCAGGCTTGCTAGCCATATCTGGCTGCGCCATGATGATTTCTTTTTCTTTCTGAATAACTTCTTCAGACATTTGCTCTTTAGAAACAACTTGCGGGTTAACCGCAGCAACGTGCATTGCAACGTCTTTAGCTGTTTCGGCATTAGCGCCTTTCAAAGAAACTAATACAGCAATACGGTTGTTGCTATGAACGTAAGCACCAACACACTCACCTTCCAGAACAACGATACGACGAACACCAATGTTTTCACCGATCTTTTGAACTAGCGCTTCACGAGCTGATTCCAAGTCGCCAGCCATGATTGCAGCAACGTCATCAGATTTAGCAGCAAATGCAGCGTCTGCAACAGAACCTGCGAATGCTAAGAAACCTTCATCACGGGCAACGAAGTCAGTTTCAGAGTTAACTTCAACAATAACACCGTAAGAGTTATCGTCAGCTGTACGAACAACAACAACACCATCTGCAGCTGTACGACCTGCTTTTTTAGCTGCCTTCATACCAGATGATTTACGTAGCTCTTCGATCGCCAGTTCAATATCACCATTCGCTTCAGCGAGTGCTTTTTTACACTCCATCATGCCTAATGCTGTACGGTCGCGTAGCTCTTTAACCAGCTTAGCTGATACACCTGCCATCTCAATTACCTCAATTTTACACGTTCAATCAAAATTCAAAAAAGGGGAGCACAGCTCCCCTTCTCATAGAATCTGTAGACAATAGCCTAAAGAGTTGACAGAGAAATTACTCTGCAGCTGCTTCTTCTACTTCAACAAATTCACTTTTACCGCCAGCAACTTCACTACCTTCGCCACATGCATCAGCAACAGACTGAACGTAGATTTGAATTGCGCGTAGCGCATCATCGTTACCTGGGATAACGTAATCGATGCCATCTGGGTTGCTGTTAGTATCAACAACACCAATAACTGGGATACCCAGCTTGTTAGCTTCGTTTACAGCGATACGCTCGTGATCAACGTCGATAACGAAAAGTGCGTCTGGCAAGCCGCCCATTTCTTTAATACCACCAATAGAACGCTCTAGCTTTTCCATTTCACGCTGACGCATCAACGCTTCTTTTTTGGTTAGCTGTGCGAAAGTACCATCCTGAGCAGCCGATTCTAACTCGCGCAAGCGACGGATAGACTGACGAATAGTTTTGTAGTTAGTCAGCATGCCGCCTAACCAACGGTGGTTAACGTAAGGCATACCAACACGAGCAGCTTCTTCTTGGATGATCTTGCTAGCAGCACGCTTAGTACCAACGAACAATACTTTGTTCTTGTTCTGAGCCATGCCTTTAACAACGTCCAATGCACCGTTTAGTGCAGGTAGAGTGTGCTCAAGGTTGATGATATGAATTTTGTTGCGAGCGCCGAAGATGTACTGAGACATTTTCGGATTCCAGTAACGAGTCTGGTGACCAAAGTGTACGCCTGCTTTTAGCAGGTCGCGCATTGTAACTTGTGCCATGATTAGCATTCCTATGTATTGGGTTTGACCTCCACATACCCCAACTACCAACCGCTAAGCGGCACCCGGTAACTGTGACGATATGTGTGTGGAATATTCTCCGATATACCTTATGTATTTCGGGAGCGCGTTTTATACCACAACACCCAATCAATTTGAAGGTCAACCTTCGCTAGAACCCTATTATTAGGTACAATTAGTCAACTACTGATCGTAAACACCTAAAAATGATCGGTTCGCCTCTTTAACGAAAGCAAGGACACTCATGTCAGTTATCATCAAAACCCCAGAAGAGATCGAAAAAATGCGCGTAGCTGGCCGTTTAGCCGCCGACGTATTAGAGATGATCGAACCCCACGTAAAACCGGGTGTCACTACCAATGAACTGAACGATATTTGCCACAACTATATCGTCAACGAACAAAAAGCCATTCCAGCACCACTTAATTACCATGGCTTCCCCAAATCTATCTGCACTTCTTTAAACCACGTAGTGTGTCATGGCATACCCGATGATAAGCCAATGAAAAACGGTGATATCATCAATATCGACATCACTGTCATTAAAGATGGCTACCATGGTGATACCAGCAAAATGTTTGCTGTCGGCAAAGTTGCACCTCACGCTGAGCGACTAATGAATATCACTCGTGAATGCATGATCAAAGGCATCGAATTAGTTAAACCGGGTGCTTTCTTAGGCGATATTGGCCATGTTATTCAGCAGTATGCAGAAAGCAACCACTACTCTGTTGTAAGGGAGTATTGTGGGCATGGTATCGGAGCTGGCTTCCATGAAGAACCTCAAGTACTTCATTACGGACGCGCAGGTACCGGCATAGAGTTACAAGCAGGGATGATTTTTACTATCGAACCTATGATTAACGCAGGCAAACGCCAAGTAAAACTCAACAACAAAGATGGCTGGACAGTTACCACCAGCGATCGTCGCTTATCGGCACAATGGGAACACACCATTTTAGTAACAGACACTGGCTATGAAGTCCTGACATTACGATCAGATGAATCCTTTTAAGCAGTAGGAATCACATGAGCACACCTTTACAGCATTTGGTAGATACGACAGAGTTTCTTGATACAGCGGCTTTTGAAAGACAATTAGCTGAGGGCGAATCGCCCGTTAAGCTGTTCAAAAAAACCTTACGTCACTCTCAAGAAGAGATAGACAAACGCTTTAAAGCAGGCGAAGACATCCGCCAACTGGTGTATGGGCGTGCCAGCGTAATTGATCAGATCATTACTTCAGCTTGGAACCTCTTCGACTGGCCGAGTGATAATCAAGCCTCTCTAATTGCGGTAGGAGGTTATGGCCGCGGCGAACTCCACCCGCATTCAGACGTGGATATATTATTACTGTTCAAGGACTTTGTTCCTGCGGATTGCGAAGAGAGTATTAGTGGCTTTTTAACGCTTCTATGGGATATCCAACTTGAAATTGGTTCCAGTGTCCGAACCATTGACGAGTGCTATAACGAAGCTCAAGACGATATCACCATCGCCACCAACCTTATCGAATCTCGACCACTCACCGGCAACCCAGATTTACACCAAGAAATGTATGACAGGGTGACGTCGGAGGGCGCATGGACAGATAAAGAGTTCTTTGTGGCAAAGTACAAAGAACAAAAAGCGCGCCACGAAAAAACCAACAACACGGAATACAACCTAGAACCTAATCTCAAAAACTCCCCTGGTGGTTTACGCGACTTACAGACCATTGGCTGGGTTGCCAAGCGCCATTTTGGTGCTACCTATATCCGAGACCTCGTCGACCACGGTTTTTTAACAGAATCAGAATTAGACACGCTCAACCAAGGCGAGCTGTATTTGTGGTCGGTTCGTTATGCATTACATATGATCAGTGGACGTAAAGAGGATCGACTACTCTTTGACCATCAGCGCGCACTAGCTGAGTTTTTCGGATACAAAGACCAACAAGGTGCACTGGCCGTAGAGCAGTTCATGAGCAAGTATTATCGCGTTGCGATGGCTATGGCTGAATTCAACGACATGCTACTGCAGTACTTTGATGAAGCTATCTTAAAAATAGAAGACCAACAAACATTCATCACGGTCAATAAGCGCTTTAGAGTTCACAATGGCTACCTTGAAGCCACCTACGACCGCGTGTTCGAAAAACACCCCTTTGCCCTTTTAGAGGTGTTTGTACTACTGGCCAACCACGACGATATCAAAGGCGTTCGCGCATCTACAATTCGGCTTATTCGCGACAACAGACACTTAATCGATGATGACTTTCGTAACGACCTTCGAAATACATCGCTTTTCATGGAACTCATGAAGTCGCCTAACGGCGTTTCTACCGAGCTCAAACGCATGAACCGTTATGGCATACTGGGGCGCTACCTACCCGAGTTTGGCGAAATTGTCGGGCAGATGCAGCACGACTTATTCCATATCTACACAGTCGATGCCCACACCTTAAAAGTGATCCAGAAAATGCGCCAATTCCGCCACCGGGATCACATGGAACAATTTCCGATTGCCTATCGCCTAGTCAACCAACTGCCCAAGATAGAGCTACTCTACATAGCCGGTTTATATCACGATATTGGGAAAGGTCGAGGGGGAGATCACTCCGAACTAGGTGCCGTTGACGCCATGGCATTCTGTGAGCGCCACCACTTAGGCCGATGGGACTCTCATTTAGTATCGTGGTTAGTACGTAATCACTTATTAATGTCCATGACCGCGCAACGAAGAGACTTATCCGACCCCGAAGTTATCAACACCTTTGCGCAGCAAGTACAAGACAACGTCCACCTTGATTACTTGTATGTCCTCACCGTGGCAGACATTAATGCAACCAATCACACTTTGTGGAATAGCTGGCGCGCAACGTTGCTACGCCAACTTTACATGGAAACCAAGCGCGCATTACGCCGTGGTTTAGAAAACCCGGGCAACAAAGAAGATCGTATCGAACAAGTGCAACACGAAGCACTGATGATCTTAAAGCGCTCTGGCATACCAGAGACGGATGTACAGGAATTTTGGCAAACCATGGGGGATGACTATTTTCTACGCGAGGACGCTAAAAATATTGCCTGGCACACGCAATCAATATTAGAGCATGAGCCTAGCGACCTACCCTTGGTGCTTATCCAGAAGACATCATATCGGGTTTACGAAGGCGCCACAGAAATTTTCATTTACAGCAAAGACATCAACAATCTCTTTGCAGCTACTGTTGCGACGTTAGACCAGCTTTCTCTTAGCATCCAAGATGCTCGAATCATTGTGACCGATGACAGCAAGACACTTAACACCTACACCGTGTTAACCGAAGATAACGAGCCGCTCTCCGAGAATCCCGACTATATAAATAGTATTCGTGATCGTTTAATAGAAGAACTAGACGATCCAGAAGACTATCCAGACATTATACATCGTCGTATTCCGCGCCAAATGAAGTTGTTTGCCGCCCCTACGACCGTCAACCTCAGTAATGACCCTAATACCCAACAGACCGTAATGGAAGTACGCTCCCCAGACCGACCGGGGCTGCTGGCACGGATTGGTAAAATTTTCTCCGAACTCGACATTTCCGTGCGCAAGGCAAAAATTACAAGCATAGGTGAGCGCGTAGAAGACGTATTTTTTCTTACCGACATTGATGGTGAACCGATTAGCGACCCAGCCGTCTGCATTGAGCTGCAAACTCGCGTTTGTCGCGAACTCGACCAACACATCAATGCACAATAAAAACGAAAAGGTATAAAACAATGGACAAAGCAACACAAACCGAACTTGAAGCCGCTGCATTTCGTCGTTTGGTCGCACATTTAGACAGCCGCAAAGATGTGCAAAACATCGATCTTATGAACTTAGCAGGCTTTTGTCGCAACTGCCTTTCAAAGTGGTATAAAGCCGAAGCCCAAGAGCGCGGTATCGACATGGATTACGAAGCCGCTCGCGAAATAATTTATGGTGAGCCCTACGCCGACTGGAAAGACAAGTACCAACAAGAAGCAACCGCTGAACAGCTTGCTGCTTTCAATAACAAGTAACACTGTTTATTGGGAAGACACCCACGCTTGCTGCAGCTGGTTCATATCCACTTCAAGCGTGGTTGCATAAGTATCGTCTTGGATCGGATAGCTTTTAATGACACGCGCTCCACGAACAATACCCGCCACTGCCGTCTTGAATGAATCATTCTGAATCACCATATCCTGCACTGTTGTTGTCCCAAAGACATACTGCCCATGCACAACACCAACCAATTCTTGGTACGCTCGCAATTTAGAAGCTCGCATAGCAACAACCACTTTCTGCTGACGCGTAGCGCCTGGCTGAAGACTGATGGGCGCGTAGCCTGTTGCTTGCACATAATGAGGCTTCAGAGGAGGCCCTGCATCAACAAAATGAGCTTGAGGCAGCTCATCAACCACCTGTTTTGCCGTCACTTTAATCGTGTCACAGCCGCTCAAACCAAAGGCTAAAAACACGACACATAACAGTCCATACTTGCTCATTCGTTCAACCTCATTGGACCTGACCCGTTCTCTATAATATAACCATTCGCTATTGCACGCACAGGATCAAAGCCCGGCAACGCCCCTTCTAGGCGGCCGTTAGGGATATGCGTTTGCGCCGAAGCCAAAACCTGACGAGTGGTTGTATCTAGAATCCGTGCATTAATAACCACACCATCCGCATATTTGGCATAAGTACCAGTCAACACAAAATAAATTTTATAGCGATCGCGCAACGCCGACATGTTCTGCTTGGACACAGGAGACTTAGCGGTAGTGGCCAAGCTCACAGCGCGGTAGTCGACTAGATTATAACCACGCTGCTGCATAGGAAAGATAAAGTTTTCAGATAAACGCTCACCCATTAGATCATCGGCAACACTGCGGCGTAACGATGAAAAAGGTAACACCGCAATAGGAAAACGTTTTACCCGGTTTAAGGTTAAACCATGCACCAATTGCTGAGCCATCTGTCCCACAGCTTCGCTGACTGGATCGCTGCCTTGGTACGCCTCATCGACCACCGCATAATCCGAGGGCGTCGTTAGCGATTGGTTACGTGAAACTTGATCTACAATAGCCTGACTCGCTTGTGGGCTTATATGAGTAACAGACACGTCCACTGGCTGTCGGGAGCTACAGCCGGATAGTAGTAACGCACAAATAATATAAAGGTATTTACTCATACCAGCACCTACAGGTTTAATTTCAATAAGGTAGCGCACTTCGTTATATGCTATTAATGTAACTTCATTTACAAGCCGAAACATAAATACATACAGTTTCACACTATATATCGGTCAGGACAGCCTCATGTTGAGATCTTTTACCGCTTTTTTTACGTTTACAATGTCGCTCTTTGCTTTTTCATGCACGTTATTCTCCACCCACAGCGTCGCCCAAGACACAATGGCACACCCAAGCTCGCCCCAGAAAACAATGGTTGAGGCGGTAGGCCAAGGGCTAGTAATTGACGGCAACATAAGCCAAGCACGCGAGATAGCCATGAGCGATGCAAAACAACAAGCCTCCCTCCAAGCTTCTGCCTATATTAGTACCACACAGCAGTTAGAGAATGGGATTTTAGAAATCGACAACATGCGTATTTCTACGCTAAGTACTCTAAGAAACATAGAGATCATCGATGAAAAGTTACGCGGCAATACCTTATTCGTTCGTATCAAAGCCGAAGTAGATACCGATACTGCTTGCCTAAATGGCAGTAGCGGTAATAGCTTTAGAAAAAGTGTCGCGTTTGCGGCCTTCCCTCTGGCGCACCCCAATCAAGCAAACTTAGGGCAACTATCCGGCATTTCATCCGGCCTTAGCACAGCATTGGCTAACCGGTTACGACAAGAAAGCAGTGTTTACCCATTAAACGCGAGCCAGTTACAGCTATTTAGCAATCTAAACACCGCCTCAACACAGCAACTGGATAACGGCGTTCTCACAACGCTAATGAGCAATGCACAACAGCTCGACACTCAATACATCGTTTCTGGCGTGATCCGAGACCTGTCAATGAATGACCCTTCCGTCATGACAGAAAGCAACTGGCTGAAGGATACCTACAACAAGCTCGACTACAAAAGCGATAAGCACCTACGACACTTTAGTATCGACCTGTTCATCCACGACGGCTTTAGTGGCTCATTACTCGAACAACAACATTATGCAACAGCCGGGAAATGGCCTTTAGACTCAAGCAAGCGCATTGGCTTTGCAACGCCAGCGTTTAACGACACCGACTACGGCCAGAAAATAAACGCTCTACTAGATGAGATAAGCCGAGATCTTGTGCAATCCTTACGCTGTTTGCCCTTTTCTTCCCGTATCACTCAGGTTGACAACAACCAAGTCTGGATTAACTCAGGTTTGAACAGCGGTTTAAGCCGAGGAGACAAGCTTACTGTTTACCGTAAGAATATGTTTTTTAACCAAACTGGGCAGTCAACCACTGAACTTATCAACACAAATTTGACTCTCACGCTTGATGATATTCAGCCAACATCAGCCCGAGGTCGCATAGACGGCTCTGTTTCAGAGCATAATATCCAGCCTCAAGACATCGTGATGTTCTGGTAGCGGTTTACTTCGGCTTCTGTGGCTCTATAATCATCGCCTACATTTTTTATTGTCATCGCTATTGCCTGCGGGCCAAGGAATTACCATGCAACACGAGCTGTTTAATCAGTTAGAAAATAAAATCGAAAATCTAATCGAAGAAGTGGAATTGCTGCGCATGGAAGTCACAGAACTGCGCGAAGCTAAAGAGTCGTTAGAAACAGAAAAACAAGGCACACAGGAAAACCTGCAACGCCTGCTTAAGAAGTTTGACGTTCTAGACGCCGCCGAGTAAAAATCTGACGCCTGAACGGTTTTCAAGATAGCGGTTATTAACTCTCACGTTAATAACCGCTTGTACATTCTACCCCTGAGCACCACGGATATTAATTTCTACACGACGGTTCATCGCTCTACCCGCTTCCGTTGCATTATCCGCCACCGGATATCGCTCGCCATAACCATGTGTGCTAATTCTCGTTGCTTTAATACCACCACCGGCTAAATAATTAGCTACGCTCGCTGCACGCTTTTCAGACAATGTTTGGTTATATTCAAAAGATCCAGAGCTATCGGTAAAGCCATCTACACTCAACGCGGTTTCATTAAACTTCTGTAACACTTTAATTACAGAATTTAAAACAGGTTGAAAATCACTCGCTAATGCAAAGGAGTTAGTCGCAAACGTGATATGACCCGGCATGATTAGTCGAATCTCATCACCTACACGCTCAACACCCACACCGGTGCCGTCTAGCTCTTGGCGTAACTGCATTTCTTGCTGATCCATGTAGTAGCCAATACCGCCACCCGTACTGCCGCCTACCAGTGCGCCAATCACGGCACCTTTACCACGGTCTTTTTTACTTGATACCGCCGCACCCAGTACAGCCCCGGCAACAGCGCCTATTCCTGCGCCTTTGGTAGCATTACTCGTTTTCTCTTCACGCGTATATGGATCTAGCGTCGTACAGCCCGTGACCAATGTGGCAGCAGCTAAAGCAAATGCAATTTTTTTCATGAAACCTCCGATCAGTATTTTTATCAACGTGTATTCATGACAAACAGCGGTTAAGGCTCGCTGACTCAATTGAGTTCAGCATATTCCAAAAAAGGGGCAACCTTAAATACCTAGAATAAGTCTATCAGGAGTATTTTTATTCATCACGTATTAAATAAGTGACGCTTTTGACACTAAAATATCAATTAAGGTTCAGGGAAACACTGCTATTCTCTGGTCAGCTTTACTATGTGCCGATACAATATGCGGTCTATTGTTAACTATTAGTTATGTATAAGACTCAGCCGAGGACTTTTCTTTGTCACATTTACCCCTCATCGTCGGTTTCGGTGGTGTAAACCCCGCTGGTCGTAGCTCATTTCATCATGCCTACCGCCGTCTGATTCTTGATCACCTAGACGCGAAGAGCAAACAAGAAACGCTACTCAGCCTTGCCACACTTATGGGTTTGGCCCACTACGAATCCGGAAGCTACACCAACGCTGACGGTGACGTTCAGCCGCTTGAGACTTTATTAGATACTTTATTACAACAAATATTGGACCACACGCTGATTCGCCGAATAGAGCCGGCAAGCTTCAATGTAGATCAAGTGATGTTTAATAAAGCCGCGACACTCAAAAACGATGGCGAAATTCACTTTGTACTCAAAAAACGCCAATTGCCTCAACATATTCCTCCTAACTGGACATTGAGCCAGTTGAACGCTACTGAGGTCAGCGTCGCTGTTGTCGGGGATATTGAAGCTATTTTACCTGACGTCAAAACGGCACAGGTTCAATCAGCTGGCCAACTTCCCAGTGGTTTTAAGCCCGATGCTCTGTATCAATCGCGCAACCACCCTCGCAACTTGCAAATGACAGTCTTCTCCGCCTCTGACGCTTTAATGTCGACCGGCATTCATTTTGACGAGGTAATGCGACATGTCGCTCCGGATCAAGTGGCGGTTTATGCAAGCAACTCGATTGGTCAGTTAGATGATCTAGGCTTTGGAGGCTTAACCAAGTATCCCGCCTTAGGTAAGCGTACATCGTCCAAGCAGATGCCATTAGGTTATGCCCAAATGCCAGCGGACTTTGTTAATGCGTACATGCTAGGCAACGTAGGCTCAACCGGTGGCGCTCTCGGTGCCTGTGCGACTTTCCTGTACAATCTACGCAACGCTGTAGAAGATATCCGTAGCGGTAAGCGTAAAGTGGTTCTAGTGGGCGGAAGCGATGCTCCAGTGATTCCAGAAGTCATTGAAGGCTTCAGAGCAATGGGCGCACTGGCAGAAGATAAAGACCTACTAGCGCTTGACCACCTAGACCAACTTAGCGATGCCGATTACCGAAAAGCTTGTCGTCCTTTTGCTAACAACTGCGGCTTTACCATTGGCGAGTCCAGCCAATTTATTATGCTAATGAGCGATGACCTTGCAATCGAACTCGGCGCTGACATCTATGGCGTTGTACCCGATGTTTTTGTGAACGCCGATGGCCACAAAAAATCGATTTCAGCGCCAGGTATAGGCAACTATGTCACCTTAGGAAAGGCGGCCTCTCTCATTAAAACATTGCTAGGCGAAGAGTCTCTCCAACAGCGTTCTTATGTGCAAGCACATGGAACTAGCACCCCTCAGAACCGGGTGACAGAATCACATGTTATAAACGAAACCGCTAAAGCGTTTGGTATTAATAAGTGGCCGGTCACTGCTATTAAGTGCTTCTTAGGACACTCGCAAGGTACAGCTGGCGGTGACCAGCTTACGTTATCACTGGGCACCTGGTCTTATGGGTACATTCCCGGCATAACAACCACTACAGCAATTGCCGATGATGTCTATCAAAGTAACTTAGCCTTGTTAACCGAGCACACTTACGTTGGCAAAGAAGGCATGGATAGTGTCATTTTAAACTCCAAAGGCTTTGGCGGTAATAATGCCAGCGCTCCGGTTATTGCCCCACACATTGCAGAACAATGGTTAGCTAACAAGTATGACAGCGAGACCATAGCTCAGTGGAAAACAAAACGTGAGAAAACGCGCGAACGAGCAAGCGAGTACGACCTAGCAGCCATGCGCGGTGAATCACGCCCCATCTATCTTTACGATAATAATGTACTGACGGGCTATGATCTCGACATCAGCGCCACTCAAATTAAGCTACCGGGCTATGCGCGTGCCATAGACTTAACGCTGGATAACCCATTTGGGGACTTCACCGACAAAAAATAGAGCCTGGTTTAGACCCCAGGCGCATTTTAGGCGGTACGCGTGTTAGTTAAAGCTCCTTAGGGAGCTTTTTTATTGCGTTGATACCCAAGGTACGCTCCACATTAGCCGTGGTAAAACGCGCTATATCATCGACTGACTGTCCCCTGAGCTGTGCTAGTTGCTGCGCCACCTTAACTAGCTGAGCCGGGGTATTACGTTGACCTTGATAGCCCGACAAAGGCATATCAGGAGAGTCTGTCTCCAGCACGATACAGGTATCAGGAAGCGCCGCTGCCATTTTGCGCACTTTATTGGCACGCGGGTAAGTTATGCTGCCTCCTAACCCCAAACAAAAGCCTAGTTCAATATAGCGTTCGGCCTGCTGCACACTGCCGGTAAAGGCATGAACAATACCGCCACAACTAAACCGATAATCACGCAGCAGCTTTGTCATTTCTTCATGCGCCTTACGCACATGAAGAATAACCGGCAATTGATACTGGCAAGCAAGCGATAATTGAGCCAAAAAAAGATCAACTTGCGCGGCTTTATTCGTCTCAGGAAGGTAAAAGTCCAGCCCAATTTCTCCCACAGCACACACGTTTTGCGTCACAAGCAAGGCTTCTAATTGATCAAGATGCGCCGGTTCATGCTCATCCATAAAATACGGATGCAGCCCTAAAGCGAACGAGAAGGTAGTTGTTTGGCGAGCGAGGGAAATAAGAGATTCAAACCGTGCGGCTGTTGTGCCAGGTATGATGAAATGATGGATACCTAAGGCTGCACACTCGTTGACGATTAAGTCTCGATCAGCATCAAAATCGGAAAAGTCTAAATGACAGTGGCTATCGATTAGCATGCCTACTGCCATTTAGACCTCCTTAAGCGTATATAAGCTTAGAAATTAGTGCTCACGCGTAGCGCGGAATTGAATATCAGGCCAACGCTCTTGCGTCAGACTTAAATTTACACGGGTTGGCGCTAGATATGTCAGCAAACCGCCCCCATCAACCGATAAGTTCTCGTAACCTTTTTTACGGAAGTCTTCAATCATACGGTTATCGTCACACTCAACCCAGCGGGCCGTTTGAACAGATACAGGCTCGTACATACAGTCAACCTTATACTCATCCTGCAAACGGAACATAACCACTTCAAACTGCAACTGACCAACCGCCCCTAAGACCAAATCATTGTTCTTAAGCGGCTGAAATAACTGTACAGCGCCCTCTTCCGACAATTGCTGTAAACCTTTTTGCAATTGCTTCATCTTCAGGG
Source organism: Neptunomonas sp. CHC150 (assembly GCF_030397555.1). Classification (NCBI taxonomy): domain Bacteria; kingdom Pseudomonadati; phylum Pseudomonadota; class Gammaproteobacteria; order Oceanospirillales; family Oceanospirillaceae; genus Neptunomonas; species Neptunomonas sp. CHC150. Next base: position 142,321 of record NZ_JAPNXU010000010.1, read on the forward strand.
GATCTTTAGGGCGCACACGACGGAACATTTCCGGCGCAAAGTGCGGAATACCCGTAAATTTAAGATCTTCGCCCTCAGTGAACGTATCACCAATCTGGATAGTACCGTGGTTATGCAAACCGATAATATCGCCAGACCAAGCCTCTTCGACGTTTTCACGATCGCCTGCAAGGAAGGTAACCGCGTCAGCGATCTTCACCTCTTTCCCCACACGGGTATGCTTCATTTTCATACCGCGGCTGTATTTGCCTGAGCACACACGCATGAAAGCAATACGGTCACGGTGTTTTGGGTCCATGTTGGCTTGGATTTTAAAAATAAAGCCCGAGAACTTCTCTTCATCAGCCTCTACTTCACGTGTTACCGTGGCACGGGCGATAGGCGCCGGTGCCCACTTAACAAAGTCGTCCAGCATTTCACGTACACCAAAGTTGCCTAAGGCCGTACCAAAGAACACGGGCGTTTGTTTTCCTGCCAAAAATGCATCGACATCAAACTCGTGAGTAGCGCCTTTAACTAGCTCTATTTCTTCAACAAAATCTTCATAGCTATCGCCGAGCAAAGCACGCGCCTCATCCGAATCTAACCCCTGAATACGTACATCTTCAGGAACGACAGCGTTCTGGCCCGCCTTATACACATGGATAGTATCCGTGTAGAGGTTATAAACCCCTTTGAAGAAGGTGCTCATCCCAATAGGCCAGTTAATAGGCGCGGCCTCGATTTTCAACACTTCTTCAATCTCATCGAACAGGTCAATTGGATCGCGGATATCACGGTCCATTTTGTTCACAAATGAGAAAATAGGTGTATCGCGCAAACGACATACGTCCATCAGCTTAATTGTGCGTTCCTCGACACCTTTCGCACCATCCACCACCATCAACGCTGAGTCTACAGCGGTTAACGTACGGTAAGTATCTTCCGAGAAATCTTCGTGTCCCGGTGTGTCCAACAGATTTACTACACGCTCATTCCAATGAAACTGCATAACCGAAGACGTTATGGATATCCCCCGGTCTTGCTCCATCGTCATCCAGTCTGACGTTGCATGACGATCACTTTTTTTACCTTTAACTGTGCCGGCTTTTTGAATCAAGTTGCCCAGCAACAAGAGCTTTTCAGTAATCGTCGTTTTACCCGCATCGGGGTGAGAAATAATCGCAAACGTGCGGCGCTTCGCCACTTCGCGCTGGACTTGGGAGTTTGACATGGATTTAGTATCTTCTCGTTAAACGCGGATTTGTAACACTATCGAGGATAAGCTGTTTGGCCACTCACAGCACAAATCTGCCTGTTAATCATAATTGGCGGCTATTTTCGCTGATCTAGCGTTTATACACAATCAATGGTTAATAATCAGCTATCATTTGCTCTGCCTTCAGCCCGTTCGAAACGGATTCTTCACTCACTGTTGATAAGCTAACTTACGGCCCTATCTCGAATTTATCCACGCCACAGAAGTAAGTTGCCCAAACCCATTTTAGGGTTGTAACTCAAATGGCTTACGCGTAGCTCTCCTTAAATGACCCCGCCATTGGCCCGCAACACTTGTCCATTGACCCAGCCGCTATCTGGATTCGCCAAAAAAGAGACGACTGACGCAATATCATCTGGCGTTCCAATCCGTTCAAGCGGGCTCATTTTCGCCATACGTTCAACGAGTTCATCAGGCTTACCTTTTAAGAATAGCTCTGTAGCCGTAGGCCCGGGCGCAACAGCATTGACTGTGATGTTTTTACCACGCATCTCCTTCGCCATAATGGCCGTTAGTGTTTCAACCGCTGCTTTCGTTGCCGCATAAACACCGTAGTTTTCAAGTTTGAGGCCGACAACACTGCTCGAAAAGTTAATCACTCTTCCACCCTTGTTAAGCCTTGTTGAGGCCTCACGCATGGTGTTGATTGTCCCCTTGAGATTAATATCTATTTGTTTGTCTACGTGTTGAATATCAGCTTTAGCAAGTGGCTTAAGCTCCATTACCCCGGCATTATTCACCAACACATCGACTTTACCTAATGTGGACTCGACATGATCAAACATCGCTTGCACCAACACTGCATCTGACACATCGGCTTGATAAGGTAAGGCTATACCGCCTGATTGAGTAATGTGGTTAACGACTTCCTTTGCGGCATCTTCTCTGCCCGCATAATTCACTACTACCGCAAAACCATCTTTCGCTAGGCGTTTAGCGATGCTTGCGCCGATTCCGCGCGATGCACCAGTGACTAACGCTACTTTATTAGACATTGACATGTTTCCTCCTCAATTATCACTCTTGAAAAACATCGCATTAAAAGTAACACTTTTTTAATACCGAATAATCATCCAATATTCGACAACACTATCCGAATTTTGAGAACAATCATGGACAGAATCGACGCTATGCGCATATTCACTAGAGTACTGGAAAGGCAAAGTTTTACGCAGGCAGCCGAGGACTTGAATCTAGCCCGCTCAACGGTGACAGATGCGGTAAAGAGGCTCGAACAAAGAATCGGAGTTATGCTGCTTGAGCGAACAACAAGACAAGTCACTCCAACAGTAGATGGCGAAGCATTCTACCAACGGTGTTTATCAATAATTCAAGAAGTAGAAGATACCGAAACTGCTTTTTCGGCCGTCAAACCCAAAGGCACCTTACGAGTCGATGTTCATGGAACGCTAGCTCGCCATTTTCTCATATCTAAGCTACCCCAATTTTTATCTGAATACCCCGACATCGAACTGTATATGAGCGAAGGAGACAGAATTTCTGATGTGATTCGTGAAGGAATAGATTGCGCCATTCGAGTTGGGAACGTAAAAGCAGAAGACCTCGTGTCAAAAAAAATCACCCTTTTAGATGAGGTAACCGTCGCTTCGCCTGAATATTTAGCAAAATTTGGTACCCCAACAAATGTGGAGGACTTGAGAAAACATCGAATGATAGGCTTTAGAGCCACAGGAAGCAGCATGCCTTTACCTCTAGAGTTTGTCATAGATGGCAAAGTTCACAACGTTTCCCCTAAAGTTTCGATAGTAGTCAACGCAGCCGAAACACTCGTAGCTGCCGCAAAAGAAGGGCTAGGGATAATCCAAGTTCCGCGTTATCACATTAAAAAGGATCTAGCATCAGGCGCTTTAACCAGCATATTAGATTCAACCCCTCCAACCCCCTCTCCAGTATCCATTCTGTATCCGCGAAACAGAAAATATTCACCTAGAGTTAAAGTTTTTATAGAGTGGTTAGACGTCGCTTTCGATATGAGTCATCCATCAAAGCTTGGCTAAAACCGACCACCAACAAAACCGCAGGTACCCTAACACAATATGGGGCACCTACAGTTGCTAGTGGCTGCTTATTACCCTTTAGGTGACCAAGCAAACTTTTCGAACACCTTATCAACGGGTGTTTCAGCTAAGTGGTTGGTGTAGTTACTCATTACTTTTTGAGATAACCCCAAAATGATCTCTAAAATTTGGCGGTTGCCGTAACCTGCATCGTAGAAGTTCTGAATTTCTTCTTCACTTAAATGACCACGGTTGCGCGTCAAAGCTAACGTGGTGTCATGAAGCGCCTGCAGTTTTGGTGTTGGCATCGGTTCACGGTTACGCAATGCTTCGGTTAGCGCAGGATCCACCTTCATCATGTTGGCTATACCGGTGTGCGCAGGAACACAATACGTGCACTCATGCTCAACATTAATAGTCTGCCACACGACCGTGAGCTCCTCTGCATCAAACGACGAATCCATAAACAACTTATGGACTACTTGATAAGCTTCTAGCAAGCTAGGTGATTCGGCCATAACTCCATGCAAACCGGGCACTCGACCGTTAGCTTTAAACGATTTTTCTACAAACTCTTTACTGTCTTCTGGCGCTGATTCGAGCGTATGGATAGTGAACTTACTCATTACAAATCTCCTGTTCGTGTACATATTACATTGAGAAATCACGTTATCCCAACGAAGTGATGAGACTATAAATCAAAATGAACGATCGTTCAATATATATTTGAACGATCGATCAAATATATATTGACGCGATCTTTTTTCAACCACGGCCACATTGAAAACAGGGGATTTTTTGAGACTTACTCGACAAACAGCCAGAGTGATTGCTCGCCGAGGACCAAATAGGCTATTTGATTAATGGAATGGGTAGTGTGAAAAGATATCTTCGATCATGTGCTCAAGAGGCGCTTCACTCTGATGAATTTTGGCATAGGTCCTAAGCCCTGCTATCTGTACTTGAATACAGCGCGCTAGTTCTTGTGGGTCTTTATCCGGTGCCAATTCACCTGCTGCTTTAGCGCGGGTCAGTACGGCCGCGAATGCTGCTTCCATACGCTTAAGAGACTCTTTAGCCGCATCTAATAACTCTTGATGCTCAGACGTTAATTCCGCCACGGTTTTAGCCAGCATGCACATGCCGTTTGGAGCACAGCATTGGGATTCAATGACTATGTTTTTCATAAAGAGTTTTAGACCGCTTAAAGGTGAAGCAACCTGCTGTTCACAGTCTTGCAAGTTGGCCAAACCAATCTCGGTATAACGCGCCAACGCTTCCTTAAAGAGTGCTTCCTTACTACCAAAAGCGGCATAAATACTGCCGGGGCGCATATCGACCACGTCTTGTAAATTACGCATAGAGGTCGCATGGAAGCCTTTTTCCCAATACAGATCTTTCGCTTTATCGATAACCTGCTGGCGATCAAATTTTGCCGTCTTACTCATCAGACACTCGTATACTTGTATTAACTTTCTAGCAATTTTATATTGAGCGGTCGTTCAAATCTAGTTATATTGAATAAGCTACCTGTACAAATATAAGAACTGACATCAAGGTTCATCGAGAGGCCAGCATGAAAACAACTCTAGCTTTTGACGTTTACGGTACTTTAATCGATACACAAGGTGTTTTAACACAACTACAGGCTTGGGTAGGTGATGATGCAAATGCCCTGAGTTTGTCATGGCGAAATAAGCAACTTGAATACTCCTTTCGCCGCGGACTGATGCAGGATTACCAACCCTTTTCGGTCTGTACTCGTGATGCACTTAACTATGCATGCTCATTACATAAAGTTGTATTAACTCATGAACAAAAAGACGCGCTTCTACAAAGTTACTTAACACTGCCTGCCTTTGATGATGTAGCGGTGGCTTTAGATCAACTCAGCCGATCAGGGTTACGGCTGTTTGCTTTTTCTAATGGCGAACGCAGTGCTGTTGAATCATTACTAAGCCATGCCCACATTGAGCAATACTTTGAAGGTGTGGTCAGTTGTGATGATATCAAAACGTTTAAACCTAACCCTGCTGTCTACAAGCACTTAACAAACGAAACTCACTCATTAACGAATGAAACATGGTTGGTTTCCAGCAATCCATTTGATGTTTTAGGTGCAATGTCCTCAGGACTTAAGTCAGCATGGGTCTGTCGCTCCGAAGCCTCTATTTTTGATCCATGGGGTCAAGCCCCCACAGAAACGATAGCCGATTTATTGGGCCTTACCGCCCTGTTTGATCGACAACAATAAATACCCATTCACCTAAACCCTTTTTAGCAAGCTATTAAGGGTAAAAACTACTTCGCTGTTAAAGACAGTTGTGGACGGTTAACTACGCACTCCCAATCGCTAGTCACTACCACCAGTACAATGCACTTACTGCCTGCTTTGCTCATTTCAAGCGTCGATGTTTCCAGCTGACTAAAAATAAACAAAGTTTTTTAAACAAATACCGCCTCTGCTAGATCTACTGATTTGTTTAAAACAGAAAGTATCCCTTCCTCTTTTTCCTTTTATTTCAAAGGTTCAGGTTTTAAGACCTTTAATTTACGGCCGGGCACTGCCCAATACCTACAAAATGCATTGCATTTGATCATCGGGATTATCACAAATCTGTCATGTTTGAATCATAAGCTACGCACATCACTGGCACATACCCAGTAACTAAGACAGTTTTATGAGGAGAAGATCGTGAGTTTCAGTAAATTTTTGAAGAAATCTGCCACTGTTATTTGTGCAGCAGGTGTTGTGCTTTCTTTCCAAGCCAGTGCCGATGTCAAATTGATTGGGTCGGGCGCGAGCTTCCCATTCCCACTGTATTCAAAGTGGTTTAAAGACTTTAGTAAAGAAACCGATGGCGTGCGTATCGATTACCAAGCCAAAGGTAGTGGTGCGGGTATTCAAGACTTCATTAACGGAACTGTCGACTTTGCCGCTAGTGACGCAGCCATGAAAGATAAAGAAATAGAGCAGGTAAAGGACGGTGCTGTTCTACTGCCAATGACGGCGGGTGAAGTTGTTCTGGCTTATAACTTGGAAGGCGTTGGCGAGCTTAAACTACCACGTAATGTTTACCCTGAAATTTTTGCAGGCAACATCACTATGTGGAACGACCCTGCTATCGCAGCAGCCAACCCTGGTGTAGAACTACCAAACGAAGCCATTACAGTCGTCGTGCGCTCAGACTCTTCTGGTACCACCTATGTTTTTACAGGCCACTTATCAGAAATCAACAGTCACTTTAAAGACAAGATTGGTCAAGCAAAATCTCCACAATGGCCAAATAGCGCTAAGTTTGTAAAAGCGCCTAAAAATGATGGCATTACTGCAACTATCAAACAAACACCTGGAGCTATCGGTTACATTGAGTACGGCTACGCTAAGCTCACCAACGCCAAAACCGCCATGCTAGAAAACAAAGCGGGTCACTTTGTCGCTCCGGGTTCGGAATCAGGTGCTGCTGCATTGGCTAGTGCTGAATTCCCTACTGGTAACCTGCCAAACAGTGATGTTCCCAACCTAATTGCTTGGGTCAATGACCCTGCTGGTGATGAAGCCTACCCAATTGCCTCTTTCACATGGTTACTGCTTTACAAAAACCAAGATGACGAAAAAGCAAAAGTGTTACGTGACCTTATTGAATACTGCTTAACAGAAGGCCAAAAAAGCGCTGATGCATTGGGCTATATCCCATTACCAGAGAACGTTATCGCCAAAGTACGTGAAGCGGCAAAACTGGTTCAATAATAACCCGACTGCTCACAACAAGCCCAAACGGATTACCCATTCTTGTTCGAGCTTGGAAGCGTAGTGAACAAACACCTCTGGTACGACGCAACGTACCAGAGGTATTAGTAAGACGGATGAGGTATTCTCAATGTCGCAAAACCCTTTCGCACATTTGGCTAATGCCAGCCCCATATCAGCACCCCCTTCAAGCGCCGATTACACAGCCGATAGATTGTTCCGTAGCATCGCCATATCCAGCGCATCTTTAATTGTTATTTTAGTCGCTTTCATTTTATGGCAAATAGGTGGGGAAGCAGTTCCAGCCTTTAAACTACACGGCTTTGGTTTTGTAACAGGCACACAGTGGAACACTAACACCGGAACCTTTGGTGTTCTTCCAGAAATTTGGGGCACATTGTATAGCTCCTTCCTTGCTTTAATTATGGGTGGCTTACTCGGTGTAGCAATTGCCATATTCTTAACGCAAGACTTTATTCACGCCCGTTTTGCGGTTGTTTTCAGAACAATAGTCGAGCTATTAGCGGCAATTCCATCGGTGGTTTATGGCTTGTGGGGTATTTATGTTCTGATCCCAATGCTACGTCCCATAGCCGATTGGTTACACGAGCACTTTGGCTTTTTACCGTTTTTTAGCACCGACCTAAGTGGACCTGGCTTAGCACCTGCTTCACTGGTCTTAGCCATTATGATTTTGCCGACTGTCGCGGCTATTTCCGTCGACTCTTTTCGTCGCATTCCTTACAAAGTTAAAGAGGCTGCCTACGGAATGGGCACCACAAAGTGGGAAGCTATTCTCAAGGTCATGTTGCCTACGGCATCTTCCGGCATTTTAGCCGCCTTGGTATTAGGTTTTGGCCGTGCATTAGGCGAAACCATGGCCTTGGCGATGTTAATTGGCAACAGTAACCAAATTAGCTTATCGCTTTTCTCTCCGGCGAATACTCTGGCCTCATTACTCGCGTCAAACTTCCCAGAAGCCGGTGGTATCGAAGTAGAAGCGCTGATGTATGCCGCTATGGTTCTACTAGCCATTACCTTCATCGTTAACGTGATTGGACTCGCCATCCAGCAATACACCGTTCGTAAGTTTGAGGGCAAAAAATGAAAGATGTAGATTTAAAAGCGCCCAGCATAGCTCCAACTTTACCGACACTTGAGCGCGAAATGTTTGAGCCCCGTGCGCTTAAGAATGGGTTATTGACGGGATTAACCTGGTTTGCGGCAATTGTGGCAAGTGTACCGTTATTCTCGGTTATCTTTATGCTCATCATGGAAGGTGGCTCGCGGCTGGACTGGGAAGCACTTACTGAACTGCCACCTACCGCATTCGAAACAGGCGGAGGCTTTGGTAACGCCATCTTGGGAACACTTGTGATGGTTGGCATCGCCAGCTTAATCAGTGTACCTATTGGTCTGTTAGCCGCCGTTTACATGTCCATTTTGGGACCAACGAGTAAATTGTCCATCACGGCGCGCTTTTTATCAAAAACGCTCACTGGCTTCCCATCGATTTTGGCAGGCGTATTCACCTACAGTGTATTGGTCATTACGTTTGGCTATTCCGCTTTAGCCGGTGGTATTGCCCTCTCCGTTCTAATGCTACCCACGGTCGTCTTAGCGGCGGAAGAAGCGATGCGCCAAGTTCCACAACGCATGAAAGATGCAGCATTTGGCATGGGTTGTACGCGTACCCAAGTTATTATGAAAGTAGTACTACCAACCGGTTTACCGGGCATTATTACCGGTGTGCTATTAGCTGTTGCAGGTGCTGCGGGTGAGTCAGCGCCGCTGCTCTTTACTGCTTTGTTCAGTAACTACTACCTATCAGAAGTGATGGAGCCAACGGCTTCTCTTTCTATTTTAATTTATAACTTCTCCGCGATGCCGTTTGATAATCAGATTCAACTCGCTTGGGCTGCCTCTTTGACACTTGTTTTGATTGTACTAGTGATCAACATTTTAGCTCGACTCATCGGCCAACCTAAGGTTTAACCAAAGGACTTTATTATGAGCGTAACAGCTATGCGTTTAGCAGAAGAATCAGTCGCCGCTAACCACCAACGTGCGTCAGCTTTTGTCCCGCAAGGTGAGGTCGTAATCGACTGTAATATCGACAAAATTTTTTACGGTGATTTCTTAGCCGTCAATAGCAGCTCGGTTCCGATTGAAAAGAAAAAGATCACTGGATTCATCGGGCCTTCGGGTTGTGGTAAAAGTACCGTATTGCGCAGCCTCAACCGCATGAACGACCTAATTAGCAGTTTCCGATTAGAAGGACAGGTCAACTACCACGGCAAAGATATCTATGCAAAACAGGTCGACCCCGTGATTGTCCGTCGTTATATCGGCATGGTGTTCCAGCAACCAAACCCGTTTTCAATGAGCATCTACGATAACGTTGCGTTTGGCTTACGTTTAAATCGCTTCAAAGGTGACGTAGACGAACGTGTCCAACAAGCCCTTGAACGTGCCGCACTATGGAACGAAGTTAAAGACAAACTCAAAAATAGCGGCTTATCGTTGTCCGGTGGTCAGCAGCAGCGTCTTTGTATCGCTCGTGCGATTGCAACAGAGCCTGATGTGCTTTTAATGGACGAACCTTGCTCAGCGTTAGACCCTATCGCCACAAGACAAGTTGAAGAGCTAATGCTACAACTTAAAGAGCGCTATACGGTTGCGATGGTGACACATAATATGCAACAAGCTATGCGTGTAGCTGACACAACCTGCTTTTTTGGTGTCGACCTGTCTAAAGGCGGGCGCACAGGCTACCTCGTAGAAATGGGTGAGACTCGCCAAGTATTTGAGGACCCAGTAGCAGAGCTAACCAAGCAATACGTCTCTGGTGAATTCAGCTAAGCCTATAGCCCACGCTAATCACCAACAGCTTCATAACAAATCGGTACAGTGACTGTTATTAGGTTACTGTGCCGATTTTTCCCATACCGCAGCCATGGAAATACACTGGATGGCCTCCCTTTCACTAGACATGGTAGAGATTCAACATACGCTGGAGAATGTCCAGCAACAATACTACTCGATCATTACCATGCTGGACGCTCGAATAGCACCCATGGATGACCTAGTTATCGACAACTTATTAGCCGGATATGAGCTAATTGACCAGTTTGTTAACGAAGGTATCGACCTATTTTCATTGGGTTATTCAACACATATTTTAGAGATCAATAATACGGTCCTATTTGGTCCCGCAAACGGCAAAGATCGTCAACATTACACCCAGCAACTTAAAGCAAGTGAAAAATATTTCTATGAAAAGTCGAGCGGTGGCATTCAAGACCTTATCGAATATCACCAGCAAACTCACTTTAGTGATGCGTTTACGGAAGCCGCTGCTGTGTATATTCGAACCCTTGCACAGCCTCAGCTATTTGTAGAAGGCAATCATAGGACTGGGGTACTGCTGATGAGCTATATATTGCTGCGCAATGGATTCCCTCCCTTTGTCTTATCTGCAGACAATGCAAAGCACTACTTCGAAGCGCCGCCTATCAGTAAGATAAAACGGCACAGCCTCACCATGCTGATCAAGCGCTCACAACTTAACCGTTTTATTGCCTCATTATTAAAAAAAGAAGCGTCAAAAGCCCACCATTATTTTTTGGATAAATCCAAAGCAACGCACATAACGGATAAGAAGGGACGTTTTTATGGATAAGCGACACGATGCTACTTCGTTTGCAGATGACCACTTAACGCCATTGGACAAAACCGAACAGTTCTATCAAAACTTGCTATCGCATTATGCGAATGGCGATGATAAAGAGTTAAGAGCCGCCTCCAAACTATTATTGGTGGCACTTGAAAAATTTCAGTGTCATGGTGGGCCTGCTTGGTACGCACTGATTTACGAATACATCAATATTGCCATCCACGAGCCTGAAAAGTTTGAGCTCATTTTGCAGCAAAACCGAAGTAGCACGCATTAGCAAAACAAGCCTTTGAATCTAGGATATAACGTAATACAAGTCTCATTAAATCGTCATCCAAAGGCATTACGATTGCGGCTAAAAATAACCCTAGGGACATCATTATGAAAGCTACTATTTTACCCTTATGCGCCTCGGTCATTGCGACTTTGTTGAGTATTCCTACTCTGGCTGCCCACCACGAAACCGCTCAAAAAGTAACTAATGTACAGGTAGGGCCACGCCCTTATTTTTTAGTTGCTGATATGGATGAAGGACCTCTCAAGGATAAACTGGCGTCCTGTGCTAATAGTCCGATGCAATCGAGTGATTTTTCCATTGGACATCGCGGTGCACCAATGCAGTTTCCCGAGCACACAAAAGAGTCTTACGAAGCGGCCGCTCGAATGGGAGCAGGAATTATAGAATGTGATGTCACGTTCACCAGCGACCAAGCACTGGTGTGCCGTCATTCACAATGCGACCTTCACACCACCACCAACATTCTAGAAACGCCTCTTGCAAGCAAGTGCTCTGTGCCGTTTCAACCCGCGCAATTTGGTAGCGACGGTAAGATGACTCAAGCGGCAAATGTCCAATGCTGCACGAGTGACATCACTTTGGCTGAATTCAAAACACTCAAAGGGAAAATGGACGCAGGTAATCCTAATGCACGAACAATCGCAGAATATCTAGATGCTACACCAAACTGGCGTACCGACCGCTACAGTAGCCAAGGAAGCTTGATGACGCATGCACAGAGTATAGAGCTCTTTAAATCATTAGGCGTAAAGATGACTCCCGAGCTGAAGTCTGCCAGCGTCGACATGCCATTTAATGGTTTTACTCAAGAAGCATACGCGCAAAAAATGCTCGATGAATACAAAGCCGCAGGTGTCGACCCATCTGACGTTTGGCCTCAATCTTTTAATCTAGATGACGTGAAGTACTGGATTAAAAATGAGCCTGAGTTTGCTAAACAAGGGGTGTACCTAGATGATCGATATGATATCGAAGGCTTTGACTTTCGAAACCCAGATAGCTGGTCTCCATCCATGGAGGAGTTGGTAGAATCAGGTGTTGCCGTCATTGCCCCCCCATTATGGATGCTGGTTGATGTCGAAAATGACAGCGACGGCAAAGCGGTCATTGTACCGTCAACATACGCCAAGGCGGCGAAAGACGCAGGCTTAAAAATTATTGCCTGGTCACTTGAACGCTCCGGTCAACTTACCGAAGGTGGTGGTTGGTACTACAGCTCGCTGAATACCATTAACCCTAATACTCAAGTCAACAATCCAATCGCCATTAACAATGAAGGCGATGTAATGACATTAGTCGATGTGCTTGCGCAAGACGTTGGGGTTATCGGAATTTTCTCCGACTGGCCAGCAACAGTCACCTATTATGCAAGCTGCATGAACAAATAAGTACACGCACCAGAGCATCACTAAAAAGCCCAGACATGTAGCAACATATCTGGGCTTTTTTTACTCTCAAATACAGTTAGGTTTCTAACCCTGGCACCCAGCTGGCCGGCATAGCACTGAAGCCAGAAAGTGTTTCGTTCGCTTTTTGCGTATCAAGCATATCCGCCAACAGAATTCGCTGTTCATCAATAAACATAACGGCTGTTTGTGCTTGCTTACCACTGTGGATGTCTTGGTAAGGTGCCGAAAAAACAACTCGGCTGTGTAAATCACTAGCCCCTAGCAGCTCAAAGAAATAAGGACGCCAGCTCCAGTTCGAACCTTTAGGAGCCTCATTAATAATCCATCCCCGATCACTATTTTCGAAGTTAGGCGACACCTGATTACCAGACAGATCGCAAATATAAAAGCGTAAAAAATGTTCGCTAGGTACAAATTGAATCAACTCTTCATCGCTGGGCGTTGTGCGTAACACTTCACGTAAGCCTAGCAACTCACCTTTGGCTTTTTCTGCCCGCCAATGATTTCTGGCCACCAGCTCAGTCGCCATATCCCGATAGTAATTGAGCAGTTCAGAAGCTTTCTCAACGGTGGACTCTGGATCCAACATGTTTTGCTGGGCAGGCGAGAACAAAAAACCTTGTGTACACACGGCTTGGCAGCTTAGCGCCAGAAAGAAGTCATCCTCCGTTTCAACCCCTTTACACATAACCTTACAACCCAAGCGCGAAGCAATCATACTGAGTTGTTGGACAAGCGAGACTCCTCGCCCAGCACCGGCCCCTTCGCGCAAATGCTGTATATTCAGTTTAACGTAATCAGGCTTTAATACGGCAATGCGATCTAGCTGAGAATAACCATTTCCAAAATCATCTAAGGCAACCTGCATACCTAACTCTCGGTAGCGGTTTACCAACTGTTCCAACAAATGAAGGTCCCCTTCAGACTCGGTTATTTCTATAATAACCCGTGCAGGATCAACACCTGCTTCTTCAACCATTTCAAGAGTCGGCAATGCATCCAGAGTATCTAAATGCTGTATCCATTCAGGAGAAATATTAATACTAATGAAGGTGTTAGGCGGTAGCAGATGTAACTGCTCCATTGTTTGTCGGCGTATACTCCGGTCCCATTCAATACGCTCAAGAATAGGCACCAACTGATCAGTAAAACTATCTCCAGCAGACACTATTTTGCCGCCTGGCTCTGTTGTCCGAGCCAATGCTTCGTAACCGGCTATGCGCCCGGTAGCTGTTTCAATAATTGGCTGATAAAAAGGGAAACGTTGCGATGCCATGGTCAATTCCTAATACGTAATAGACTCAATTAACTCCAGTATACCTCATTAACTCGCTTGTTTATCCTGGTACATTTTCTGGTCGGCGATCTCAATCAGCTCTGTGGCACTTAAACCTTCGACGGGATAAATGGCCATACCTAAACTGCACCCAATGCGCTCTTCTACCCCCTTGATTTTAAATGAATAGCTAAATATTGAGCGTATCTTATCGCGTATTTTCAATAATTCATGCTGATGATTAACGTCAGTTACCATCACCACAAACTCATCTCCCGCAAAGCGGGCAACCGTGTCGACTTCCCTAACAACATGCAGTAATCGGTCAGCCACTGTTTTTAATAGCTCATCCCCTGACGTGTGGCCCAGAGTGTCATTCACGCTCTTGAACTTATTTAAATCTAAGAAAAAAACACCCAATAACTGACCCGTTCGGCGCGTACGCAATACCTCTAACTCTAAACGATCAAAGAAAGCACGTCGATTAACTAATCCAGTCAGCGGATCATGGTTAGCTAAATGTGCTAAGCGTTGCTGTTCTTCCGCATGCTTACTGATGTCTGTCACCGTAATAATTGTTAGTGACTCATCCTCAAATTTAAATGGACGTGTTGTTAAATCGATACGAAAAGTATCGCCGTTTCGGCGGCTCCCCATCGTTTCGCCATTCGTTTTACGAATCAAGTTTTCAACGCCGATAGACATGAACAAATGAGCAGGATACCCAAATAACTCTTGGCTCATCCGATTAGCCATTACCACTCTTTTTCGGCTATCAATAACAATCATGGCAGAAGAAGCATTATCTAGAAGCGCAAGAAAGCTACTCAACTGCCTGCTAGACTGCTTAGCACGCTGAAAGAACATACGCACAATAACAAAAAAATTAATCAGTGCTAGCGCAAAAGCAGCACCTTGAACTCGCCTAATCAGCTGTGTTTTTTGCTGAGACAGTATCTCCATACGGCTTGTTAATTGATTCATTGCCGCCAGTAAAGGCCTGTTTACTTCAACAGCCACTCGGGCTGCCTCACCAATTGTTGATGGAGAAGGAGCCGCCTGAAGTTGGTTAATCGACGAAGAGAGAGGAAGGAATAAACTCATCGCTTTCTGGATGACCTCAGAAGCCTCCGGATCAAGGGTGCGTGAAAACGGTTTGACTATTCCACTGCCGTCAATGACATAACCGCCATTCAGAAAGCCATCCAATGTCGTAGAAAAAAGATGCCTAGCGTTATAAAGCTCTTGCCGAGTTTCTAATGAAGGTGTTTCGTACTGATTGGCTTTAATCTCTAATAGTGTTTTAGCCATTTGCTGGGATAACATGCGCTGGCGACCCGCCACATTAATCGCCAATGCATTCTGTTCAACATGCTGCGTTAGCCACACATTGATAGCCAGAATGGAGCAATCCAGAAAAATAAACAAGGTAATTGCAAAGAGCAAAGCCGTTGGCTTTCCTGCGTTACGTTTGATTAGCTGCCGATCCATCGTCGCCATTATAATTAACTTCTTGCTTTACAACCTTATAACGATCAGGTTGTTACTTGAGCTAAAAAGCACCCATGTGACGAATTAACCACATGATCTACCCACTTTATTCGTTAAGCTTCCATTCACTGCTTACCACTAACTTTAGACCAGCTCACGTGCAAAGCCCAATCTAAAATAACTAAAAAATGGGTCTTTCTGCCGAAATATGAAGCGATATATCCACTATTAATGATCGAGTACCAACCGGTAGATAGCGGATACAGGGCCATCACTCGAAAAATAGACCTCTCCTTTTGGGCTCACAGCCACTCCAACAGGGCGGGACCAGCGTTGTCCATCAACCTCTTGAAAGCCAGTCACCCACTCCACAACTGCTGGTTTTTTTTCCTCATCGAATATAACCAATGACAAGTTCGGCGGTCGCTTAGATGCCCGCCCTTCTCCGGCTTTAACAGCCCAGGAACCATGTAAGGCAACAACAGCATTTCCGGCTAACCGAGCATCCGCGTGATTAGACGGGATAAACTCAATGGCCATAGGTGCGTTACGTGAAGGAAACATAGCAACGGGTAGCGTAACAGCATCTATATCCATAGGAGGCTTATTGGTACGGCATGAATCACGAACAACCTTACCATCGATTACTTGATACCAAGGCATGCCATGAAAAGACCCTTCACTCAACGCCGCTAATTGTTCTTCAGGTTGATCATATCCCCAATGGTCTGGCCCGTTATTAGTAGCAAACAGTTCGCCTTGGTCGTTCCAAGCGAAGCCAACAGGGTTACGTAGCCCTGTCGAATAGGGCCTTAATTGCATTGATTTTCCTTTCTCTTCAACAACGAAAAGACCTCCACGTCGCTGCTCAAACGGGTAACCGGCTCCCATAAACTGATCACTGCAGTTACCGCTAATACCGAGGCTGATATACAACTTACCATCATGACCTTGCTTGACGGTACGACTGCTATGGCCGTTACCCGCAGGCAGGTCAAGAACCCGCTGTACATTCACTAATTGTTTACCATTGATGCCTTCAGCTCGATACAAGGCTTCGGTAGATGCAATAAATAACTTACCCTCGCGTACCGTCAAGCTGTGTGGATAACGAAAGCTTGGAGTTAGTTTTTGTACTCGGGTATAAGGCGGCACTAAACGATACACATAGCCGCTTTGAGATCCTGCAAACAGATCGCCATTATCAGCAAAGGTAAGAAATCTCGGTTGCGACAGATCAGTGGTTACCAGCTCAAGCCGATACCCCGGCGGGACATTCACGCTTACACGCTTCCCTGCTACCGTCAGGGACTGCGGCTGTAATGCAAAAGTACTGGCCTGCCCTGTTTGAGCTAAACTGGCGGCTATCATAATCAAACACACGCTAAAACGAGAAGTGCTTCGGGGTTTACGCATGGCGAAAGTATTCACCCAATATCTTAAACTGTCTTTGGTCATTACGCCTCCTGCTAAATGGGCACGTGAACATCCCGCACGACAAAAATGCTCTTTACAATATTAGTCGCTATCCAGGGCCGGCCTCATGAGTAATTATATTAAGGTAAGCCTTCATAATAATGTTCGATAGATTTGGGCTTACTAAAGAAATACCCCTGCCCTTGCTCACACCCCAATGATTGTAAAATAGCACACTGACTAGGGGTTTCTATCCCTTCTGCTACAACCGTTAACTCTAACGTGTGAGCCATCGAAATAAGTGTACCAACAATTTTTCGGCCGACCTCATCGGTTTCCAAGTCCATAATAAAACTTCGGTCTATTTTCAACTTATCCACAGGCAAACGCTTCAATAAAGATAAAGAGGAGTAGCCTGTACCAAAATCATCAATAGCAACATTAATACCCATAGCACGGAGCTTATCCAATGTTGCGCAAGCCTCATCTAAGCAGTCCATTAAAGCGGTCTCTGTCACTTCAACTTCCAAATATTTCGCATCTATCTCGTAATTTTCAATAAAACGCTCGATAGTCGGAACAAGCTCCGCATCCGTAAACTGCCTCGGAGATAAATTGACCGCCACCCCAAAGCGCGCGTTCCCTAAGTAGGCCGTATTCTTAATCAATAAACAGGCTTGATTAATAGCCCAATAACCCATGTGCAGCAAAATGCCGCTTTCTTCCGCAATAGCAATAAACTTATCCGGGCTTAACAGCCCGCTTTCAGGATGTTCCCAACGAATTAATGCTTCATAACTAACTACTTTCTCAGTATTTAAATTAACAATTGGCTGGTAATGTAAACGGAGCTCATCCCGTTCTAGCGCTTGGATTAGCCCTTCCTCTATCCGCAAACGATCTAACGCCGCTTGCTGCAAGGCACTATCGAAAAACTTAAAACCGCCTTTTCCTTTACGCTTAGCCGCATACATAGCGATATCTGCATTTTTAAGTAACGTGGGCACATCATCACTATCAGTAGGTATCAAGGTAATCCCGATGGAAGTAGAGATAGACAATGATTTTTTTTGTAATAGCATTGGCGCCTCAATAACTTGGATCAGCTTGTTCACCAATTGACTAATGTTATGGGTATTTGAAAAGTTAACAAACAACACCGCAAACTCATCTCCCCCTAAGCGTGCGGCAATATCACCTTTACGAATATTATTGACGATGCGTGTCGACACTTCTTCTAATAAACCATCCCCTATTTCATGCCCTAGGGAATCGTTAATACGCTTAAAGTCGTCTAAGTCCAGATACAACAAAGCTGACTGAATATTATTCCTGATGGACTTATTCACTGCATATTTTAAATGTTCAATGAGCAATCGCCGATTTGCCAAACCCGTCAGTGGGTCATAGAAAGCAAGCTGCTCTAACTCGGCAGTCTTTTCATCAACGATGAGTTTGAGCACCTCCGGTTTACGCATATAGTAATTTGCCAGAAAAGCCAACAATCCCGCAAAAGATACGCTAAGCACTCCCCCCAACACATCAATTAGCTCAACCCCATGATGAGGCTGATACACCGTCAAAAGCCAGCTAGAATTTGGCACATTAATACTGACGGTTTCACTAATCCCGTCTAGCTCAAAACCGGATTTCAAAAAAATATAAGGCGCTTTAGACACAGGATCGGTACGTGACAACTGATACCCATAGCCCTGTTCCAACAGGTCTTCAAGGTAAGCCTGTTTGAGGAGTTCTTCCAAATAGATAACGACGGAACAAAACCCCCAAAACCGGCTCCCAACCTCGGCATCCAAAAAAACAGGATAACGTCCGATAACGGCGATACCGCCCTGAACTAACTCAAAAGGGCCGGCTAACGTTAAATGACGCTCTTTAATCGCGAGTAGCGCCTCATCCCGACGCTTATCATCCCGGAGTATGTTATGACCCAACGCTTTCTCATTACCCACTAGAGGGTATATTTCAGTCACAATACCGTCAGGGGCTAACTGCAAATTAGAGATACCGCCCAGGGAGCTGATGATCTCTGATGCAAATTCATCAAAATTGTTGATGGTGCCGTTATTGCGATTAATTTCAAGCGCCATAATGCGCGTAGAAGTCAGAATATGACCTAATCGACTTTCTAAAAATCGAGCCTTAGCATTACCCAAAGCACTCATTTGCGCACGAAGATGCGCATCGGCTAACGAATGACCTAATGTGACCCCATACAAGCCGATCGCTAGCGTTAACAGGAAAACAAATGCCGTTATTAATTTACGCTGGCTATAAATACGCTGCAACGCCATTAAGCACTCTCGTTTTTATACAGTTTTATCAAAATTAATAGTCTCCTCATTAGTTATCATCAGCATAGTACAAACCTCACTACTTTGGACGCACCCAGAGGAAAAGAGTACTGAGCCAAAACCTTTATTAACAGGACTACCCAATTCTCCCTGCTAACTCATACGAAAATTTCATCAACCCCGTCTTATGAAGATAACGATCTTTCATTCTTTATGGTAAAGTTCTAACAGCTTTTCAAAAAATTAAGGATAATCTCATGAAAGGACTTCTTTCTGCTGCCTTACTACTTTCCCTTTTCAGCAGCCAGTCTTACGCACTTACCAGCCAAGAGTTTTATGACAAGTGTAATAACCTCTATCAATCTCCCGGCAAAGAAACACCACAAGATGCGGTTAACCGTGCGCTAAACGCAGGGTCTTGTTCTGGATTTGTAGGCGGTATGATCAACGGCTTTAATTTAGTGGGTAACATGTTGGGACAAAAAGGGGCGGTAAAACGTAACTTTGTCTGCCTACCTGCCGGTAAACAGTCCCAAGAGCTACTTGATGAAGTCATTGCTTACATCAAAGAGAACCCAGAGAAAGCCTCTGAGCCGGTTCAGATTAGCGTATATAACACGTTTGTGTTGGGCTACCCTTGCGAAGAGTTTGCTAATAAACCCGCAACTCAACCCTAATACGTCATCACTTTTCTGACATGATCTTCTTAACAAGAGCCTCTTATTGACGGCTCTTGTTATCTGTATGCTCCCCTCTTATCTTAGGCATCCACGCTAAGTGCCAAGCTAATCCTGCTTTCTGCTGTATCCAAGGAACTTTCGGGGTACATGTGCACTCTATGCGCTGACAAATTGTCAGCTTTCTTTACGATTAAGAGCAATTACACACTGATTTTCAAACGCTTGTTTTATTAATATTGTGTTAAGTATATGCTTTACAGGCCTATTAGCTTATCAGGCATATTTGTTGCTTTACCTTAAGAAAGGCCTTTTGATTTGGAGATTTTCAGCATGTTTTATCCGTTACGAAAGGCAGAGATTTATCGACGTTGTAAAATCTGTATTCTGCCATTACTAACAACTTTCGCACTGACCGCGCCTGTTAATGCGGCCCCAATCACCACAACCACTTTTATGGGTATCGACTTTTCTATTGAGCCGGGATCTGCCGGTATTTTCGAGAGCGCCACACTCCCCGATATTGTGAGCGGTGGGTTATTCGGGCTTTTTATGTGGAATGGTTCAGAGTTTGTCTTTAAAACCGAACACTATGCAGGAACACCTTACACATTTGATGATCCCGGCGTTACTACCTTTCGCGTTCTTGGCTTAGAAGACTCTACCGGAGTAGATGATACGGACCTTAGCTCTTTTGATGTCAACTTTACTTACACCATTGGTGATGACACCAATAACAGTTACACCATGAGCCCAGTATATAGTGATGCCTATGATGTGCCTGCCCCCGGTACACTAGCTTTACTAGCAGCAGGCTTACTGTTAGTTTCTGGAGCTTCTTACCGTACTAAAACAGCCTAATACTCAAGCGTTAAGGCCGGGAAACACTTCTACGACTCCCGCTCTTAACGCCCTCTTCGCAGTAACGTTTATTTCACTAATTCGGTACTCATCTACTTTTATTCACCCACCAAAAGCCTCATTATCAGCAATTATTGTTTGATATTTTTACGTTGCACAACGCAATGAGTGCTTGCCAACCATGCCCAATGCCAATTTAGACACATACACTTCTGTACCGCCTACGCTAACGATACGCCAAGCCGCTATCTCTGATTTAGATGTGCTTGAGCAAGTCGAAAATACGTGTTTTCTTGGCGATAAATTGTCTCGCCGTCGATTAAAGCATTGGCTGCAAGCTAACAATCGTATTTTTTTAGTGGTAGAAAATAACGCCACTATTTTCGGCTATGGACTGGTTCTTTTGCATAAAGGCACCCGCTTAGCTCGGCTCTATTCATTAGCGATCATGCCAACAGGCCGCAAAACCGGTGCAGGGCAAGCCCTGTTAACGGCTTTAGAAAACAACGCGGCTGAGAAAGGGCGTTTTTTTATGCGTCTGGAAGTCTCAAAAAATAATACGCCCGCTATCACTTTATATCGCCGTTTAGGTTACTGGTGTTTCGATGAATACAGAGACTACTACGAAGACCATAGCGACGCCCTGCGTATGCAAAAACGTATACTCAGAGGAGCTTGTGCACCCAATGTGCGGAACACGCCTTGGTACCAGCAAACCACCGAGTTTACATGCGGGCCTGCATCTTTGCTCATGGCGATGGCAACACTGCAGCCTGAGCGGGCATTAACACAGCTAGAAGAACTTGATATCTGGCGAGAAGCCACAACTATTTTTATGACCTCTGGACACGGGGGATGTCACCCGGTCGGTTTAGCGTTAGCGGCGCACTATCGAGGATTTGTTTCAGCGGTTTATATCAATACGCGCACGCCACTATTTATAGAGGGCGTACGCTCCGATCACAAAAAGCACATCATGGGCGTTGTTGATCAGCACTTTAAGGATCAAGCGCATAATGCGGGCTTACAGGTGAATTATGAAGACATCACCCAAGAACAAATACAACAAGCATTAGTGCGCCACGCCACCATTATTATTCTAATTAGCACCTACCGTATGGATGGCCGCAAAGCACCTCATTGGGTTGTTGTCACAGCCATGGATGATGATTGTTTATATGTACACGATCCCGACCCAGACGACTTGTCGCAAGACCCTCTCGACTGCCAGCATATTCCTATTGCCCGAGAAAACTTTAACCACATGGCCTGCTTTGGACGCGAGCGTTTACGCACCGCCATCATTATAGAAAACGCAGCCTACAGCAATAACCTCTCTTAAAAACACAATACGGGCTCATAAAAAAACGCCGACAGGGGAACTCCTCGTCGGCGTTTAATGATAGGTGAGCTAAGCGGCCTTGCCTGCTGGACTATCGTCCGCGCTTTTCTAAACGATTGGCAAATTCAGTCATAATGACCATGTATAGCTCATTCCCTAAGTACACGTCTTCTACCTTGTGATCGATACTTGGGTTGTCATTTACTTCAATAACATACACTTGGTTATCTTTTTGTTTTATATCCACACCGTACAGGCCATTACCAATCATATCGCAGGCTTTAAGTGCTGCCTGCAATACCGCTCTTGGAACTTCAAATGTGGGTAGGGTTTCAAAACCACCCGAGTTAAAACGCTTAGATTCGTGATTATAAATTTGCCAATGATTGCGTGCCATCATGTATTTGCATGCATAAATCGCGCGACCATTGAGCACCCCAATACGCCAATCGTAATCCGTATAAAGGTATTCTTGCGCTAACACCAAAGCCGTATCAACAAACAGCTCCTCTAAACGCTCTTTTAACTCCGCGCGGTCCTTTACCTTATAAACACCTTTAGAAAATGACCCTTCTGGCATTTTCAATACAAGGGGATAACCAAATGATTGCTCAACAGCATCTAAATCCGCTTCGCTGGCAGCAATCACCACTTCTGTTTTAGGTGACGGGACACCGTTGTAACTAAATGCGTCGTGCAAAAAGACTTTATTGCAGCATCGCAAAATAGAAGTCGCATCATCAATAACAACCAAACCTTCCTTCTCTGCCTTGCGCGCTAAGCGATATGTGTGATGATCAATCGCCGTAGTCTCACGAATAAACAGCGCGTCATACTGGCTTAATGGTCCTAACTCTTCTGCGGATAAGGCTTCTGCATGAATGCCAACCTTGCTCGCCGCTTTAATAAAACGACTGATCGCCACTTTGTCACTCGGCGGCTGCTTTTCGTTAGGATTCACCAAAATAGCCATCTCCCAACGTGCACGCTTGCGGCTAGTGGGTGTTCGCCATACATTTTCAACAAAAGAAGACAACTGCTCTAAAAAAGCCGATTTAAGATCGCCTTCTAACTGCGCATAAGCATAACGCTCAACAATACAAGGCGATTGCTTTTTAGCGGGCGTCAACGACACTTTCAAAATTGGGGCTGGATATTGATCAAACACTTGGCGCGCAAACTTTGCTAAACGCTCGTCCGGTATTGCCTGGCTATCGGCCAACTGTCCAAAGAAAATCATCAAGGTGATCGTTTTGTCGCTAGGGACACCAGCGAGGGTCGCACTTAACTGTAAGCTGAGGGTTTTCTCATCACTGTCACGCAGATCATTAATCGCACTCACACTTGGGAGCACTTTGTGTTGGCGTGCTTCAGCCAACAAAGAACAATAGTACCCGCGGCTTAAATACTGACGCGTATCACATAAATTAATAAGCCGAGTTTTACGCTCATTACGTTTAGGATAGTCCGCTAAATAACGCTCAAACGTCACCGCATCAAACGCTGACATATCAGCCAGCTGGGTTTCGTTATCAACAACGACTAATGTTTTATACATCCAAACGCCCCTCTACGGGTTGAGCCAAGCTACAAAGGCCAGACAATATATTTAAAAATCCAGAAACCGATGCCAATGGCGCCGACTCTGACAAGGTATGATAACCAGACGTGGGTATTTGCAAGGTGGTACCATCTACCAAGCCATTCGATGCGGCAATAATACGCCCCATCTCAGTCGAGCCTAATGATGAAGGCTCCTCGCCTTTTGCTTTTTGTATCGCATTCATTGCTTCAACATAACGGTCTTTAAATTGATAACGTAACCCTAACTCATCACATAAATGAGATAGGCGCTGGGTTAACGGCTCATTGAATGTGGCGTTCGCGTCTTTGTTTCGTAATACAACATGCTGTTGGCCTGCTGCTTCTAAATCTGGATACGGGCTAGTGTCCACCACTATCAATTGGTTGGTTGTTTCGCCAAAACGCCTAAACCACTCCAGCAAATACCGCCAACTTTTTCCGGCTTCTTCCTGCGCGGTAAAAAAGGCCGTTCCTTCAAAACCCAGCTCAAACAAATACACTAAAGCTGCAGCCGTTAATACGTTATCTAACTGGCCGACTAATGCTTGATCGGTTTGCTTTAAGCGGTCTTGAAAAGCAACCGGTGTACCTGCAGCTAAGTGGTTCATGCCTGCCAACTCAAAAATCAGGTTGTTACGGTGCTCACAAATATACGCTCGATCAATCACCCCGCTTCCATGATAAGCCCCTGACCACGGCTCATATGCATAGACTGATTCGGATTCAAAGCGATGTACGATCTTATTCATCAACTGCTCGCTGACCGAGTTACCCAGCAAATCAGAACGTGCACTCGCCACAAACGCGGCATACTGAAACTCATTCGGTCCAGTGCACACCAAACCGTGACGGTCGATGTGTGCCGAGAACATAACGCTTTTAGGCCGAGCGCCTTGCGCCACTAACACACCCTCATACCAGCTTACCTGCGCACCGCGCTCTTCTAGTTCACGCTTAAGAACACGGAAAAAAGAATGCTCGGCTCCCACAACACTGGGGCTTCGCAGCAAAATAGCTAATAAGTCTAAAAAACGACGTGGGACGACCGAAGAAGCGGGTCCCGATCGATCGTTTGAAGGCGGTGTAGATGTGTGTTCCATGGGCGTCAGTATCCTCGCTGGCCGATGCTTGCCACATCATATCTGACGGTCTGGGCACCCCAACGGTTGGGGTTAAAGGTCGGTAAGTAACTAGGTTGATAACCTCTCGGTACGAATCAACTTTTAAGCTACTTTTTAAAAATGCTATTTATCATGTCTATTACTCGTGGGCAATAACTATTATCGTCTTACTGTATATTTAATGAGGCTTAACCTTTAACTCTTTGTTCCCAAAATACAGTCTTACGCAGCCTATTTATTCTTTATACTGGCCTTAGCTAACAAAGCCGCTACCGAATTCCACTGGAGAACAACATGCAGTTAATTGGATCGACTACCTCACCTTATGTACGTCGCATACGCTTGTTCATGGATAACTATCCACATGAGTTTATCGCACTCAATATCTACTCGCCTGAAGGCCGCGACGCATTGCGAAAATTTACTCCGGTCATGAAAGTTCCAGTCTTGACCGATGACGATAAAACCCTACTCGACTCACGTGTAATTCATAAGTATTTAGCGAACAAGTTAAACCACGCGCAGATGAGCTGGGATCAAGAAAACCTGTTGACCATGATCGACGCTGTAAATGACTCATGCATTACACTGTTCATGTTGACGCGTTCAGGCATTAGCACAGAGGGAGAGTTGTTAATTGCAGACTTACAAAAAGAGCGGATTGCAAATACGATTAATCTGTTAGAAGCAGCCGCAGCTAATGGCAGCTTTGATGAGTGGCACTACCCGTCTATTTGTTTGTATTGTTTACTCGACTGGGTGAGTTTTCGCGAATTACTATCGCTTGAAGAAACCCCTGCATTAGCGGCCTTTTTGCAATCGCATAAGCATGAAACGCTCATCAAAAATACTGATCCGCGCCTTTAACCTTACAACAAAAAAAGCCCCGGATAACCGGGGCTTTTAAAGAAACGCAGGCTGCTTACTTAGCCAACTTCTGCATCTCATCCATAGCAGTTTGGCTAGCACTTGTAGCCAATGCCGTAAACGCTTCACCTTGAGCTTTCATTAAATCGAATAAGCCTTGGTTTGCAGCGACATTAAACTTAACCATATCTTCAGGTGTTTTAAGGTCTTTTGCTTTTTCCATTTCAGTTTTGAAAAAGCTAGCAAGTTGCTCACCAGATGCTTTTTGTAGCTCAACTGATTTGTTCATAGTAGACGCTTGAAGAGCCATTAGGGTTTTCATAGTTTCAAGCGGCTTTTGTAAGTCTAAGTTAGTCATGTTTGTAACTCCAAGAATGTGTATATTGTTTCTATACGTTGTTTTTGCTGCACTGCACAATGATTATCATGATAGTCTTTTTTATCGCTTTGTCAAACATTTTTGTGCAGTGCAACAAAACATTCTTTCTTCTGAAATATGAGATAAATTTGATCGATATCCGCCATCAATATTTTCTAAAAAAACTTATTAAAGTCATAGACTAAAAGAAAACAAGAAACGTTCACAAGCAACAGCAGCACACCTAAAGGAGAGCATACTTGATATCTTGTGTTTTGCATTTACACATTTTTTGTCGCCAATTCAGCTTCGCAGGCTTACGTAGGTGGTTAGTAGGAATATGTTGTTGCATCGCTTGCCTTCACACTAATGCAGCTACCGCAGGGGAAGCCCGTATCGCTGTAGCCGCAAACTTTTACTCATCGGCAAGCGCATTGGCCCAAGCCTTTGAACAGTACTCCCCCCACACTCTAAAACTGAGTACAGCCTCAACAGGAAAGCTTGCTATTCAGATTATGCATGGCGCACCCTTTGATGTTTTTTTAGCCGCAGACACTCGCCGCCCGCAACGCCTCATCAAACAAGGCTTTGCTGTTGCACCTGCCTCTACCTACGCTATTGGGCAATTAGCCCTCTTTAGTAAGGCCATTCGTCTAGATCAACTAGGCAGCTCTGCGCTTTTAGATGGCAGTATTCATCGGATTGCGTTAGCCAATCCAGAATCCGCCCCTTACGGACTTGCCGCTCAGCAGTTTTTAAACAGCCTTCAATTAAATAACAATATAATAAGAGTCACTGGTGATAATGTAAGCCAAGCATTACAGTTTGCCGACACCGGTAATGTTGATGCGGCTTTTGTTTCATTAGGGCAAGCCAAAGCAACTCAAGGTTATTACACCGTGATAAATTCAGACAAAATTACCCCCATTAAGCAGCAGGCAGTACTGTTAAAGCGTGCTCAAAAAAACGCAGCGGCGCTGCAGTTTTTAACGTTTTTACACTCCCCTACTGCCAAAAAAATTATTACTGATCACGGATATTTAACTGAGTAAAGCACCATCATGACCAACGCGATTCTGCTCTCACTACAACTGGCCTTTACGACAACGGCTATTTTATTAGCACTAGGCGTGCCGATAGCGTGGTGGCTGTCACGAAAGCGATCATGGGGAAGAGAAGTCGTCGCCGCTTTAGTCACACTCCCGTTAGTACTGCCGCCGACGGTTTTAGGCTTTTATTTGCTCCTATTATTAAGCCCTACAAATACACTAGGCCAGACACTTGCCGAGTGGTTTGGTGGGCCATTAACCTTTACCTTTAGTGGCTTAGTCATTGGCTCAGTCATTTTCTCTTTACCCTTTATGGTGCTACCCGTAAGAGCCGCGTTTGAGGCGATCGGCCCGAGGCCTCTTGAAGTAGCCGCAACATTGCGCGCTAGCCCAATGGATACTTTTTTTAGTGTCGTGCTTCCCATGGCACGCTCAGGCCTTGTCATTGGTGCCACAATGACTTTTGTCCACACGTTGGGAGAATTTGGTGTCGTATTAATGATCGGTGGCAACATCCCTGGCGAGACACAAGTGCTATCGATTGCTATTTACAACTATGTAGAAACACTCGAGTGGCACAAGGCACATCAAATTGCAGCGGGGATGGTGGTGTTTGCATTAGTCATCATGCTAGTGCTATCTAAGCTTAATAAGCAGCCAAGTCACGGTGGGACAGTACGATGATGACCACTACCCCACCTAGCAACCTAGTCATAAAACAAAAGACACAATTAGAGGACTTTACCCTACAGGTCGACCTTACATTGCCCTCATCCGGCTTTACGGTACTTTTTGGGCCTTCAGGTTGCGGTAAAACCACGCTCTTACGTTGTATTGCAGGCTTACATCACGCAGTAGATGGCCAAGTCACAGTGAATAATATTCACTGGCAACATGATGACAAGGCATTACCCACCCACCAGCGTGAGCTAGGTTATGTTTTCCAAGAAGCCAGTTTATTTGATCACCTCAGCGTAAAAGACAACTTACTATTTGGAGCGAAACGAAGCCGAGGCACCAATAACATTACGCTGGATCAAGTAACCAACTTATTAGGTATTGAACACCTGTTAGCACGCAAACCAACTCATTTATCCGGCGGTGAAAAACAACGGGTTGCCATTGGCCGGGCACTACTTTCACAACCAAAGCTACTGTTAATGGACGAGCCGTTATCCGCTCTCGACTTTAAAACCAAGAACGAAATACTGCCCTATTTAGAGCGCCTGCCCCACGAGCTATCAATCCCGATTGTGTATGTAACCCATGCACTAACAGAGGTTGAACGCTTAGCTGATCATTTGATTATTATGGAGAAAGGCACTGTCATTGCCGAAGGGGACGTACACACGTTAATGCTCGACCTCGAAGGTCCACTTAGCCACTTTAACCGTGCCGGAGCGCTAGTCGACGCCACAGTACACCACTACGACGAGCAGTACGCTCTGACTCAATTAACAATCGATGGCGGTATGTTATACATGCCTGGGTATATCGCTACTGTCGGTTCACAGCGCCGTATTCGCATTGGTGCCAGCCACGTCAGTTTATCGCTAACGCCACCCACGGATAGCTCCATTGTGAATTGCTTAAGCGCTACCGTGATTGGAATAAAGCCCGAAGGCGAAGCCATGTGCAATGTGCGCCTACGTCTTGGGCATAAAAGCGAAATATTAGCGCGAATTACAAGGCGGTCAAAAGACCACCTTGCTCTCGAAGAAGGCACTCCGGTGTATGCTCAAATAAAAGGGGCCTCGCTTGTTAAGCTGTAAAGTCTGCGCAGGTAACCGGTTCTTACGATAAGCGGCTAGCACGCTTTTCTTTACGGTACATCACGATACCCGCAATCAGTACGGCCATACTGACAACCAGTACAATAATTGTGGCTAGCGCGTTAATTTGAGGGCTAACCCCCAAACGCACACTCGAATACACCACCATAGGCAAGGTCGTTGCTCCTGGGCCCGATACAAAGCTAGCAACAACCAAATCGTCCATTGATAAAGTGAAAGCCAATAACCAGCCAGCTAATAATGCCGGCGCTATTAAGGGTAACGTAATAGTGAAGAAAACCTTAAGCGGCTTAGCCCCCAGATCCAAAGCCGCTTCTTCTAGCGACTGATCCATATGAGATAAACGGCTTTGCACAACAACGGTGACATAAGCCAATGAAAAAGTGACATGCGCAATCGTAATGGTTAACTGGCCCCGACCTTCGGGCCATCCCAAGGTTTTTTGCATCGCCACAAAAAGCAACAATAAGGACAAGCCAATAATAACCTCGGGCATAACCAAGGGAGCTGTCACCATGGTTTGCATAACGCTGCGCCCACGAAAGCGCTTAAAACGCACCAATGCCAGCGCAGCTAACGTCCCTAAAATAACCGCTAATGATGCGTTAACCGACGCTATTTTTACACTGAGCCACGCCGCGTCTAATATTTGTTCGTTTTGTAATAACTCACCGTACCATTTGGTGCTAAATCCAGACCACACCGTGACCAGGCGGTTTTCATTAAATGAATACACCATCAAGCTAAGAATAGGGCCATATAAAAACGCATAACCAAATACAAGCACTGTCATCAACACAGGCATTCTACGCCACATCAGCTTACCTCCTCGGCGCGGCGCTCAAAATGTCGCAATGCTACAAACGGGATAATCAAAGCACACAGTAATACAGCCGCTAAAGCCGATGCTAATGGCCAGTCTTTATTACTAAAAAACTCTATCCACAGCAGTTTACCGATCATCAAGGTGTTGGGACCACCTAACAAATCTGGAATGACAAATTCACCCATAACAGGGATAAAAACCAACATAGAACCGGCTAACACCCCCGGCAACGAGAGTGGCCAAGTGACTTTGATGAACTGTTTCCATGGTGGGCAGCCTAAATCGGCAGCGGCCTCGTTTAAAGACTCATCCAGCCGAATTAAAGTGGCGTACAAAGGCAACACCATAAACGGTAAATAGCTGTAAACGACGCCAATATACACTGCGACAGGTGTGTGCATAATTTCCAGCGGCGAATCAATAACTCCCATTCCCATTAAGACCTGATTGAGCAGCCCATTATTTTTTAAAATACCAATCCATGCATAGACACGAATAAGAAACGAGGTCCAAAAAGGCAAAATAATGAGCATTAACAAAGGCAAGCGCCAATGAGACGGCGCCTTGGCAATCGCATAGGCCATAGGGTAACCCAGCACCAGACAGAGTAGTGTAGAAATACCTGCGACTTTTACTGATCCCCATAAGGCTTGCAGGTAGAGAGGATCTTCCAGCAAGAAGAGATAGTTGCCAAAATTCAGTTGGATAGTCACCAAACCATCTTGAATCTCACCGAGCAAATCTGTGTAAGGAGGCTGAGCTAACACGGCTTGGGACAGGCTGATTTTCAATATAAACAGAAAAGGCAGCAAAAAGAACAAACCCAGCCACAGCCAAGGCACACCGATGATTAACGTGCGCCCCGTCCAGAAACGACTAACCGCGTTAATCATTCGGTGAGCACCCCGCAACTGTCTTCTTTCCAACTAAGATGCACCGTTTGTTCCCATGTCAGTGGCTGTTCGGCTAATGCTTGCACATTAGACTGTGTAAACTGAACCCGCTTACCCGAAGGTAAATCAACATGATAAATAGACACATCACCTAAATAAGCGATTTCTTTGATCACACCACTGACTTCGTTTGGCTCACCTGTTAACTCTGGGATCAAACGGCATTTTTCAGGACGAATCGCGACCGTAACAGGCATGCCTGCCACCAAAGGTTGGCTATGATGAACACGTAACAGACCGCCAGCTTCCTCACTCTGAATAGTGACGTAATGGCTAGTTTGCTCAACCACATAACCAGATAGTAAATTGATACTGCCAATAAATGACGCGGCAAATTGTGTCGATGGAAACTCATACAAACGGCGCGGCGGATCAATCTGTTCAATGCGGCCATCACGCATCAATGCTATGCGCGATGACATTGTCATTGCTTCTTCTTGGTCATGCGTCACTATGATAAATGTCATACCCAGACGCTCTTGGATATTAACGAGCTCAAACTGAGTTTTTTCGCGCAGTTTTTTATCCAATGCGCCTAACGGCTCATCCAGCAATAAAATTTTAGGCTGTTTTGCTAACGCACGCGCTAGCGCCACACGCTGGCGCTGACCACCCGATAGCTGGTGAGGCTTACGTTTTGCAAACGGGCTAATTTGTACCAGCGACATCATTTCTGCCACACGCTCTTTGCGCTCGGCTTTTGCCATGCCTTCTTGCTTTAAACCAAAGGCGATGTTGTCTTCCACGCTCATATGCGGAAAAAGCGCATACGACTGAAACATCATATTAATAGGCCGCTTGTATGGAGGTACCTCGGTAATATCAACACCGTCAATAAAAATACGTCCAGAGGACGGTGTCTCAAACCCCGCCAACATACGCAACAACGTTGTTTTACCGCAACCGGACGATCCCAGTAATGAAAAAAACTCGCCTTTATGGATATCTAAGCTAACTTCATCAACGGCATACACATCACCAAACTTCTTGGTGACCTTCTCGATACGCACCAGCGGCTCACCTTCAGGGGCTTGCCATGGTTCTTGGGGGGTAAATGAGCGAATAGTCGCCATCTAAACTCGTACTCCAATTAAAAACCCTCAGCGAGGTTCACTGAGGGTTACCTCATTACTGGCCCGTTTTTACACGTGTCCACAAACGTGTCATCGTCCGCGCTTCACGGTCACTCGGAGTTTTAATAGCTATCAATGACTTCAATTTTTCGCCTGAAGGGTAGATACCCGGGTCATTACGAATCGCTTCGTCTACTAATTCAGTGGCTGCCTTATTAGCATTGGCATAGGCAACAAAATTAGTAATTGGCGCTATAACATCAGGGCGCAACAGGAAGTTAATAAACTGATGGGCCGCGTTTGGGTTAGGGGCATCAGCCGGTACAACCATGACATCAGTCCACACTACAGCTCCTTCTTTAGGGACTAGATAGGCAATCTCGACGCCGTTATTCGCTTCCGCCGCACGATCACGCGCCTGTAGCACATCACCGCTGTAACCATGTGCAACACAAATGTCTCCATTAGCTAGGTCATTAATGTATTGCGAGCTATGAAAGTAACGAATAAATGGCCTTGCTGCGTTCACCGTTTCAGCGGCTTTATTTAAGCCTTGCGTGCTGTAATCATTAGTATCCGAGTGACTGTAAGCCTGTGCAGCTTTAAAAACTTCGTTAGGATCGTCCATTAACGAAATACCGCACTCACTCAGCTTTTCAGCTATGGCCGGATCAAAAATTAGCGACCATGTATCCAGTGAAAAGTCGTCACCCAGAATTGCTTTCACTTTGGTGAGGTTAATGCCAATTCCCGTTGTTCCCCACATATAAGGAACCGCATACTGATTGCCCGGATCAATATCCGAAAGCGAGTGTAAAATATCGGTATCGATATTCCCCAAGCGTGATAATTGAGCTTTATCCAATGGAGCGTATAGCTTCGCTTTAATATGGCGATCAACAAAAGGGCGTGCCGTTGGGAAGGCTAAATCATAGCCACTATTACCCGCTAGTAATTTTGCTTCTAGCACCTCATTAGAGTCATACACGTCGTATACAACATTAATGCCCGTTTCATCTTCAAAACGCTGAATAGTATCTTCAGCAATGTAGTCAGACCAGTTGTACACATGTAGCTCATCCTGAGCATTGGCAACTAAAGAGCTTGCCGCCAAAGTGGCGAGTATTGCTGTTTTAATGCCAGTCGCTTTTAAGCCTGTAGCAAAACGCTTCATAGGTAACATCCCCTCAGAGATATACAAGTGACTCCACAACGGAGAGATCATTTATCTTAGATGGTTAGTGGCCATCATTCAAAAACGCTGAATATGACAGGATAAACAGAAAAATCCATATTTTTTTAAGCCTTTGGCGCGATTAGAACAATCCACTCTCTTCTCTCATTTCCTAATCTCACATAGACTCTGCTATCAGCTTAAAGAATTGTTCCACACGCCCTGAAAAAAGGAATTCATTGATGCGCATTTTACTGCTATCAGCTTACGATGCTCATAGCCATCGTTACTGGCATCAAGGCCTTATAAAGCATTGTGATGACCATGACTTTACGCTGATGACACTGCCCCCTCGCTATTTCTCTTGGCGCATCAGAGGTAACAGTATGAGCTGGGCATTTGGCAAAGACCGTGCTCTACTCTCGCAATCATACGATCTCGTGATTGCTACTTCGATGACTGATTTAGCAAGCCTAAGGGGCTTTTTACCCGAGCTAGCCTCTACCCCAACACTGCTGTATTTTCATGAGAATCAGTTCGCCTACCCAGAGACGAACAATGTGCATGCAAGCGTTGAACCTATGATGGTAACGCTTTATGCCGCATTAGCTGCCGACCATCTCGCCTTTAATACCGATTACAACCGCCACACATTTTTAACAGGCGTTGATCGCTTACTGCATAAACTGCCAGACCATGTTCCCGTCAACTTGGTAGAACAATTACGCCAAAAGTCATCCGTCATACCTGTGCCGCTGCCTGCACACTGCTTTACATCCCTTCGTGAGCATAACAACCAAGGTGCTCTGCGTATGGTGTGGAACCATCGTTGGGAATACGATAAAGGGCCCGACCTTTTACTCGCCATACTAAACACACTAGAGTCGATGCGTGTTGATTACATCATTGATATTGTTGGCCAACAGTTCAGGCAGCAACCCAGCGCATTTAAAGTGATTAAAGATAAGTTTGCGCACCGCATCGACCGGTATGGTTATCTCACTCACGCGGATGCGTATCGACAATGCCTCAACCAAGCTGACGTTGTTTTATCAACCGCTGATCACGATTTCCAAGGCATAGCGGTACTAGAAGGCGTCGCCGCAGGAGCTATTCCGGTCGTTCCAAACCGTTTAGCCTATCCGGAACTATTAGACACTACTTATTGCTATACGGGAACGACTCAAAAAGAGGAAACAAAAGCAGCAGCTATCCGAATAGCTGAGCTAGCTCAATTAAAACAAAGCAAACAACTACCAACAGCCCCCGACATAAGCCACTTAAGCTGGGATCATATACAACATCAGTATTGCTCATTAATGGCGGATTTAACGGCGATAAAAAAACACCTACATCAATGAAGACATAGGTGATTTATTGGCATGGGTGCTTTATTGCCAGTGCGCAGTGCTTACTTAATTAACGATCCCAAAATCCCCCGCAGCAGGCTTTTTCCCACACTGCGCCCCAGGCTACTACCGATACTACGCACTACTGACTTCATTAAGGCTTCGGTTACTGATTGGCGATTACTACTACGTCCTGAACTACGCTTAGCGGCTTTGGCTTCTTCTTTTTCCTTGGCGGCTTGTGCTTCTGCGGCTTCTTCATCTTGAATACGTTTAGCCGTTCGTTCTAGTAAAATCTCATGCGCAGAACGAGGATCGTATGCCTCAGCATAACGGCGATTCATAGGGTCGTTTTTGATAAGCAATGCACACTCTTGCTCGCTCGCCGGCCCCATACGAGACGATGGAGGGCGAATCAAGGTTCGTTCAACAACCGAAGGGACACCACCTTTTTGTAAGACCGATACCAACGCTTCCCCCACACCCATTTGTGTAATGGCTTCTTCCGTATCTACCTTGGGATTAGCACGGAAAGTTTGCGCAGCAACCCGCACGGCTTTTTGATCTTTAGGCGTAAAGGCTCGCAGCGCATGCTGCACACGATTACCGAGCTGACCTAGCACATTATCCGGTAAATCAGCTGGGCTTTGAGTAATAAAGTAAACGCCAACACCTTTAGAGCGAATTAAGCGCACAACCTGTTCTATTTTCTCAACCAATACGCGAGAAGCATTGCTAAACAACAAGTGCGCTTCGTCGAAGAAAAAGACCATTTTGGGTTTATCCGCATCACCCACTTCAGGCAAGTTTTCAAACAGCTCAGACAAGAGCCATAGTAAGAAGGTTGAATAAACTCGTGGGCTTCGAATTAACTTTTCCGACTCTAGAACATTGATAATCCCGCGGCCATCTCGATCCACTTGCATAAAATCTTGCAGTTGCAGAGCTGGCTCTCCAAAAAAAGCCTCGCCACCCTCGCGCTCTAGCATTAATAAGCGGCGCAAAATAGCGTTAACCGACGCTTTTGAAACCGCCAACTGAGCATCTATTTCCTTACCGTGTTCTGCAATAAAGTTTAGGGAGGTGCGCAAGTCATTGAGATCAACCAACAATAGACCTTCATCATCTGCATATTCGAAAACGAGGGTTAACACACCTTCTTGGGTATCATTGAGGTCTAAAAGGCGAGCCAACAACTGCGGCCCCATTTCTGAAATAGTAGAGCGAACCGGGGTACCTTTTTCACCAAACACATCCCATAGCGAAATTGGATAACCGCGCTGTGAGTAACCATCGATACCTATTTTTTCAACGCGTTCATCAACCTTAGGATGAGGGCTACCTGCTTGGCTCAACCCCGTTAGATCGCCTTTTACATCAGACATAAAAACAGGAACACCAATATCCGAAAAACCCTCGGCTAGGCACTGCAAAGTAACCGTTTTACCGGTACCTGTAGCACCCGCTATTAATCCGTGTCGATTGGCATAACGTGGATCCAGATAAATTTTACCCGCGTCACAACCACCAATCAGAATTCCTGAATCCATTGTTAAAAAACCTCTACGTAAAGAAAAAGACGTTGACTAGTAAAGCGCACAACCCGTTTATAACAGCTTAATTCGTCTTTGTCTGCCGAGCACACGGCCACCACCAAGACCTACACAAAAAAAGTCTACAAAATGCGACACTAGCAAGCCCGCGTAATTAGCGCTACATTACGAGCGTGAGCGCAAATGATGTGGCGTGTTTTAAACACTCTTCATTTGCAATGTATTAACGGAAATCGAAATCGAGTAAAAAATGCCAACGTTCACAGGTCGTATCATTCAATGGAATGAAGAGGACGGCTGTGGAGTAATCCAGACGTCCCATGAAAGCTCCGAAATTCCCTTTACTATTAATGGCATACAGGACAGCACATTTAAGCCATTTACGGGTGAAAAAGTCACATTCGACTTAAAAGCTGTTGCTGGTGGGCGCTTACAAGCCTATGGCATCCATGCTAGCGGGGTAAATGTGGGCAGTTTCCGCTACTCGCGAGTCACTGGAGCAACCTGGTTTACTTGTTTTATTTCACTTTTGCTGTGTGTACTAGTAACGCCCGCTACCATGCTCCCCTTGTTGTTATACATTGGGATGTCAATTGCATGCGTAGTTACATTGCACCGCGACAAGCTACGCCACCGCTATAAAAACCGAGTCAGTGGTATAGAGCTGCTGATTGCTGAGCTTTTAGGTGGCTGGCCAGGAAGCCGGATCATTCAAACCGCCCTCAACCACCCTAGTCAGGATGAAGTCTATGTTCGCTGTAGCGGCTGGGTAGTTAGCTTACACATAGCCGCTTTAAGCATTCTTGCTTTGTACGTGATGCTGCCTAATTAGGCAGCATCTAGCATCCCTTGTTTGATAATAAAATCGATAATCACTTGCAAGCCTTCACCTGTTTTTAAGTTGGTGAACACATAAGGCGAATTAGGACGCATGCGCTTAGTGTCTTGATCCATCACATTCAAGTCTGCGCCTACGTAAGGTGCTAAATCAATTTTGTTAATGACTAATAAATCCGAACGCGTAATACCCGGACCGCCTTTACGCGGGATTTTTTCCCCTTCGGCAACATCAATCACGTAAATGGTAAGATCCGCTAGCTCAGGACTAAACGTAGCGCTTAGATTATCACCGCCACTTTCAACAAAAACGAGATCGAGCGTTTTATGTCGACGTGCTAACTCATCTACTGCCGCTAAGTTCATTGACGCATCTTCACGTATTGCGGTATGCGGGCATCCACCTGTTTCTACGCCGATAATTCGATCAGCATCTAACGCTTCAGCACGGGTTAAAATTTTGGCATCTTCTTGGGTATAAATATCATTCGTTACAACGGCAATGTTGTAATCATCACGAATCGACTTACACAATGCCTCTAATAAAGCCGTTTTACCTGAGCCTACGGGACCACCCACACCAATACGCAACGGGGATTTGTACTCGCTCATTTTTATATCCTTTTCATCTAATTTGGCTATTCATTAGGAACGGAATAGCCGTGTATATTGTGTTTCATGGCGGCTGCTGGCGATAGCCAATGCAGGTGTAGAACTACCCACCTCGTCATCCACTATGGCTAATGCTCGTTCAACTGCCGTTGGGACTCGCTCGCTCAAGCGCATAAGCAACTTTTGCCCTGATGTTTGCCCCAAAGGCACCAGTTTGACACCCGCCATTACAGCATTTTCTAACCAACTCCATAAATATCCCGCGCACGCCGATTGAATTGAAATATCAAACTGTTGCGCGGCCAGTGCAAAGCCGGCTATCTGCGTGCTACGCACGGCTTCGATAACGGAATCGTCCATTGCCACATTGAGGTTGGGCAATAAGGTGGCCAATGCTTGGCCTCGTTGTCGCTCTTCTTTACGAAGCTCTGAGGTTTCTCGGCTGGCAATCAGAAACTGAGTCCAGTAATGAACCGCTTCAATATCTTGCCCCTCAAACGCTCGGCATAAGCGGATCATCACAGGTAATTCGAGCGTACTAACACTATGTGCCAGCACACTTTCGAGCCACTGCTCCAAAGCCTGCTCATTTTTTACCCAGCCAGCTTCTATTGCCCATTCCAAGCCTTGCGAATAGGTGAACGCTCCAATAGGCAAAGAAGGGCTAATTAATTGATAGAGTCGTAAATCCGCTAGCATCTGTGTGTCTTACTTACGGTTGCGAATACGACGATAAAGCGCCGGAGCATACGCAGCCAGAGCGAGCACAGCTACTAACGGCAATACATGTTCTGGAGCGGTAAGCTGGTGTAAGAGGCTTGCATGTAGGCTCGAAGCTGTTTCGCTGTTATGTGCCAATACCGAAGGGCTTACTAGAGCAACCGTAGCCGCAGTGATTAGATGTTTCATTTTAATTAACTCCCAAAAAATTAATGCTCGTGATCATGTGCGTGCGCGTGATGGCGGCCGTATTCATGATGTCCATGACTACTACTGCCGCCATAGGCGCCCGCCTCAGGCTCAAAAGGCGCCTGCTCACTAACTACTTGGCCTCCTAACCCCTTCACCATATCGTCGAGTACATGATCATGCTGATAACGGACAAAGCCATCCCCTACCTGTAAAGGTACGTGCCGATTACCTAGGTGGTAAGCAATACGAGTGAGTAGCAACGGATCATGACATTGAACGGTGGATACAGACTCGTTCGCGGCGATAATACGAACAACATAGCCATCCTCCGTAGCGATTTGATCTCCATCGCGTAGCGTGATGCCTCGTTGTAAAAATAAGCCCGCTTCTTCGCCCGTGTCTAACTCGACCCGCAAGCGCCCTTTAATACGTTTATTGATAGGCAAGCTTAATGTGGCTTGGCTAGCCAAGCTCACGTCAACTTGTTTAGTAAATTGCTTCATTGTTCCCTCTTACTCACTTATTCAACACCGTCTTTTTAACGTGAACGGTCTAAAACAAGAAGTATCTTTGTGCCATTGGCAACGCGTCGGCAGGTTCGCATGTTAGCAATACCCCGTCCGCTTTTACTTCATAGGTTTGCGGATCGACTGAAATATCAGGCTGATAGTTATTGTGAATCATGTCGGCTTTACGTACCGTACGGCAGCCTTTTACCTCACCAATCAAACTCTTTAAGCCTAGCTGTTCGGCCAAGTCCGTTTTAGCGGCGGCCTGCGATAAGAACAACATTGACGTAGCATGACAGGCACCTCCCATCGCACCAAACATAGGACGGTAATGCACCGGCTGCGGGGTAGGAATTGAGGCATTGGGATCGCCCATCGGGGCGGCTGCAATCATGCCGCCTTTCAAAATAGTGCTGGGCTTAATCCCAAAGAACGCAG
The DNA here is from genome assembly GCF_030397555.1 of Neptunomonas sp. CHC150. Taxonomy (NCBI): domain Bacteria; kingdom Pseudomonadati; phylum Pseudomonadota; class Gammaproteobacteria; order Oceanospirillales; family Oceanospirillaceae; genus Neptunomonas; species Neptunomonas sp. CHC150. The sequence continues at coordinate 181,114 of NZ_JAPNXU010000010.1, forward strand.
GCTTCCAAAGCACAATATCAGCAAGCTTACCTACTTCAATTGAACCGACTTCATGAGAAATACCATGGGCTAACGCGGGATTAATCGTATATTTTGCGATGTAACGTTTCAGACGATTGTTATCATTATCAGCTGAATCACCCTCTAACGGCCCTCGTTGCACTTTCATTTTGTGTGCTGTTTGCCATGTACGGGTAATGACCTCCCCCACCCGTCCCATCGCTTGGGAGTCTGAAGAAATCATCGAAAAAGCACCTAAATCATGCAGGATATCCTCGGCGGCAATGGTCTCACGACGAATCCGCGACTCAGCAAAAGCTACGTCCTCAGCAATACTGGGATCGAGGTGATGGCATACCATCAACATATCCAAATGTTCATCAACGGTGTTGATCGTATAAGGACGTGTTGGGTTGGTCGATGAAGGCAGCACATTAGAAAGGCCTGCCGCCTTAATAATATCAGGCGCATGCCCGCCTCCGGCCCCTTCTGTATGGTACGTATGAATAACCCTATCACCTATCGCTGCTAGCGTGTCTTCTACAAAACCGGACTCATTTAGAGTGTCAGTGTGGATGGCGACCTGAATATCCATCTCTTCAGCAACGGACAAGCAGCAATCAATGGACGCCGGAGTCGTTCCCCAGTCCTCATGCAGTTTTAAGCCCATTACACCCGCCTCTACCTGCTCACGCAGAGCTTCAGGCTGGCTCGCATTACCTTTACCTAAGAAACCTATATTCATCGGCAAGTTATCCACCGCTTGCAGCATACGATGAATATTCCAAGGCCCTGGTGTACAGGTTGTCGCATTTGTACCTGTTGCAGGGCCAGTACCCCCGCCAATCATGGTGGTTACGCCCGACATAAGTGCATCATCTATTTGTTGCGGGCAGATAAAATGAATATGCGCATCAATACCACCGGCTGTAACAATGGAGCCTTCCCCAGCCAACACTTCGGTGCCAGGGCCAATAATAATATTTACATTAGGCTGCACATCAGGGTTACCGGCTTTACCTATGGCCGCAATACGACCGGCTTTAATGCCGATGTCTGCTTTTACAATACCCCAGTGATCTAAAATCAGGGCATTAGTGATGACGAGATCGACCGTCTCTGCACTCAGTGCTTGGCCTTGACCTTGGCCATCACGGATAACTTTGCCCCCGCCAAATTTAACTTCATCGCCGTAGGTGGTGTAATCCCGCTCTACTTCTAAAAATAGCTCGGTGTCCGCTAGTCGAACGCGGTCACCCGTGGTTGGGCCAAACATCTCTGCATAGGCGCGTCGTGAAATAGTTGCCATCCGAATCTCCTTACAGGGTGCCCATTATTTTGCCTTGGAAGCCAAACACTTTGCGGTCACCCGCATACGCGACCAGCTCAACGGTTCGACTTTGCCCTGGTTCAAACCGCACCGCGGTGCCAGCGGCTATATTTAAACGAAAACCACGCGTTTTATCGCGCTCAAATCGCAAAGCGTTATTGGCTTCATAAAAGTGGTAGTGTGAGCCAATCTGAATAGGTCGATCACCCGTGTTTGCGACGCTAATCGTTACCGTCTCACGTCCTGCATTTAAGGTTATATCGCCCGCTTGTGTAATCATTTCGCCCGGAATCATAATGGTCTCCTACACAATGGGATCATGAACAGTGACTAGCTTGGTACCGTCTGGAAAAGTGGCCTCAACTTGCACTTCATGAATCATCTCGGCTATACCATCCATGACATCATCAACCGTTAATAAAGTACGGCCATAATCCATCAGCTCGGCAACGGTTTTTCCATCACGTGCACCTTCAAGAATAGCGGCACTAATATAAGCAATCGACTCAGGGTAATTGAGCTTTAAGCCTCGATCTTTGCGGCGCTCTGCCAACAAGGCTGCGGTAAATAACAAGAGTTTATCTTTCTCGCGCGGGGTAAGTTCCATCGCTTTCGGTACCTCCTCTAATCCTGATCGACTCGTCAACTATCTATCGTTAACTAGACCAGAAAAGCAAAGAATATACCAGTTAGCGCTTTATAACTTTTCTCTTTATCAAGAAGGGATGAGGCACACGATAAGCGCCTTATTTAGGGGGAGAAGCGACTTAGATGAAAGGTGGGCCGATATTTATTGAGCAGTCACCTGAACGTAGAGCACTGTTATTGAACAGAAAGCGCACCAATACTGACCCTCAAGTCCACATTGGTGCGCAACGAATCAGTGATTGGGCGGCTGGCGCTGCTTAGCAATGTCCGCCAGATCGCGGTTAAGCGTACCCTTGTGGATTTTAAGGTGGTAATGCAAACCCGTTTTGGCCATCATCATGGCTGTAACCGGTGCGGTAATGAACAAGAAAATGCTAATAAGCAATTCATGCGCACTTAACCCATTTTGATTGACGCTCACCAATATCATAGAGGCAATCAATATAGCCCCCATCCCTAACGTGGTCGCTTTAGTCGGTGTATGCAATCGCATATAGAAATCTGGCATTTTCACCAAACCTATAGAGCCCATTAGCACAAAGAAACCACCTAATAGTATTAAAATTGAGCCTATCAACTCTACCCAAAATGGCATAACACACTACCCTTATTCAATTATGTCGCCGCGCAATAAGTACTTGCACAAAGCCGCTGTGCTTACAAAGCCCAGCATTGCAATCATCAGCGCCGCTTCAAAATAAATGGCGGTACCCATAAACAAACCAAACAATAAAATCAGCGCAATACTGTTGATATACATAGTATCCAGCGCCAATATTCGATCAGGCTTATCTGGCCCACGAAACAGCCGCCATACATTAAGCACTAAAGACACCATGACCATTGCAGTGGCGATCATCAAGCTAATTTCTAGCATCCGAATATCTCCAAAAGCGGCGCTTCATACCGTTTCTTAATTTCACGCACTAGGGTGGTTTCATCTTTCATATGCAACGCATGCACATATAACCACTGCTTATCTTCTGAAACCTCAGCTGACAAGGTACCCGGCGTTAACGAAATGGTGCTTGCCAAAACAGTAATAGGAAAGTCTCCTGTTAGCTCCAGCGGAATCGCGACAAATGCTGGCTGTAAATACTTAACCGGACGCATGAGCTGCACCGTTACCTCGATATTCGCAACGATGATATCAACCAAAACTCGCAGAAAATATATAACGGCTTTAATAGGACGCCTAATGTGCGGCTGCTCAGCTTGCATACCTCCCACTAGAATCGGAATCAGGAGCGCAAAAATCAACGCCAACAGTAGATGTCCCGGCGCTATCGATTGGTTAAGCAACAGCCACACAATAAACAGCACTATACTGTGAGTTGGCATAGGGAATATACGTCGTAGCATTTACTCAGGACTCCCTAATGATGGTGTAGTGGGTAACAATAACTCAGGCTGAACGCCCAATTGGTATAACTGTAACGCGGCTTGCGAGGTAAAGTCTGAGACTTGACCACCAAAAATCACTAACAACGGAGAAGCAGATAGTAAAAAGTAGATGGCAAACAGCTTGGGTTTCGCGATTATTTTTTTCTCATTGGTCTCGCTGCTAATACGCCAAAATAAGGTTGATCCGCCCCGTGAAGCGGCAATAACACTCATCAAACTAGCGATTAAAACAGCACCCCATACCCATGCCATTTGGGCAGCGCCCACACTGGATTGCAGCACTAATACCTTACCCACAAATCCGGAAAACGGTGGTAGGCCGGTCATGGATAAAATACCGATGGCAAATGCTATGCCTAAAGGCAGCGAGCTGGTCATTCGTCGAGCACGAACAAACCGGTCAGACGCTTTACCACGCTGTTCGGCAATTGCATCAGCCAGCAAAAAGAGCGCCCCGGTAACCAACGTTGAATGTATCAAGTAATAAAGCCCAGCCGTGGTGGCTTGCACAGTATTAATGGCTACCGCACTTAACATAGTACCAACAGACACGATCACCAAGTTAGACACTAACTGGCGTAAGGATTGGCTTGCCAATGCGCCCAAAGTACCCGCGGATATCGTCAAGATTGCAGCCGGCCACAGCCAAGGCTGGATTAGGTTGGCAAGCTCACCTGCATGGTGTCCAAACACAACTGTATGGATTCGCCAAATACTGTATATCCCCACCTTTGTCATAATCGCAAACAGCGCCGCCACAGGTGCACTAGCACTTGAGTAGGTTTTGGTCAGCCAAAAATGAAGTGGGAACATGGCAGATTTAAGACCAAAGACGATCAACAGCAATAGCCCGCCAATACGCGCCAATTGTTGTTCTGCCTCAGGTAGTTCGCGTACTTTGAGTGCCATATCGGCAATATTAAGCGTTCCTAAGGTGCCATAAAGAATGCCTAGGGCGAACAGAAATAGCGAAGAGCCGATGAGGTTTAAGATTAGATAATGCAGGCTAGCTTGGGTTTTCTGTTTACCGCCAGCATGTATTAACAGTGCATACGAGGCTAATAACAGCACCTCAAAAAACACAAAGAGGTTAAAGATATCACCGGTAAAAAATGCTCCGCTGATACCCATTACTTGCAGCATAAAGAGCGGATAAAAGAACACTCCGCCTCGGTCATCGCCGGCCGTCGAATACAATAATGCTCCTAAGGCTAATACGCCCGTCAGCAGCACCATTAAAATAGCTAAGCGATCAACCACCAGCACTATGCCGTAAGGCGCTTGCCAGTTCCCTAGTTGGTAAACTTGAATCGACCCACTCAAACTAATTATGAGCAGTTCGATAGCCACGCCAACCAGCCCAAGCAAGGCAACAAATGCTACAACACGCTGGCGCTCTAGGCTGTTGGCCACCGGTGGCAACAACATCAAAACAGCGGCCAACATCGGTATTAGGATAGGTAAAATGGGCAAGTGATCCATCACTTAGACTTCTCCTTGTCCTTATCCGCTAATTGATCTGTCCCAAAATCCTGACCATCAACATGATCATTGCCTAAATCTGCACGCGCACGCATTGCTAGGATCACGGCAAACGCCGTCATTGCAAAACCAATAACAATGGCTGTCAGCACCAAGGCCTGTGGTAAAGGATCGGCATACGTTTCCGATTGACCAAGCACAGCAGGCTGATTCACCACCAAGCGGCCGCTTGAAAACAAAAATAAATTAACGGCATACGAGAGCATAGTTAAACCGACAACAACAGGAAAAGTACGTCCGCGTAGCGTTAGAAAAATCCCGCATGTTGTTAACAGCCCTACACAGGCAGCATAAATCAATTCCATTACTGATCCTCCAACACGCGTTCATCCGGACGTTCCGATGTCGTTAATGTTCCTAAGTTAGCCAAAATCAGCATAGTTGCTCCGACAACGGTTAAGTACACACCTAAATCAAATAACATGGCACTGGCGAGCTCAAACTTACCCACCCAAGGCCATTTAAAGTAATCAAACCATGATGTTAAGAAAGGCTTATCGAAGAACCAACTGCCTACACCGGTAAAAGCAGCTATTAACAAGCCTGAGCCGATCATCCACTGATAATTAATATGGACGCGCGCTTTCATCCACCCAACACCGTTTGCGATGTACTGTTGTATGAGCGCGACTCCGGTAATCAAGCCAGCAATAAAGCCGCCGCCGGGTTCATTATGCCCTCTAAGGAAGATGTAGACCGAGACTAACAAGGCCAGAGGCAACAAAATTTGAGAGATAACGGCAAGTACCATTGGGTATGTGTCGGTACTCCAATGACGGCCATACTCATCGCCGGAAGGCATATACAAACGCATTCCCACAATAAGCTTATAAATTGCAATAGCAGCGATACCTAACACGGTTATTTCACCTAAGGTATCAAAGCCTCGGAAGTCGACCAAAATGACGTTAACCACGTTGGTACCGCCACCACCGGTTTTACTGTTAGCAACAAAAAAGTCAGATATCGTCTCAAGTGGACGGGTCATCATGGCGTAATTGACGGTACCAATCACACCACCTACTAAGGCAGAAATACCTATATCCCTGACCAATCGACGCGGCGACGATTCTTTAGGCGTTTGCTGAGGTAAAAAGAAGAGCGCCAACATTAACAAAATAACCGTCACTACCTCTACCGCTAACTGGGTCAACGCTAAGTCGGGAGCGGAATACCGCGCAAAAGCGATTGAAACAATCAACCCCACAACGGATAACATCAACAAAGCCACCAGCCGTTTACGGTTCCAGATCACCGTTGCTACTGCACTGAGCACCAGCAAGATAGCAGCGGTTACTGATGCAGCATCCATAGGTAATTGCGGTTTCAGACCCGATGTTTGCTGCAAAGCGGTAAGCGGTGTCACTGTAACGGCCAGCGTGGCTAACAACAGCAAGAAGATATAACGCTGTAGCGAGCCATTTTCGATATAGGCATGACCAAACCGGCACGCTTTAATCGCTCTTTGAACCCAACGTTCAAAAACGACTTTTGAGTCCGGTTCTGGAAACTGCATTTGAAAATGAAACAAGGTTCGGCGGTTATAATACACAAAGAAACCACCAGCCATTGCCACAAAACTCATCATTAGCGGCAAGTTAAAGCCATGCCAAATTGCCAAACTGTAATATGGCACAGGCCCCAACAAAGATGCGGATGAGGCCGCGTTTAATAACTGAGCAACCACTAAACCGGGGACAATACCCACCAGCAAGCAACAACCCACCAATATCTCAACTGGCAGTTTCATATAGCGCGGCGGCTCATGAGGGGTTTTCGGTAAATTAACGGGCTCGCCGTTAAAAAACACATCATGAATAAATCGCGTTGAATACGCGACGGAAAAAACACCGCCCAAGGTTGCAAGTACCGGAATAATCCATGATAGCGACCCTAACGAGCCTTGATCTAACGTCTCGTTGAAGAACATTTCTTTTGATAAGAAGCCATTCAGCAAAGGAACACCAGCCATTGACGCAGCCGCGATAATCGCCAACGTGGCCGTGTACGGCATATACTTCCACAAACCATTAAGCTGGCGCATATCTCGCGAACCCGACTCATGATCAATAATACCGGCCGCCATAAACAGCGATGCTTTAAACGTTGCATGGTTGATAACATGGAAGATAGCCGCCACGGTTGCTAAACGAGTATCCAAACCAAACAGCAACGTTATCAGTCCCAAATGGCTGATCGTTGAGTAAGCCAACAAACCTTTAAGGTCGTGCTTAAACAAGGCCATATACGCACCAAAAAGAAAGGTACATAAGCCTGTTAAACTAACAATTAAGAACCACATTTCCGTGCCGGACAGAACGGGGTAAAAACGGGCCATCAAGAAAATACCCGCTTTTACCATGGTCGCAGAATGCAAGTAAGCACTGACCGGCGTAGGTGCTGCCATTGCTTGAGGCAACCAAAAGTGAAAGGGGAACTGCGCTGATTTAGTAAAGGCACCTAACAGCACCAACACTAAAATAAATGGGTATTCGCCGGACTCCCTGAGAGCATCACCGCTGTTAAGTACAGTCTCTAAATCAAAACTACCTACAACTTGGCCAACTAAAAGCAACCCTGCCAGCAGAGCGAGACCACCAGCCCCGGTGACGGTTAGTGCCATTCGTGCCCCTTTGCGAGCATCAGTACGTGAAGACCAAAAGCTGATTAACAAGAAGGAGCTAATACTGGTCAGCTCCCAAAAAAACCACATCTGAATAATGTTACCTGATGCGACCACACCCACCATAGCGGACATAAACATCATGAAGTAACAATAAAACCGCCCCATCGAGTCGTCGGGCGACAAGTAATAACGCGCATAGAGTATCACCAATGCGCCGATGCCGAAGATCAGTATCAAGAAGAGGAAAACCAAACCATCAAGGCGGACTGACAGATCCATCCCCATAGCAGGTATCCATGAAATGGATGACGATAGTACGACACCATCCAATAAATCTTGGCTCATCGTTAGCAGCAAAATTAAAGCCGTAACGGGGGCGATCGCTGTCAAAAAAGCACACAAAGTGCGGCTGCAGCTTTTAGCCAATAGAGGAACAACAATACCAACTAGGGGTAATACCAGCAGTAAAAACAAATCCATACGCAATTTTTCCGGTCCTATTTAACTTATCTCTTATCGGGCTTTCTATACGTACTATTTAATCAACTGCATTACTCCACTGACACACTAGAAGACGGTAACCTTAATACATGAGGCATAGATTATCGCATGTTAAAATTCTACGTCTATCCTACAAGCATAGTAAAAGAGGCTCAAAAACATAAACAATATTCGGCACTTAAGCAAACGCTGTCTATAATAGTTTTATGACCGTCTTATGACCGTACAGACTTTGTGCTAGCGCACACCGTCATCAAGGAACGATATTAACACCACGCTGGATGCAAAACAGGAGTTACGGATCTATGTTTCGACATAACGCTCAAAACCCGCCCATTATTCTTGATATTGAGGCTTCAGGGCTTAGCGAACAAAGCTATCCCATAGAAATCGGTTTTTATCATTCCGATACACACTGTTTTTGCGCGCTCATAAAGCCTGCTCGTCATTGGAGCTATTGGTCAGAGGAAGCCGAAACCCTCCATGGTCTTAGCCGTGACATTATTACCCAACGCGGACAAAGCACCCGAGAAGTCGCCATCGAGTTGAATCATTTATTGCAAGGGCGCACCGTTTTTAGCGATGCATGGGCTGTAGACTCGACTTGGTTCAATAAACTGTTTTATGAAGCAGGCGTTCCCCCCCGCTTTTGGCTTTCATCCATCGAAACCGTAATGACAGAAGCCATGATTGATATTTGGGACGAAACAAAACAGGAAGTGATTGCCGATCTCTGTATTCCTCGCCACCGCGCGTCAACCGATGCCAAAATCATTCAAGCCACATGGCTTAAAGCCTATAGCAGAACATCCGAACCGGAAAAACTACAGGCGTAGCATTAACACAGTGCTTAATTCAACTTCGATAAAACCCAGTCCCGTGACTGCCTCGCTTTAGCGATTACAGTTTCCAATGATGAAAATCGATACCGATCATCATTGGCACTAAGTACTAAATCCCCTTGATAACCCGCTGTTTGACAGTTACGCAATAAGGTCGTGAGGTCACTTGAGTGCCCTCCTTCACCGGGAAAAAGACGCTGATGATGATCAACTTCTATTTTATCCTCCAAGGTGTACAGGGTGCTCATGGCAAAATCAGATAAGCGAATAAGGAAAACTTTATCCCCCGGCACTTGCGTGAAAAGCTCATCAATATTCAGATCGGTCAGGTTGTGAAAGCTATCTACAACAAGCCCTAGATTAGCGTTACCAGCCTGCTCGACTAAACGATAAGCGGATTCATAATCGTAAGCATGGTCAGACCAAGGCAAAGGCCGGTACCCCACTTTTATCCCTCGCAACATAGCCAAAGTAGACAACGCGCGTAATTGCGCGATTATTTCATCATCATTATCGGTTCTGTTACGTGCGGATGGCGTCACCACTAACAAGTTACAGCCTAAAGCGGCCATCATCTTCAAATTAGCTTGAGCCAGTTGCATTTTGTAACGAATGACATGCCCTTTATGGCCCGTAAAATCTTTAAACTCTTTATAAGCAGATAACTTCAATCCGCTTTCCAGCAACAGGCTTTCCGCCAAGCGCAAATCGCCTTGCTTCGAGAGCTCGACCGCATCCAGCTCTATACGGTCAAAACCCGCTGCTTTTATAACCGATAAACGATCACCAAAATCCCCTGTCAGACCGGTTAGGCTAACCGCAATGTTTTGCGTAGGAACACTCATGCAGCTACCTCAAAACGCCAAACAATGGCAGAGGGAAACGTGGCGGGCAGTCTCACTTGCACACAATTATCATCTTCTGTTTCAAGGAAGGTTAAGTCTCCTTGCGCACCTATCTTCTCTAAGACCGTTTGGCTACATATCTTAAAAGTGATAGCACTATAATACTCATCACCAATATCAGCCCCAGCAGACAACTCGCTTCCATCGACCTTAACCGCTAACCCGCTTTGGCTAATCACGCCCGTACCCGTTAACGAAAAGCCAAGCAACTGCACAAAAAAATCATTCCACTGTTGTTCTCGACCATTAGCTACAGCCAGTGTTAACGATGAGATACAAGCAGCGTTATCGTCAGCCAGTACCGAAAAGCGAGAGCCTTGACCATCTAACGGTATAAAATCGATATCATAAATACTGACTCGATCATCAAAGCGGTCAATCAAATAAATGTGCGTTCCACCCACGCCTTCAATGGCCGGAATATTCAACTCCATCACACCCGCTTGGGTTTCTGCTTCCCATGCACCCGCATTAATTAAAGATTGATACGCCTCTTGGGCATCATCTACCCGTATAGCAATAGCGCAGATAGAGACACCGCGCTCAACAGCTTGGTCATGTACGGCCCCCGTACTGGCGCTATTGACGATTAAGTTGATATGCCCCATACGATATAAAGTAACAGGCTTGTGACGGTGGCGCGCAATAGCCGTAAAGCCCATTGATTCCAAAAATATAGCCAGTGGCGCCGCATCCGGGGTGGCCAGTTCTATAAACTCTAGCCCTTTCATTTGAATGGCACTTAAAAACGCAGGTTGCATACCAGCAGCCTCCTTAGAATCATCAATAAATTAGCGCAGATGAATAGCGCTAACAGTGTAGGTTCTATCAAATCAAATTAGTAGCATCGATTCTTAGACAACCCCGACTAAAACACCTGTCTTAATCATACAAAAAGCCCCATAAAGAGGCTTTATTCATAGGACTATGCGGTTGTTTTTTTCTTTTTCCATATTCCCCATAACGGGGTTTGCGAAACAAGGATCAACACAATCGCGGCAAACAAAAAAGTCGAAAGCGGACTTTGAAATAAATTACCAAAGAACATGCCTAAGCTTTCTTGATCAGAAATAATCGCACGTCTCCAGTTTTCATCTAACAAACGGCTCAAAATAACACCCAAAATAACAGGCCCTACTTGGAAGCCATACAACTTCATAAAGTAGCCCAACACACCAAAGGCTAGCATCCACCAAATATCCGTGACCGAATTATTAATCGCATACGAGCCGACAACTGACAGCAGAAAGATAAGCGGGATTAAAACGCCTTTGGGGCACTCCACAATTTTGGTAAACAAACGGATACCCGTTAGTCCAAAAATGAGCACAAAAATATTTGCCATGGTTAGGTTACCCACCGTAAACCAAAACATTTCTGGCTGCTCGGCCAACAGCATAGGCCCTGGGTTTAAACCATGAATAAACAACGCCCCTAAAAACACAGCGGTGACAGCATCGCCGGGTATTCCAAGTGTCAGCATAGGAATGTAAGCGCCACCAACAGCGGCGTTGTTTGCAGCCTCTGGTGCAATCAAACCTTCCTTTGCGCCTTGGCCAAAGGGTACTTCGGGGTTTTTCGTTGTACGTTTGGCATAGTCATAAGCCATTAACGCGGCAATATCCCCTCCTGTACCGGGTAACGCACCAACCACTACACCCAACGTGGATGTTTGCAGACTTAAAGGCAAATATTTATAAACATCCCGCCAAGCGGGTAAGATCTTATCCAACTTTTGCCGAACGGCTGCTTTTTCCATGTAGTGCAGTTGCGTGAGCGCTTCCGAGATGCCGAACATACCAATCATCACGGCAACGGGGTTAATACCGTTCCACAACTCAACAACACCAAACGTAAAACGTTCTTCTGCCGTCAACGGATCAAGGCCAACCGTACCAATCAGCATGCCTAACGCGCCACAAAAAATCCCTTTAGCCAAGCTGTCACCCGCAAGAGATCCCACTAACATAATGCCCAGCACTGCCATCATCATGTAATCACGTGGCTGGAAAGTTAATGCAAAATCACTCACCACAGGCGCTGCAATCGATAAGATAAAGATACCTACAAAGCCACCGATAACCGACATAACAGTCGACAAACCAATAGCTTTACCCGCATCCCCTTTTTGCGCCATAGGATAGCCATCCAAGGCGGTAGCTATGGCCGACGGCGCCCCTGGCATATTCAACAGAATAGCTGTACGCGACCCGCCGTAAACGCCGCCCATGTAAATCCCCACCATGAGACACAAGGCATGATTAACATCCCACGAGAAGGTAAAGGAAATCAAAATAGAAACGGCCATCGTTACCGACAAGCCCGGTATTGCGCCTACATAAATACCTAAGAAGGTACCTAACGCAGTTAACCCCATTAACTCAGGAGACACCCAAGAAATGGCAAAATTACTTAATGCGTCCATATCAGTTCCCCTCAGCCCCGAATAGATTGCCCAACCACGCTAAAATTTCTCGTTCGGGGACAATCCCCTCAGGCAAAATAATTTGAAACACCAAACGAAAAATCACATAGATTAAAATGAGGGCTCCGGTTGTAATCACCAAAGAACTAACCAGACTGCGACGATGTAATAAATGAATTGCAATCAATAGAAAAACAAAGGTGCTTGGAATAAAACCGAGTGAATTCAACACCACGGCATATACCAAGATCAAAGCAATCATTACCGCAACAAGTGGCGGTAAAATATGCGTAAAAAAACTATCCACTACCTGAGAAGGCGATTGACGTCGTGCGTTTTTAACTACAACAACACACGAAGAGATCACCATAATTCCAGCCGCAGCTAGCGGGAAAGCCCCTGGCGAACTAAGCGCCTCAAAGCCAGATATCTGATATGCCTGCCAAAATAAAAAAACACTGAGCAACAGCATCAAATAGCCAAAGACCGTTTCGCCTGGCTGTTTTTGCGTAGAGTCGACCATCAGGATTTACCGATAAAATGTACGAAAGAAAGAGCCCCAGAAAAGGGGCTCCGCATAACACCTAACGCCTTACTCAGGGCGCTTAATGCCAAAATCTTCAGGAGAATGCTTAGCAATACCAGAATCGAACACGACCCAAGAAGAAACAGAACGATAGTTATCAAGGAACTTATTCGCAGCGTCTCCAGACAGGTTCATGATGCTAAAACCACGCTTGTCCATCAGCTCTTTAAAGTCAGGTGCTTCAGCACCGGCCTTGAAAGCTTCTACTAATTTAGCTACTGCTTCATCCGGTGTGCCTTTCTTCACGAACACGCCAAAGAATGGTCCGTACGGCAGGTAGTTAGCAAACCCAGGCAGTTCTTCTGTAATGGGTTTAACATCAGGAAGTAAAGGATTAGCAACCGTATCGACTAAACCAATAGCCTTCATACGACCTGCTTTAATATGCTCAATCGCTGCGCCCAGCACCGCAGGCATCACATCGATAGCACCACCTTGTAAAGCGGTTAGAGCCGGGCCGTCCCCATCATACGGTATCGTGGTTACGTCAATACCCACTTCACCATCTAACATAGCAGAAACAATTGAAGCCAAACCGCCAGGCCCGGTAGAACCAAATTTAACTTTTTTAGGGTTTGCCGATGCATATTCAACCATTTCTGTGATGGTGTTGTAGGGAGCATCGTTGTTGGCAACAAAAATAGGAATACCACGAGCCAACACATTGACCGGAATCATATCCGAATAATCGATGTTTGCTAATCCAAGCACTTTATACATTTGTGGGTTTTCAGCGCCCATCAACAAAGTATAACCATCGGCTTTTTTCGCATTCACCAGCTTTGTTGCTATTGCACCCACACCGCCGGTTTTGTTCGTAAGAATAATATCCGTGCCCAGCACTTTTTCAGCGTGTGGCGCTACCGAGCGCATCACTGTATCCGTAGAGCCACCAGCACCCCACTGAATAACACCTTGAATATCTTTTGTAGGGTACTCAGCAAACGCCGCCGTAGAAACAAACGTCAGTGCCGCTAACGAACTAATAAACTTGGTTTTCATAGCATAGCTTCCTTCATTGTTATTATGCTTAATATTTGGGTCCGGCCTCACGTGGAAGGCTCGCTAAAGTACCGGATTAACTAAGATAAATGCAGATTATGAATCCTTAAGAGGGCCTCAACAATCCTAAACCAGCCATTTCATGATAGCCAGCTTCAACTAACCATCAGTTTGCACCTAATCGTCCAATGTTACCTTGAACTACCAGCAAAACCATACGGCAGTGTTTATCTTACTTAATTTGATAGTACGAAAGCGATTAGCTCCTATCAATTAAAAAAACATCGCACTTATTATATCAATAGTGATATAAGATAAAGAAACTAAGCCTCAGATCATATCCATACTGAGATGATAAGATACCGTTACGTAAGGCATTTACGGACAAATACCACATAACTAACAACAAAAAATGCGGCGATATCATGACAATAAAAAACACCAAGGACCCAAACACCAGCTACCAACAACTACGCCAGCATATAGTTGACGGCGCTATTCCCCCCGGCAGTAAATTATCTATCAACCACCTAACGCAGCAGTACGAGACCAGCGCCGCTCCTATCCGAGAAGCCTTATCTAGGCTCGATGCCGAAGGTTTAGTGATCCGCAAAGGGCAACGAGGCTACTGGGCAGCGCCAGTCTCATTAGAAGAATTTTTAGAAGTATCGCGCTTACGAGTCATGCTAGAAGTAGATGCGTTGGCACAGTCTATTCGGCTGGGCGATCTCAACTGGGAAGCAAACATCGCCGGAGCACGCCATCGCGAAATCACCATCAAACAACAAGCCATTGGCCAACGCGAAGCCATGGCAGGCGAACTGATTAGAGAAAACAGGCTCTTTCATCTGGCACTGATCAGCCAATGCCCATCACAATGGCAATTACGTTTTTTATCAACACTCTATGATCAATCCGAACGATATCGCCGACTGTCACTTATCCATCAATCAGAGCAAACGACTAACGACACTCACAACACAGCCCATCAAGATGACCATAAACTCATCATGGAAGCCGCGTTTAAACGAGATGAAAAAACCGCCTGTGAACTACTCAAAGCTCATATAGAACATTCCAATCAGCGTATCATCGAGACAGTTTTTTAGGCACTTGTTAAACACGCGCCCAGCCTCTGATAACCGGGCGCCACCCTAGCCAACAGGTTATTGTATTTTCTAAGCTGCCTGTGCGGCAGTGAACTCACCATGGTCACGCTAACGCGCTCATCATCATTTCTAAGCTGCCTGCGCGGCAGTGAACTAACACAACCTCAATATCTCCGGCATTTGTTGTTTCTAAGCTGCCTGCGCGGCAGTGGATGGGGATGGATCATGAGCAGCAAACCCCGTAAATTTCTAAGCTGCCTGCGCGGCAGTGGATTTCAGCAGGTCATTAATACTTACTTACGGTTGTTTCTAAGCTGCCTGCGCGGCAGTGGATTAAACAGCCCCTGATCCTCGATACCTTCAGCTTTTCTAAGCTGCCTGCGCGGCAGTGGATACAAAAAGAAAAAAGGAAAAATTGTTTTCTCATTTCTAAGCTGCCTGTGCGGCAGTGGATATGCTTTGGGCCCTGTGGCATACGCCCGCCACTTTCTAAGCTGCCTGTGCGGCAGTGGATGCACCGTTTAATTCAGCTATTGCCGACATGGCTTTCTAAGCTGCCTGTGCGGCAGTGAACGACTGGCTAAACAACAACGCCGCGGGTGTCATTTTCTAAGCTGCCTGTGCGGCAGTGAACCTGAGTCTATCGAAGGTCGTAAAAAGGGGACTTTTCTAAGCTGCCTGTGCGGCAGTGAACTTTTAGTTGTAGTCTGACCAGAAGAAGAAGCATTTCTAAGCTGCCTGTGCGGCAGTGAACGTTGTCTATGATGGCTGTGTCTATCAGCAATCTTTCTAAGCTGCCTGTGCGGCAGTGAACCCACTGCAGTTAGATGTTATTGATCGCATTGTTTTCTAAGCTGCCTGTGCGGCAGTGAACTGCAATGGGGTGAAGGCTGGAAGCCAATCAAATTTCTAAGCTGCCTGTGCGGCAGTGAACTATATCTAACCTCCTCTCTGAATTGCGGTGGTTTCTAAGCTGCCTGTGCGGCAGTGAACTTTTAGTTGTAGTCTGACCAGAAGAAGAAGCATTTCTAAGCTGCCTGTGCGGCAGTGAACAGCGTGTTGGTGTATCGCTTTCAGTTGTTAAATTTCTAAGCTGCCTGTGCGGCAGTGAACTCTTAAAGAAGCATTTAACAACACAGGTACACTTTCTAAGCTGCCTGTGCGGCAGTGAACCGGAAAAGTGGGAGGTATTAAATCGTCAAAGATTTCTAAGCTGCCTGTGCGGCAGTGAACTTGATCAGTGCGCTAATATGCCTCAATGTGATTTTCTAAGCTGCCTGTGCGGCAGTGAACCTACCAAGGATTGCCCCTTTAGGGCCTCCTAATTTCTAAGCTGCCTGTGCGGCAGTGAACGCCAACAAAGACGGGATATCTGACTACAAAGCTTTCTAAGCTGCCTGTGCGGCAGTGAACCCCGTCTTTGTTGGCTTTCAGCTCTGTCAATATTTCTAAGCTGCCTGTGCGGCAGTGAACTCACTAAGCAGGTAAGCAATGCGGCGGCGCAATTTCTAAGCTGCCTGTGCGGCAGTGAACCCGCTTCATCAAAAAGAAGGAGAGCCCCCAAATTTCTAAGCTGCCTGTGCGGCAGTGAACGCGGGCGCGTGTCTGTTAGAGCTTCTCTGGTGTTTCTAAGCTGCCTGTGCGGCAGTGAACATGCGATAGAAGATTCAGTTTCAGATTATCAATTTCTAAGCTGCCTGTGCGGCAGTGAACATAAAATTTAAAACCAGAAATCAACAAAAAAATTTCTAAGCTGCCTGTGCGGCAGTGAACCTTGTTTAGATAGATGTTAATCGCATTAACGATTTCTAAGCTGCCTGTGCGGCAGTGAACGCGGTGCCGTAAGTATTGCACCGGGAGTGAATTTTCTAAGCTGCCTGTGCGGCAGTGAACGCGTGCTAATGAAAAATTTGTTGATCCTGTATTTTCTAAGCTGCCTGTGCGGCAGTGAACAAGGTTATGTTCAAACTGTTAAGTTTAATAATTTTCTAAGCTGCCTGTGCGGCAGTGAACTTGGTAACACCGATGAGCTGGTGGTGCCTACATTTCTAAGCTGCCTGTGCGGCAGTGAACAGTGCTTAGCTTTTGGATTTTTAGGACTTTTATTTCTAAGCTGCCTGTGCGGCAGTGAACGGGAAACTGTTTATATTGGTTCTCGTTCTTCTTTTCTAAGCTGCCTGTGCGGCAGTGAACCACCGGCCGTAAGATAATGAAGCTGATAAAAATTTCTAAGCTGCCTGTGCGGCAGTGAACGTGGGTATGGTACCCCCGTATTACTGAACGGGTTTCTAAGCTGCCTGTGCGGCAGTGAACGCAGAAAAAAAGGAAAGGAGGAAAAAACTAAGTTTCTAAGCTGCCTGTGCGGCAGTGAACAGTTATTGGGACATACTGTCAAAGGCGTTGGCTTTCTAAGCTGCCTGTGCGGCAGTGAACCTGATACTCTTTTGTGTTTTTCGGATGATAAATTTCTAAGCTGCCTGTGCGGCAGTGAACGCTGCGGCGCGTAGTCAACTTCTCTTCCGTAATTTCTAAGCTGCCTGTGCGGCAGTGAACTCGGATAGCACAGAGACCGTTTCTGTCGTTGATTTCTAAGCTGCCTGTGCGGCAGTGAACACCGATCCGTCCATCAAATAACATCGACAGAATTTCTAAGCTGCCTGTGCGGCAGTGAACGGCATTCACGCAGCTTGGAGTTCCACATAAGATTTCTAAGCTGCCTGTGCGGCAGTGAACAGAAGAGTGTAATCAGAAAGAAGAGGCTCCTTTTTCTAAGCTGCCTGTGCGGCAGTGAACAAGCTTTTATTTGTTGGTTCTGAGTCTATTGATTTCTAAGCTGCCTGTGCGGCAGTGAACGTTGAACAGAAACGTTTTCCTTCTAAGTCTAATTTCTAAGCTGCCTGTGCGGCAGTGAACCAGCAATAAATAAACCTATAGTTACAAATATTTTCTAAGCTGCCTGTGCGGCAGTGAACGAAATGCTACAAGAAGGCATTTACATTAAGCATTTCTAAGCTGCCTGTGCGGCAGTGAACTTTGACTTCACTTTTCACGACATCAAAGCAAATTTCTAAGCTGCCTGTGCGGCAGTGAACTTGGAATGAGCGCAAGAAACAGGCCGACTTCGTTTCTAAGCTGCCTGTGCGGCAGTGAACCATCGTATAACGATTCTTTATCTAACGTTTTTTTTCTAAGCTGCCTGTGCGGCAGTGAACTAACACCGCTTGATGCGCTTGCGCCAACCTACTTTCTAAGCTGCCTGTGCGGCAGTGAACCTCTTAAATAATATTATTTATACTTTTCTTTATTTCTAAGCTGCCTGTGCGGCAGTGAACAATGTCGGCTCTACCGGTTTCTTTGTGCTCAATTTCTAAGCTGCCTGTGCGGCAGTGAACCCAGCCTTGCAGGTTTATGAGCAGTACAGAGATTTCTAAGCTGCCTGTGCGGCAGTGAACCAATACCGGAATCAATCAATGCTTTATAGTCATTTCTAAGCTGCCTGTGCGGCAGTGAACGTAGAACTCAATCCCTTCGCCGGAGTCTTCCATTTCTAAGCTGCCTGTGCGGCAGTGAACGAACACCATCAACCATTCCTGTCAGGTTAGAATTTCTAAGCTGCCTGTGCGGCAGTGAACAATAGATTAGCAGCATAAAAATAAGTTACAACAAGCAGTTAGGATAAAAACACTCTTTTACCTTATTAAAAACCACCATTGTAACTTGTTGTTTTTAAAATGAATTTTTAAAGAGCAAAAAAATAGGTTAAAACCAAGGTACGGTAGCTGTGGTGCTTAATCCATATGAATCAAACTTTCCGCTCGTTGGATTTGGTTGTAACTCACCAAATTCAAAAAATTTACGGTGTACCTGCCCTGTTGAGCCACTAAACAAGTCAAGGTAAGGGTTATCAAACCCTTGGCTGAGCATTTTGACTTTGTAACGCTTCTCACCTTCTTTATCTATACTGCCTCGAGCAATTAAACGTTTTAACTTGGCTTTACTTAAATTACTGCGTTTAACTGAAACAACGCGGTATTGCACTTGTTCAGGCACCGCAGAAACGGCACTAAACTGACAATAACCAGATAATGCTCCCAGCCACTCTAAATCTTGCAAATCATGTAATGCACTAGCTTGACTATGTATACGAAATAGACGACCTAATTTTGTATGTACTTTCGGAAAGCTAATGCCAATATTGTTGCTATTTAGCGTGACCAAGGCTTTGTGGAATTTAGTAAACACCTTGCTGCTAAGCTCTGCTTCGCGCATTTCGCTATCCGGTTTTAATTGAATATCAATATATGAGTCCATGGTTGCTCCTAAAGCCGAATGTTTGAAACATAAGCCAGCCCTTTTTTACCAAGGTAAAAACTCGATACGCCGGCATTTTCAATCAGAGTTTTTATTTCTTGGGCTTTATCTCGATCTACATCAATAGTAATTTCTAATTGGCCGCTGGCTTTGGTCATCATGGAAGTCACCTCCCCTTGGCCTTTTATTTTTTCTTTTTTGATATATGGATTACCCCATATTATTTTTTTTGGCCCTGTAGTATATCTTCTCATAAAATCTTTTTTGGTAAATCCACGTTTGGATATCCCACTAATACCACCTGCTTTAGTTTTAGCAGCTGTCATATCAAAATCGCTTTCTAAGCGCTCAAGTTGCAAATAAAGAGCTGAACAATAGATACTAATAGGTGTTATTAGACCTTTCTTATTATAATACTCAGTATCAGGAAAAGATGACTTTAGCAGTTTAACCGCCTTGGCCAGATCACCTTGATTTTCCATCGCTTTTTCTTTATTTAAAAATTCTAAACGATTAATAATGCTAAGCGGATTTAGATCTATGACTTCAACTACTGGTGGATTGAAAATAATAAAATCACAAAGCTGCTTGAAACTTAGGTTCAGCACACCCCAAAACTGCTGTGAGTATTTTGACGTAAATACAGGATCAGCGACTTTTATCATTCCAGTGAATGCATTCTGATCAGTGCTGCCATTCATGTTTCGGATGTAGGTCATTTCATTGGTTAGTCTTGGCTTATCTATAAAACTCAATTTATCTTCTAACTTTTCGAAATAATAAGCGGTTTCATACATTTTGCTACGCGCCTGATAAAGCTTACGTTGATCACCAATCAAACGATTCAGTACGCCCATTACTGTGTCTAGTGTATTTTCACACAGTTTAAAATTACCGTCTTTTTTTAAGCTCGTCATTGAACCTAGAAATTCACGGCCCTTTTTAGGGACTGGCTCATTATTTGAGCCCCCTAAAAAAGCATTACGCCAACAAGAGTCGTAATCAATGGTTATTTTCATGCTTCCTCCTATTTTGCATAAAAATATTGAGCAAAAGGTGCATGTTGTTCATTCACGATTTCTGATTCATCACGCTTAATGCGCATCATCTTATGGCTGTCGTTATAATCAACAGTAATCTCATCAACATACATATAACCTTTCGCCTGACGAATACTTAAGTCAGCAATACGTGATAAGGTATGTTCAACAACAGCTTGAATTGCATCATTGTTAAGTAAAATTCCGCATTCACCCTCTTCGAAGATTGTACCCTTGCGTATATAGTTACCATGGAAAGTCGCTACAGGGTTAAGTACTGGATTCAATGTTTTAATGAAATTTTGTACTGTTTTAGCAACTTCTTCACCTTTCCCTTCTGTGATAACCATGCTGGCGCGGTCAAACTTTTTATCGAGAGAAATAAACTGTAATTGCTCAATGCTGATTGAGCCATACGAAATATATTCTGTATCACCGAAGGTAGTTTTAGAAAAAAATGATGAACTATCACGTGCACCAGCTTGACCAAATTGTTCAAAATTGCCGTTACCTAGCTGATCAACAAAATCTTCAATAAGTAGGGGGCTTGTTCGTTTACATTGGCTTGACGGCACAACATAACCACGAATTAACCCAGTAACTGATGCTAAGACCATCTCTAAATTTTTATCTGCCGCGAAATGCAAATCAAATGCTTGATCTTTAAAAAGGTGATGACGAATACAATTTTGGCTGATGTATAGCGGTGTCTTCTTAAAATCGATATCCGTCGCTTCTTTTTTATACTTATAGCCAGTATCGTCTTTTACTTTACCCGTTAAATTTGTATATCCTCGTAATTTAGGTAATGTATGGTTGTCGACCGTTTTCCCATTATCTCCGGTCAAGGTTGTTGGCCCATTCCAATTCACGACACCATGTCCTGCTGCTTTAATTTTAAAATCAACACTCTTAATTCCTGTTACTTTTTCCATGATTTATTCTTCATCTTCTGTAGTTTGATTAATTTGTTTTATAGACATAGCGCCGATAGCTTGTTTATCGCATACCGCATAATAGATTGCATGTGCGTGGCGAGCACTTTCGCCGCCCACCTGCAATAAATCGTTAGTGGTATAACTTAAATAAATCGGTGACTCTGGATCTCGAGCTTCGTTTAGTAATATTTTATCGGTGAATGACTTACCCGTACCGCCCATAATGTTGTGGTGTTTTTTAAACATGTGAGACAGTAAATCTTTATCACTTTGCCCGTAGCCACAAATTGCATTAGTGGAGTAAGTAAGATTATCGATATTACTGTCATCGTCCAACGGCATTGAGTAAGCGTATTCTGTAGGGTGGTATTTCGGATTTTGATCAGTTAAATAAACAACCGCCATTTGCACAAAACGGTTATCTCCACGCAGTGAACTTTTGCTAATTTTACTGCGCTTTTTATCTTTGTTTTTTTTCGGTGGTACCGTAATGGGATCGATCACTTTATGATTTATCTGTTGCACGCTATTTTTAAGCGCAGCGACTAAATCATTTTCAATAAGCCCTCGGTTACGGTCGGTATGATGAAAGGTAAAATACAACTGATATATCTCGGGCAAGGTAAACGTTTTACCTGCTAGTTCATTATTTAAAAACTGATACCATGCGCGCGCTGAACTTAGTACGTACATTTTGCCAAGGAACCCCGCAGCTGGGCTTTTTCCTTTTCCATTTGCAATGGATTCAGGTACCGCTAAGGCGTAAATATTCACATTTTTATTTTCGCCAAAACGATCTAACCGACCTAAGCGCTGTAAACAGTTTTCTGCACTAGTTATTTCGGCCACCATGTAATCACAACTGATATTCAGTGATGCTTGCACAATAGGCCCACTGCGCAGCACTTCATATTTGCGAGTACCATCACGCTTATATGCATCGTACACTTCAGCAAACCATTTACGCTTGTCACTTTTGATGAATTTTGAATGGAGCAACACAGCATTTTCGATATGTTGATTGACTATAAAACTGTTTTGTGCGGTAAGCGCCATGTTACTGATCACAAAAGTACAATCGCTTTGTGGTGTAAAAAGTGGATTGGATTTACCTAAGTCAGTATCGTCAAATACTTTAAAATCAAGTTGATACTGGCTTTGGTTAAACGAAGGCATGACTTTAATGTCGTCTGGGTGAATACCCAACAAGTCTTCAACAAATACATAATGCGGTGTAGCCGACACTAACAAAGTTTTTGCCTGCTGTTCTTGCATTTTTTTCGCTGCTATCAGCTCAGCAAACAATAAATTAAAAGACGGCATATTGACGTATTCATGAAATTCGTCAAACACAACATGTACGTTTAAAAAATCAATAAGGGTATTGGCTTTGGTGTGGCTTATAACTGAGCCGAGAACCTGATCAATAGTGGTGATTACTATGTCGCCAGAAAAATTCTCACCCTCGGATATTGGATTATCCCATTGATTATGAAACTTAAACTCACCAGTATTAATTTCAATAGTGCTATTAGGTAGGTATTGCTCTGAGGTCAGCTCATAAAATAAGCCTTGGCATACCTGTACCCGAGGACATACCCAAATTATACGCTTTGCGCCTTGTAGCTTTGCCCATTCCAAGGCAATTTTAGTTTTACCACAGCCTGCTGCACCTGCAAGTACCGCAATATCTTCAACATGATTTAGTTGCTTGGCGATTCCACTTTGTTTTTTACTTCTGACGCTTTCTGGAAAAAATGCACCTAAACAAGTCTCAATATCACTACTCAGAGTGGATTCAACATTAAGCAGCTCGGCAACAAGCTCATTTAATGAGCGTTCAAAAATAGCCGAGTGTAAACCCTCAGCACTTAACGAAGATACTTTTCGGTCTGCCGTGATCAAGCAAGCTCTTGCAATGTTATTTAACGCGTTTATTTTTACATTGGCATTATAGGCAGAGACTGACTCCTCAAAATCGTATTCTTTATAACTAGGTAACGGTGGCGCATCGGGCAGGCTAGCCTCTATTTCTTGAAAGACTTCCATCAGAATGGAGTTCTCAAGCAGGCTTTTACTTGAATTACGGTATGTTTTATCTATACCAATAACGTGCTTTAGCAAAGTTTGAGCTTTAGCCAAGATAGCTGTCAAACTAGATTCTTTTTGATTCGCCGCCCATTTTTTACTGATGTCTTTATAAGTATCAAAACCGCTTTTTTCTTTTCGAAACGGTTTAGCATGATGCCAGTAAACTGCATGTTTGACTGTGCGTTTATTGCTCGGGTTTAATAAGGTAAGCGATGCGCTATCAAGCAATTGATATAGCAATAACGACACTTCATTGTGCCTTGGGTGTTTATCGAAGCTAAACTTAGCATCGTCAATATGCTGGCCATCTTCCGCTATAAACGTTTTCTTTTTTGGGTTAGTTACCCACTCTTGGAACTTAGGGTCAACTTTGCCAAGGTCATGCAGACAACCCGCAATAAAATTCATGATTGAAAACTGTGAATTATCTGGAAATAGTTGCCGATGCAATTGCTCAGCCACATAACCTACGGCAAATAAGTGCTCACTTAGCGGCTGTAAATGTGTGTTTGCATACAACACGCCTTGTTTGGGTTTATCTGTTGCTACATCTATAAAAACCTCTTTTTCTGTCGTGTTCACAGGCACTACACCCTCCAAATTAAACTTATTCTTATTCCCTACCACCCATAGAAACTGGCTGCGAGATCGACTTCTGATCCAATGGCAACTAACTGCCGTACTTCTACTCGCGGTTTTACGCAGCATCTTTTTAACCGTTAAGAGCCCCTCTTCGGTGATCAATGTTTGCCATGTGTTATCGCCTATGCGATTGGCAAATGCATCTAGCACACGGCGTGTTTTTTTAAGGGCATTTTTCTCGCACTGGGAAACAAAGGTCACCATCATAGGTTTTGTTCCTCAATTTGAGTTTGAGTGTAATCTTGTAATGCGACTTTTTTTACCGACTCGAACATACAATCCATGGCTTTGTGATCGGTAAATTTTTGTAGTATTTGTTGGCGAAACTCTTGCTCTGTCACGTCTTCTTTTGCGCAGATAAATGCCCACGGTAATACGATGGCGTCTTTGATTAAGTCTGCAATATCAAAGACTAAAGCTCCCCGGCGTGTTTTGCCGTGCATTACCGCAAAACCATGAGGTATACCCAATACCCATAAGCAGCTTGCGGCTAAACCGTAGGCTAAGTAGTTACCATGGTTAAGAAAATCATTCGCTTTGTCTGTGGATTGGTGCTGACGGGTAAAGTCGCTGATACTCACATTGTTTGCAGCGTATTTATAAAGCACCTTAGTCAACTGAGCTTCAGTTAAGAGCAGATCTGATTGCTTTTTAGCCGCACCTGTTCTTTGATGGAAGGTTTCAAATGGCGACGTTAGCTGGCTATCTTTTATCGAAAACCCTTCGGCTTTTAAATCTTTATCTCTATTCCATACTTGCTCCAAAAAACCAATTCTCGTTTGCTGAAACGTTTTGGCAGCCATCAGCCGCTTTTCATCATCAAACCAGAACTTCATCCAGCCGTGCAGATATTCAGTCGGTCGATATTCACTTTGTGGGGTTAACCATTCGACTTCGCTTGCCATGTGAAGCGGTGTGCCCCCACCGCCACAAAAGCCAACCAACACTCCCGCTTGTGATAACATACGCATCGCCGCTTGAGTAATAGAAGTGCCAGTACCCAACATGATGACGGTGGTGTTAGCGATGGGAATATTAAAGTATTGGTTTTCTTTTTTGGCTTCGGTGAGATAGAGCACACGCCCGTCTTTTTGCATAACTCGGCAATATTCTAGGTAATACATATTGGCTCGTTTAGAGTGCAATATGGTTTTCATATCCGACGGTGAGAACTGCTCCATTTAACTCTCCTTAAAATAAGGCCATCCTTGGCTTTTCCATTTCCTTGGTATCCCTAACCCTATTCATCCATCCCTTTGTCGTCCTGACCTTTTCATTGGAGCGTATATTTGTGAGCCGCTCAATACTGGTCAGAAACACATGTCGCTTTTTAAGGCAGGTAGGGTTTAATCGCTTTATGGCTCTCGGGTGTGATGGTAATTTGTTGAGCTTCGGGGTCTTGGGCGTAATGGTCTAACCGCAGACGTTGCCATACATAAAGTACTAAAGCGGCGCGTACAGGGATAATGCGTTGGTTGTTTTCCATTTGATAATCCATAGCAATGATACGCTTTTTGGCAGGGCTTAAACGCGGGTCTGGTTCGATGACGATATCTAACCAAGTATTCCATCGCTCATCGTCTTCAGCGGTATGTTCTGAAGGGCCTTCAAATTCGAATTCACCACTAAAGCGAGATAAGACAAAATCTCGGTATTGTTGATTTTTTTCGCACCATGCGCGTACGTGCCAGCGGATACCATCAAATACTAAACAATGAGGCGAGATAATGCGGGATTCATACTCAGGCGACGAGACGGAAGCGTAGCCTATATCTAACCGACGTTTCTCTCGTATGGCTTTAATAATGGGCTGAACCAAAGCCGGCGAAATATTGCGTAAAGGCGCTTCTAATAGAGAGAAACCTGTCTTCAAAAATGACAGGTAGTCATCATAGCCAGCTCGCGCCAGTAAGTGATAATATTCATCAAAACTACTACCGGCATGCCAAGGCGTAAATTCATCCGTCAGCTGATAGCCTTTTGCAGATGCGTTGTAGTCTAAGTTTTGAGGGTAGCGCTGCGTATAAGACCCAATAATTTCAGACGCTTTTTGCCGGCCTATGCCAAATACATTCTGGAGGTGAGTTGTATTCACTCGGCCTTCCCACAACGCAAACAATTCGATTACTCGGTATCTTTCTTTTTCGTTGTACCTTAGCGGTCCATTGCTGTTTAACATGAAAATCCTTAGTTAATCCATCAACTGTGTTTTCATACTAGCTCAAAAAAAGCACTTTACAATGACCTGCATCGATCAAATCTAAGGAGGAAAATCGAATGCAAAAAATAGACACATCAAGCGTAAAGCAAATCGGTTAGAGACTAATTGTTAGACCTTTTCTAGGATAAGCAGTAATATTCTTTCGCTCTATCAAAATGCTTATAAAGCGCATCATTAGATAAGGATATCCAATGAGCAATGCGAAAAATGATCACGGCCAAATACTCCACAGCATACTCAATGGGGAAAGCCTAAAAAAAGCAAAAGCCACTCTTCCACCAGTTGCCACACCTAGCGGTTCACCCAATACTAAAGAAACTGGTATTACCTCATTGGGTGATGCAAAAGCTGACTACACACCGCCACCCGATACCAACATTATCCCTATTTTCCCTATGCGTTATGCGCTCAAAGGGGATTCCTTAACTAGCTTGATGGAGTCACCTAAGCAAATCGCGCCGCCTCAAAATATTAATAACCTCAACGATCATGAATTACTGCGAGTACGCAAAGGTTATATCTTTATTTATGATGACAAAGGCGTATGGAATATTTTTTCCCATTACACGGATAGCGAAGATACAAACGGTACCGAGTTTAGGCAATTGGATGACGGGGATTTTTCGGCACCCTACAGCTTTACCAAAGTATTTTGGAATAATGGCGCGCGAAGCGATTGGACAAAATACGAAAAAGAGAATGGGTACCCCTTCGCATTTGTTACAAAAGACGTAAAGACATTTTGGATAGCCTACAGCGAAGAGCGATGGCCTAAGCCGTTGTTCGACGCTGTATCGACTAACAGCACGTTAAAAAATCAACTCATGACGCAGGTTAACGTAAGTGATGGTGGTGATACCCATGCCGTGCCGCTTAGCGAACTTTCCAACATAAGCGACGCATTTACAAAAGAAGTTCCGGCTCAATCAAACACCGCTTATGAATTCGAGAATCTAATTAGGCATACGATGGCTCATCAAGAACCATCAGCGATGTTTGACAGTTTTTCCAGCTACCTTAATGGGTTAATCGTTGGTATTCACGACCCCATTGGAGAACATCTGGATATTAACGCAATGGTCTCTTTTCAAAACAACATAGCAACCAAGTTTTACGATGATCACTATTACCCGTTAACTATTGGCCAACTCATCGAACAACTACAAGCATCAGACCGCAAATATAAGTACCAGCTACCCGACACTCCCAGAAACAGACGGAATAAAATAGCAGGCAATCGAAGAAGGCCACCAATTAGCGACCCTCTCAGCCTTGAATTCGATACCAAATATGGCGAATTAAAGGCTGAGTATGAAGAGAATGATAAGATCAATGCCACGCTTACCCAATCACTGGCCTTACATGGGGAGCGTACAGGCAAAGGAACGGCAGAGCCTATACTCAGTTATCTATCCAAACACCTAGAGAACGCCAAAGGCGCGGACTTAGAAGAATATATCACCTATTATTGTCTCTATTATGCCAAGACCCTAGACAACCTATCGCACACCATCCCAGGGACAAACTATATTCAAGCGATTATTAATGCGATGGATTCAGAGGACTCCCCTCCACTGTCATTCAAACAAGTAAAAGCGGCCGGTGCTTTTTTAAGCAACGGGTTAAAAGGGTTTATTCGTGCCAGTGTCGCCAGCGGCTCTGTTTCAACGCGATTCCCCATTGTTTTGGACGCTGTCTGCAAGGCCATTGGTAAAGAGGCCGCTTACAAATACGTAGAGACCAAAAAGAAAGGCAACAAAGGCATTTATAAGCGAAAAGTCATCAGTCAGTTCGTAGAAACCTTTTTCGAAGCTTCATCTGAAGAATTTAAATCGGATTCAGCTACGCGGCAAATATTTGAATCAAGGCTACGTAATGGCGGCCGGTTCATCGACAACATCATACCCATAAAACAAAACGGTACTTTTGCCTTAACAGGTAAATACCGAACTGAAAGCCCATCCTCCTCCGAATCAGGCAAGGTCTACATTTACAGGGTAAATATGAAGTTTGCGTTAACGCCGCAATCAATCGATAACCATGAGAAAAAAATAGGGTGGGACTATAAGGCGACTCATTTAGGTATTGCCCTATCGTTCTTATCGCTTTACGACACGCTTGCATCATACAACACACCTAATCGAGCGCACTCTGCTGCGGGTCAATTAATAAACGACCCACGAGCCAAAATCACCAAAGCGTTTGCAGACTCATTCAGTGCCGTATTCGCACTCAATGAAGTCAAGTTTGCAGCCAGCATGGGTATGATACGATCAGACCTTACCGTAGAAACGCTAGCCAAAGCATTTAAGAAAAGATCCTTAATAGATAAATACATCAAAGGCTTACCGAAAAGCATCGATGAGGATTGGCTAGAATTACTAAAACCCTCAAGAGCTAATGTGAGTACGGGGCGGAAACTAGCACGACACACCGTTAAAGGGTTGGGCGTTATCGGTGTATTCTTATCGGCTGGTCTTGCATATGAATCCTACGTAAAAGGCGATACCGTGGGTGCTATCGGCAACAGCATTACGGCCATCGGCAGCTTCATTTTACTGTTTAGCACGATAGCCCCGCCTTTGTTTATTGTAGCCATAGGCCTCGTCATCATCGGCACGATCATTTCTTTGTTTGCGGATGATGAAAAGGAGACGTGGATAGAGCATTCGTTTTGGGGGACAAGTGATAGTTATTTATCATTTCATGAAAGACCCAAAATCAACAAACTTATAAATCTTGCTTCTTTGAAAAAAGAAAACTTAGAATTAGGCTTCAAAAGAGAAGTTGAAGAGTTTTTAGATATAATGTCGAAATTAACAATCACTGACGAGAACATTAATGATAATAAGTTCGAAATACTTTGTTCTAAAATCACCAACGATTCTGAGCTCAAAAAACTCACAATAACATGTAATTCCTATCAAAAAATACCAACACCACATGGCCATATTAAAAAGCCTATCAAAAAAATCATCACATCAATAAAGAAATACCTAGTATCACCTGGTAAGGTAGAAGTTTTATATGAGGCCCCAAAAAAGCCCCATCGCATTCTTCTAGTTTTTCAAATAACACTACCTAGAGTAACTAACGGTGAGTTTTTTGAAGAAATAGAAATAGAGATTTAAAAAATGATCAACAATTTAAGAAAAAACTTAAAATCAAATAAAAAAACATTAAAAATAAAAGTTAACACAAACGAACACATTAGGCTAACTCTAATCATAGGATTAATTGCTTTTGTATCAGGAGTATTTTTTATAAACAATTTAAGCATAGGAGAATTAAAAGAAAACTTCGAAACCTCATATAATAAATCTTTTAATCGAGAAGTATTAACTAGAAAAACATTTATAGAGATTCTTGGATACGAACCCAAAGATCATGAATTAGCTCCCTTCGCAGAAGAATGGCTTAGACCTCTAAGCCCAGACCAAGTATTCCTTAACTATTTTGGATTTTTCTTCTTTTATATAACACCTATCGTTATATTTCTCTTCATACTCTGCTACCCAAGAAACCAACCCATTGTTTGCGATAGAGAAAGGCGTGTTATTTATACCGTATCGTTTAATCGACTTTACATTTTTCAACTTCAAAACCTAGATAAGCGCTATTACACGCCCATTACCTTTTTAAAAATGGATGATAAAACAGGGGTATTTCAACCTGTTGATGGTGCATTACATGACAGCTTACATGTTAATTTACAGCGGTCGGACAAACCCGAAGTAATTAAAACCTTTCGTTGTGGCAGCATCCCTGTTGTAGATTCGTATTTTGGTAAAGTGATACGCGACTTTGTTGCCGATTATTTTTATGGTGATTTAGACGAAAAGGATCTTTATCAGTCTAAAAACAGCTTTAGCATATTCGACCCTATTCGGTGGTTTTTTGACTACCCACTGTGCTATTACCGTGATCGCACGCGTGATAAAAAAATACTGGCTAGAGTCGACCAATACATAGCCGACAATCCTAAGCCGTTCATTTCTGAAGGCACGCCATCTAAAGAACAGGTAGTCGCCGAGCACAAAACCAAAAAAGGGAATTACCACCGCTATTATAATGGATTGGTTCCTGATTATGATTAACGCTAGGCACTGAAAGCTACGTCGCCCAAATTCGCGGTGGGCACGCGGGTACTTCTAACCACTGCTCACGTAGCGCTTTCCACACGGGGATAAGCACTTTTTGTATGTCTTCGGTGTTGTTACCTAGCATGCGAACAACAAGGAGGTTATCCATCCAAGTTGCGCCTACGGGTAAGCTGGGGTCAAACGATTCGAGTACGGTTCGTACAGTATCTAGGTGAGTTTCTGGGATAGTGCCTGCGATTAGCGAAGCATTCATAGCATACCCACGCAGCCCAGCTGCGCTCTCTACTAACGAGAGGCCATTTGTTTTCATGCTATCAATAAGCTGCAATGTGCCATCAACATGTACACGCAAGCAGGTATCCATATTGCCGTTATCAAATGTTTCTTGGATTGCGGGACGGCCTAAGCATTGCAGCTCCCATCCGATAAATCGGCTGCCCTGTACTAAGTGAACATCACTGTAAATGCGAGCATTCGCGCCTGGAAATGCGATATTTTCTTGTGGCAGCCATTCCAGTGTGGCCCCGGCTTGCACCGTTAAGGTTTGTTGCTGCAGTGCTTGTTTACCTTCGGAACGATAAAACTTGGTGGCACCCGGCGTAGTGATCATGGTATGAGCATTCGGTTGAACATCTACCCGGATATCCAATTGATCGCCGCCCACAACGCCGCCCGGAGGGTGCAGCAAATAGGTATGGCAAGGTGCACCTTCAGGATATAAAGAGCGCTGCACAGCTAAGGGGCCGCGTTGAACACGATCCACCAGCCGCGTTTTTCCATTGCGATCTTGATAACCCAATTGCAGCTGTGCTTTCCACCCTGTTTCTGGCTGTACCCGTGCATTCATACTGTTAAATACTCTTTTACTAAGGCGTCATTAAGAGCCGTCATTTCACCTTCAGCAACATGACGACCGCGATCGAGAATGCAAAAACGGTCCCCTACCTTGCGAGCAAAGGGTAGTTTTTGTTCGACTAATAGGACGGTAAGCCCCATTTCTCGGTTCAACTTACGAATGATATCACCAATTTCAGATACCACATTAGGCTGAATCCCTTCTGTGGGTTCATCCAGTATAAGCAGCTTTGGGTTGACTACTAAGGCTCGTCCTATTGCTAGCTGCTGCTGTTGGCCACCCGATAAATCACCACCGCGACGGTGTAACATATCGTTAAGTACAGGAAATAAATCAAAAATATATTCGGGTATTTTTCGATCACCGCGCGCACGAACTGGCAGACCTATTTCTAAGTTTTCTTCGACGCTCAATAAAGGAAAGATTTGACGCCCCTGCGGCACGTATCCCACCCCTAAACGAGGGCGTTGCTCTACTGATTTGTTTAACAGGTTTTCTCCAGCTAGCATCATGCTGCCACTTTTAACCGCATGATGGCCCATAATGCACTGAAGCAGGGTGGTTTTTCCCACACCATTGCGCCCCATTAGAACGGTGCATTGCCCTTCTGGCACGTGTAAATCTACATCCCACAGTGTATGGCTCTGACCATAGAATTGGTTCAATGCTTCTATTTTTAACATGGTAAATTCCTATCGTCAGCGGCTATTCGCCCAAATATACTTCCACTACTTTGGGATCGTTCTGTACTTTATCCATGGAGCCTTCTGACAGCACACTGCCTTGATGTAAAACGGTGACTGTGCGCTCTTTGCCCGCTAAGCTACGCACAAAATCCATATCATGCTCCACCACAACAACCGAGTGACGGCCCGCCAACGATATGAGCAACTCGGAAGTTCGATCCATTTCTTGATGAGTCATGCCTGCAACAGGCTCATCCACTAACAACAAGCGCGGTTTTTGCATGAGTAGCATGCCAATTTCTAGCCATTGCTTTTGGCCGTGGGATAAGCGCCCCGCTGGCATACCCACATTCTCTTTTAAACCAATAAGAGCCACTGTTTCCATGAGCATGTCGCTCTGCTCACTATTTAGTTTGGCATTCAGTATGGTCCAGACTTTGCGATCGTCGGCCATGGCCAGCTCTAAGTTTTGCCAGACGGTGAGCTCTTCGAACACCGTTGGCTTTTGAAATTTCCGCCCAATACCCGCCTGAGCTATGGCAGGCTCATCCATCTCTAGTAAGTTGATGGTTTGGCCAAACCACGCCGTACCAGAATCCGGCTGAGTTTTGCCGGTAATGATATCCATCATGGTCGTTTTACCTGCTCCATTAGGGCCAATAATACAGCGCAACTCGCCATCATTAATGTAAAGATTAAGATTGTTAATCGCTTTAAATCCATCAAAGCTAACAGAGATATCTTCTAAGTAGAGCAGGATGTTTTTATCAACATTCAAGTTACTGGCTTGCTTGGGCACCATAAACGGATAAACAT
Source organism: Neptunomonas sp. CHC150 (assembly GCF_030397555.1). NCBI lineage: Bacteria > Pseudomonadati > Pseudomonadota > Gammaproteobacteria > Oceanospirillales > Oceanospirillaceae > Neptunomonas > Neptunomonas sp. CHC150. The sequence continues at coordinate 213,738 of NZ_JAPNXU010000010.1, forward strand.
GGTCTCGATTGACCATATGCTCAAATGCACTTTTTACACTCATGCCTGTGCCTCCTTACGCGATAGCAGCCCAACCACCCCTTTAGGTAAGAGTAGAGTAACAAGAACAAAAATCCCCCCCAGCGCAAACAACCATATTTCCGGCAGCTCAGCGGTTAGGTACGTTTTTGCGTAGTTGATCAGTAAAGCCCCGACAATGGCACCAAACAATGTTGCCCGACCACCTACGGCTACCCAGACAACAACTTCGATGGAGTTTAGCGGCGAAAATTCATTCGGGTTGATGATACCTACTTGTGGCACATACAGCGCCCCTGCAACACCGGCTAAAATTGCAGAAATAACAAATACCCATAACTTTACATTCTCAACACGATATCCCATGAAGCGGGCACGTGATTCAGAGTCACGAACCGCCACACAAACGCGGCCTAATCGGCTATTCATGAGAAAGCGACATACTATGTAGCCTGCTATCAAGGCGATAGCCGACGCAATAAACAACGCAATGCGTGTACTGTCTTCTTGCAAAGAAAACCCGAGCAAGTCTTTAAAGTCTGTTAAGCCGTTATTACCACCAAAACCCATCTCATTCCGATAAAACGCAAGCATCAATGCATACGTCAACGCTTGCGTGATAATAGATAGATACACCCCGGATACGCGTGACCTAAAGGCTAACCAACCAAACACAAATGCCAACAGCCCTGGGACTAAAGCTATCATGATGGCCGCAAACCAAAACTGATCAAATCCATACCAAAACCAAGGGAGTTCTTGCCAATCAAGGAAGACCATAAAATCGGGTAACTCGGGATTGCCATATACACCCCGATCACCAATCTGGCGCATTAAATACATGCCCATGGCGTAGCCGCCGAGCGCGAAAAAAGCACCATGCCCTAAAGTAAGAATCCCCAAATACCCCCAAACAAGGTCAACAGCTACCGCGAGTAAAGCTAAGGTAAGGTACTTACCCAACAAGGTTACCGTATACGTTGGCACATGAAAGGCACTGGTTTCGGGAACCGCAAGGTTGAGAATCGGGACAATAACCACCAACGCCAACACCAAACTTAATACAATTTGGCCACCACGGTCATTCTGCAAAACAGTCAGCAGTCTCATGGCTTAACCCTCCGCCGCACGGCCACGTTGAGGGAATAATCCTCGTGGACGCTTTTGAATAAATAGAATGATAAACACCAGCACCAAAATTTTTGCCAATACCGCTCCAGCCCAAGGCTCTAGCACTTTGTTAGCTACTCCTAAGCTCAAACCCGCAACCAGCGTACCCCACAGGTTGCCCACACCGCCAAAAACCACAACCATGAAAGAGTCGATGATATACGCTTGTCCCAAATTAGGACCAACGTTAGTGAGCTGTGATAACGCCACTCCTGCCACACCCGCGACCCCTGAACCTAGCCCAAAGGTCAGCGCATCTACTCGGTTAGATCGCACGCCCATGGCTTGCGCCATCGCTCTATTTTGCGATACCGCACGCACTTGCAAACCCAGCGGTGTTTTTTTCAAGACGAGTGATAAAGCAAAGAACACAATTAAGCAGAACAATATGATGTACAAGCGGCTCTCTGTTAGCGCAAAGACAGGGTTAATTTGGATAAGTCCACTCATCCATTCGGGTGTCTCAACACTGCGGTTCAGCGGCGAGAATATAGATCTGACAGCTTGCTGCAAAATAAGGCTAATACCGAAAGTTGCCAGCAAGGTTTCTAATGGACGACCATATAAAAAACGAATGACACCGCGCTCAATAGCAATCCCAACAAGCCCAGAGACAATAAACGCAGCCGGGATTGCAATAATAACCGACATCCCTATATGGTTAGGCATCAGCTGCTGAATAACATAAGTGGTATACGCACCAATCATAATCAACTCGCCGTGGGCCATGTTAATGACCCCCATTACGCCGAACGTAATGGCCAAACCTATGCCTGCAAGTACTAGTACTGACCCCAAACTCAGCCCAAAATATAGCGTTTCTAACCAACCATAATATTCAATTTTATTATCAATACCGTTAATGACCTTTTGAGCTTGCTGTTGCAGGTCTTCTGAAGGGTGATCATTCACAATATTCAGTAAAGCTGCTCGCACCTCTTGCTCTAAAGAGCCATCGACGCGCTCAATCGCTTGAGCTACGGTAGCCGCGTCATCACTTTTCAGGTCATTAACCGCTAGCGCTGTACCGATTAAGGATTTTACACCGGCATTCTGCTCTTGAGTAAAGCGTGTTTTAAGCAACAAAACAGTGCTGGGCGAAAGGTCCTTCATCAAATCACGAACCGCTACTTCACGCACTCCGGGGTCGGTGGCATTGAGTTCCATTTCAGCTGTTAATTGTGTAATAACACCACGCAGCGCATTATTTAATGTGACTTTTTTGAAGTCTCGTTTACGGGAAATAACTTGTGATTGGCCATCAAAGTTAATAGCTTCCGCGCCCGTATCATAATTTTTTATAATAAATAACTGCTTATCTTTTTTATGATAAAAAAGCTGACCATCACCTAATAGTTTTAATACTTCTTTGGTATCTGGGTTATTTTCACTGGCTAACAACTGAAGCGCCTCTGATTTATCATCAAAAGAGCTACTCATTAATAACTCACCAGCTTTCCCCAAATCACTTATGGCATAGGTTGGTAATGAAAAACTAGTCAGGAAAAGTAGAACAAGAAAAAGTCGAGCCATGCTTGAGTAACAAGCACTAACGCGATTAGAGAAGAAATATAGAGGCATAATCAACTCACTTTAAAGAGTGATAGTAGGGAAAATTTCTCTCCCTAGAAATAGAGCAGCCGAGACAGTTATGTCATATCAATCTATCGAAACGACACAGTCTATTGTAAATAGCAAGCATTACTGATAAGGGCTCTATTACTAGAGCCCTACACATTATTCTGATTAGTAGTTTTGACCAGAACACTTAGCGGTTTTGACGTTGTAGTTACCGCACGACAACGGCGCACGCCAATCAGAGATCAAATCTTTAGATCCTTCCAAGAAATCAGACCACGCATCCCCCGCAACTGTCCCTGAAGTATTCCAAACAACTTCGAATTGACCATCGTCCTGAATTTCCCCAATCAATACAGGTTTAGTAATGTGGTGGTTAGGCATCATAGTAGAATAGCCACCCGTCAAGTTAGGTACGCTAACCCCAATGATTGCCTCTTGTACGGCTTCAGAGTCCGTTGTACCTGCTTTTTTAACCGCCTCTACCCACATATTAAAACCAATGTATGTCGCTTCCATTGGGTCATTAGTTACGCGATCTTCGTTTTTAATATAACTGTGCCACGCATCAATAAACTCATCATTAGCGTCTGCCTCTACGCTCATGAAGTAGTTCCATGCAGCCAGATGACCAACCAGTGGCGCTGTATCGATACCAGACAGCTCTTCTTCACCTACCGAGAAAGCAACAACGGGGATATCTTCAGCCGACACACCTTGCGAGCCTAACTCTTTATAGAAAGGAACGTTGGCGTCACCATTAATGGTAGAAACCACAGCAGTTTTCTTACCCGTAGAACCAAACTTTTTAATGTCCGACACAATTGACTGCCAATCTGAATGACCGAAAGGCGTGTAATTGATCATGATGTCTTCTTCAGCGACACCTTTATCTTTTAAATACGCTTCAAGCACTTTGTTAGTCGTACGCGGATAAACATAGTCAGTACCCGCAAGAACCCAGCGCTCAACCCCTTGATCCATTAAATAATCAACAGCGGGAATGGCTTGTTGATTTGGTGCTGCTCCAGTGTAAAAAACGTTTTTAGAGGACTCTTCCCCCTCATACTGAACCGGATAGAACAACAGGTTATCGGTCTCTTCAAACACCGGCAAAACTGACTTACGAGATACCGAAGTCCAGCAGCCAAATACCGCAGATACTTTATCTTTCTCTACAAGCTCACGCGCTTTTTCGGCAAACAAAGGCCAGTTTGATGCAGGGTCAACGACGACTGCCTCTAATTGTTTGCCCAGCAAACCGCCTTTCTTATTTTGCTCTTCAATGAGCATGAGTACAGTGTCTTTCAGCGTTGTTTCACTGATCGCCATTGTGCCTGATAGGGAGTGCAACACGCCGACTTTAATAGTATCTGCCGCGAATGCCGATTGAGCCGCGATCGCCATTGATAATGTGCAAGCTGCGCCTAACAGGTTTTGTTTAAATGCCTTCACCGTAGTACTCCTTTATTATGTAAGTTCTAAGGGGTTCTAAAGCACAGAATGTTCCAATAGGATTTTTTAAATACAAATCAATAGGTTACAAACAAAACCAGTCATTTCATTTTTTACTGCGCAATCAAATCGCCCCAAATAAATCTAACGCACCAAGATGACGCACCACATAAGTGCGATTTTTATGAACTTTTGCTGAATATATGCCTCTTATTAGGTTGCTGACATATTTCTGTCATATTTTTGTTAGATGATGCAGCAGCTTATAAGAACGAGGAAAACACGATGGAACGACATCACTTACATGCTCAACTGAAGCAAATGTTGAAGCGCGGCCACACAGCCGAAGAACTACGCCAATCATTCGATTTACCGAATACTGTTATTAATGAGGCCATTGAAACTTGCCTTTCGGAAATTCGAAATGAACAGCGTTATCAGCGTAGCCAACAAAACCAAGCTAGCTATGCAATGGGTCTGTAATTAACAGACAACACTATCGATTGCCGATGAAAGCATAAACGCTTTCATCCGGCACTCAACTCCCTTTTAGCACTCCCCTCCTACTAAAGTCCTGCGACGCTATACCGCACTATTCAGCAATAGCCTTTAAGAGTTAGAGTATTCCTTCTATTATTTAGATGACTTGTGAGCCCCAACTATAAAGGTACCATTATGATAAAAGTCTTTATTAGCGTTAGCGCATTGTTATTCATTCCTCTTACTGCACATGCCGAGCGTGGAGGCGAAGAAGTTTACAATGCCAAATGCTTTGTATGCCATGCACAAGGCGTTGCAAATGCACCTAAATTTGGCGATGCTGCCGCCTGGAAACCACGTATAGATAAAGGAATGGATGCGTTACTTGCTACAGCTAAATCTGGTATCAATGCCATGCCTCCAATGGGCACATGCATGGATTGCTCAGATAACGAAATGAAAGCCGCTATTCAGTTTATGCTAGATAGCGCTAAATAGTGGTAACTGGCATGTTTATATTCTAAACATCAAGGAGAAAGGGTAATGGATATTGTAACGATTAAGAAAATCATCCAAGCGGCTTTACTGGGATGCACACCTGACAACTCGACAGTTTTTCGTTACGCTATTACCCCTCTGACTACAAACCAGCCAACCATCAAAATTTTTTACAACTCTGAAAAGGTCGCTGGTAAATCATTTCCTAAAGACGACCCCGCCATTTATTTAGCCCTAGGGTGTGCCCTATACAATATTAAAGCATGCTGCAAGGAGCTATCATTAGAAGTGAGTGTAGATATAGCAACCAAGGAAAACAATTCTGATCTACTAGCACTCATTTCTTTATCTAAGTTACCACCTGAAAAAGAGGAAATATCATCTACTATACAGGTTATAAAAAAAAGACATACGGACAGAGGTGCGTATCATAAAAAAATATCTGAAAAAGATAAGCAAGCCATTCAAGATATTACAACTAGATCCACACGAAATTCCACTTTGCTTTTTGAAAGCAAAGATAAATCATCTCTTATAAAACTGATCCAGAAAGCCTCTGAAATCCGCTTTCAAGTCAAAGAGATACATGCTTTACTTAAAAACAGCTTACAGTTTGATAACTCACAACCTGATGGGCTTCACATTAACACTCTAGCTCTTCCGCCAGGTGGTAAGTATTTTCTAAAATTCATATCAAAGTGGGATAATTTAGCCCTTATTAATAAAATAGGTGGGTATAAATTACTCGCATCACAAGAGACCGCTCTATTAAAAAACTCTCCTTGTTTGTTAATTCTTAGAGGGAAGGGAAGCCAACTTGATTTCATTAGCTCTGGAGAAGAGTTATGCCACGTTTGGACTAGTTTAAATAACGCGGGATACAGCGTTCACCCATATTATGTCATACCGGATATATTGCATAGGCTGGATATGAAAACGCTGCCTAGTAAGCATCATGTGCAAGCTGAACACTTACTCTTGGAGGGAGCTGCCCTACTCGAAAAGGATAAAGAATTTGTTTATATGATTTTACGTATTGGAAAAACCAAAAAATCTGCCATCCGCTCTACAAGACCTGATATTGAAAGCATTCTAAGCATTGAAGACCATTAACGAATACAGCTACTTTTTTGATATCCGTTTCTTAGCGATATTGAATACTAGTTTTTGTATAATATTTTTATTACCCCAAGGGCGGTAAGTCCGCTTTGATCTATTTAGATAGGCGTCCACATGATACCCATATGGAGCGGCCAACACCGTTCCTCGGTTGAGTAAAATTTTTACCGCATTAGCTCCCGCAACGCCAGCACATAAATCACAACCTATAACTGTTGACGGTCCTTTTCCTTTTGTAAAATCTACAGTTCCATCACTGATTAAATATTTAACTTGCATTAAAGAAGGAGATAGCCCAACCAGAAATTTAATATAGTTATCTTCCTCATCTTCCCCAAAATCAAAATATTCTTCAAAGCTCATACCATTTGGATCAAAATATAAAAAGGCAGACCCCATCCCTAAAGGTGCAGCAGTAATAGCAGGTATTCCCTTTTCTCTACACTTTGCAAAAACTTTACGGCGTATTTCTAAACAAAAGAAATCTAAAGAATCGACGTAAATATCTACATCACGTAAGAAGTCGTCAAGGTTAGAGTCATTAACACCTTCATTAAATTTATTAATTTTACTATTTGGATTAATATCGAGCGCCAATTCCGTCATTACATCTATTTTTTTTCTATCGATAGTAGAGCAAAAAGCTCCAGATTGACGGTTAAAGTTTTGCAGCTCAAATATATCGAAATCTGATATATTAAATGCACTAATCCCTAAGCGAGAAAGCGTGATTAAATGGGCTCCCCCTACTCCCCCTAATCCAGCAATAGCCACACGTTTGTTTTTTAATGAAGCTTGCTCCGAATTAGAAAACCAGCCTATATTTCGAGAGAACGCAGTTTCGTCGCTAAATTGATACACAAGAAGCACCGTATTTTTTATTAATAGTAAAACTATAGCAAAAAAATAAACTTTATCCCTTTTATTTTTAGTGTCAGCTTTATTTACAATCGCGCTTTAATTACAAAACACATAAACCCACAAACCTTTTAGAAACAACAAATTAAGAATGTAGGCACATAGCTTGCAAAGCTTACTCTGTAGAATGACCCCCCATTTACAAACGGAGTTTTAACATGGACTTTAAAAAAACAATCTTAACAGCAGCGACTGCTGTTGCACTCAGCGGTGCAGCAAATGCGGATATTGTTAATGTAGGCGGCGTGACTTGGGACACAGATGCTGTTAGTGACTTCTTTTCTGAAGCATCATTAACTGAAATGCAAGTACAAGTGACTGGCGATACTCTTTCCGGTTTCGGTTTGATCTCGTCTTTAAACTCGTTAACTGGCCCAAACGCTAGTAGCTTTTGCCCTTCGTGCGAATTAACTTTCGAATTCAAAAATTACACATTAGTCGACACAAACCCTCTCGACAGTGAATTCTACTTCACTGGTGGTGTGTTAAGCATGTATGTAGATTCTACACCTGATTATACTCTTACAAATGCACCCGATGGCGGTCTAAGCACTGCAACTAACGGTACATTATGGTTAGAGCTTGCCAGCGTAAGCTATTTCGAACCTACTTATGGTGAGACTGGTACTTTGTTTGGCTCACTAACTGCCGGGTCAATTTCAAGCCCTGAAGCAGATGAGCGCGGTAGCGGTGACGGTTTCTTCGAAGTAACTGGTGGCTTGGCTGCTGATTATTTCGATACCGATACATTTACTGATATTCAGCAAGCTGACGGTTCTACTGTAACTGCTGACTTCTCTTTCTCTTCAAGCTTCCAGCCTAGCGACGCCTTTGCCAACTTTGGTGTTGGCTTAGCGCTTCGCGGTACTGGTGAATTACGTGGTGACTCGGTTACTGTTCCTGAGCCATCATCACTTGCACTTCTAGGCTTAGGCGCTTTAGTCGCTGGGGCTGGTATGCGTCGTCGCAAGCAAAAAGCAGCATAATTGCTAGTTCTATTAAAAAAGCCGATGGCATACGCCATCGGCTTTTTTTAAACCATTAAAGAGTAACAAAAACTAAAAAATATCCTCCGGCGCCAAACTTTCTCCTTCACTATCGCCTAAGCCCCTCGCCTGTATTTTTTCTAATAGTTCTTTATCCCTGCCTCGTTGAATCACAATCTCTACTCGACGATTAGTCGCTCTGTTTTCAGCCGTGTTATTTGGCACCAAAGGCTTTGTATCCGCATGTCCAATAATTTGATACTTAGTCTGATCTATTCTCTCATCATCAAAAAGCTCATTTGCAACCGCTAAAGCCCTGGCGGCCGACAGATCCCAATTCGAGAAAAACGCACGGCCGGAATAAGGGATATTATCCGTGTGCCCTTCAATCGAAACATTGCCAGGCACATCCAGTAATACATCACGAATTTTTGCCATCACAGGTATATACTCAAACTTCAACTCGGCCGACCCTGAAGAAAACGAGCCTTTTTCTTGAACCCGTATAATGACTTTTGTTTGATCGGTTTCTACTTCAACAGCACCATCACCTATTTCTTGAGCCAATGCTTGCGCAAATTGCACAGCCTGCTCACGAGCCTCTTCCTCCATTTGCTGCTCTAGCTGCTGCATCAGTTCTGCTTCACCGTCTTGCTTATCCTTAGTCTCTGAATCGCCTTCAACTGATCGAATATCCAAGGTATTCATATTATTGTTGACGGTCATTTGCCTCACTTCATTCAACGGTGTTGGTTCTGGCCTACCAGGACTAAACTCTTGGGCAATTATTGATGTGCCTTTGGGGATATCTTCAACCTTAATTTGGTTTTGAACACCAAAAGCCTCACGCATTGATCCTGCGAGTTGCTTAAACTTTAAAACATCCATTTCAGAAAAAGATAATAGCAGTACGAAAAAACACATTAACAAAGACATTAAGTCCGCAAAGGTAGCGACCCACCCGGGAAGACCGGCCGCACAGGGAGGACATTCTTGTTCAGCATCATCACTCATGATCTACTCCTAATCCCCTGCCGCTGGACGCTTCTTCTCAGGCAAGTAATTACGTAGCATTTGCTCAATGACCCGAGGGTTTTGACCTGCCTGAATAGCTAATAGTCCATCAATAACCAATGATTGATTAAGCGCCTCTTCGTTATTTCGCACCGTTAACTTGTCAGCGATGGGCAATGCCACCATGGTCGCTATCATGGCTCCATAAAGCGTTGTTAACAAAGCAACCGCCATCGCAGGACCGATCGATTTAGGGTCACTCATATTCGATAACATCTGTACCAAACCTACGAGAGTACCAATCATTCCCATCGCAGGAGCAACATCGCCCATAGCTTTAAAGATATCTATTCCGGATTCATGGCGTTCAGCCGACAGCTTCATCTCTTTATTTAGGAGTGCTTTAACCACCTCTGGGTCATGGCCATCAACCAATAGCTGGATTCCCCGCTGCATAAAATCACTACTAACAGTTTTATCTTCAAGTGAGAGCAAACCACCTTTACGAGCGGCGTCTGCCAATTCTACAGTCTCTGAAATAATGGTTTCTGGGCTGATCGATTTAAACATAAACGATTTACCCATAATTTTACCCACACCCAGGAACTGCCCCAGCGTAAATTTCATTAAAGCGACCAGTAGCGTTCCGCCCACTACTATCAATAATGAAGGTGCGTTTACAAACGCCCCAATATCACCACCGCTAAACATCGCCGCAATAACAATGCCGAAGCCGCCTAAAAGCCCGACGAGCGTCGCTATATCCACTGAGATCTCCTTTTACTACAAGCTGATGACTATGTGTTTATGTGTTTTTCAGGGATAATGTCAATGATATGGACACAAGCCCTCTGCGCCTTTTATCGGCCGATCTTGCAATTGATTGACCACTAGTTTGTGTTTCGCTAACGTACCGTCAAGTTTTAACAGGATGCCTCTATGCCCCGTAAAAAAAAGACGCCCGACTTTGAACAATCACTATCCGACCTCGAAGCACTCGTCAGTCGAATGGAACAAGGCGAGCTCACGCTAGATGATTCACTTGCTGCATTTGAAGACGGCATACGACTTACACGCGAATGCCAATCATTCTTGGATCAAGCCGAGCAAAAAGTTCAGATCCTTAGCAGCAACGACGGCAAGCTAACCGTAGCGCCATTTGACACTGAACAGGATTAATCAATGCGGCTGCGTCACATGCTAGATCATTACAAACAACGTACTGAAAGCCAGCTAAACCAGTTCCTATTGCATTCAAGTATAGACCCGGTTTTACAAGAAGCGATGCGATATGGCTTATTTAATGGTGGCAAAAGAGTTCGCCCATCACTGGTGTATATTACTAACGAGATACTAGAGGGTCATGTCGACGCCGCCGATCGTGCCGCATGTGCGATTGAGTGTATTCATAGCTACTCTCTCGTACATGATGACTTACCCGCAATGGACAATGATGACTTACGTCGCGGCAAGCCCACATGCCACATTGCCTATGATGAAGCGACAGCTATTCTTGCAGGTGATGCGTTACAATGTTTTGCCTTTGAGCTTTTAAGCCAAGAAACCACCCACCCGGGCCAACAACTCGCCATGATTCAAGTCTTGGCTAAAGCCAGTGGCGATAAAGGTATGTGCGCAGGGCAATCGTTTGATTTAAGAAACGTCAATAAACCTCTAACGTTGACGCAACTAGAAGAGATGCACCGCTGCAAGACCGGCGCATTAATTAATGCATCACTTGAACTTGGATATCTTGCATCGGGCTGCCAGGATGAAAAAATACGCCATGCGTTACAACTTTATGGAGATGCCATTGGCCTGGCTTTTCAAGTTAAAGATGATATTTTGGACGTCGAAGGCGATACGGCTACACTGGGTAAACCACAAGGTTCAGATGTGGACCAAAACAAACCAACTTACCCCGCCTTGCTTGGCATGGACGCAGCCAAGGCAAAACTGCAATCTTTGCATAGCCAAGCCCACGATGCGCTATCACCCTTACACCAAAAAGGTGAGCCGCTAAAAGCTATGGCTGACTTCATTTGCCAGCGGTCACATTAGATGTTTACAGAAATACCTAGCACGCGCCCGGACACGCCACTACTCAACAGTATTAATAACCCAGCACAGCTTCGCCAACTAAGCCCTGAATTGTTACCCAACCTTGCTGACGAGCTTAGGGCTTTTTTACTGTACAGCGTAGGACAAACGGGCGGGCATTTTGGTGCTGGCTTAGGTGTTGTAGAACTCACTATTGCGCTGCACTTCTTACTGAACACCCCTGATGATCATTTAATTTGGGACGTAGGTCATCAATCCTACCCGCACAAAATACTCACCGGTCGGCGTGAAGCGTTACTCACTATTCGTCAACCTGAAGGCTTAGCCCCCTTCCCCAGACAAGCAGAAAGCCAATATGACGCCTTTGGTACAGGCCACTCCAGCACCTCCATCAGTGCTGCATTAGGCATGGCTGTTGCCGATAAAATAAAAGGATTAAAAAATAAGAGCGTTGCCGTCATTGGTGACGGTGCGTTAACTGCAGGAATGGCATTTGAAGCCCTCAATCATGCCGCACATACCGGTGCAGACTTACTGGTAATCCTCAATGATAACGACATGTCGATTTCGCCCAACGAAGGCGGACTCGCGACTTATTTAGCGAAAAACCTTAAATTAGCCAATAATCGAGGGGCAACGACAGCCGCTTTGTTTGAGGCATTAGCATTTGAATACCACGGTCCTGTGGACGGTAATGATTTTAATAGCTTACTACCAGCACTCAGTAACAGCCTAAACAAAGCAGGCCCCCAGTTCTTACACATCACAACCATTAAAGGCAAGGGGTTTGCCCCTGCCGAAAACGACCCTGTTGGTTATCACGCCATTACCAAACTAGAACCAATCACAGCGTCTCCAAAAACCAAGCCCCTAACTTACGCTAACTACTTTGGGCAATGGATAGTTAATGCTGCCAACCGAGACGATAGATTAGTGGGTATAACGCCAGCTATGCGTGAGGGTTCAGACTTAGTAGCCTTTTCACAACAATTTCCAGACCGGTACTTTGATGTAGCAATAGCCGAGCAACACGCTCTCACCTTCGCTGCGGGCCTTGCCAGCGCGGGTATGAAACCGGTTGTCGCCATTTACTCTACTTTTTTACAACGCGCCTATGATCAGCTCATTCATGATATTGCAATCCAAAAGCTCGACGTCCTGCTAGCCATTGACCGAGCAGGTCTGGTAGGCGAAGACGGAGCCACGCACGCTGGCTGTTTTGATATCGCGGCTCTTCGCTGTATTCCAGACATAATCATCATGACACCGTCGGATGAACAGGAGCTGCTGCTCATGCTCAATACGGGCTTTCATTACAATGGTGTGGCCGCAGTCCGCTACCCACGTGGCTCAGGGAGCTGTCAACATCCAAAGATCACGGATGAGCAAATTCCTATAGGCAAAGGCAAGGTTCTTCGGGAAGGGAAAACCGGTATCGCTATCCTTAATTTTGGTGCTCTGCTCCCAGAATCAAACGCACTAGCAATAGACAAGGGGCACACTCTAGTTGATATGCGCTTTGCCAAGCCAATTGATACAATGCTGATTGATCAAATACTCAGCACACATCACCACATAATCACCGTTGAGGATCATTCAATCGTCGGTGGTGCAGGATCGGCTGTAGCTGAACATCTAGCCAAGAAAAGCTGGAACGGCACTATAGAAATCAAAGGCATAGCTGATCAATGGATCGAACACTCCAGCCGCACGGCTCAAATACAAAAAATATTTGAATAAATTTTTGTAAAGTTCCTTTAGACATTGACGGTTAAGGTCGACAACTGTCTAATTACAGCTAAATTATTTAGTTAGTGGAACTTTTTTCGAAAAGGTCTAGCTTTGCTACCCGTCTTAACAAGGAGTTTATTAATGTCTTTCAAAATGCGCCTATTGGCTCTCATCATCATGGGCACTGGACTAACAGCGTGCGGCGGCGGTGGAGGTAGCAATGACAACTTGTTTAACCCTGCTGAGGACACAACCGATGCTACAACAGAAGATGGTGACCCAACGGTTGATGATGGCACTGCGGATGATGAAGATAGCGGCCTATCTACTTCTGATTCAGGGGATGTTTTCACAGTAGAAAACGAGTTTATAGGGTTTTACATAGAAAGCCCCCAGTACGACCCAACTAGCTATAGTGTTGGAGCGGTTTATATTAGAACGTTTCTAACCCCTGACAACATGGAGGAAGGCTTTATTTTTGAAGGCATTTCTTCATTCCACTATGAAGATTGCCAAGATGACAACCTCTTCACCTACACGGGGATCCTGCAACCCGATGACTCATTAGAGTCTTATCAAGCCAATGCGACTATAGATGGAATTTCACAAACTTATAATGTAGATTTAACGTGGGATGGGAGTGGCTACAAGGGGCCTTATAACTTAGCTGCCTCGGCCAACATCAACAACAACTGCTTAACCCATCAACAAGCTGTTAGAGGGAAAATAGAAGTATACCCACTAAACACGACACAATTCACAGATACACTATCTGACTCGGTAATTTCATTCAGCACCGAAGGCACTCGCACTATTAATTGGAATTATACAGAATTCTCCGATGTTGCAAGCGATATTGAACACATCTCTATCAGCGTTATCGACAAGGATGCGTTAGATTCCATAGGCTTCTTCTCTGACGAATACCTACTCAGAGCTGAACTTGAGGCATTACAAGACGACCCTAGTGCTGATTCCGATGATATTGAAGCGGCAGAACAGGCGCTATCGAGCGCTTTAAACAACCATAGACTTCAAATGACAGAAGATGTTTTCTTGTTCCAGCAAACTATATCGGGTTCATTAACAAGCTTCACACTACCGGATGATGTCGATTTAGTCAGCGGCGGAAAATATTTATTAAACCTGACAGCTTGGTCTTCTGATGGCGAATCAAACTTCGTCTACTACCATTCAAGTCATGAGTTCTTTGCGAATTAAATAAATAAATAAATAAATAAAAAGGAGCACTCTGATAATCACAGTGCTCCTTTTTTATATTGATAATTAGCAAACTAGTCTTTGTTGAAATGCTCTTCCGTCATCATATGACCCAGCTTACCCATTTTTGTCGCTAGGTATTGTTCGTTATGGCTATTTTTACCCACCTGTAGCGGCACCCGTTCAGCAACGTTAACACCATAGGTTTTTAGCGCTGCCACTTTACGCGGATTATTAGTCATTAAATTAACGGACTTAATTCCCAAATGCGCTAGCATAGGGTCACACATACTGTAATCGCGCATATCAGCTGCGAATCCAAGCTGCTCATTGGCCTCGACCGTATCAGCACCTTGGTCTTGCAGGTGGTACGCTTTAATCTTATTTAACAAACCTATTCCGCGACCTTCTTGACGAAGGTATAACAACACTCCACGACCAGCTTCCGAGATGCGTTTCAATGCCTCTTGCAGCTGAAAACCACAATCACAACGCAAGCTAAATAAAGCATCCCCGGTTAAGCATTCAGAATGGATACGTGCGAGCACGGGTTCATCACCACTAACATCGCCATAAACTAGTGCAATGTGGTCTTTACCTGTTTCAGTGTCCTCAAAGCCTACCATAGTAAATGTCCCCCATGGCATGGGAAGCTTCGAATCCGCTACGTATTCAATTGTCACGTATCATTCCTCTGTAAAATCAAGCCACGCAGTTTAGCAGCGATGGCGAATATTAAGTAACGATAATCCATTACTAACCGGTGCTTTTTTGGCTTTTATTTAACCAATCCATGCAACACATAAATGCAAGCACGCCAGCGCCAGCACACCCGCCAAGACGTCATCAAGCATAATACCTAAGCCTCCATGGACATGCTTATCACACCAGCTAATAGGCCAAGGTTTCCAAATATCAAATAGCCTAAACAGAGCAAACCCTAGCAATATATTCAGGCCTGTGACGGGAACGGCGATCATTGTTATCCAAAAACCAACAAACTCATCCCACACAATTCCGGGATGATCATGCACCTTTAGCTCTCTAGCTGCTTCTCCACACAGGAAAATCCCAATAATAGCTGCGGCGAACACTGTCGCAATGTAGGCTTGTGTATCGAGAAGAGATAACGCTAAATAAAAAGGAATAGCCGCTAATGTACCGACTGTTCCCGGCGCTTTCGGAGATAACCCACTCCCTAAACCAAAGGCTAAAAATTGAGCTGGATGCGTAAAAACTGAACGTGGTGTTGGTTGCATAGTTTAACTTATTACTCTTTTGAGGGCCGGCCATTGGCCGGCTGAGAAAAATGGCGGTACCCGCTCAACGCTTCCGCATCAATACCCCTGACCACACGATCATTTGGGTCTGAAGTGATCGAGCCCACAACGCGAATCGGCAATCCAGTTTCATGCCTAATTGACTGCAGCTTTAACTCGTTGGTTGGATTAATAGTAAAACAAAGCTCAAAATCTTCCCCACCGGTTAATGCCCAACTAATCGCCTGCTTATTCCCCACTAAACGCCCCAAAGCAGCCGAATAAGGCAGGCAATCCGCATTTATCTCGACTCCGACTTTTGATGCCTTAAGTAGATGCTCAACGTCGCCTAACAGACCGTCTGAAATATCTATACAAGCCGTAGCCGTATCGATGAGAGCCTCTCCTAGCGCTATACGAGGTTCCGGGCGGTAAAAGCGATCGAGCAAATATTGAGCATCAGAGCTAACGCTATCCATCGCGGAGCCATCATCTTGGGTTTGTTGCTCAAGCAAATATAGCCCACCGCGACTATCTCCCAACGTTCCGCTTACGCACAATAAGTCGCCTACTTTCGCGCCGCTTCTCATCAGCGCCATACCAGCAGGGACCCAACCATGAACCGTTGCAGTTAAAGACAAAGATCCACGCGTGGTGTCACCACCGATCAATTGAATGCCGTACTCATTGCACGCGTCGTGTAGAGCAGACGAGAATAAAGACAACCAATCATGGTCAACCTCAGGCATCGTAATCGCCAATGAGATCCACGCCGGAATAGCCCCCATTGCGGCAAGGTCGCTTACTGATGCACCCAACAGCCTCCACGCCAAATCATCGGCAGGGGAGTTCGCAAAAAAGTGAGTACCCACTACCAAGCTATCGGTTGATACTACAAGCTGATAACCTGGTGGAACGCTCAGCACCGCACAATCATCACCAATGCCCGCATATACTCCGCGGTCTATGTCCGCTTCAGAATTTGGCGGCGTAAAGTAATGACTGATTAGCTCAAACTCATCCATGTTTTATGATGACAACCGCTTTGCCTGTATTTCAGTCAAACGAACACGACCAGCCACCTTATCTAAAATACCGTTGATATAACGGTGGCTATCGGTAGCACCAAAAATCTTTGCTAAATCAACGCTTTCGTTAATGGCTACACGGTACGGCACTTCAATACGGTGCTTCAGCTCAAAACAACCTATGCGTAATGTTGCCAACTCGACGGGATCTAGATCATCGAGTGCGCGATCCAAGAAAGGAACATACAAGGCATCTAAATCTGTTTTGTGCTCAGCGACACCATGAAGCAAATCGTGAAACAGCTTGATATCAGTCGACTTCATATCGTTATCAACACGAAATTGAGCTTCAATTTCATTAATGGCTTGTCCAGCCATTTGCCACTGATACAAGGCTTGCAACGCAAAACTACGCGCAGAACGGCGCTGCTCCGTCAACGATGCTTTTTTCTTACGTGGAGCGGGGGATGTTTCTTCAGTCATTTGACATTATGCCTCAAGGTTACGCAATAAACTCACCATTTCCATGGCTGATAAAGCGGCTTCCGCGCCTTTGTTTCCGGCTTTTGTACCCGAGCGCTCGATGGCCTGCTCAATACTGTTTACCGTCAAAATACCGTTCGCTACTGGGATGTCGAAATCCAATGAGATTTGAGCAACACCACCAGAGCTTTCACCAGACACATATTCAAAGTGCGGTGTACCACCACGAATAACAGCACCTAATGCAATGATGGCATCGTCTTTCTTTTGCTCAGCAACTTTTTTTACTGCCAATGGAATTTCAAACGCACCCGGCACACGGACAACACGTACCTTGTCATCGCTTACTCCATGGCGTTTTAGCGCGTCCAGCGCACCTATTAACAAGCTCTCAACGACAAACTCATTAAAACGACCTACGACGATTGTGTAACGGCCATCAGCCGAAACGAAATCACCTTCTATTACAGTTACAGACATGGGAATTCCCTATGATTCATCACAACTAATGTATTCCACAATTTCCAGATCGAAGCCAGAAATCGCATTAAACTTCATTGGTGCACTTAATAAGCGCATTTTACTCACACCCAGATCTCGTAGTATTTGTGATCCAGTACCAACCATCAGATAAGCACCCGACGCGTTGTGCGTGGCAGGCCGACGATGCACAGGCTTGCCTAGCAAGCGATCGAGTGCCGCTCCAATATCTTCACGACGCCCATTATCCAGCAGTAGCACCACACCTTTGCCTTCCTCAGCAACCGACTGCATGGCTTGCTGCATGGTCCATTTCGATTCGCCTTCACGCGTCACGCCCACTAAATCTCGTAGCACGTCACCACGGATGTGCACACGCACCAAGGTTGGATCTTCAGGCGTAATATCGCCTTTAACCAGCGCCATGTGCGTAACATCCTGAATAGTGTCGTGATAGGTCACATAGTTAAATTCGCCAAAGTCCGTCGCCAAAACACCTTCAGATTGCTTTTCCACTGTGCGTTCATTAGTGGTGCGATAATGGATTAAATCCGCGATCGTACCTATCTTAAGATTATGTTTTTCTGCAAACACTTCTAAGTCAGGGCGCCGTGCCATGGTGCCGTCATCATTCATGATTTCAACGATAACTGATGCAGGCGTCATTCCGGCCAAACGCGCCAAATCGCAACCCGCTTCAGTGTGCCCTGCCCGGCTTAACACGCCACCAGGTTGCGCCATGAGTGGGAAAATATGTCCAGGTTGAACTATATCTTCTGGCTTTGCATTTGCTTTTACCGCCGTTCTAACCGTTAATGCACGATCCGCCGCAGAAATACCGGTGGTCACTCCTTCAGCGGCTTCAATAGAAACCGTAAAGTTTGTGGCGTACACAGTGCCATTACTTTGCACCATTAACGGGAGTTTGAGCTGCTCGCATCGTTCACGTGTCAGCGTTAAACAAATCAAACCTCGACCGTGAGTTGCCATAAAATTGATATCTTCAGGACGAACCATTTCTGCCGCCATGACAATATCGCCTTCATTTTCGCGATCTTCATCATCCATCAAGATAACCATTTTGCCTTGACGGATATCTTCAATAATTTCTTGTGGCGTATTCAGCTTCATAACCCAGCCTGTGTCGATTGGTTAATACGATCATTAAAATGATAGGTTAGACGTACATCTTCACCTAAGTGGCGCACATCAGTGAGTATCAGTCGTTGTTGCTCTCGCATCTCCGATAGCGGTAAGTCAACTAATGGACGAGCTTGCGACCCAAGTAAAGTGGGAGCCATATAAACCACTAGCTCATCGACCAACTGCGCCTGAATAAATGCACCCGCTAAACGCGCGCCCGTTTCCACTAATACTTCGTTACATTGCTCCTGCTTTGCCAAGTAGTTTAGCAAAGCAGGTAAATCAATCCCTTGAGGTGAAGCAGGCATCACTAACTGTTCACATTCAAGACCAACTGATGCCATCGCCTCTTCTTGGGTTACGACCTGAACCGTCCGTCCTGACTGCTGAATGATAGATGCCGATTTGGGCAAACGAGCATGACTATCCAATACCACACGTAACGGTTGACGAATAAAACCATTTTCATCAGCTAAATCTACATCACGGACAGTGAGCGCAGGATCATCAAGTAAGACCGACTCAATGCCTGTAATAATGGCCGAGCTACAGGCCCTAAGCCGCTGAACATCACTACGAGCGGCAGCTCCTGTAATCCACTGCGACTCCCCACTACTCATAGCCGTTCGCCCATCTAAACTCATGGCTAGTTTTACACGAACAAATGGTTTGCCCGTCTCCATGCGTTTAATAAAGCCTGGGTTTAACGCTCGCGATTGAGTTTCTAGCAAACCCACCTCAGTGCTTATGCCTGCGGCTTTCAACATGCCCAGCCCACGCCCAGCAACACTTGGGTTTGGATCTTGCATCGCACTGACAACACGCGCCAACCCCGCATCAATCAACGCTTGGGCACACGGGGGCGTGCGACCAAAGTGACTACAGGGTTCTAATGTGACATAAGCCGTTGCACCACGCGCCTCATCCCCAGCCTCCCGCAAGGCATTAACTTCTGCATGCCCCTCGCCGGCTCGGATATGATAGCCTCGGCCTACAACTGTGTTGTTTTTAACAATGAGGCAACCAACACGAGGGTTTGGATCCGTTGAATAAACACCGCAACGCGCTAACCGGATTGCTTCCGCCATACATTGGTAATCATTGGCAGACCATGACGAACCACCTGTAACAAAACCTGAATCAACCGGATTCATGCTTTACCTTCTGACTGTTTACCGTCTGGCAGATCATCAACAGACAAGCGCTCAATCTCTTCCCGGAATTCGTTAATATCTTGAAAACTGCGATATACAGAAGCAAAACGCACATAGGCAACCTGGTCTAACTTACGCAGTTCAGACATCACTTCTTCACCAAGCTGGCGTGATGGCAATTCGCGTTCACCGGTAGCTCGAAGGCGATGCTTAATACGATTAATACAGGCTTCGATAGCCTCAACGCTCACAGGGCGCTTTTCGAGTGCTCGCTGGATACCGGCGCGGAGTTTATCTTCATCAAAAGGTTGGCGAGTGCCGTCCGCTTTAATCAAGCGAGGCATAAGAAGTTCGGCAATTTCAAACGTGGTAAAGCGCTCATGACAGGCGATACATTCACGACGACGCCTTACCTGCTGGCCTTCAGCCACCAAGCGGGAATCGACCACTTTAGTTTCATTGGTTCCGCAAAACGGGCAATGCATAGCGTGTTCCTGTCAGTAAAGAGCGTGGACACTAGTAGACTGGTATTGCAAAAATACGTTCAGCCTTGATTAGTTGTCCTAAATAAAGAGCGATGTAATTTTGTCATAACGACAAAAAGGGCGACTCAATGAGCCGCCCTGCGCATTCTACCGATTTACGCGTTATTTATAAACCGGGAAACGCGCGCAGATATCAACAACCTGGCCTTTAACACGTGCAATAACGTCTTCGTTGTTGATGTCATCAAGGATATCGCAGATCCAATTAGTTAACTGGGCCACTTCTTCCTCTTTAAAGCCGCGACGTGTCACCGCAGGTGTACCAATGCGAATACCCGATGTCACAAATGGAGAGCGCGGGTCATTAGGTACCGAGTTTTTATTCACGGTAATATTTGCGCGACCTAACGCAGCATCGGCATCTTTACCCGAGAACTCTTTGTCGATCAAATCGACCAAGAAAAGGTGGTCTTCAGTGCCATTTGAAACGATGTTAATACCACGAGACATAAATGTCTCAGCCATCGCTTGTGCGTTTTTAACCACTTGCGCTTGGTATGCTTTCCACTCAGGCTCCATTGCTTCTTTGAAGCAAACGGCTTTAGCAGCAATAACGTGCATGAGTGGGCCACCTTGCGATTCAGGGAATACCGCAAAGTTTAATTTTTTCTGCAGATCTTCATCAGCTAGCTTAGATAAGATCAAACCGCCACGTGGACCACCTAATGTTTTATGCGTCGTTGTAGTCACCACGTGCGCATGATCCATTGGAGATGGGTACACGCCCGCCGCCACTAAACCTGCAATGTGTGCCATATCAACGAATAGGAAAGCACCTACTTTATCAGCGATTTCACGGAATTTAGCCCAGTCCACAATACGAGAATACGCAGAGAAACCAGCCACAATCATTTTTGGCTTATGCTCAACCGCTAAACGCTCAACTTCGGCGTAGTCAATTTCACCCGTATCAGGATTTAGACCGTACTGAACTGCGTTGTAGATACGCCCAGAGAAAGAAACCGATGCACCATGAGTTAAGTGGCCGCCATGTGCCAAGCTCATACCTAAAATAGTATCGCCTGCTTTACACAACGCCATATAAACAGCCGCGTTAGCTTGTGAGCCAGAATGCGGCTGAACATTAGCATAAGTTGCGCCGAACAATTCGCAAGCACGATCAATGGCTAGCTGCTCAACAATATCAACATACTCACAGCCACCGTAATAACGCTTGTTAGGATAGCCTTCAGCGTATTTGTTCGTCAGAGCAGAACCTTGCGCTTCCATCACACGAGGGCTGGTGTAGTTTTCAGATGCGATCAGTTCGATGTGCTCTTCCTGACGCGTCGTTTCTGATTGCATCGCTGACCACAGATCGGCGTCAAAGTCGGCAATTGACATATCTTTGCTAAACATAGCTATCCCCTAAGATGTAGGTCTTACCCGATATAGGACGGGCTTTCAAAAAAAGGTCGTTAATTATACGCCTAAAGCAGAAGAAAACACACTTGAAACTCGATCACGTTTCAACAAACTGCATTCATATTTTGAGCAGATCATCGTTAGACTGTGCGGAAAAGTTCCGAACCGTGATAAACTCCGCGCGTTTACTTTATCGACACCCTTAAATATAGGTATCCAAAATGCGCTTTGTTCGTTGGTTTCTAGGTAATCTCATCCTCTTTATCGATTTTATTACGACACCACGTGGTATTAAACGATCCCCTGATGCACAAGCTCAAGTAGATCAACAGACACGCATGCTAGCACTCTACCAATTCCATGCCTGTCCTTTCTGCGTCAAAGTTCGTCGCTCAATGAAACGTTTCAGCCTTAATATCGAATTACGTGACGCCAAAAACAACAGCATGTATCGAGAAGAGCTAGAAAAGGAAGGTGGCCGCATCAAAGTCCCTTGTTTACGGATAACAAATGATGACGGTAGCGTTAGCTGGATGTATGAGTCCTCTGACATTATTCGTTACTTAGAAAAGCGTTTTGTTGAAACAACACCAACAAATAGCCAACACAGCAAAGCGTAAATCACAGCGTTAGCACAAATAAGCTCCCCGAAAGCGTGACGAGATTAGCAATCGCCACGCTGCAAGGTTAAAATCAGCGGCAATTGATCGAACATCACCGCTGAGGGCTTATGGCACAGTACGTTTATACAATGAATCGCTTAGGCAAGATTGTTCCGCCTAAGCGTCAAATTCTCAAAGATATTTCTTTATCCTTCTTCCCTGGCGCCAAAATTGGCGTGCTCGGCTTAAATGGTTCGGGTAAATCAACCCTTCTAAAAATTATGGCGGGCGTAGATACCGATTTCATCGGCGAAGCGCGTCCCATGCCAGATTTGAACGTAGGTTATTTACCTCAAGAACCGCAGCTAGATGACAGCAAAACAGTTCGCGAAATTATCGAAGAAGCAGTAAGCGATGTTAAAAATGCTATGGCTGAGCTCGATCAGGTGTATGCGGCCTACGCAGAGCCTGATGCCGATTTTGAAGCACTAGCCAAGAAACAAGAAACACTTGAAAACCTCATTACCGCTAAAGATGGTAATAACCTTGATCTTTCTTTAGAGCGCGCAGCAGATGCCATGCGCCTACCACCTTGGGAAGCTAAAGTTGAGCACTTATCCGGTGGTGAACGTCGCCGTGTAGCGCTATGTCGCTTATTACTTGAAAAACCTGACATGCTGCTACTTGATGAGCCGACCAACCACTTGGATGCTGAGTCCATAGCGTGGATTGAACGCTTCTTACAAGAGTATACGGGCACTGTTGTGGCCATTACCCATGACCGTTATTTCCTCGATAATGCAGCTGGCTGGATCTTAGAGCTAGACCGTGGACACGGCATTCCTTATGAAGGCAACTATTCATCTTGGCTTGAGCAAAAAGAAAACCGTTTAGCTCAAGAAAGCAAACAGGAAGCCGCACACCAAAAAGCCGTTAAATCCGAGCTTGATTGGGTACGCCAAGGGCAGAAAGGCCGCCAAGCAAAATCTAAAGCGCGCTTAAAACAGTTTGAAGAAATGAATTCTCGCGAATTCCAAGAGCGGAACGAAACACAAGAGATCTATATTCCGCCAGGACCTCGTTTGGGTGACAAAGTCATAGAAATCAATAACGTAAGCAAAGCCTACGGCGACAAGTTACTGATAGAAAACATGAATGTTAGCATCCCTCAAGGAGCTATTGTTGGTGTTATTGGCGGTAACGGTGCGGGTAAATCAACGTTATTTAAAATGATTGCCGGCGAAGAAAAGCCTGATAGCGGCGAAGTTGTTCTAGGCAGCACAGTCAAGCTGGCTTATGTTGACCAAATGCGTGAGCTCGATGGAAATAACACCGTATGGCAAGAGCTGTCAGACGGTCAAGACATCATCACAATCGGCAACTACCAAACATCATCACGCGCCTATTGCGGTCGTTTCAACTTCAAAGGCTCCGACCAGCAAAAACGAGTGGGCGATCTATCAGGTGGTGAACGTAACCGACTGCACCTAGCCAAGCTACTAAAAGAAGGTGGCAACGTTTTACTACTCGATGAGCCAACCAACGATTTGGATGTAGAAACGCTGCGTGCACTAGAAGAAGCGCTGCTAGCGTTCCCAGGTTGTGCCGTTGTGATCTCGCATGACCGCTGGTTCTTAGACCGCGTATGTACGCATATGCTAGCGTACGAAGGCGATTCTCAAGTCACTTTCTTTGATGGCAACTACACTGAGTACGCTGAAGACTTTAAAAAGCGTTTCGGCAAAGACCACCAGCCAGAGCGCATTAAATACAAGCGCATCAACTAGTTACACAATAAAGCCCCGTTTAGGGGCTTTTTATTTTCTGTAATTTCACGCCACATTTTTACAGAAAATTGACTATCATAAATAGAGTTTATGAAACTGGCCTATTGGCCTACGGAGGCTGCTGTGACCACCCCTACTACTGAACGCCGTCGATTCGCTCGCATTCACTTTGATGGCGACTGTATGTTTTATTCTGATACTGTCAAAGCCCCACTTAAAATCAATGACATTAGCTTTAAAGGCGTATTAGCCGAATCAGAACACCTACCTGAGCTAAAAGTCGACGATAAAGGCTTACTGATTATACAGCTCGATTCAGGCGAAACCCGGATCGAAATGCCCGTTACAGTCAATCATTTAACGGCTCGGTGCATCGCATTCCAAGCTGGCACCATGGAACTGGAAAGCATCGCCTACTTGCGCCGATTGGTCGAGCTCAACTTAGGCGATCCATCTTTGCTAGAACGCGAATTAGAAAATTTAGTGGCTCAAGAATAACAAACGGGTCTAGCTCTTTTATGCCAGCACTTTGTCGGGATCAGCTATCGTACTTAAATAGCATCTAGCGCTTCTTCTAATCGCGAGACGCCGACCACTTCCAAGCCAGGAATTTTTTCTTTCGGTGCATTGCCTTTAGGAACAATAGCCCTTGTAAAGCCATGTTTGGCCGCCTCTCTAATACGCTCTTGGCCATTAGGAACAGGACGGATCTCCCCCGACAAGCCAACTTCCCCAAATACCATCAAGTCTTGAGGTAAGGCGCGATCGCGATAACTCGAAACAACCGCCAGCAACAAGGCTAAATCGGCACTGGTTTCAAGCACCTTCACGCCACCTACGACGTTGACGAAAACATCCTGATCTCCCATATGCATACCGCCATGACGATGCAACACAGCTAGCAACATCGCCAACCGATTAGCTTCTAACCCCACGGCAACTCGGCGAGGGTTATTCATATGCGACTCATCTACTAAGGCTTGAATCTCAACCAGTAAAGGGCGAGTTCCTTCCCACACCACCATCACTACACTGCCTGGGCTTGGCTTTTCACCACGATTAAGAAAAATCGAGCTTGGGTTCTTCACCTCTTTCAAGCCTGTTTCAAGCATGGCAAATACACCTAACTCGTTCACAGCGCCAAAGCGATTTTTATGTGACCGTAGCGTCCTAAACCGACTATCCGACGAGCCTTCCAGCTGCAGCGAGCAGTCAATCATATGTTCCAGCACTTTTGGCCCTGCTAGCGAGCCGTCTTTAGTAACGTGCCCTACTAAAAATAAAACCGTACCCGTTTGCTTCGCATAGCGCGTCAAATCCGCCGCCGATTCCCTTACTTGCGCAACGGAGCCCGGAGCTGACGAGATCTCTGCCATATGCATAACTTGGATAGAATCAATGACGATCACTTTTGGCTGCAGTTCAGAAGCCACCTGTGTTATCGACTCCACACTGGTTTCCGATAACATTTTGAGCTGATCCGCTTTTAAGCCTAGACGATGCGCCCGCATTGCCACCTGCTGCAATGACTCCTCACCGGTTATGTAAAGCGCCGGCATTTTTTCAGCAAGGTAACACATAATTTGCAACAAAAGCGTGCTTTTACCGGCTCCGGGATGCCCTCCCATTAATACTGCCGAGCCTTGAACCAAACCTCCACCTAGTACCCGATCAAGCTCATTAGACCCTGTGGACATACGCGGCATTTCGGCCAAGTTCACTTCACTTAAGCTTTGCACTCGCCCACTGGTCTTGCCCGCATACCCATCAAAGCGAGGTTTAGCAGCCGCGCTTTTTTCTGCGGCGCCCAAACGCATTTCGGTTAATGTATTCCATGCTTGGCATGCTGTGCACTGACCTTGCCACTTTGAGTAATCAGCACCACACTCGGTGCAAACATACGCGGTTTTGGTTTTAGCCATAAAGCCTACTACCTACCTAAATATTTTATGAACATTACTTAATTAACAAAACTTTAGCATAAGAAACGCTAAAAATATGTATATCCATACAGCTTTTAAACTCATTTAATGAGTTTAATATAAAAGAGGCAACACATGGGTATATAGATCTGCTTACTCGTCTATCCACAAAAAAGGACGCTCGAAGCGCCCTTTTAAATCATTCGTTATTTCAACTGCTCTCAGGCATGGTACTTAGCACTGAGCTCATGCACAGCATCCACAAACACCTTTGCATGATCCGGATCGGCAAACTGATGAATACCATGACCCAAGTTAAAAACTTGACCATTCCCCGGCCCAAAGCGCTCTAGAATATCAGCCACTTCTGCCCGGATACGCTCAGGAGATGCATACAATACGCTAGGGTCCATATTGCCCTGCAAGGCCACTTGACCACCAACACGCTGGCGAGCCTCACCAATATCTGTCGTCCAATCAACACCTAGTGCATCAGGCTTAGCAGCTGCCATAGACTCCAACCACTGACCGCCATTCTTAGTGAACATAATCACTGGCACTTTGCGGCCTTCATGTTCTCGTATCAGGCCAGCGACAATGCGCTCCATATAAGCCAGCGAAAACTGTTGATACATTTCACGACTCAATACGCCGCCCCATGTATCAAAAATCTGGACCGCTTGAGCACCTGCACGAATCTGCGCGTTTAGATAAGTCGTTACCGATTGCGCAAGTTTATCCAGCAGTGCATTTAACACGTCGGGCTCGGCATACATCATTTTTTTAATATGACGGAAATCCTTCGAAGAACCGCCCTCAACCATATAGGTCGCCAGCGTCCAAGGGCTGCCAGAAAAGCCTATAAGAGGAACCCTACCGTTTAACGCGCCACGTATTTCTGTGACGGCGTTCATTACATAATCCAAATCGACTTCCGCATTTGGAACGACGATATCAGACACATCTTTTTCTGTGCGGATGATCTTTTTAAAGCGCGGCCCTTCGCCCTGCTCAAAATACAAACCCAAATCCATAGCATCAGGAATTGTTAAAATATCCGAAAATAGGATTGCAGCATCTAAATCAAAACGCTCAAGGGGCTGTAGTGTCACCTCACAAGCCAACTCACGATTCTTACATAAGCTTAAGAAATCGCCAGCTTGAGCTCGGGTCGCACGGTATTCAGGAAGGTATCGCCCTGCTTGGCGCATCATCCATACGGGAGTTACATCAACAGATTCGCGTAGTAAAGCACGCAGAAATCGATCGTTTTTTAGTGGCGCTTGTACTGTCGTTTGTGGTTCAGCCATAATCAATGTCAGCCATCATCAAGTTCGGATTCTGGCGAGCTATTCTACCGATTTCTTCACAAAAATGCGCCGCAATTCGTCCTAACTGAATTATCAATTAGGTTAGTCAACAAAATAACGAATACCGATAGCTTTAAGGCAAACAATCACCTAGCATAAATGATACTTGTTTCGATGATTGTATAATTATTAACCAAACCAGCTTATACTAAAATAACTATGCCAATCGCTGATACTAAACTACTCACATTACCAGAGACAGCAAACCATCATGACCATCAATACCACCAACTGGTGTTTGGTCTTGAAGGTGATACTGAATTTGATATCCAGGGTCGTGGTCAACACGTCAAGCTTGGTCACGGTTGTTTAGTACCTTCATCTACTGACCATGCTTTTTGCGGCATGGGTGACAATCGAATTGTTGTTATTAATATCCCAACAGACAAACTCGACGCTGGACTTATCGATCCTATTTCGCGCTTATTCAATGCGCCGTCTTATTTCACGCTCGATACTCAACGTAAGGTGCTACTGCAATCTATTTGTCGAGAAATGGCTGTCACCCCGCCCGAATCTCCTCTTCTTCAGGCATGCGGACAAGCATTACTGCTATCAATGCATAATTTCATGAACACACCTCGGCCGCGGAACAGCCAATCGGCGATAGACAAAACCGCTTTAGATCAGTACATCGCGATGAACATGCATCGTAAAATATCAATTTCTGAACTAGCCGCTTTAGTGTTTTTAAGCCCCAGCCATTTCCACAGCCGATTTAAAGAAGCCTTTAACATCACACCACATCAATATGTTCTACAAAAACGTTTAGAATACGCGCGACAGAAACTTGAGGAAGGATGGACGGTAATGAGAGCGGCTGAACATAGTGGTTTTAGCAGCCAAAGCGCATTTACCCACGCCTTTAGAGATTATTTTGCTATAACACCGGCACGCTGTAGAAAGCTTGTAAAAGAGCACTGACACATAACAAGCCAGCACTCTTAACTCTTAATGATCAACGCTGTTTAGATGAATACGGCTATCACCAAACGTTTGTTATTTATCGGACGACGATAGATTGCGATCAACCCATTCAAAGACTGTCGGGTATGGTTCTGGTAACAAGCTCGATAACTGGTGTAAAGAAGCACACAAATCAGATTGCTTGGGTGCACACACATTAATATGTCCCAATTTACGACCTGCTCTTACTTCCTTTCCGTACCAATACAGCTCAGCACCTTCAACACCCAACCAACCATCATTACGCTCAACGCCAATCAAGTTAATCATAACCGTTTGGGCTTTGATACGTGCAGGTGCCAACGTCAAACCCGCTACAGCGCGCACATGGTATTCAAACTGGCTAATTGACGCTCCTGCTTGAGTCCAATGGCCACTATTATGAACACGAGGAGCCAGCTCATTGACCATTAACTGATCCCCAACCCGGAAGCACTCCATTGCCATTACGCCCACATAATTTAGCGAGGTAAGTAGCTTACCGAGCATAGACTCCGCCACAGGCTGTAACTGAGCTAAACGCGAGAGCGGAGAGACCG
The DNA here is from genome assembly GCF_030397555.1 of Neptunomonas sp. CHC150. Taxonomy (NCBI): domain Bacteria; kingdom Pseudomonadati; phylum Pseudomonadota; class Gammaproteobacteria; order Oceanospirillales; family Oceanospirillaceae; genus Neptunomonas; species Neptunomonas sp. CHC150. Next base: position 242,630 of record NZ_JAPNXU010000010.1, read on the forward strand.
ATGCCATAAGAATGCCATCTAAGTGCAGGTTTAGCGTTAAGGGGTAAAAGAATAGGTTACCATCTTTATCGCGCGCGCCAACTAACGACACCTCTTCATCAAATGGTATTTTCTGCTCGGCGATCGATTGATTTAGAAAATCTTCTGGAACTTGAGTGGACTCAGCATTCTTTAACCAATATTGCCCGCGCCCGTCATAGCCACCTGTTCGGCGCTTCAATAGAACCGTATCGCCTAAGGCTGAGTACAAGCTAGCAGCCGTTGTTTCTGCTTCAACGACACGCCAAGGTGCCGTAGCAATGGAAAGCTCATCCAGCAACTGCTTTTGTGTATAACGGTCAGCCAAGCGAGGAAAGACATCTTTGTTAACAAAGTTTGGATGCGCCGATAGCTGATCAGTTACAGCCGACTGGGGCCACAATTCAATCTCTGCTGTTACGGCATCGTCAGAGCCAAGACTTACCTTAGGCGCGTCAAATGCAACAGCTTCTACGTCAACATTAAGCGGCAAACCGGCATGTTTCATCATCGCGCCTAATTGCCCAGCGCCAAGAACCCACACTTTTTTCATAACAACTACGCTTCCCGAGGATCCGGATTATCTAAAATGGTTTCAGTTTGTTCGTGACGGAAGCTATCTAAACGAGCAGCAAGCTCCGCGTCTTGGTTCGCTAAAATTTGCGCCGCGAGCAAGCCCGCATTGAATGCACCTGCTGTACCGATCGCCAGCGTACCTACCGCTATACCCTTGGGCATTTGCACAATAGATAACAGGCTATCCATACCGCTCAACGCTTTACTTTGAACAGGAACACCCAAAACCGGCAAACGAGTTTTAGAAGCCACCATGCCCGGTAGGTGCGCCGCACCGCCAGCCCCGGCTATGATAACTTGATAGCCATCATCCACAGCAGCAGCCGAAAACGAAAATAATTTATCAGGCGTGCGGTGAGCAGAGACTACTTCGACATGATAAGGAACCTGCAATAGGTCTAAAATATCAGACGCATTTTTCATCGTTTCCCAATCACTTTTGGAACCCATGATGATGGCAACTTTCGGCTGCATAGTAAGAAAACCCAGTTTAATCTAGTGATCTATAGTAGTGCGATAAGCGAGGCCAATCGCGAAAGCAGCGCATAATAGCAAATAACCCCGTTTTGATCTGCATAAAGTCGCATTTTAGATCGCATATGCGACATCAAATCAAAAAAGTTCCTTAAAAGCGGGGCAAAACCAACCCTCGTGTAGTTTTTCACAAAAGCTCCGTAGTTTTTCGCAAGACGAAAACTACATGTTGTCCCTAAAGTGAAACAATCATGTTTTAGGTTACTCCGCATTTTGCGAACGGCCTGTGTTGTGTTTTAGGAGAGCATACCTATGTTCAAGGCTATTGATGTCTTAACGCCCGGTTTTATCGACCAGCCACTATCGGCTATTTGGTCACTTATATCACCGCTTTACTCGGTCGACGAGTCAACTTGGTTACAAGAGCTGTTGCCCTTGGCCACCCCTACCGAGCAGGAACGCCAAAATACAACAACAGCGGCTACACAGCTGATCCAGCAAGTTCGTAAGGATGACGATGCCATCCACATGATCGACGCTTTACTACTGGAATATAGTCTAGATACACATGAAGGTATCCTTCTCATGTGCTTGGCTGAGGCTTTGATGCGCATTCCTGACGCGGATACGGCTGATGCGCTGATCCGCGACAAACTATCTGTTGCCGACTGGAAAAAACACCTTAGCAACTCAGATTCCCTATTTGTAAACGCATCGACCTGGGGCTTATTAGTCACAGGAAAAGTCGTAACAATGGATGAAAATGAAGACGGCACGCCTTCCAATGTCATCAATCGCCTTGTTAACCGCGTATCCGAGCCTGTAATTCGTAAAGCCATGAATCAGGCGATGAAGATCATGGGGCACCAATTTGTATTAGGTCGCAACATGAAAGAAGCCCTTAAACGCGGCCACGGCTTTCGTGACAAAGGCTACACCTACTCGTTTGATATGCTAGGCGAAGCAGCTTTAACACAGCAAGATGCAAATAAGTACTTCGACGATTACATGAAAGCCATTACGGCTGTCGGTAACGACGGCTACCAAGGCAGCAACTCTCCTAGCCCAACCATTTCTATTAAGCTTTCTGCCCTGCACCCTCGCTACGAGGTAGGACAAAGTGAGCGTGTGATGGGAGAAATGCGTGAACAACTACTTGGGCTTATTCGCCATGCGCGATCGCTTAATGTGGGTATCACCATTGATGCAGAAGAAGCCGATCGTCTAGAGCTGTCTTTGCACTTATTCAAATCACTATACGAACACCCAGACACCCGCGGCTGGGGTCAGTTTGGCTTAGTAGTCCAAGCCTACTCAAAACGCGCGCTACCGGTCCTCGCTTGGTTAGCAGCCCTTGCCAAACAGCAAGGAGACTGTATTCCTCTGCGTCTGGTTAAAGGCGCTTACTGGGATACTGAAATTAAAAACTGCCAACAGCGCGGCCTTAGCGGTTACCCGGTTTATACTCGCAAAGAAGCGACTGACACGTCTTACCTAGCTTGTGCGCGCTTCCTATTGAGTGAACCTGTTCGTGGGAATATCTTCCCGCAGTTTGCCAGCCATAATGCCCACACAGTAGCGGCCATTACTCAAATTGCCCAACACTCAGATTTTGAGTTCCAACGACTTCATGGCATGGGCGATGCTCTATACAACACTGTAATCAAACAAAACGATGTAAACGTACGCATATACGCACCGGTAGGTAGCCATAAAGACTTGCTTCCTTACCTCGTACGCCGTTTACTTGAAAACGGAGCCAACAGCTCATTTGTTCACCGTTTGGTGGACGCTCGCTGCCCTATTGAGGACCTTGTTCACCATCCCGCAGACGTCCTTGCGGGTCGTTCACCACTGGCTAATCCTCACATTCCGTTACCAGCTGACCTTTACGGTGATGAGCGTCGTAACTCACAAGGCTTCAACATCGAAATTGAGCACGAGTGGTCAACGTTTAGCGATCGCATTAAGCCTTTCATGCAGACACAATGGAAGGCTGGCCCTCTTATCAATGGCCAATTAATAACCGAAAACGTGGACATTAAATCTGTTCTAGCGCCATACGACCACAGCGAAACCGTAGGCAGCATCGGATGGGCTAATGCTGATTTGGTTAATGATGCTCTGAACACCGCCGCCCAAGCCTACCCTGCATGGCGTGATACGCCAGTGAATGAGCGCGCAACGGCGTTAGAAAAACTAGCTGATTTATTGGAAGAAAACTACGGCGAGTTCATGGCTCTTTGTCATCGTGAAGCCGGCAAAACAATCCAAGACAGTATTGATGAAGTCCGCGAGGCTGTTGATTTCTGCCGTTATTATGCTGTCCAAGCACGCAAAAACATGAGCGCTCCCGTCAGCTTTACTCGCCATGATCAACGCACCGTTCAGATGACTCGTAAAGGACGCGGCGTATTCGTGTGCATTTCGCCTTGGAACTTCCCGTTAGCGATATTTTTAGGCCAAGTTACTGCAGCCTTAGCCGCAGGCAACACGGTTATTGCTAAACCTGCAGAGCAAACAGGTCTTATTGCATTTCGTGCTATTGAACTCATGCTTGAAGCTGGCATTCCAGCCGGAGCTATTCAGTTTATGCCGGGTGATGGTGCGACAGTAGGTGCACCGCTGACCTCCGATAGCCGTGTAGCTGGCGTTGCCTTCACCGGCTCCACTGATACAGCTCGTTTAATTAACGCCGCTTTAGCAACACGTGACGCAGCGCCTGTGCCATTTATCGCTGAGACCGGCGGTCAAAACGCAATGATTATTGACTCTACATCTTTGCCTGAGCAAGTGGTACGTGATGTGGTTCGATCCGCATTTGCATCAGCCGGCCAACGTTGTTCTGCGCTTCGAGTGCTGTTTGTACAACAGGATGTAGCTGATCGAATCATCCCAATGATCAAAGGTGCCATGCAAGAACGCTCTGTAGGTCTGCCTGAGCAGCACAAAACCGATATAGGTCCAGTTATTGACCGTGAAGCGCAAAGCGGCTTACTTAACCATATCGCACGCCTCAAACAAGAAGCGACACTCATTGCAGAGTCTCCTTTACCGGCGTACGCTGAAAAAGGAACGTTTGTTGCTCCAACTGCATTTGTTATCGATTCTATCGATCAGCTTACCGAAGAGCAGTTTGGCCCTATTCTTCACGTAGTCCGCTATAAAGCGAAAGAGCTGGATTCGGTTATCGATCGCATTAATGCAACAGGTTTCGGCCTCACTTTAGGGGTGCATTCACGCAACGAAACGACAGCCAAGCATATTGCACAGCGCGTAAAAGCTGGCAACATATATATCAACCGAGATCAAGTCGGCGCTGTTGTTGGGGTTCAACCTTTCGGCGGACAAGGTCTTTCAGGTACCGGCCCTAAAGCCGGCGGGCCGCACTATCTCAATCGTTTTACGGTAGAACACCATACCGTTTTAGATACAGCTCAGGCATAAGGGGAAGAACATGACTGAATTAAACACTCAGACCCAATCAGCCTTGTCAGCACAAGAGCTATGGAATAATAAAAGCGCGGCTGCTCGAGTGGCTCTTTTAACCCCGATCGCGCAACATTATTCATTAGCGGCGTGGCTACTTGAAAAAATAGCTAACCATATGGAAGAAGAGCTGGTTTTACCAGGACCAACGGGTGAAGCAAATACACTGCTATGGGGCGGACGCGGCGTTGTGGCTGTATGTTGCGACGACACAGCATCCACACCAGCAGCCAGTAATGCATTTGCAGCTCACGCCTTTACAGCATTGGCGACTGGCAACGCTGTCGTCTTACAAGCGTGCTCACCTGCGGCAAAAGCACTAGCTTCCTCTTTGGCTGAAGCCTTGCCAAAAGGGCTCGTACATATCAGCGACTCCTCTCTAGAAACGCTAGCGAACGATATTAATTTTGCGGCATACGCCTTTGTCGGAAGTGCCGAAAACGAAACAGTACTCAACCGCCTTTTATCAAAGCGCGGAGGAGCATTGGCGCAGTTAATCTCAGAAACCGACTGGGATAACAGCGTGCTACAAACTAGCCAAGATTACCCTTGGCGGTTTACGACAGAAACCACTCTCACCGTAAACACTACGGCCGTGGGTGGGAACGCCTCGTTGCTGGAATTGGGTGGCAGCAACGATCATTAAAAAAAGAATAACGCCAGCGCAATGTCTGGCGTTTTTTTCATCTATCGGCCAGTAAACCCTGTGCTTACTGGAAACTATACTTATAAAAGGGGTCATCTCAATGATTGAGAATAGCGGTGCAATTATAGGCACTTTTATCGTCTATCTGGGTTTAATGCTCGCCATTGGTGTGTACGCATACAGGCGCACAGCCAATTCTTCCGACTACTTCTTAGGTGGTCGTACCTTAGGACCGTGGCCAGCGGCATTATCGGCCGGCGCTTCTGACATGAGCGGCTGGTTGCTATTGGGGTTACCCGGTTACGCCTTTTCATCAGGCTTAGAATCTTTGTGGCTAGGAGGAGGTTTACTGTTAGGTACGTGGCTCAACTGGTTACTGGTTGCCAAGCGCCTACGCACTTATAGCTTTGTTGCTGAAGATGCGATCACTCTTCCAGAATTTTTCGCTAAACGCTTCCAAGACAAATCTAATTTGTTGCAAGTAATTTCCGCTTTTTTCATTTTGCTGTTCTTCTTGTTTTATACCAGCTCGGGTCTAGTAGCAGGCGGCAAATTATTTGAAACCGTATTCGGTTTGGATTACACCCTAGCACTTGTCATCGGCACGCTATGTGTAGTCTCTTACACTTTATTCGGTGGTTTCTTAGCGGTATCTTGGACTGACCTTGTGCAAGGTCTATTAATGGCTGCGGCATTGGTTGCTGTTCCTGTAATTGCTATGCAGTCTGAAGGCGGATTTGACGCTCTCTTCGCTGCTGTAGAAGCCAAGAACCCAGAACTTCTCACTATTTGGAATGACGCCTCAGGTGAGCCTCTCACATGGATTGCCATTGTATCGCTAGCAGCTTGGGGCTTAGGCTACTTTGGCCAACCGCACATTTTAGCTCGTTTTGCGGCTATTCGAAGCAATGCTGATGTACCTACAGCTCGTCGTATCGCTGTAACTTGGTCAGCCATTGCAATGGCCGGTGCTATATTAGTTGGCTTCACCGGTATGATTTACGTGGACACTAACCTTGCTGGCACTCTAGGTGACGGCGAAAAAATCTTCATGGTTTTAGTGAACGCAATGTTCCACCCCGTTGTGGCCGGTATTCTATTAGCTGCGATCTTGGCTGCCATTATGAGTACTGCTGACTCACAACTGCTTGTATCTTCTTCTGCATTAGCCGAAGACTTTTATAAGCAAGTGTTCAATAAAGATGCTACCCAAAAGCAAGTTGTCTTAGTGGGTCGTGTAGCGGTTATTGGTTTATCCATTATTGCTCTTTTACTGGCACTTAACCCTGATAGCTCAGTACTTGGCCTAGTGTCTTACGCATGGGCAGGCTTTGGTGCTGCATTTGGTCCTACGCTAGTTCTAAGCCTCTACTGGAGCGCTATGAACCGCAAAGGCGCCTTGGCAGGTGTCATTGTGGGTGGCCTAACTGTAGTTGTCTGGAAACAACTCAGTGGCGGTTTGTTCGACTTGTACGAAATCGTACCAGGCATTGTGTTCGCAACAATCGCGATTGTTGCCGTAAGCCTAGCAACTGGCGAGCCTAGCGATGAAGTTAAAGCTCAGCACAAACGCTTCAAAGACGCGCTTTAAGCCAAGTCGAAGCACCCAACCTAAAGAGATCGAGCCTATGTAGATCTCTTTAGGTACACCTAAAAACACTAAGGTGTCAGAAACAAAAAAGCCGCTAATAAAATTAGCGGCTTTTTTAGGTCCGTAAACAGATGACCATTTACTACATGTCGTGTCTTAAACTTCTAAAAAGTCCAAGATACCTTCAGCTGCTTTGCGGCCTTCAGCAATAGCCGTCACCACCAAATCAGAACCACGAACCATGTCTCCACCGGCAAACACTTTATCGTTCGTTGTTTGGAACGCATGACGACCAAGTTCTGGACTCTCCGGCGCGATCACCCGCCCATCTTGGTGCAAATCTATACCAAAATCAGCAAACCATGGAGCAGGGCTTGGACGGAAACCAAAAGCGACAAGCACAGCGTCAGCAGGCAACACTTCTTCAGAACCCGGCACCACTTCAGCACGCTGACGGCCGTTTTCATCTGGCTCACCCATTTGCGTGCTAACCACTTTGATACCAACCACTTTTCCGTTTTCACCAACAACCTCAACAGGTTGACGGTTAAACTGGAACTTAACGCCCTCTTCACGTGCATTTTCCACTTCACGCTTAGAACCTGGCATATTGGCTTCATCACGACGATAAGCACAAACAACGCTTTTAGCACCCTGACGGATTGAGGTACGGTTACAGTCCATTGCTGTATCACCGCCACCTAATACGACCACCCGCTTTCCTTTCATCCCTATGTAATCCGCTTCATCTTTTTCAAAACCAAGGCAACGATTAACATTAGAAATTAAGAAAGGCAGTGCATCATAAACACCTTCAAGCTCTTCGCCTGGGAATCCACCTTTCATATAGGTATATGTACCCATGCCTAAGAAGACAGCATCATATTGGTCGATTAAGTCCTGCATTTGAACATCTTTACCAACTTCGGTGTTAAGGCGGAACTCAACACCCATATCGGTAAAAATTTCGCGACGACGAGACATAACATCTTTTTCGAGCTTAAACTCAGGTATCCCGAACGTCAGCAAGCCACCCACTTCTGGGTTACGATCAAAGACAACGGGCGTCACACCGTTACGCACCAAAATATCAGCCGCGGCTAATCCCGCAGGGCCAGCACCAATGATGGCCACTTTCTTGTCTGTTTTGACAACATGCGACATATCAGGACGCCACCCCATCGCAAAGGCGGTATCAGTGATGTATTTTTCAACAGAGCCGATGGTCACAGCACCAAAGCCTTCATTCAGCGTACACGCGCCTTCACATAATCGATCTTGCGGACATACACGACCACAGACTTCAGGCAACGAGTTGGTTTGATGGCTTAATTCAGCGGCTTTAATGATATTCCCTTCTGATACCAACTTGAGCCAGTTAGGAATATGGTTATGAACCGGACATTTCCATGAGCAATACGGGTTACCGCACTCTAAACAACGATGGGACTGCTCTGCAGCCTCTTCGCCTTTATAAGGCTCATAAATCTCGGCGTACTGTTTTTTACGAACAGATGCTTTGATCTTCTTGGGGCCTTCACGACCCACATCGAGGAACTGAAAATCGTTATTGAGACGTTCAGTCATATTGTCACCTCGTTTGAGGCACCCTTCAAAGGTGCAAATTAAAACTGGTTAGTGGTTAGCGCACAAACGGCAGCCGACCACATTACTACTCGAAACTTAACTGTGAACTTGAGGCCTGCAGGAAGTAAGCAAAGCGCATACCATACCAACAGGCCTTCGATATCACCGTATTATTCTGGGCGCTTACGTACGCTATTCATTAGATCGTTAATGCTGGCAGCTTTAGGTTTCACTAACCAGAAACGACCCAAGTAGTCTTCGTAGTTATCAAGGATCTCTTGACCCCACGCGCTACCCGTTTCTTTAACAAACTTGATGATGACTGAGCGTAAGTGGTTCTTATAAACCTCCATATGCTCAATATGAATACGATGTATCTCGACTAACTCGTGGTTATATTTATCCACGAAGTTCTTTTCAAGATCTAATACATAAGCAAAGCCACCGGTCATACCCGCACCGAAGTTATAGCCTGTCGGGCCTAAAACCGTGACAAGACCGCCGGTCATGTACTCACAACAGTGATCCCCGGCCCCTTCAATAACGGCATGACAGCCAGAGTTACGCACAGCGAAACGCTCACCTGCCGTACCCGCTGCATACAATTTACCACCGGTAGCACCGTATAAGCAGGTATTACCAATGATAGAAGTCTCATTCGACTTGATTGTTACTTCGCGGAATGGACGGATAACGACTTTACCGCCAGCCATGCCTTTACCTACGTAATCGTTGGCATCACCCTCTAGATACAGTGACTGACCACCCGCATTCCACACACCAAACGACTGTCCAGCATGACCTTTAAAACGGAAAGTAATCGGTGATGACTCCATCCCCAAATCGCCATAACGCTTAGCGATAGCTCCCGACGTACGGGCACCTACGGAGCGGTCACAATTGGTAATGGTCAATTCCCATTCACCGCCTGTTTTGTTTTCGATGCTCTCTAGCGACATCGCTAACATTTCAGTGTTTAACGAGCCTTGGTCATATGGCTCATTACGCGGCTTTTGACAAATCTGAGGATATTCAGCCGGTACACCCGCATCACTGATGATCGGCGACAAGTCCAAATTCTTTTGTTTAGAAGTAAAGCCTTCCGCTAACTCTAACAAATCAACGCGGCCAACTAATTCATCCATGGTTCGCACACCCATGGCAGCCATCCACTCTCGTGCTTCTTCAGCTACAAAGCGGAAGAAGTTCTTTGCCATTTCGACAGTACCACGGAAATGATCACGACGAAGCTCTTCATTTTGAGAAGCCACACCGGTTGCACAGTTATTTAGGTGGCAAATACGTAAATATTTACATCCCAGCGCAACCATTGGCATAGTACCAAAACCAAAGCTTTCTGCCCCAAGCATAGCTCCTTTCACAACATCCAAACCGGTTTTAAGACCACCGTCAGTTTGCAAACGGATATTGCCACGCAAATGGTTAGCACGTAGTGATTGGTGTGCATCTGCCAAGCCTAATTCCCACGGAGAGCCCGCATAGTGAATAGACGTTAATGGAGAAGCCGCTGTACCACCATCGTAGCCAGAGATAGTAATTAAATCGGCATACGCCTTAGCAACACCACACGCAATTGTGCCGACACCTGGACGTGATACTAATTTTACAGATACCAATGCTTCAGGGTTCACTTGTTTCAAATCGAAGATCAGCTGAGCCAAATCTTCAATCGAATAAATATCATGGTGTGGTGGAGGCGATATTAGCGTCACACCCGGAACGGAATAACGCAAACGGGCAATCAACTCATTTACCTTACCGCCAGGTAACTGTCCGCCTTCACCTGGTTTAGCGCCTTGAGCTACTTTAATCTGCATAACATCAGCACTACTCAAGTAACCCGGTGTAACACCGAAGCGACCAGAAGCAACCTGTTTAATTTTAGATCGCTTATTAGTGCCGTGGCGAACAGGGTCTTCACCGCCTTCGCCAGAATTAGACCGGCCACCTAGCTCATTCATCGCCATTGCTAGCGCCTCGTGAGCCTCAGGCGACAAAGCACCCAACGACATTGCGGCAGAGTCGAATCGTTTTAAGATATTTTCAACCGGCTCAACCTCATCCAGAGGAATAGGTTTAACGCCTTTTTTAAGCGACAGTAAATCACGGAGCGTAGCAACTGGGCGCTTGTTAACAAGATCAGCATAGATACGATATTTAGCCGGATCTCCTGTTTGCACAGCCTCGTGAATGGTACGCACCACATCAGGATTGTACGCATGGTACTCACCATCATGTGTATATTTGAGCAAGCCACCTTGCTGAATAGGCTTACGTGCAGTCCACGCTTCCTTAGCCAGCAACGACTGTTCAAATTGAAAATCTTCGAAGCGAGCCCCTTCAATCCGGCTAGTTACACCATTAAAGCAAAGATCAACTACTTCAGAACTCAAACCAATGGCTTCAAACAATTGCGCGCCACGGTAAGAGGCTATAGTTGAAATCCCCATCTTAGACAGGATTTTCATCAAGCCTTTCTTGATGCCTTTGCGATAATTTTCATGGCTCTCAAGCGGCGACAATGGAATCTCACCGTCTTTACACAAATCAGTCAAGACGCGATATGCCATGTACGGGAATACTGCCGTTGCACCAAAGCCAAACAAAACAGCAAAGTGGTGAGGATCTCGAGCGGTGCCGGTTTCAACAATGATGTTGGCATCACAACGCAGGCCGGTTTCTACTAGACGATAGTGCACAGCACCTGTCGCCATCGAAGCATGAACAGGAAGCTTGCCTTGCTCAATATCCGAGTCAGACAAAATAATGAGGGATTTTCCTGCACGAACGGCCTCTTCAGCCTGATCAACGATTAGCGTAATCGCCTGCTTCAAGCTTGTTGTTTCTGGGTCGTAATGCAGGCTTATTTGAGCGACTTCAAAGCCCTTCTCTGTATTATCACGCAAACGTTTAAACTTAGAGGCGGATAAAACAGGACTTGTCAGAATAACCCGACGCGCATGCTCGGCCGTCTCTTCGAACATATTTTGTTCGCGACCTAAGCAGGTTTCAAGCGACATCACGATGGCTTCTCGCAATGGATCGATTGGCGGGTTAGTCACCTGTGCAAACTGCTGACGAAAGTAATCATACGGTGAGCGAATGCGGCTAGAAAGCACAGCCATTGGCTTATCATCACCCATGGAACCAACAGCTTCCATACCGGACTCGCCTAAAGGACGTAAGATTTGCTCACGTTCTTCAAACGTCACTTGGTACATTTTCATGTACGCTTTTAACTCGTCAGCCGACATGTCCGTGAAGGATCTTGCTTCCTCATGGTTATCCAATGTCTGCTCTAAGCGTAATGCGTTCTCTTTAAGCCATTTTTTATAAGGCTTAGCCGCTTTGAGACGGTTATCGACATCGGCTGTATGTAAAATTTCACCAGTCTGAGTGTCAATCGCCAAGATTTGACCAGGACCCACGCGTCCTTGTGCCACAATGTCTTCCGGCTTGTAAGAAAACACGCCGATCTCAGATGCCGTGCAGATATAATCCTGCTTAGTCATTACCCAACGCGACGGACGCAAGCCGTTTCGGTCAAGCATACACACAGCAAAACGACCATCAGTCATTACCATACCCGCTGGACCGTCCCATGGCTCCATATGCATAGAGTTATACTCATAAAATGCACGTAAATCAGAATCCATAGTATCAACGTTCTGCCAAGCTGGCGGAACCACCATACGAACAGCACGGTAGATATCAACACCGCCCGCCATCAAAAACTCCAACATATTATCCATGCTGGAAGAGTCTGAACCAGTTGTATTAACAATAGGCTGGAGTTCATTTAATTCAGGTAGCAAATCTGTAGCAAACTTACGTGAACGAGCACGCGCCCAGCTACGGTTACCTTCGATTGTATTAATTTCACCATTATGGGCCAAGAAACGGAATGGCTGCGCCAATGGCCAGCGAGGTGCTGTGTTTGTTGAGAAGCGCTGATGGTATGTACACACCGCTGTTTTCAAACGCTCATCTGCCAAATCTTTATAAAAAGCTGGCAAATCAACCGGCATCATCAAACCTTTGTATGAAATTACGCTCTCAGACAAGCTGCAGATATAAAAATCGGCATCTGAAGTCAGGGCGTTCTCGGTTTTACGACGGGCAACAAATAAACTAATACCAAAAGCACGCTCGCTATTTTGGTCAGGCTCTACAAACACCTGTTCCATATGAGGGAGCGTGTCTTTTGCGATCGGCCCAAGACATGATTCATCTGTAGGCACAACACGCCAACCAGCGACTTTAAGGCCTTGAGCCTTCAATTCCTGATTCAGCGTTTCACGTGCTTTTTCAGCAAGTTTGGGTTCACGCGACATGAAAACCATGCCCACCGCATACTGCTCTCCTAATGTGATACCAAGCTCATCTTTGGTAACCATTCGAAGGAAGCTATCGGGCTTTTGCATAAGCAAACCGCAGCCGTCACCTGTCTTCCCATCGGCAGCGATACCGCCACGGTGGGTCATACACGCTAATGCTTCAATTGCCTTTAACAACAGATCATGACTGGCTTCACCTTTGAGGTGCGCCATCAGACCGAAGCCACAGTTATCCTTAAACTCACCGGGGCGATACAGACCTGTGCTCATAAGTCATTCTCACTTAAAAGTTCTTGTAAAACAAAGACTTAACAAAAAGCCTTTTCGACTGATTCTTATTATTGCAGGCAAAAAGGGACGGGTATTTTACACAGAGATACCGTTCGGGACAAATTTTAAGCAATTTGCCTTGCCCCTAAAGATTGGAAAAGCGCGATTTATGGCGCTTTTTTAAAAGAATTTACTAAAAAAGCGAAAGAAAAAGCTATTTTTTCTTTATGTCCAGCTGAACACCCCTAATACTTCTAGCCCAAGGTTTAAGACGTTTCAGCTCTTCTGGTAAGGTACTGACTGCTCGGTTGGCGGCGGTACGATCAGAATATTGACCATATACGACTACATGCCAAGGAGCACCTTTATAGACCGTTCTAAAATAATACAGTTTATCGCGATTATTTAAACCCGCCATAAACTGCGCAACACTCTGTTCCGATCTCGCACCTAATAACTGCAAAGTATACCCTTTTGCAGGCCATGCGAGTAGCTGATCCTCTTTTAACCACTTAGTGGCAGGCCCACTAGCGGCAACCTTAGCCGGTTCCACATCATTTTTCTGAACAACTTTTGGAGCTGGAGCTGGAGCTGGAACAGGTTCCTGGCTTGCTAAGGCCTCGTCAAGTATTCTTGCATTATCAACAACTTGTTGATCAACACTTGCCTCAGCCGGTACTGATTGACTCACCTGTTCGTTATCTTTAACAACAGGCGATGTCACAACTTCTGGCACTGAGGATAAAGTGGATTCCTCAACTATATCTGACTTAGCAGGAGCTTCTACTACCGAAGGAGGCGCTTCAATAACACGTTGGTTTGCACGTAATTCTGCTTCTTGAGCCGCTAGTCGTTTGGATAACTCACTTCGCTCATCCGCCATTTCAATAGGTGCGGGTAATACCTCTGACTGATCAACGCTATCAAGCGGTAGCGTTACCGGCATAGAGACCCGTCCATCCACAATCTCAGGTTCGGAGGAAACATCACTTGGAAACAGTTGCCACAAAGAAATTCCAACTAATACCAATATGACGACAGCAATGGCAGCTATATGAGGAACAGGCAAAGGCAAACGTGAGGCTGGAGATGATGTTTCAGGCCCCTGCAACAAGTCAACACTCTCGACCAAACCTCCGGGATAACCATCACTTAATTGATAGACTTTTTTATAAGCCTTTGGTGTTAATTCAGGCCGCAGCGGGTCGAGAAGCCTAAGAAATTCATGCCCTTCTTCTTCGGTAAATGCAGATAAGGTCTCAACATGAACACGCCCCTCTAATAGCTCAGGAATACCCAACGAGACCAAGCGCTTAACTAATGACTCTTCACCTGCCAGCACCAAGCGAGGACCGCCTGTGCCGGACATGAGCAAGCCTGCTAATAATTCTATTGCTTCATCATTGAGCCACTCAGCATTATCGATAACTATCATCAAATGCTGGCCCACTTCATCCAGCGCTTTACACTGCTCATGCATAGCAGCTAATGCTTCTGCTTGTGTATTAGCCTCTAGTTGCAGCGCTTTTTTTAAAGAAATCAGAAGTGGTTTTGTGCCAGTATCTGCAGACAGACTAACAATTGCTTGCTGTGTAGAAGAGTCGCTCGTAACGTGCATAAGCTGATGAGCTAAGCGTGTTTTACCGCTTCCTGAGGCCCCAGTAACCACCAACAAAAAGTCAGAATAGCGCAATAAATGCGCCATTTTATCAACTAGCTGCAGCCGACTGGGAGGCTCATAGTAAAATTCTTGGCTCATCTGTTCCCTATGCCTAGGCAAAGAATATTAAAGACACAACTCATCGAGTAATTCGTTAAGCACTGCTGGATCATACTCCGATGTCACAACAGCTTCGCCTATATTTTTTAGTAGCACTAATCGAATCCGACTGTCTAGATTCTTCTTATCTACGGCCATTAACGACATAAAGTCATCTCGGCTCATGTTATCCGGTGGAGTGACCGGCAAAGAAGCTCGCTCAAACATATTAATCGCCCGAGCTACGTCTTGTTCGGATATCCAGCCCAACCGCTCAGACATACGCATAGCCATTATAGTTCCCGCGGCTACTGCCTCCCCATGCAACCAAACCCCATAACCCTGATGAGTCTCGATAGCGTGACCGAAAGTATGCCCCAAATTCAAGATCGCCCGAATACCACCTTCACGTTCGTCTTGAGCAACCACTTGCGCTTTAATTTCGCATGAACGTTTAATGGCTTCAATCAGCACATCTGACTGTTTAGCCATCAATTGATCAAGATGAGCCTCTAGCCAGTTCAAAAAATCCTGATCATAAATCAAGCCGTATTTGATCACTTCCGCCAAACCGGCAGAAAGCTCCCGGGCAGGCAATGTATCGAAAACACTTATATCAATTAACACTGATTGTGGTTGATAAAAGGCCCCGATCATATTTTTGCCAAGCGCATGATTCACACCGGTTTTACCGCCAACAGATGAATCAACTTGAGACAATAACGTGGTAGGCACTTGAATAAAATTAACCCCACGCTGATAGCTCGCTGCCGCATAGCCGGTCATGTCACCTACTACACCGCCACCTAGCGCAATTAACGTCGTTGAGCGGTTATGGCGAGCGGCAAGTAGCCCATCATAAATAAGGTTTAAATGCGTCAAATCTTTGTAAGCTTCGCCGTCAGGAAGAATAACCACATCGACTTGATAATCACTCAGGCAAGCCTTCAATGCATCTAAATACAATGGCGCGATAGTGTCGTTTGTCACTATCATCACTTGCTTAGCATGAATGTACGGCTTAATTAACTCAGCGTTGAAGATCTCCTCTCCAATAATGATTGGATATGAGCGTTCGCCAAGGTTTACGGACAATGATTGCATGATAACTCCAGTTACCCTGACGGTAACTCAGATAACAAAGAAGCAGAGGATTCGGACTGATTTAACAGCATAACCTGTTTGATAATATCGGAAACAACGCCTTTAGGATGTCGGCGATCAGTTTTAATAATGATATCGCATGTTTCCAAATACAGCGGTTCGCGCAAAGCCAACAAGCGTTCTAGGACCGCTCGGGGATTCTCAGCTTGCAGCAAAGGTCTATTTTTATCCTTAGCCGTTCGCTCAAGCTGATGATCAACTGATGTCTTAAGGTAAACCACCGCGCCACGCTTTTTTAGAAACTCACGGTTTGATGCGCGTAAGACGGCACCGCCGCCTGTAGCTAAGACTATATTATTACGTTGTGTGAGCTCATCCATGACATTTTCTTCTCTGTCACGAAAGCCACTTTCACCCTCTACATCGAAGATCCAAGGAATATTAGCTCCCGCACGATCTTCAATGACACGATCAACATCAATAAACGCTAAGTTAAGTTCCTGTGAGAGCAGTCGCCCTATGGTGCTTTTCCCCGATCCCATAGGGCCTACTAAAAAAATGTTCAACTAAATATTACCCAATGATTAACGCGTACTGCCTAGGGACTCTCTGATCAACTTAGGTGTAATAAAGATCAACAATTCTTCTTTGTTGTTCTCTGCCACTGTTTTCTTAAACAGATTACCCAGCACAGGAATATCACCTAACAGTGGTGTTTTATAAACATAATCTGAGCGGTTATCTTGATACACACCACCTAAAACAATGGTTTCACCATCTTTTACCACAACAGATGTTTCGAGCTCGTTTGTGTCGATCCCGATTTCACCATTATCCAGCGTTTCACCGATAGAGTCTTTAGTAATCTTCAATTCTAAAGCAATTCTGTCACCTGGGTTTATTTGCGGCGTAACATCTAGACTTAAAACAACGTCTTTAAATTCGATGCTAACCTCACCATCCTCAACCGTTTGGTAAGGCACTTCTTTACCTGATTTAATGTAGGCCGCTTTACCGTTAGTCGTAATTACCTTGGGTTGAGATACGATCTCGATTTTACCTTCGCTCTGCATAGCTGATAATTCAGTTGCCAGTGCAAAACTATTAGTCGCATAACCCAATACTAGTGATGACGTTGTTCCTGAAGCGCCAAGGTCTACGTTAAGCGGCAAATCAGCCCCTGATACTGGGAAATCTTCTACGTAGTAAGCAGATGAATCACCAGAGCCTCCAGCGACAAAATTCCCATCCTGTAAACCAAAGCCCCAACGAATACCTAGTTCACGGCTATAATCTGCCCGAGCTGTCACCAAGCGTGCCTCAATCATAATCTGTGAAACTTCAGTATCGAACTGGCGTAACGTACGACGAATCTCTTCTAGCTGAGCTGACGTTTCGCGCACCATGAGTCGGTTAGTTTGATCATCAGCAACGATAAAACCGCGCTCTGTTACTAACTTGGCATCGTAGATACGCTGACGCATCTCTGACGCTTTGCGAAAGTCGACTTGGATAAAGTCAGTTACTAACGGAGATAATTCCTCAACCTGCTTAAGACTCTCTAATTCGATACGTTCGCGCTCGGCAATTTGCTCAGCCGGCGCAACTAATAACACATTACCAATTTGGCGCTTATCAAGACCACGTGTTTTAAGAACAATATCTAACGCCTGATCCCATGGAACATGCTTGAGCAACAGAGTGATTTCGCCATCAACCGCATCATCGACCACCAAGTTAAGCTGCGCCACTTCTGCTAAAATTTGCAAAACAGAACGAACACTTACATTCTGGAAGTTAAGATCGATTTTTTCGCCGCTGTAAGGGAATTCGTTCTTTTTAATTTCTTCTTTTTCAGCGCGCGTTAGCGGCTTAAAGTCGACGATTAGCTTGCTACCCGTTTGGTATGCCATATAGTCATACGGTTCAGCGCCTGGCTTGATCAAAATTTTAGTATTACGACCAGAAGCCATTGCATCCACAAAAGTAACTGGCGTAGCAAAATCCTGAACATCTATCCGTTGCTGTAACGAATTGGATAAAGAGGCTCCGCTCAAACTAACAACTACGTTATTACCTTCCTCTTCAATATTTAAGCCCGCTTGATCATCCGTCATAGTTACTACAACACGACCAATACCACCGTCTACACGCTGAAAGTCGATACCACTAACACGCGTTTTATCGTCATAAGACTGCTTAACATTTCGCGGGGCAGCTAGCTGGCGCTGAGGTGCTACAGAGGCTCCTGACTTCTCACCAAAAACAATAAATAAACTATTTCCTTCAGCGTAAGTCCGATAATCCGTCATTTGATTTAATGACGTAACTAAACGCAAACGGTCTCCGCCTTGTGCAAAGCTCATCGCGTCCACATCAGCCGTTCGGATATCAATAGACTTGGTACCCAGATCGTTTTCAACACCCCACATATCAAAAATGACACGTGCAGGGCTATCTGTAGTGTAAGCTTTTGGAACCGGAGGTGGCTGGTCAAACTCTAGACGAACCTCTAAGTTTCCTCCTGGTAAAGAAACAAAAGACGTGTCTTTTAACAGCACACTTTGCGCCTGAGCAGTTAATGACAGGAATAAGCTGAAACAGCCAATCAGTGCAGCTAATGCACCTTTCAAAACTTCGCCCTTGGCTCGGGACATTCGTACAACGGTGTAATGCTTCATTCAACTTTCCTTCGGTTATTCCTGCTCAACCAACTCTAAAGTGCGCGGGCGTTGCATCCACCCACCGCGTCCATTCGAAATAATTTCAATAACATCTACACGCTGCTCATTTACAGCGACGACCTTACCAAAGTCTAGTCCGATATAATCCCCGACAGATACACGATGTATTTCGCCATTATCATCTAAGATTAATGACCAAACACTCTTTTGGTCTGTTTTTCCTATTGTCCCTACCATGTGTAAGTCATCAATAGAAAATTGTTCCAAATAGCTTCGTGGCCGATTTTGATCTGGCTCTACCCCATCGCTATCGTCGTATTCGATATCTAATGCGGACTCAATTTTGACCAAAGGAACAAAAGGATCTCGCAAACTAGCGCCTTGATATACAAAGCTATGGTAAGGCTCAAATGTGGGCAATGGTTCAATAGTACCACGTGGTTTGGACTGCACATCAGAAACAAACGATGCTAAGTCCTGCGTATCTTCAACCCAGACGCACCCAGAGGCCACTATGCTGCAAAGTACAGCCACCACTAATGGTTTACTTTTCAGTATCATCATATCGGTATGTCTTCGCTAAAATTTTCATTTCTAGTCCACCTTCAGGCACCGGTGTAATAATAAAGTCATGCAAGGTTACGATACGACGGATAGCGGCAATACCACTAACAAACTGCCCCATCTGATGATAAGTACCACGCACTACAATGTTAATTGGAAGCTCAATATAAAACTGCTCTTTTTTCTCGGGCGCTAATTCAATTAATTTAATGTCTAAACCAGCCGCGCGACCAATATCTGAAATATCTTCCAGAAGGCCTGGTACTTCTTTTTCAGTTGGCAACTGTCGCAAGAGTTCAGAAAACTCTTCCTCTACATCGGCCATTTGTTTACGAAGCGCAGCCAAGTTAGCAACTTGAAACGATTTTCGCTGAAACTCTTGTCGAAGATCTGTTTCTTTGGCCACTTCACGATCCAACTGACCAGCTTTATCACTGATATAGAAATGATTACCTGCAAACAATACCAGAATAAAAAACAGTAAATAGACAATTACCTTTATGCCTATAGGCCAATTACCCGCCGTATTAACATCTAGGTTGTTGGGATCAAAACCCTGAAAAGCCGCTTTAAATGCCTGCATTATTGCGTCTCCTCAGCTTTAGGTTTTGCCAACAGAACACGCAGATCAAACGAGCGCACACCCGCCTGACTATTTATATCACCAACCTTGGCGAGGTCGGGCTCTCCAAACCAAATTGAGTTATCCATGTTTCGCATAAGCTCTGATACATCCTTGTTCTGAGCAACTATACCCTCAATGCGCAACGTATCACCCTTAAGGCCAGTTTCTTTAAAACCGGACTCTTTTCGTTCTACTGCAGTGTAATTAATAGAATCAGGCAAAACCCGCACTAATTCATCAAAATTACGAACAATGATAGGGCGGTTACCTTGCAACTCTTGAATGGCGTTAAGTCGTGCAAGTAAACGCTCTCGTTGAGCTTTCAGCTCTTCGATTTCTTTTAATTTAGCATCTAAGTCAGTTATTTTTCCTTGAAGGTAAGTATTACGCTGTCCCTGACGGTCCATTTGTATGTCGTAATACGTACCGGCTACAAAAACGACGGCCGCGCCAACCAAACAAGCGGCCAATACATTGGTAATAAACTGCTTTTGTCTTGCCGCTGAACGCTCTTCACGCCAGGGGCGAAGGTTAATCTTTGCCATAATTTACGCCCCTATTGATCAAAAGATCGTAATGCCAAACCACACGCTTTAACCAATGCAGGTGTATCTTTTATTAAACGTTCGCGATTAACTTTCGCACCAATATTCATGTCATCAAACGGCTTAGCCAAGGTCACTGGCATTGATAGTTCCTCTGTTAGCACGTCACCAATACCATCAATTGATGCAGCTCCGCCACACAGGTAGATCCGCTCTAGCTGGGACTGGACACCCGATGAATAAAAGAACTGAAGTGCACGCGAAACTTGCTGAGCAATCGTAAATCGAAATGGGTAAACCATTATTTCTTTGACTTCATCGCTCACTTCACCCAAACGTAGCGCTTGTTCGACCTCGTCAATAGCCATTCCATATTGATGATGAATACTGGTCGTTAAGTCATTACCACCAAATGACTGCTCACGGTTGTAAATAATTTGACCGTTTCGCACGACATTCAAAGTCAACGTGGCAGCACCTACATCCACTATAGCTACCATATCGTCCGCTTTGAGATTTTCGTTAATCAATATGGGAAACACACGCTCCATGGCGTAGGTATCAACATCTACGATTTCGCACTTTAAACCAGCGGCATTAATGGCATCCTCGCGCTGATCGACATCGTCACGACGACACGCCACCAGCAGGATCTCATTTAAGTCCGGATTATTAGCGGTAGGGCCCACTATTTCGAAATCCAACGCGACCTCATCAAGCGGGTACGGTATGAATTGATCAGCTTCTACTTTCACTTGCTCTTCGAGCTCTATTTCAGTGAAAACATTACTCAACTCAATTTTTTTGATGATGACCGATGAAGAAGGAACCGCGCAAATCGTATTGGCTTGGCGAATCCCACAGATCTTAACGCCTCTTTCGATAGCTTCCGATACGGCATTAATTTCTTGCACATTTCCATCGACCACCGCCGAGGGTGGTAAAGCAACGATTGCGTAGGCATCCAACCCTATTGAGCTGCCATGACGCGAAAGCGCAACCAGCTTAACAGACGAGGACCCAATATCGACTCCAACCCAGCTAGCTGTCTTTTTGCGAAACAAACTGACCACAGATTTTTCCTTTAATCATATAGATTTACGCTCTGTATGCAGACTTTAGCTATAATTTGCACAAAATTAAACTCTAATTCATGTGGAGAGGCTATATTAGCGTCGATATAATGCCCCTCTAACTTTCAACGACCAAGGTCTTTATGCGCGTTCTAACATGGTTTTGCCGTATTACCATCATTTTCATTGTACTTGGATCCATTATCGGAGGTATTGCTGCTTTTGCGCTATACCAACATTTTGTACCGCAATTGCCAGATGTCGAGACTCTGCGCGATACAAAATTCCAAACACCACTAAAAGTACTTTCAAGTGATGGCAAACTCATCGCCGAATTCGGCGAAAAGAAGCGTATCCCCGTTACTTACGAACAAATCCCTGAGCGTTTTGTTCAAGCACTACAGGCAGCAGAAGATAGCCGATTCTTCGAGCACAGTGGCATCGATATAAAGGGGCTAACGCGCGCTGCTGTCCAGCTTGTTTCTACCGGCCGCATACAAAGTGGTGGATCAACCATCACTATGCAAGTAGCCAAAAACTTCTTTCTTTCTCGCGATCGAACATTCGAGCGGAAATTTAATGAGATATTATTAGCGTTGAAAATTGAACGTTCCCTTAGCAAACCGGAAATTTTCGAACTTTATGTTAATAAAATCTATTTAGGCCACCGCTCCTATGGTATCCAATCAGCGGCCAATGTTTATTACGGTAAAAACATTGATGAACTAAATTTAGCACAATTAGCCATGATTGCTGGCTTACCTAAAGCTCCATCTGCCTACAACCCGATTACTAACCCTAGTCGAGCTTTAGAAAGACGCAACTGGATTTTAGGGCGCATGAAAGAGCTAGCCTTCATTTCTGAAAGCGAATACCAAGAAGCCGCTAACTCTCCTGTGACCGCTAAGTACCACACGACAGAAATAGAATTATATGCACCCTACATAGCAGAAATGGTCAGGGGTGAGCTATACGAGCAGTATGGTGAAGACTTATACACAGATGGGTTCACCGTTCATACTACCATTGACAGCCAGAAGCAGATTTTTGCTAACCGAGCCGTTCGTGACGGCTTATTGAGCTACGTTAAACGCCACGGTTATCGAGGCCCAGAAAAGAACCACAACATTACTGACCTTTCAAACGCTGAAATCACCCAGCTTTTAAAAGATGAATTGATGTACACGGATCTTGAGCCGGCCATTGTGGTTGCCATCGAAGACAAAACAACCAAAGCCATCAAGAAAGATGGCGAAGAGATCACCATTGAATGGGATGGCCTAAAGTGGGCCAAGCCATTCAAAAGTGTGAATGCCTACGGCTATGACCCCAAAAAGCCTGAAGACGTTGTCGCACTCGGCGACGTTATCCGTGTTTTATACGTAGAAGACCACTGGGAGCTAAGCCAAGTGCCCAAGGTACAAGGCGCCATGGTAGCCATGAAACCGCAAACAGGTGCCATTGAAGCCCTTGTAGGGGGTTTTAGTTTTGCTTACAACAACTTCAACCGAGCCACGCAAGCTTATCGCCAGCCAGGATCTAACTTTAAACCCTTTATTTATGCTGCTGCGCTCGAAAATGGCTACACACCTGCATCCGTCATCAATGATGCTCCTATCGTCCTAGATAGCACTAACATGGACAATTCTTGGAGACCCGAAAACTCAGGACGCAGCTTTGCTGGGCCCACACGCTTGCGTGTTGGCCTCTACCGTTCCCGCAATTTAGTATCTATTCGACTACTTCGCGCACTTGGCATAGGAACAGCGATCGAATACCTAGGCCGATTCGGGTTTGATACCACTAAGCTCCCACATAACCTTTCTCTGTCGCTAGGCAGCGCAGATGTCACACCATTAGAGCTAATTACGGGCTACGCCGCTTTTGCTAACGGAGGCTACAAAGTCACGCCTAACTTTATTAAAAAAATAGAGGATGGTTACGGTAACACTGTCTTTGAAGCGAATTACCCGACTGTTTGTTCAGACTGTTCCGACGAGCAAACCACTAAAGCACCACGAATTATGGACAGCCGTGCTAACTACCTGCTTTATACTATTTTGCAGGATGTTATTAGGCGCGGCACAGCAACCGCAGCCCGTGTACTGAAGCGAAACGACCTAGCAGGAAAAACAGGCACCACCAACGACCAAAAAGATGCTTGGTTTACAGGTTACAACCGCGAATTAGTGGCGACAGCTTGGGTGGGCTACGACCAACCTAGCACGCTAGGTAAACGTGAATACGGTGGCACGGCTGCATTACCGCTATGGATCAACTTCATGCGTGATGCCCTTAAAGACACCCCTGAAGCCCCCGTGCTCAAGCCTGGTGGCATCATACAACTGCGCATCGACGCCGCCACAGGCATGAGAGCATCGGCGGGTTCGGGCAATACTATTTATGAATACTTTAGCTCTGACAAAACACCGGGATATGGTGCTAGTGCAGGCTACAGCGGTGGGAAATCTACCGAAGACATTTTCTAAACGCAAAACAACAAAAAGCCCGGCTAGCCGGGCTTTTTACTGTCTGCTACTAAAAAAACATACGGTTTATTTTAGTAACGCATCCACCGTTGTGAGCGGATAATGAGCTGGTAATGGCAAACGAGCCACACCCGTGTCGATTGCCGCTTGCGCAACAGCCATAGACAACGCACCAAACAAACGCTCATCAGTTGGCTTAGGAATAATGTATTGCGGACCAAAAGACAAAGACTCTAGTCCGTAAGCGTCCAAGACGGCTTGCGGCACAGGCTCTTTAGCCAAATCAGCCAATGCACGAACAGCTGCAGCTTTCATTTCTTCATTAATCGCTGAAGCACGCACATCCAATGCACCACGGAAGATGAATGGGAAGCCAAGTACGTTATTTACCTGATTAGGGAAGTCAGAACGGCCGGTTGCCATAATGACATCATCTCGCGTTGAGTGAGCAAGATCTGGATGAATTTCTGGATCAGGGTTTGCACAAGCAAACACGACCGGAGAAGCCGCCATTTTTTTCAGCTGATCGGCAGACAACAAGTTCGGCCCAGACAAACCAACGAATACGTCGGCACCCTCAATGGCATCATCCAAAGTACGCTTATCAGTTTCCGTTGCAAAGATAGCTTTCTCAGTTGAAAGATCTTCACGTCCAGAGTGAATAACACCCTTACGGTCTAACATGAAAATATTTTCAACTTTAGCACCCATGTTCAGCAACAGCTTCATACAAGCAACTGCCGCTGCACCAGCACCTAGCGTAACAATAGTCGCCTCTTCAAGCTTTTTGCCAGCTACTTCTAGCGCATTAATCATACCTGCCGCGGTAACAATTGCTGTACCGTGCTGGTCATCATGGAAAACAGGGATATTACAACGCTCAATCAGAGCACGCTCAATTTCGAAGCATTCAGGCGCCTTGATATCTTCCAAGTTAATGCCACCAAATGTTTCAGCAATACGTGCAACCGTATCAATGAAAGCCTGTGGGCTTTCAGCGTCCACTTCGATATCAATTGAATCAATACCGGCAAACTTTTTAAACAGAAGTGATTTACCTTCCATTACAGGCTTAGAAGCCAAAGGCCCTAGATCACCTAACCCCAGAATCGCAGAACCGTTTGAGATCACGGCTACCAGGTTGCCTTTCGCTGTGTAGCGATAAGCATTATCAGGATCTTTAGCTATTTCACGCACTGGCTCGGCAACACCCGGGCTGTAGGCAAGAGAAAGATCACGCGCAGTGGCAGCTGGAGTTGACAGCTCAACACTAATTTTACCTGGACGAGGGAATTCATGGTAATCCAGCGCCGCTTTTTTTAGATCTTCAGACATGGTCGCTATTCCAATTTTTATACAAAAGACGGACGAACAATCATATAGAAAAGGGAATATTTGAACAACTATATCTCATGCTGCATCGCCCGCCAGAGCGACTATTTATGCCTGTTTCGAGCGACTATAAGACTTTGATGTTGGCTATATTATTCAAATGAAGTACATATAAAGCAGTAAAATCGTCGTAACGAAAAGGTTTTTTATTTACCCAGCCTCGCACTTCTAACGACCGACCTATACGCAAAGGCATCGAAGGTTTGGGCTTTATCATCAGAACAATAGAATCATCAATGACGACCGCATCAGCCGTTTTAAAATGAAAAACGCGTGTTATTTTTCCTGTGATTAATTGAAATCCGGCTGAATTGATATTTAAGGCACGCGACACAACCGACTTACTTGACCAAACTCCCACGCGGGCCTTTCTCGCGAGCGTTTCAGCACGAGCATAACATTGCTGCTTTTCATCATTCGGGGCGACGGTCACCGCATAAGCCAGCCCTTTCTTGATTAACGCCTCGCCTAGGTCTTCACCACTACCCGATACAAGATACCCCAAAGTCCGCCCGTAATTGTCTTTTGCGTCTTGAGCCACTTGTAAATATACAGGTGCGTTTTGATCAATCCAGTGGCGGGTAAAAACGGTTGCTTGCGCCGCAACCTCTGATATAACGAGATTAGTGCTATCCAATTCAGGCGTATTAATACCTGCCAGCCTTACTTTTTGCCGTTGGGCTATTTTGACAGTATCGCCATCGTATACATAAGAGACCTCGACCAACTTATTTGCCAGTACGGGCCCACAACCCATAGCACTCGATTTTGTGGGCAATACGACTACAGACACAAAAAAGGCACTCATAAAGAGTGCCTTTTTTAACAAATCAGTTCGCATTAAATTATGCGTCTTTCTTAGTACCAACAGCACCGAAACGCTTGTTGAAGCGATCAATACGACCACCTGTAGTAGCGTCTTTTTGCTTACCAGTAAAGAATGGGTGGCACTGGCTGCATACGTCAACGTGCATGCTTTCGCTTGCTGTAGATTTAATGTCCATAGTATTGCCACATGAACAAGAAATAGAAATGCTACCGTAATTCGGATGAATGTCCGCTCTCATGTTAACCTCGAGTATGTTTTTGCACCGCCACCTGATCTTTTGCCAGGCACCGTACAAAGATTAAGCTGATCAAAAAATCAACTATGGGGAATTAGCGCGGCATTATAGTGCCGCGCGACGACAACTGCAACCCGTGAACTCATACTTAAAAAACCTTACACTGAGCCCTCTGTGCTCACCAATGGCAATCACGTTACATGAATAAACTGCTGCGCGTTGCAATCCCTTCGCCCTTACGAAGGCTCTTTGATTATTTACCTCCTTGCGACTCCGAAACGAGCACGGAGAGTGCGACTTTAGACAGCAGTCACGCCTATTCTACAAACTCAGGCATTGGCAGGCGCGTAAAAGTTCCTTTTGGGCGTCGAGAATTAATAGGTGTTGTATTAGATGAAGTCACTGAAACTGACGTCCCACGCAATAAACTAAAACCCATCAACGAATTTATTGATGAAGAGCCTTTACTCCCAAGCTACATGCTGGAGCTTGTTCTATGGGCTGCTGACTACTACCAACACCCCGTTGGCGATGCGGTTTTACACGCCCTCCCCGCTTTACTCCGCAAAGGAAGCTCGACTGATAGCGTTCATCATTATGTTTGGCAAATCACGCCTCATGCCAATATTGAACAACTCGCTAAAAACGCTAGCAAACTTCGTAATAGCTTCCAAATTATTGCGGATCATCCTGCTGGTATCAGTCGTGAAGCGTTTCGGGCAGAAGGAGGCGACAGCCAAGCACTGAAAGCATTATTTAATAAAGGCCTGATCAGCGAGCAACTGCAAGAAAGCACACCGCCCATATCCAACCCTCTCAAGGAAGCGCCTCTAACACTCAATCCTGAACAAGCGCTCGTGGTACAACACTTACAAAACGCCCCTCACTTCAGCCCAATTCTGCTGGACGGCATCACTGGCTCAGGTAAAACCGAGGTCTATTTACAAGCCATTACTAACGTTCTCAATGCTGGACAGCAAGCCCTTGTGCTCGTCCCAGAAATAGGACTAACACCCCAAACAGTACAACGATTCAAACAGCGATTTAATGTCCCTATCCGCATTTTGCACTCAAACTTAACCGACAAACAGCGTCTAGAAGCCTGGTTAGATGCGCGTGATGGTCGGGCTAAAATTATTATTGGGACACGCTCAGCAATATTTACCCCTTTGCTGAACCCCGGCATTATTATCATTGACGAAGAGCACGACGGCTCTTTCAAACAGCAAGAAGGCTTTCGTTATTCAGCCAGAGATTTATCAGTAGTGCGTGCGCATGCTGAAAACATCCCGGTAATTTTAGGGAGCGCTACCCCATCGCTAGAGACTCTGCACAACTGCCAATCAGGCCGCTATCGTCACTTTACCTTGCGCCAACGCGCTGGTAACGCCATAGCGCCTGAGTTTAAGCTACTAGATATTCGCGGCGCTCGGCTCCACAACGGTCTTAGTGAGGTGTTAATAGAGCACATAAAAGCTCATATAGAGCAAGGCACGCAGGTACTGGTCTTCATTAACCGGCGTGGTTTTGCGCCCAGTTTAAGCTGCCATGATTGTGGATGGATTGCCGAGTGTCGCCGCTGCGATGCCCGTATGACCCTGCATTACAACCCAGCTCACTTACACTGCCACCACTGCGACAGCCAACGCCCCATTCCCGCCCGTTGCGACCAATGTGGTAGCGATGCAATAAAACCACAAGGGGCCGGTACAGAGCGCACCGAACAAACACTCCAAAGCCTCTTTCCTAACACCTCAGTATTGCGCATTGACCGTGATAGTACTTCACGAAAAGGCTCACTCGATAAGCTGATGGAGCAAGTTCACAGCGGGGAGCCATGCATATTAGTAGGCACTCAAATGCTAGCAAAGGGGCACCATTTCCCCAGAGTCACTCTGGTCGCTATATTAGATGCAGACGGTGGTTTATTTAGTACCGACTTTAGAGGCATGGAACGAACCGCCCAACTCATAACCCAAGTAGCTGGGCGCGCTGGGCGCGCTGACCATCCTGGCACTGTATTTTTACAAACGCTGCACGCAGATCATCCACTGCTCACCAATCTAGCCCTTGCAGGCTACGAAGCGTTTGCGGCTGCTGAATTAACGCTTCGCAAACAGTATCAGCTTGCGCCCTTTCGCTTTATCGCCATTGTACGCGCTGAATCCCAAAAACCAGGCACTGCAGAAAGCTTTTTACAATCCTTACGGGAAGCTATAGCGCCCTCATTTGGGGGTATTGATTGGCAAGGCCCTTTCCCATCACCTATGGAGAAGAAAGCGGGCGTATTTCGCTCCCAACTGCTCTTAAGCTGCCCGTCCCGAATTCACCTGCAAAACTGCTTATCTCATCTATGCTTAGTAAGCGATGAGCACCCAAGCCATTCTAAAGTACGCTGGTCCGTTGATGTTGACCCATATGACCTTTATTAACTAATCATTAACAAATTAGCCTAATGATCTAGTACTAAAGGCCGACAACACGCTCATCTACCACCCAAAATTTCAGCTTTCGTTATGGTGTAAAAGCAGATGAACATAGTTAAAAAAATAATACTAGGCTTTAGCATATTGGCCATTACCATTCTTGTGGTGGGTATTGGAGGCATAACGGGGATTAATAAAATCAACCAACAGCTCCAAGTTGTCTCGGAAGATTCAATCCCTAAGCTCGTGGGCAGTTACCAGCAAATACTATCACTTAATAACGCGAACCAAGCCCTGCTACAGTTTCTCAACAGCGGGGCTGAAGATTTCCAAACACACATCGACAGCTTTGATCAAAGCTACGAGCAGTTCCATCAAGAAATAGAGCAGCTGCAGGCGCAAACCTCAGAAGGCTCACCGATCAACACGGCATTAGTAGATGCCAAAACTTCCGCAGAGCAATACCATGAAGCGGCTAAAATACTAAAACGGTTACATGCTGAAGGCATTTTAATCGATACCTCTATGGTGAGCGAAGGCCAATTATTCCAATCTCAAATTGACTCATTAGCTCGCTGGGGACAACGCTATATCAGCTCAGGACGAGCATCGCCCACCGCCATTTCTGAGTACCAAGGGCTTAATAAGGTAATTAATAACATTCGCCTGAATATTCGTATTTACGAAAAAACTGGCGACCTTGGTAACCTCAAAAAATCCATGGGTGAGCTAAAAGGAAAAATGTTATCAAGCTATAAAAGCTTCCTGCAACAGGACCCCAAAGCTTCCCGTATAGAGGGGGTTATTACTGGGCTCGCTGACGCACTCAAGGACGATACTGGCCTGTTAGGCGCTTATATCAATAAAAACAATAATCAACACAAGCGCAACGAAACATTAGCAATCGCCAAAACACATCAAGACACAGCAGAAGCATCGCTCAACAACGTTCTTTCTATCGGCTTAGCCAATACACAAGCAGCACAAGCTACCGCTGCCAGCGCAATCATTACTAGCAAATCGTTGATTATTGGCTTGAGCATCATTGGTTTGCTCATTGCCGGTTTGGTGGGCTGGATTATTTTGTTAACCATCCGCAAACCACTCGCTAAGATCCAGCATCAATTGGGCGAACTAAGCCAAGGCAACCTGACGGTGGAGTTTGATCAACGTCGTAAAGATGAGTTTGGATTACTATCGGCCGACTTAAATACCGTGACGAATAGTTTGAGAGATATCCTCAAGCAAATGCTAAAAAATTCACAAGAACTATCGCAAGTTGCGTCTGAAAATGAGCGCATCAGTTTATCCACGACCAAGTCGATGGATCAACAGAGCGCGCAACTCGAACAGACTTCAGCGGCCGCTACCGAATTAGAGCATTCAGTCGAGGAGGTTTCTCAGCACTCTGACGCCACGCTAGAAAGTGTTCAAAAGTGCGATGACCTTGGCCGCGACGCCCACAAGAAGATGGAACAAACGCACAACAGCATTACATCTCAATCGCAAGTTATCCAATCCGCAATGAATGCATCAACCGAGTTGGCTGCAGATGGCAAGAAGATTGATAGCATTCTCGAAACGATTAACACCATCGCCGAGCAAACCAACTTATTAGCACTCAACGCCGCTATTGAAGCGGCACGCGCAGGAGATCACGGACGTGGGTTTGCTGTGGTAGCCGACGAGGTACGCCAACTAGCGAGCCGCACGCAAAACTCTACCGTAGAAATCCAGTCCATGGTCAGCAACATGCAGCACCGCATTAGTAGTGTTGTTACCAGCATGCAAGACAGCCATGATCAAGCCGCGCGCTGTGTGGACTACGCGCGCTCATCGAATGATGCCTTGCAGGCCATGCAAGCGGCTATCCACAGTATTCGCCAAATGAATACACAAATAGCAGCGGCGTCTACCGAACAAACGCATGCGGTACAGGAAGTAAGCCGTACATTGGTTGCTATTAATGCGGCATCGACAGAAACAGCCAAAGGCGCCAACCAAGCTTCCGAGAGCAGCTCTGGGCTACTTCGTATCGCCGAAGCGCAACGCGCATTAATCCAACGCTTTAGAACCTAAACACGAAAGCTTAAAAAAACAGACAATCTGTTGTGGCAAGGGGTTAACATCCCCGCCACAACAGAGGATAATACTCGGTTCTTTAACGACACTCGTTACAATCTTTCGAACCGACCGGTGATTTAAAGTCAATGAAACAGCAGATTGCAGATCTGATCAGCGTCGCCTTAGACACTTTGATCAAGAACGGCGTATTAGCCGACGATATCCAGCCTAACATCATGGTTGAAAACACACGCGACAAAGCTCACGGTGATTTTGCCAGCAACATCGCACTGACTTTAGCAAAACCGGCACGACGAAACCCGCGTGAGCTAGCTCAACAGCTAATTGATGCCTTACCCGCTTCGGACAGCCTTGTAAAAACAGAAATTGCAGGGCCAGGCTTTATTAACTTTTTCGTAAGCCAAGCCTCAACAGCCGCCGTCATCAATACCATTTTAGAGCAAAAAGCGGAATTTGGTCGCGGCTTTGCCAAGCAGGATGAGCGCGTTCAAGTAGAGTTCGTATCCGCCAACCCAACCGGCCCTCTCCATGTAGGTCACGGACGCGGAGCCGCTTATGGGGCGTCAGTAGCTGATTTACTTGAAGCCGCCGGGGTCCCGGTAGAGCGAGAGTACTATGTGAATGATGCGGGTCGCCAAATGAATATTCTAGGGACCAGCGTCTGGTTGCGTTACCTAGAAAAACAAGGCGAAGCCGTAACCTTTCCAAGCAATGGTTATAAAGGCGAATATATTTTCGATATTGCGCAAAGCATCATTGATAGCGATGGTGATAAGTACGCACATGCGATCTCCACTGTCGTGGCGGACATACCGGCGGATGAACCCCAAGGTGGCGACAAAGAAACACATATAGACGCGCTTATCGAACGCGCACAAGCACTGCTTGGAGAGCAGGGTTATGCCGTATTTTTTGATGCCGCATTAAACTCTATCCTCAGTGATATTCGCGATGACCTCGCCGACTTTGGCGTCACCTATCAAGAATGGTTTTCAGAACGCAGCTTAGCTGTGCACGGCGATGTTGATAGCGCCTTAGAAACACTTGATAAGAATGGCTACTTGTTCGAAGAAGATGGCAACCTTTGGTTCCGCTCTACTGAGTTTGGTGATGACAAAGACCGTGTTGTTCGTCGCGCCAACGGGCAAACCACGTACTTCGCATCAGATATTGCCTATCTTAAAAACAAATTTGAGCGAGGCTTCGACAAAGTCCTTTATATTTGGGGATCAGACCATCACGGCTATATTGCCCGCATGAAGGCCGCTTGCGAAGCGCTTGGTTATAACCCAGATCGTTTGCTAGTACGCCTAGTGCAATTTGCCATTTTATACCGCGGCACAGAGCGCGTGCAGATGTCGACGCGCTCTGGCTCCTTTGTGACCTTACGCGAGCTTCGCGAAGAAGTGGGTAAAGATGCTTGTCGCTTCTTCTATGTGGCTCGTAAAGCTGACCAGCATATGGACTTTGATCTAGAGCTGGCTAAATCGTCATCTAAAGACAATCCTGTGTATTACATCCAGTATGCTCACGCGCGTGTATGCTCTGTCATGCGCAAACTCGAAGAAGCAGGCTGGAGTTGGGACAAAGAAGCAGGTTTGGAGCACTTAGCCAAATTGGATACCGAGTCCGAAAAAGACTTAATTGTTAAATTATCCAAGTACCCTGAAGTCTTAACTAATGCCGCCGTTAACTATGAACCACATGCGCTGGCTAACTACCTACGTGAACTAGCCAATGATTTCCATGCTTACTATAACGCTAACAAAATGCTGATTGATGATGCAGATATGCGTAACGCACGTGTCACACTGAGCGAAGCCGCCCGTCAGGTTATCAATAATGGCCTTACGTTATTAGGTGTTAGCGCCCCTGAGCAGATGTAAGCGATAGATTGTAAGCAAGACAGGTTGTAAGAAGGATTTCACCCCATGGCATCGCGTAAAGATTTCGTACAGAGAAAACGTAATGGTTCCTCTGCCAGCCCATCACGGCCGGCAGCAAAACCACGCGCTCAAAAAGCGGCTCCGCCTCCGCCGCCTAAGAAAAAGCCATGGGGACTCGCCTTTTTAAGCCTAGCCGCACTCGCTGGGCTTATCTATTTGCTAAATAGCTTAATTAATATTGACCCCAACTCACCTGAAACCGTGAGGGCACCTACGAAGTCGCCCGACAAAACGGCCGCTAGCACTCCTACAGTGCCCGAGCGCACCACACAAGCGGCGCCGCCAGCCCCTAAACCCAAAGCACAACCGGCTGCCACACCCAAGCCCGTTACCCCCGCTAAGCCTGAGCCTGTAAAAGTGGTTGAACAATCAACGACCGCTGAAGCGACTGACGCCCCTAATCGTTATGAGTTTTATGACCTGCTACCAAAAACCGAAATCACTCCGGCAGAGGTAGCCGCTTATAAATCCACCCCACGCACCGCCAAACTTGATAAAAAATATGTGCTCCAAGCCGCCTCATTCCGCACCGCTGCAGATGCCGAAAAAATGCGGGCCCAGTTATTATTGTCCGGTTTAAAAAACGTACATACCAATAAATCTGATGGTAGCAACGGCATTTGGTATCGCGTACGCATAGGCCCTTTTGATAACCGCTCAGAAATGAACAAGGTGCACGATAAGCTTACTCGTTTGCGCATTAGCCCCATGACAATCGCTATCGATTAAATCAGATTTGACTCGCCCCCTTGAAATTTATCGAGGGGCATCCCATATCCTCCTTATTAAAGAACCGTTAATAAGGTTAACAATATGACAACGATTGTATCAGTACGCCGCGCAGGCCAAGTAGTGGTTGGCGGTGATGGGCAGGTTTCTCTAGGCAACACCGTAATGAAGGGAACTGCTCGTAAGGTCAACCCTCTTCCAAAGCACAAGGTTATTACTGGATTTGCAGGTAGTACTGCTGACGCCATCACCTTGCGTGATTTATTTGAACAACAACTTGATAAACACCACGGCAATATCGTCAATGCGGTTATCCACCTAGCCCGAGAATGGCGTAGTGATCGCGCTTTACGAAAGCTGGAAGCCCTCATGTTGGTCGCTAACGAAGAAAAAACCTACCTCATTTCAGGATCAGGCGATGTTATCGAACCCGAAGACGGTGTGATAGCGATTGGGTCAGGCGGTAACTATGCGCTGGCCTCAGCGAAAGCCTTAGTAGAGAACACCGATCTCAGCGCACTTGAGATTGTTGAAAAAAGCTTAAACATCGCCGCTGATATTTGTGTGTTTACCAACCACAACCTTACCTTAGAAAGCCTGCCCGCCAAGCAGTCCTAACCAGATTCTGGAGCCTTAATATGTCTAACATGACACCTCGTGAAATTGTCCACGAACTGGATCGCCATATCGTTGGCCAGCAGGACGCCAAACGATCTGTTGCGATAGCCCTACGTAACCGCTGGCGTCGCATGCAACTCGAAGATGACCTACGTCCAGAAGTTACACCTAAAAACATTCTCATGATCGGCCCTACTGGGGTTGGTAAAACTGAGATTGCTCGTCGTCTAGCAAAACTAGCCAACGCACCTTTTATCAAGGTCGAAGCCACTAAATTTACCGAAGTAGGCTATGTGGGCCGCGATGTGGAAACCATTATTCGCGATCTAATGGACATGGCGATCAAGCTTTTACGGGTTCAAGAAACCGAAAAGGTAAAATTCCGTGCAGAGGATGCAGCCGAAGAGCGCGTTCTAGATGCTCTACTACCGCAGGCTCGTCCAAACAACTTTGACGAAGCACCCGCTGACAGTAAAACGGACAATGCAACCCGCCAAATTTTCCGCAAAAAATTGCGTGAAGGTCAGCTCGACGACAAAGAAATTGAGATTGAATTAAGCCAGCCTAAAATGGGCGTAGAAATCATGACACCGCCAGGCATGGAAGAAATGACCAGCCAGTTGCAAAGCATGTTTTCTAATTTAGGTAGCGGTAACAAACAGAGCCGCCGCCTGCCAGTCAAAGAAGCGCTAAAGCTCTTAATTGAAGAAGAAGCCGCCAAACTAGTCAAAGAAGAAGATCTCAAACAAAATGCTGTAGAGCTTGTAGAACAAAACGGCATTGTCTTTTTAGATGAGATCGACAAGGTTTGTAAACGTGCAGAAACCAGCGGCGGCGACGTTTCTCGTGAAGGTGTGCAGCGAGACTTACTGCCGCTAATCGAAGGCTGTACAGTTAACACCAAATACGGCATGGTCAAAACTGACCATATCTTATTTATTGCCTCTGGTGCTTTCCACTTAGCGAAGCCTTCGGACTTAATCCCTGAACTACAAGGCCGCCTACCTATTCGTGTTGAGCTTAATGCATTAACGCCGGAAGACTTCCGCCGCATCTTAACTGAGCCAAAAGCTTCACTAACAGCTCAATATATCGCCTTAATGAAAACAGAAGGGGTGGATATCACTTTTGCAGAAGACGGAATTGCGCGCATTGCCGAGTTAGCGTATCAGGTTAACGAGTCCACAGAAAATATTGGTGCGCGCCGCTTGCACACCATGATGGAGCGCTTATTAGAGGACTTGTCTTATAATGCCTCCGATGAGACAGGCAAAACGATCACGATTGATGCAGCGTACGTCGACTCACAACTTAACGCGCTCAGCAATGATGAAGACTTAAGCCACTACATTCTCTAAACAGCAGTGATACACTGAGATTAAGCATGTAGATTAAAGCCGGCTGAAGCCGGCTTTTTTGATAGGTAAATACAGATGAATGCATCACAACTGCCCACTAATATTAAGTTACATAAAAAATCGAAAACTCTAGAGCTTTTTTATGGTGACACGAGTTATGAGCTAACCGCTGAGTTTTTACGCGTCCATTCTCCTTCTGCCGAAGTTCGTGGTCATGGCATTGGTAACGGCGTACTGCAAACAGGTAAAAAGTTTGTTGGGATTAATGCCATACAAGCATCTGGAAATTACGCACTCAAAATTATTTTTGATGATGGACATGACAGCGGTTTATTTACCTGGCCTTACTTATATGATTTAGCCCTACATCAGGAAAAATACTGGGCCGAATACTTAAGTAAGCTAGAGGCGGCTGGGGAAAGTCGTGACAGCGGACTCATTGGGAAATTTAAAGTCGTTTAGTTTTAACAACATCAGCCACATCTCAGACAGGACAAATACACTTGTCCTCGGTACAATGCCAGCGTCAATTGATACTCACATGCAGACAGAGCGGGTCACTATGAGCGAACAAAATCAGAAATCCACTACCGACTTTGGTTTCAAAGAAGTCCCAACGGATGAAAAGGTTAAACGAGTAGCGGATGTGTTCCACTCTGTGGCCGGTAAATACGACCTCATGAATGATCTCATGTCTGGTGGAGTTCATCGCCTTTGGAAAAAGCTAACCATCGAACAAAGCGGTGCTCGTAAAGGCTATACCATTTTGGACATAGCCGGAGGCACGGGCGATCTTACCAAGCGTTTCTCGCGCATTGTAGGATCTACCGGCAAAGTTGTATTGGCTGATATTAATGACTCCATGCTTAAAGTGGGGCGCGATCGCCTAATTGATAACGGTGTAGCTGGAAATGTAGAGTTTGTTCAAGCTAATGCCGAGTGTTTACCATTCCCAGACAACACTTTTGACATCATAACCATTGCTTTTGGTTTGCGTAATGTAACTGACAAAGACGCCGCCTTACGCTCAATGGCACGTGTATTAAAGCCTGGCGGTAAAGTCATGGTTCTTGAGTTTTCTAAAACAGATAACATTGCGCTCACCAAAATGTACGATTTCTACTCGTTTAATATCTTACCTACAATGGGTAAGATTATTGCAAACGACAGTGAAAGCTATCGCTACTTGGCTGAATCGATTCGCATGCATCCTGATCAAGATACACTCAAAGGAATGATGGAAAACGCAGGATTAGTCAACTGTAAGTACCAGAACATGACAGGCGGAGTGGTTGCTTTACACACGGGTATCAAACCATAGAGCATCCCTTAATTTACAAGTACTGACCCAGATAACGAGGCGTTACTTATGTCACTCGCAATGATTACTACAGCGATACTCGAATCAGTTGAGCAGACAATCAACCCCTTACTTAAGACAGATGCCGTTACTTGTAAACGTCTCGAAGCACTGGCAGGAAATGTTATTCAATTTGAGGTAACAGACCTGCCTTTATCGCTATTTATTCTCCCTATTCAAGGGGGAGTTCAGCTACAGCAGCAGTTTCCCAGCTCACCAGATGTCCTGTTGCGCGGCGACTCTGTTACGTTTATGAAGCTGCTAAACAGCAACGATAAGAGCGAACACTTTTTTGGGCACGGCATTAGTGTTGAAGGAAACTCCGGGCTAGCCAGCCAATTTCAAACGATACTGGCCGAACTAGAAATAGACTGGGAAGCACTACTAGCTAACATCACGGGTAACCTACCGGCACACCAACTCGTTTCGCTGACGCGCGGTCAGATAAACTATGCAAAACAAGTAACCACCAGCGTAACGCAGAACATTAACGAATATATCCAAGAAGAAATTCGTATCCTCCCACCACGTGTCGAGGCTGAGTGCTTTTTGGCCGATGTAGACGCCCTACGTGAGCGAACAGATCGCCTTAGCGCTCGTATCAATGCGATTAAAAGCAAGCTTGACGAGCCTACTCACTAACAGCCCACCTACGTTAACCCACTGTATCGAACACTCAGTCGTAAGCCACTCTACGAGAGCTTAATGTAGATAACGGATTAAAAAGGTTTAACAACGACAAAAATCAAAATAGGGATAAAAATGAGTAAGGGCAACTCATTAAAAAGTCGAAAGTAACGGCCTGTTTTTCCCAACTCATCTAGTAGCATCTTTTGGAGATAAGCACGACACCAAAAGTGATACCCTATAAGTAAAGCGACAAATGTTAATTTGGCATGTAACCAGCCACCTGAAAAGCCATAACCTAGCCACAGATAAAGACCTAGCCCTAAGGTAAATACCGCCATCACCGTCATAAAACCAAAGAGCTTTTTCGCCATAATTTTCAGACGTTCTACATCTTGGCCAGCCTCACGCCCTTCTGTGTAATGCACAAAGATACGCGGCAAATAAAAGATACCGGCCATCCAACTGGTCATGGCAAGAATATGAAACATTTTAATCCACAGCATCGCACTTCCTTATTGACTCATTTAACTAAAACAACTGATACAGCTCACCTTCAGAGCGAACCCGTAACGCTGAATTAGTGATCATACCTTTTTGTTGCAAGGACTGAATAGCGGCACGTACTTTAGGCCTCACCTGAGCTTCATTCATACCGGACTTTATTGCAGGGGTATATAAAATACGCAGCAACAAGTCATCCAAGCCCGTTAGCAATGTATCAGTACTTTTATCATTAAAAATAGAGGGATAAACCGCATCGTCATCCCTAGGAAGCCCTAGGACCTGAGTTATCTCTTCCACAATACAGGCGAGTAACTTAGCATGCCGCCGAGCACGATCCACGGGTATAAAGATGCGCGCTTCGACTATCTCAGACTGCGCATTACGGCGAAAAGACGCAATGCAAACAGAGCCCCGCTCATTCTTTACTGTGCTTGCACCGGTATATTTTTTTAAAAGCGGTATTAGCCGACTTTCCTGAGTAAAAAAGACCCGCACATTTGCCTGATCAGCTCGGTCGGTTAGTGCAATATCATGCTGTGTAATCTTTTTAAGATGAGCAATGTGTTGGGAAAGTAAGGATTCATGCAAGGCCTGATCACCCACTTGGTGCGTTACATACACCCGAACGGGCTTACGCCACTTATGGATCACGCGAGCCGCTGTGTTGTACTCACTTCCTAAAGCTATCGTTAAAAAGCTCTGCTCGATAAACGACGGCTGTTGCCAATGAGCCGTTTCAGCTAGAACCCCGTGGGAAAAAAACGCCAACAGCGCAATCAGCCAGTAGCGTTTCCAACAATGCTGTATCAAACCTAACCTTCCACGGTGGTTTCTACACGCAATAAATTAACTAACGACGCGACTAGCTGATCTCCTTTGCTGAGCTGGCCTACACCAGCAGGAGTCCCCGTTATCACGACGTCACCAGGCTCTAATGTAAAAAGCTGGCTTATCTCACTGATCAAAGGAACAACCTTATTCAACATCATTGATGAATTGCCGTCTTGGCGCATTTCACCATTAATTTGCAATTGAATTTGTATGTTTTGCAGATCATCTATCTGCTCTATCGGAACAAAGACCGATAAAGGACAGCTACCATCAAACGCTTTAGCACGTTCCCATGGCTGCCCTTTCTCCTTTAGTTTGCTCTGTACATCCCGTATGGTTAGGTCTAACGCAAGCCCTGCCCCCGCTATTCCACTCGCGACTTCAGCTTCATTAGCATGAGTGAGTGTTTCACCAATTAATATAGCCAGTTCAGTTTCGTAGTGCACGCTACCCCATTGCTCATTAATGGCAAACGATTGCTCCATAGTAACCGCCGATGTCGAGGGTTTAATAAAGAGTAGCGGTTCCGTAGGGATTGGGTTATTAAGCTCTTTAGCATGATCCGCGTAGTTGCGGCCTACACAAACTATCTTCCCTAAACACAAGCCAGTCGAACGACCGTCAGTAAAGCAATGCTGAAAAGCCATAACTACCTCAATTTTGTTAGCCTTGTTATTGTGAATTCATCTTGTACAAACATATAGCAGGCATGTTTTTGTTTACACGCCAATAACGGTATCCTATACCGCTTTATCGTCAAACTAAATGGGGAATATCATGGCTAGAGCACGTGCGCGCCATATTTTAGTAAACACAGAAGCTGAGTGTTTAGCATTAAAAGAGCAAATCGAAAGCGGTACTGATTTTGCAAAAGTTGCCAAAGAAAAATCCGGCTGCCCTTCTGGTGCACAAGGCGGAGACCTAGGCGAGTTTAGCCGCGGTCAAATGGTACGCGAATTTGACGAAGTGGTATTTTCAGGCGAACTTAACAAAGTTCACGGCCCCGTCAAAACACAATTTGGCTACCACCTGTTAGAAATAACTAGCCGTACTTAACTGTACGCCACGAGTACTTATATGCAGTTGATAAGTACTTGCTACAAGGCTAAGCACTTAACCGTGCTTAGCCTCTTTACCATGTAAAGGCTTCCACGCTTCATTCAGCCATGCCACTATGGCGTTACTGCGCCAATCGTCATGTGTTGACGATGTAAACGATGCAACATATAGGCAACGCTCAAAGTAGCAAACAACACCAGAAGCGAGCCTGCTACCACTCCCTCCCATTGTGCCCATTGCCAAAAAGGCGACAGATAAAAGCCACCTGTACTGGCACCCAAATAATAAAATACCAAGTACAGTGAAGACGCACTTGCTTTGTTCTCGTTAGCATTATGGCTCACCCACGCGCTGGCGGTAGAGTGCGTAAAAAAGAAACCAAAGGCACTGATAAGAAAGCCCACTATAATTGCAGCCACTGAAGGTAACAGGGTTACCAATGTACCTACCATCATGCAGGCAATCCCCACCATCATGCAGACTGTTTGTGGAATAGACTTAGCGATTTTACCTGACATCGCCGAGCCCACTGTGCCACTTAAATACGTTAAAAAAAGCATACCTAACCATGCTGGTGACAAATGATAAGGTTCTGCAGCCAACACAAAAGTAATAAAACTATATTGATTGATAAATATGAAAAAGTTAAAGCCCCCTACTAGGTAGGCACAGATTAACAGCGGATTACGCAAATGGTTCTTCATACCTTTTAACATTGAAGCCGGATGTAACGGCTTAGCGCTAAAGTGTTCAGAGGCAGGTAATAAAAACAAAAACGCGGCGAGCAATACAAAGCTAATCAGCGTCATGACTAAAAAAGCTTCTGACCAGCCTAGCCATTCCCCAACAAAACCACCAATTAATCGGCCGCCAATCCCTCCCAGCGTGTTTCCACTGATGTAAAAACCAACAGCCATCAACATCGCTTCCTTACGGAACTCATCTCCTAAGTAAGCGACCGCTATTGCTGGCAGGCCGCCTAAGCAAAAGCCTTGAACCCCTCGCAAAACAAGTAACTGATGATAATCTTGTGTTTGCGATAATAAAAAGGTGGTTAGTACAACGCCCGACATCGTTGCCGCCATAATATTTTTTCGTCCTATGGCATCGGATAACGGCCCATAGATAAGCAGAGAAAGTCCCAACATTAATGTTGTGATGGTAAAACTCCAGCTCGCTTTTAACTCGGATATATCAAAGTGATGCGCCATAGTCGGCAGCAATGGTTGTGTCACATACACATTAGCAAAAATCATAAATGAGCCAAGGCACAGCGCTAACGTGGCACGCCAAAAAGCAGAAGAACCAGCTTCGATCATAAGAAACTCCAAAATAGTCTGCCAATAGGCCGAGTCAAGATAGGTATGGCGCTAGCGTACGCCTCAGATTAGAATCAGTAAAATATATAGAAATGATAAACAACATAAGAAATATTGATATGGATACTAAGCAATTACGTTATTTCCAACGCGTAGCCCACTGCCAAAGCTTTTCGCGCGCCGCAGAACAATTACACATTGCTCAACCCGCTATCAGTATGTCGATTCGCAAATTGGAAGAATCCCTAGACTTAACCCTGTTTCACCGCGGTGACCGCCACATCCGGCTAACAGATGAAGGCGAAAGACTACTGGTACACGCCAACACCATCCTAAGTAACTTAGCCAGCGCAGAGCTCGAAATGCGTGAAC
Organism: Neptunomonas sp. CHC150; assembly: GCF_030397555.1. Classification (NCBI taxonomy): domain Bacteria; kingdom Pseudomonadati; phylum Pseudomonadota; class Gammaproteobacteria; order Oceanospirillales; family Oceanospirillaceae; genus Neptunomonas; species Neptunomonas sp. CHC150. The sequence continues at coordinate 284,175 of NZ_JAPNXU010000010.1, forward strand.
TCAAAGGCTTGAAACAAGGGAAAGTGCGAATAGGCATATCCAGTATGTTAGGGTCGTATTACTTCCCTCCCATCTTACTCGCTTTCAAACGCCGTTATCCAAACTTAGACTTAGAGGTTATTGAAGGTGGAACGTGGAACCTGCAAAAGATGATAGAGGCAGGCCAACTGGATATGGGTGTTGTCGTCTCAGAATTTGTTACGCCATCTCTGGAAACAGCCGTCTTTTTACGCGAGCCGATGCTAGTAACAATGAGTAAACATCACACATTAGCGCAGCAAACGAGCGTTACCTATGACGAGTTCTTTAAAGAAGAACTGGTGATGTTTAAACAAGGTTATTTTCATCGCAACGTTGTTGACCGGTTGGCCAACCAAATTGGCGCCAAGCCACACATTGGCTTTGAAACCAACCTAGTACCTCTGATCAAATCTGTTGTAAAACAGGGTTATGGTATATCCACCCTGCTAGGAATGGCCGTTGCCGACGAAGCAGACCTTGTCTCGCTACCTTTTGCCGAACCTATTTGGCTAGACTTAGCCATTGCGTGGAATAAAGACCGCTACCTATCACAAGCCAACCGCGCATTTATTGACTTTCTCTTAGATTTTTTCAATAGCCAAACGTCCATCCAGCCTCTATGATGCTGCGCAGATTCAATCGGAGAACTTAGATGCTAAATGTAAACGAATATTTCGATGGTAATGTAAAGTCTATCGGCTTTGAAAATTCAGAAGGCAAAGTCACTGCCGGTGTTATGGATATCGGTGAATACGAGTTTGGCACCAGCGTAAAAGAGCTCATGAAAGTCGTTAGTGGCGAATTGATCGTTAAGCTGCCTGGCGCAACCGACTACGTTAGTTACCCTACTGGAACAGAGTTTTCCGTAGAGGCTAACCAAAAGTTCCAACTCAAAGTGAAGCAAGCTACGGCTTACTTGTGCTTTTACAGCTAAGTAACTGATGTCGTTACCAAAGCGCTCATAGCTAGCCCGCTAGCGCTTTGGCTCTCTAGATACAGGCAATACGCAACCCTTGGCTTTGTGAACCCATGCAACCACTGCGTCAATGCCATTCAACATTGATTGAATATTTTTCCAGCAATCCGCCACCTTAGTTCAATCACTTTCATCTATCGCTGTGATACTATAAGCGCCCTTTTACAGCCTGATGTGCTGTTTTCTCAGTCCCTATTTCTGAACCCAAGTAAAGAGTTACAGACGATGAGCAAGATTACCTCACTGGATAAGAGCAAAATTAAAATTCTGTTGTTGGAAGGCGTACACCAGTCCGCTATCGACACGCTTAATGCTAACGGTTACACCAACATCGAATTTCACACCGGCTCGCTTCCTGAAGAAGAGCTGCTAGAACGAATCGCTGATGCACACTTTGTGGGTATTCGTTCGCGTACTCAGCTTACGGAGCAGGTTTTCGAAGCGGCCCAAAAACTGGTCGCCGTCGGTTGTTTTTGTATTGGTACGAACCAAGTTGATCTGGAAGCCGCTTCACGCCAAGGTGTGGCCGTCTTTAACGCTCCTTATTCAAACACACGCTCTGTAGCCGAATTAGTATTAGCTGAAGCTATCTTATTACTGCGAGGCGTGGCTGAGAAAAACGCTAAAGCTCATCGTGGCGAATGGCAGAAATCTGCGGTAAATTCTTATGAAATCCGCGGCAAAAAACTCGGTATCGTGGGCTACGGCAGCATTGGTTCACAACTGAGCGTGCTTGCAGAAGCGTTAGGTATGGAAGTTTACTTCCACGATGTGATCAATAAATTACCATTAGGTAACGCTAAGCAATCGGCAAACCTCAATGAATTGCTGCGCACTTGCGATATCATCTCTCTTCATGTGCCAGAAACTAAGTCCACCAAAGATATGATGGGCAAAGAGCAGTTTGAGCAAATGAAAGAAGGCTCTATTTTCATTAACGCAGCTCGCGGCACTGTCGTAGTTATTGATGACTTATGCGATGCTTTACGCAGTAAAAAACTACTGGGCGCCGCCATTGATGTATTCCCTGTTGAGCCTCGTTCTAACAAGGACGAGTTCGTCTCTCCACTGCGCGAGTTCGACAATGTGATCCTAACACCACACGTGGGCGGATCCACGATGGAAGCGCAAGAAAACATTGGTTATGAAGTAGCCGAAAAACTGGTTAAATACAGTGATAATGGCTCTTCTATTACCTCTGTTAACTTCCCAGAAGTCGCATTGCCTGAGCATCCAAATGTTCACCGCTTATTGCACGTACACCAGAATATTCCAGGCGTGTTGTCTAAAATTAACAACATCATTTCTGAGAATAACATCAACATCTCTAGCCAATACCTACAAACCAACGAGAAAGTCGGTTACGTTGTTATTGATGTAGATGCTGATTGCTCGGAAGTAGCGCTTGAGAAGTTGAGCGAGGTAAACGGCACTATTCGTTGCCGCCGTTTATTCTAAGTACCACGCTCTCATAAAAAGCAGCGGCGTGACTCCCTCTGAATATTTATCCAGACGGGCGTTTCACTCAGCTGCTTTTTTGTTTCCTTAAAGGCTCGACAGCATTAGCTCACTGGCTTTGGGCGGCGAGGATACGAGAGATTTCTTCAAAAACGGGCACACGCCACTGATCATCTTCATTGGCTAAATTGTGCCGCGCATCAGTGATCCTATGAATGTTTATCGTAGGATAAATGTCACTCAAAACCGCTAAGTTATGCTCCCACTCCACCGTTTGGTCATCTGTCCCTTGAAAAACAGTCACGTCGGTTTGCTTAGGTCGCCACGTTTCAATGGATTTAACCCACTCCAACATAGCGCCAATCCAGTCGACTGATACCCATGATTTTTGTAATGGGTCTTTATCACGTATAAACCGTGTAAAACCTTTATCATGCGAATTGGGTGTGTAAAAGCGTTTCACACGATCCAGAAAGTAATGAAAGATATGATATTGCAGCTGAATAGCGCGGTATTGTTTGGGTCGTATTAAAGGCGCTAACAAAATACGATGCGCCACATCTAAGCGTTCTGAAACGCCACTATTATCAGCCGAGGCAACCGCATCACCAAACAAACGATGATGCTCCAGAATGATTGCACCTCCCGTACTTTGCCCCATCAGTACCAAGGGTGATGCTAGTTGCGGATGGTGCGACAACACCTGTTCTAGTTGCGCGGCATATTCGGAAAAACGACCAATCGCGTGGCTGGCACCCGACGACAAACCATGGCCTGGTAAATCATAACTGAGCAGTGCCCACCCCTGTTCTACTATGTGGCTAATCAATTTTCCGTACAGCGCCACATGGTCCATGTAACCATGCATGAGTACAACGGTTCCTTTTGCTCGTTTAAGATCCGCGTTGGGAGCAAACAGCTGAACAACTAGTTCGGTATCATCCAGCACCTCAATACCCATACTGTAATGATACTTCTCCACTGAAGAGGCAAGCTTATAAAGTGCATGGTACTCTTGCCATACACCCTCTATTAAAAATGGTGTTTCAGGGTTGAATGCGCGTAATTGACTGCGCATTTCATCAGCATTGAAGTGAGTCATTAGGTTGGCATCCTGACGCTTTAGTTACGGATATTCTTTAACAAATGTATGGGCGCGGGTAATATCCGCACTAAACTTAGCCTCAAAAATTGTGTCTATCGTTACCACATCAATCAATCCATAGAGCTATTATTATCGTCAAGGACAGTATGAGACTTTTAAACCGCTGGTTGTTCCTCTTAATGTTTTCTCTTAGTGCTTTATGCACTCAAGTATTTGCAGATTATGCGGATAATATTGCGCTTAACCAACAACGATTAGAGCAGCTTCCCACTGAGGATAGCGACCCCGATGTAAAACAGCAAAGAGAGCGGCTACAGAAAATTATAACAGCCTATCAGGAAGCCACGACGTTTGATAAGGAGTCGGCCGAGCTACGTAAAGAGCTAGAGACCTATACAGAACGGCTCAACCAATTAACCTCTTCGCTCAAACAACGCACGCCGAGTATCGACCGAGCTAGCTTAATGCAACAAAGCATTAGCAACCTAGAACAGCGCCAAACATTAGAGCAAGCTAAGCAATTAGAGCTTGAGCAACAACAAGAGCAATTACAAAATACTATTAATCAAAGTGATCAGTACCTTATCAAGTTGCGCGAACAATTAACGCAGTTAAAACAGACGAGCGTACAACTAGCAGAAAACAATAATGATTTAACCGAAGCGCAATTTGCCCAGCGCAGCGCCCAAATCCAATACATTCAATTACAAATACTGCATCAACCAAACCGAAATAACCTTGATCAAGCTAGACTTGACCTCCTTAAGCAGCAAATTAAGGAGCAAAACAGCCTCATTGAAGCGTTACAAGAGATCATACAAAGCAAGCGACAAAGTGAAACCGAAGAGGCACTCGAAAAGCTCTCTAACTCAAAAGACAGCACACAATCTCCTGTCATTGCCTCCTTGCTGAAAGATAACCAGACTTTGGGGGAACAATTAAAAAAGGTACAACAACAAAGCTCACAAGCAAGACAGCAACGTAGTAGCCTAGAGTCTGAATTAACGATAGTGAGCCAAAGCTATAGTACTATCCAGCAAGAATTAGAGCTGAGTAATCAGCCCTTGGGGATTGAGCTGCGCACATTTACCCGACGTCTTTCTCAGCCTATATCCACAAGCGAGACTAAAGATGGCATCAATGAACTACGCTTATTAAACCTTAATATTAGCCGCCAGCTGTTTAGTCTTGAACGCGAACAGCAACTACCGGATTTATCGCAAGGGCTGCAACAACAGGCCGATGCGTTAATCGACAACAAAAAAACGCTGCTAACCCGCATTAATGATGCAAGCAGTGAGGCCATTAATGAGCTCTCACAGCTGCTGACTATTCAGGAGCAAATTAATAACCAAGTACGCCTAGGACGGGAACTAATTTCACAACATTTGCTATGGATCCCCAGTATCCAACCGGTAACCCCCGATTGGCCCGCTGAGATCATTAACGGTGTGGGTCCGTTGGTGGACATCATCACCCCATACAAAACAATCCCACTGATACAACACTCTGCTAACTGGATCCCTAAAATCGCCTTATGGCTTGGCGTTGTCTTACTGTCTATTGTGACCGTGCGGCTTTATCGCCGCAGAGCACCAGAGTGGGCAAACGCTATTGGACATGTAGTAAAAGATAAATTTATCCACTCTTTCAATATGGTGTGGATGCCTATCGTTACGTCGCTGCCTTTGCCGACCGCCATTTATTTTATAGGCCACGAGATTCTAAATGCCGAGGCATGGCCAAACGATGCACTTATCCAGCTGACCAATGTGCTCAGTATGGGGTTATGGATATATCTCATTATCCACGCTTGGCTTCGAACACCGCATGGCTTGTTAGCGGGCCACTTCGCTATGCCAGTCAAGCTATGCAAAAGTTTACGCGCTTTTATACACCCACTTTTTTGGCTAGGTATGCCTCTGGTGCTGTTACTGCTGGTTACTGACCAGTCAAACTCAAACACCCTACAGTCTGGTATTGGGCGCTTAGCCTTCATCTCGTTAGCAACGCTCGTGGCCATTTTCTGGTTAGCGATGTTACGTTTAGCCCCACACATTGATACTTTTTTAAACGGTGAGGTTTGGTGGAAACGTGCTCAATTCTGGCTATCCAGCTTAGTGGTTATCCATCTACTGGGCATCGGCGTAGCTCTATTTGGTTATGTTTTTTCCGGCACCATTACCATGCTAATCCTATTAGTGTTAGCCGGAATTATTGCTGCTACGTTTATCATTTTTAAACTGGGCAACCGCTGGCTACTTATTGAAGAGCGCCACTTAGCCTACGAGCGCGCTAAAATACGCCGCAATGAAATACTCGAAGCACGAGAAAAAAATGAAGAAATAGCAGCTCTCGAAGAAAACTACATAGATGTACAGACACTTTCAGACCAAGCACGTGTTTTATTAAAAACCGTCACGGTTATTATCTTTGCAACTTTATTGTGGATGTTGATTAAAACAGTTCTTCCTACGCTCGATATGCTTGACCAAATCGTTTTATGGGGTGGCGATGTCGATTCGGCGGGGAGCATTATTTCGCAGGCGATTACACTCAAGAATCTGCTCTTTAGCTTAGTGCTTATTAGCTTGTGTGTATTAGCGGCTTACAATTTGCCGGGGCTGCTTGAGCTGCTTGTTTTACGACACATTACCTTAGCGCCAGGCACCTCTTACGCGATTACCAGCGTCACTAAATACATTTTGATTGTCGTTAGTATCATGGTCGGAGCATCTCAGCTTGGCCTTGAATGGTCTAAACTGCAGTGGTTAATTGCCGCACTAGGTGTCGGGCTAGGCTTTGGTCTTCAAGAAATCGTTGCTAATTTTGTCTCGGGTATCATTATCTTATTTGAAAAACCCATGCGTATTGGCGATATGGTCACCGTCGGAGGTATTTCTGGCACCGTAAGCCGAATCCAGATACGCGCAACAACGATTACTGATTTTGATCGTAAAGAAGTCATTATTCCCAACAAGACCTTTGTAACAGACCAACTCATTAACTGGTCGCTTACAGACCCAATCACTCGTGTAGTCATCCTAGTGGGCGTTGCTTATGGTTCTGATACTAAGTTAGCTCATAAACTACTGCTTGAGGTAGCCAATGAGCATCCACGCGTATTAGACGACCCTGCACCCAATGCCTTTTTCTTAACATTTGGTGCAAGCACATTAGATTTTGAATTGCGGATCTTTGTAAACAGCTTAAGCGACCGATTAGAAGTAACGCATGAAATCAACCAAGCGATTGATCAACGTTTTAAAGAGAACGGTATTGAAATCGCCTTCCCGCAAATGGATGTGCATTTACACCGAGCGCCAAAAAAGAAATCTTAGTTTATTAACGGCCTCATTAAGCAAGAGCAACAAAGGCGCCCTTGCATCTCAAAAAACGCAGTTACCGGCTCGCATTAGAGCCGGTAACTATTGCGAAGCGGTTTAAGACTTTCGCGCCTCACAAACATCTGCTTACAGGCTGTCCACACAGCATTTTTAGTAGATAACCTTCACCTTTAGTGCCAGCTCATGTGTCATCTTTTAGCTAATCCGCCTCATACTTTAGGCTTGACAGGGAGGACAGATGGTTCATATTTAGGGTATTTTTGCATTGCACAATCTTTGCCTATCACGGCGTATATCTGTGCACGACATTAACTACCGGTCATGGTTGCCTCGCTCCGGGCTGGAAACAATGACAATGAGGCATTACTACTATGAGTCAAAGGGTACAGACTGGCGGCCTACAAGTCGCTGAAGGTCTTTATAATTTTATTACTGATGAAGCCATCCCAGGAACCGGTTTATCTTCCGATACTTTTTGGGCTGCAATGGATTCAATCATCCACGATCTGGCACCTCGTAACCGCGAGCTATTAGCCAAACGCGACCATATCCAGGCGCAAATTGATCAGTGGCACCTCGACCGTAAAGGTCAGGCATTCGATCTTAATGCTTACAAAGCTTTTTTAACCGAGATCGACTATTTACTGCCGGAAGGCGATGATTTTGTAGCCGAGACGACCGATGTTGACCCTGAAATGGCAACGATGGCCGGTCCTCAGCTCGTTGTTCCTGTGATGAATGCTCGCTTTGCTCTCAACGCCGCTAATGCGCGTTGGGGTAGCTTATACGATGCTCTTTACGGGACTGATGCTATCTCTAACGATGGCGGAGCCGAAGCAGGCAAAACCTATAACCCCGTACGTGGCGCAAAAACGATCGCTTTTGCCCGTAACTTCTTGGATCAATCCGCTCCCCTAGCAAGTGGATCACATAAAGATTCAACTGGTTATAGTATTGCAGAAGGCGCTTTGGTCGTTAGCTTACGTGATGGCTCTCAAACCACGTTGGCGCATCCTGAAAAACTAATAGGCTTCACGGGTGAGGCGGATAACCCAACAGGGATTTTATTTAAAAACAACGGACTGCACTTTGAAGTGCAGATCGATCGTAGCCACCTTATCGGTAAAGATGACGCCGCTGGCGTGAAAGACATTGTGATGGAGTCTGCATTAACCACCATCATGGACTGCGAAGACTCCGTTGCCGCCGTTGATGCGGCTGATAAAACAATCATCTACCGCAACTGGCTTGGTCTGATGAAAGGAGATTTGTCAGAAGAAGTCTCTAAAGGCGGAAAAACCTTTACCCGAGTGATGAACCCCGACCGTGTTTATACGGGTATTGATGGTTCCGACGTCGTACTCAAAGGTCGCAGCTTGATGTTTGTCCGTAATGTAGGTCACCTCATGACAAACAGCGCCATCATCGACAGCGAAGGCAACGAAGTCCCCGAAGGTATCATGGATGCCATGGTGACTACGTTGATCGCCCTTCACGACATGAAAGGCTTGGGCAAATTCCGCAACACGACAACAGGCTCTATGTATATCGTTAAGCCGAAAATGCATGGCCCAGAAGAAGTCGCCTTCGCAAATGAACTGTTTGCACGTGTTGAAGACGGCTTGCAGCTCGACCGTTTCACCCTAAAAATGGGTATCATGGACGAGGAACGCCGCACTACCGTGAACTTAAAAGAGTGCATACGCGCTGCTAAAGAACGCGTTGTATTTATCAACACAGGCTTCCTAGACCGCACCGGTGATGAGATTCATACCTCCATGGAAGCAGGCCCTATGATCCGCAAAGGTGATATGAAAGGCGCCAAATGGATCAGTGCTTATGAAGACTGGAATGTTGATAACGGTCTTAATTGCGGTTTGAGCGGCAAAGCTCAAATTGGTAAAGGTATGTGGGCCATTCCCGACCAGATGGCCAACATGCTGGCCGCCAAGGTAGCACATCCTAAATCCGGCGCTAACACAGCATGGGTTCCATCCCCAACAGCGGCAACCTTGCATGCCATGCACTACCACCAGATCGATGTCTTCGAATTGCAAAAAACGATCAAAGAACGCCCTCGTGCTAACCTTGATGACATTTTGACAATTCCTGTCGCGTCCAACCCTAACTGGAGCGCCGAGGAGATTCAGCAAGAACTGGATAACAATGCGCAAGGCCTGTTGGGTTACGTAGTTCGTTGGGTTGATGGCGGTATCGGTTGCTCGAAAGTGCCCGACATTAACAATGTTGGATTGATGGAAGACCGTGCAACACTGCGTATTTCCAGCCAACATATTGCCAATTGGTTACATCATGGTATTTGCTCTGAAGCACAAGTGATGGAAACCTTAAAACGCATGGCAAGCGTCGTCGATGCTCAAAATGCAAACGACCCTACATACCGAGCCATGGCTACTGATTTTGACGGTAGCGTTGCCTTTGCAGCAGCTTGCGAGCTTGTGTTTGAGGGGACTAAACAGCCGAACGGCTACACAGAGCCTGTCCTACATCGTCGCCGTATCGAAGCTAAAGCTAAATTTGGTGAATAAAACGCCTTACTAGCTAACGCGTCAATACGATTGATAAGCCCTCCCTAAGTTGGAGGGCTTTTTTATGGGCGAGTATTAATCGCCAATTTGGTCTTCGGTATAGTCTATCTGAAACGACTCCACTTCATCAGCGACATCACTCACACTGTCTTCAAAGCAAGCTATGTGCACAACCGCATCACCTTCATGCACCATGGGCAACTCTAAACGACCAATGACAACACCTTCGTGTGTTGCGTTAACCGCATGCTGCCCACCACTGTAAGGATCGTCGATATAACCTAACAATTCGCCTTTAGCGACATGTTCACCTTGCGAAACTATCATGCGCATCATGCCGCTTTCAGTGGCACGAACCCATACACTTTTGCGGGCTATATAAGGTTCGTAAGCACGACCTTTACGCCGCGAAGCAGGGAGCATACCCAGTGTGCGCATCACGTTCATCACGCCGGTAACACCGGCTCTGATAGACGATTCATCATAACGCAGCGCTTCGCCCGCCTCATAAAGTAAAACAGGAATGCCATATTCTTTACAGGCGCCTCGCAAAGAACCATCTCTTAAAGAAGCATTTAACAACACAGGTACACCAAAGCTCTCTGCAAGCTTGCGGGTTTCATCGTCATCTAAATCGGCACGAATTTGAGGTAAGTTACTGCGATGTACTGCGCCAGTATGCAAATCGATACCGTGTGTACACTTAGACACCACCTCTTCTACAAATAAATGAGCTAATCGAGCAGCCAAAGAGCCTTTCTGCGACCCTGGGAATGAACGATTTAAATCCCGGCGATCTGGCAAATAACGACTTTGCTGTATTAATCCGTAACTGTTCACCACAGGGATTGCGATTAAAGTGCCAGCAATTTTCGCGATGGACTTATGAGCTAAAACACGTCGTATGACCTCAATTCCATTTAACTCATCCCCATGAATGGCCGCACTGATAAACAACACAGGGCCATTGCGGCGTCCATGTACCACATGCAAAGGCATATTCATGTTGGAATGATTACTTTGCTTTGGCATCGGAAGGTCAACCACTGTTCGACTTCCCGGAGCCACAGTAATACCGGCTATTTCAAAGCTTTTACGCATGCTCTTATGATCCTTTTCCTAATGTCCATGTCGGTTTAACAGCAGACATTTGCCAACCCATTATTTTCACAAACGCAGCTCGCCGTATCGTGCCAATCCCTTTACCTTTCTAACTGGTGACCGGCTTGCATCATTCATTATATTTTTAGTCCGCCTTACTGAACACAAGAACCTCACCTAATTATCAGCTCGCCATAGACAGAGTCGCGTTGTTACTCAAAAAGGCTGCTTTTACAGGATACAGCTTTTCGAACATTTCTTGAGCTCGATACAAACGCATTTTCGTTGCACTCAAACTTAAACCTAGCCGCTCGCTAATACTGGTGATGGGTAACTCAGCATGAAAGCGTAGATGCAATATATCGCGCACAGCATCCGGCAAGCGTGTCAAAGTATCCTGAACATAGTCCGTTGCATCTGCCGCTTCCGCCTCTAACTTTTGGTTAAGTTCGGCTAATTCGATTAGCTCATTTATATGGTCGCAATCTGTATATCGCGACTCTTTCTTGGTCAGCGTGTAACACTGGTTATCGGCAATAGCGATTAACCATGTACGGAAATTTGAATCACCGTTAAAACGACTTAATGCCCGATAGCCTCTCACTAGTGTTTCCTGAACGACATCTTCTGCATCATCATAGTTACCTAACCGATTGCGACAACGATTCAGCAAAGCTCCCTTATGACGACGCACTAGCTCACCAAACAATGTCTCTGAATGTTCATGACCCGCTTTAATTAACTCAACAACTTGCTCATCATTCAAATCGAACACAGAGCTGTGATGTACATTATTTTTCATATTTCACCCTCCGGGCTTGTTGTGGAGGGGGAAATATAGATAATCACTAATAATAAAAATAACTATAAATTTTTATGCTTTTTTAAAAAATATTTTATTATTCATATTAGGTACGGACTCATGGATCTGGAATTACTAAGAACATTTCTTGAAGTAGCGCGTCTTCGCAACTTTGGCCGTGCCGCCGAAGCTCTTTACCTAACGCAAGCGGCCGTCAGTGCCCGCATCAAGTTGCTAGAAACACAACTTGATGTTCAACTCTTTGACCGATACAAAAGGGATATACGCTTAACGCCCGAAGGTAATAGGCTAGTCCGCCATGCCGAATTACTCTTGGCAAATTGGCGTAAAGCCCGACAAGACGTAACAGCAGGCGGCGCTCAATCCCAATTATCACTGGGGGGAAGCCTGAGGTTATGGGATGTAATGCTACAGCCTTGGCTACATCAAATTCGTAGCCATCACCCTGAGATTGCTTTAATCGCGGAATCACATACACCTGAAGTACTGACTCGTCGGTTGTTAGATGGCGTACTGGATATTTCCTTCATGTTAGAACCGGCGCAATTAGATGTGCTCACCCTCCAACAAGTCGGCGACCTAGAGTTGATGCTAGTTGCCTCAACACCCAACATTTCCTTAGATGACGCCCTTGGTGATCACTACTTGATGGTCGATTGGGGCTTATCCCATATGCTGACCCACCGCCGGCTCTTTCCAGATATAGCTGAACCGCATACCCGCTTGGGGACGGCTAAAATGGCCATCGCTTTCTTACAAGCATTAGGGGGTAGTGCTTATCTACCTTTATCGGCTATTGAGCAGGAAATAGAGACAAAGCAGTTGCATGTCGTGAAGGAGGCGCCTGTTATAAAGCACCCAATGTATGCGGTATACCCTGTACGCAGCCCTCATTTAAATCTCATCAAACAAGTACTTTCACTTTATTAAGTCAGCGCCGACTGTTCATCCGAGCCCCCTTGTCAGACCAGCCACAAAAAAGCCCCTCAGTGAGGGGCTTATGCAGGGGAGATGAGCTGTTTCGGGGCGTGTACTACTTCAAACGGTAAGTTAATCCCATCAGTACAGCACGATCTACACGATCGTTTCCGTTGTTACGGATTTCGTCTTCTACGTTTGTCAGACGTCCGGTTACTGTAAAGCTCAGTTCATTCGATAAGTAATAACGATAAGTTGAGCTCAAAATATTCGTCGTTGTGTCATTGGCATTATCATACGCGGCATAATCAATACCCCATGTGTTTTCCCAGTCCACACGATCACTCACTTCATAAGTCAACGACATATCGTTACGTGCGTGGTAGCTATTGTCGCCATCATCTAACGTTGTTGTAATTAATGCTTCATTAGAGAACTGTGCACGGTTACTCAGTGGGTAATGATATTCTGCACCTAATTCCAACGCTGGTTTACTATCCGAGCCATCGTAATCACTTATAATTGCCCCCACACCTGCACGCACTAACCAACCGTGCTTACGTGTAGAGATACGCTCATTAGTTAACACGTCATACGACTTAATAGCACCTTTGGTTGTTAGCTCGCTACCCAAGGCATTTTCAATGTCCTGTATCCAAGTCATTTCGTAGTCAGCCGCGCCATACTTGCTGCGGTACTCATCTTCACGCGCAATAACATTAGCCACTTTATTGTAAGTCGCCTTAGATGGCGTAGTTTGCAAAATGCCGCGCTCTTGTAATGCTTCTACTAAACGAATGGCTGTAGCCATAGGAGTAGCATTCACTACTCGGCCGTAACCCACACCTAAGGTCAGCTTGGTGTAAGGGTCTTCCATATCTTTTTGAATGCCGACTTCACCCTTACCGTACCAAAAACCGGCATTGCTGCCTGGTTGGAAATACTGATCCGAGGTTACAGCGCCCGTTGCTTGATAATACGAGTCTGTCTTATCACCTTCGTTAGGCCCACGCTCACGCGAGGTTTCGCCATCAAACTCAATCTTTGTATTTTGATCTGGCGAAGAAAAAACCCGATCATATTCCACATCAAGGTCTAAATTGTAGCTAGACTGATCTTGGTTACCATCTTGAACATTGAATTGGCCGTTGATGTAAGCATCTTCATAAGCAGAGGTTGCCTCAGTGTAATCAAACAGCGTAACTGGCTCAGCTTGCGCTGCTGCTACACTGCCACCTACAGAGATTGTTGCGATGATGCTTGCCAGTTTATTCACTTTCATTTTGCCTTCTCCTAAAGAAAGTCACATAGACGATTCCGGAAAAATTCCCGGCTTCTTATTCACTTAGACTTAGGCAGAGATAGTGAAAGTCACAGACTCACTAAAATATTTTTTTATTTTGACACTTTGTCTGAAAAGGCTGATTTTTAATAAGACTCACAGTAGAGTGCTCTCACTCTTGGCTAGCTACGGACGACACTATGGAATTAACAGACGCTTCATTACTCGCACTGATTGCCCTATTCAGCTTAGGGTGCCAATGGGTGGCATGGCGATTTAAGCTCCCCGCTATTCTGTTTTTATTACTTACCGGAATCATGCTGGGTCCCGTTACACACGTGCTTGATCCGGACGAGCTCTTTGGTAGCTTGCTGTTCCCCTTAGTTTCTTTATCTGTAGCCATTATTTTGTTTGAAGGCAGCTTAACGCTCCACTTTGATCAAACAAAAGAAATAAGCACTATTGTTCGGCGCTTAGTGACATGGGGAGCTTTAATCACGTGGGTGTTAATTTCATGGGCTACACATCTGATCTTTGATCTCAACATGGAATTATCCGCCCTGTTCGGCGCACTCGTTGTAGTAACAGGCCCTACCGTTATTGTGCCGATGCTTCGCACTTTGCGAGCCACCAACCGAATTACCAACGTGCTACGCTGGGAAGGTATCGTGATCGATCCTGTCGGCGCACTGTTGGCGGTTTTGGTCTATCAGTGGCTAATTTCAAGCCAACAATTTAATGGCCAAATTACACAAACTATTATCCTATTCTTTGAAGTCACGTTAGTGGGGACATTGTTAGGTGCTGGCGCGGCGGTCATTCTCGCTTTTGTTATGAAACGTCATTGGCTACCAGAGTACTTGCATACTTTTGGCACGCTGGCATTAGTCGTGGTGACCTTTACCCTATCCAATCACCTTGCTCACGAGTCAGGCCTGCTCGCGGTGACCGTGATGGGCATATGGTTAGCCAATGTTAAGGGGCTCAATCTTGAAGAAGTGCTAGCCTTTAAGGAACAGCTGACCGTTTTACTGATTTCCGGCCTGTTTATTTTGCTTGCGGCTCGTTTAGATTTAGATCAGCTTTTATCACTTGGCTTACCCGCACTCTTATTACTTGCTGTTATCCAATTCGTTGTGCGCCCTATTTCTGTTTTCTTATGCAGTATAGGCACCGACCTAAAATGGCAAGAGCGTGCGCTTATTGCATGGGTAGGGCCTCGCGGTATTGTAGCCGCTGCCGTTTCGGCTCTTTTTGCTCTACGCTTAGAGGAAATTGGCTATGAAGGGGCCAGCACGCTCACGGCATTAACCTTCTCAGTTATTATAGGCACCGTTGTATTCCAGAGTGCTACCGCTCGCTTTGTTGCACTTCGCTTAGGCGTCACAGAACCGGAATCTCGCGGCATTGTTATTGTGGGAGCTAATAAAATTGCTCGCTGCTTAGCCGAGGCTTTAAAGAAGCAAAATATCCCCTCAATTCTCATTGATCCAAGTTGGGAGAATATTAGCGAGGCCCGTATGCTTGGCCTTAATACTTTGCACGGTAATCCGCTATCCAGCAGCGTCAATCAAAAGTTAGAACTGGGGGGCTACGGCCAAGTATTAGCCATTACGCCACAACGTGATATCAACATGCTCTCAGCCTTACACTTTAGAGAAGAGTTTGAAGATCGCTTTGTTTATTCCGTTAAATCCGAAGCGCCTCGCAATAAAAGCTCCGCTCGCCATCAAGTATCAAGCCGCTTCCAGCCTAGCGGCTTTGGCGAAGATGAGTTTAGCTTCCAGAAACTATCAAGCCTGATTAGCCAGGGAGCCAGCATACGTGCTACGTTGATTACGAGCGATTACACGCTTGAGCGCTGGCGCACCGAGCATCAGGCCCAGCGAAGTTTGCTCATGGCAGTTACACCTGAAGGCTGGCTTAGGATTATATCGTCTGAGAAAGTTCCGGTAATCAAAGCCGGTTGGACGGTGATGTCTATCGACAAAGGGGCCAAAAAATCAGAGCCTCCTGCTGAAAAACAAAGCGCTTAACCGACAGCCCGGTCAGGGTGTGCTAGCCACACTCTGATCTCTTCAATCAGCCGGTTAGGAAATTGACGATAATCTGGGTAGGGTGTAAGTAATATATTTCCTTTGTACCAAGCGCGCTCCTCAGCGTCGAGTGCCGTAAAGCCAGTTAAACTAATCCCCAAGCGCTCCCAGCTTGCTTTACCCGCCACCCAATGCACGCAATACTCGCCCGTGTTAGGTGCTATGAGTGTGTCATGAAAGCTGATCGCCTGCTCCCTCAGCAAGTCACCATCCCGGTAATCCTGCCACCGCCCCTCTTTAACGACCAGTTTGGCGTAAATACTAAGGATTTTTCGCCAATGGTTACCGTTTGCTTGGATTATGCTCACGGCGTCGTCTCCATTCGACAAGTTGGGTGGATTGGGGAGATAAAGCAATATATGAGATAGACGACCTAACACCGTGGCTCCTTGTTCGTTTAACATAACAACCCTACAGACCTATAATAACATGCGAGCAAGCGGTACAACTGATGGCTACTACACAAGAGACCCGTTTAACCCCACAAGAAACAGCAGAACGGTTAGATCATTTTATCGCTCAGCATCCCCGCTTGTTTATTCTGACAGGGGCAGGTATTTCGACAGATTCAGGCATCCCTGACTATCGAGATAAACACTCCCAATGGAAGCGTCAACCTCCGGTGCAGCACCACGACTTTATAAACAAGATCTATACCCGACAACGCTTTTGGGCACGAAGCTTAATCGGCTGGCCTATTATGCGGGATGCAATCGCCAATACAGCACACCATTGGCTTGTCTCATTAGAAAGCGCGGGACATGTTCAAAGCTTAGTAACGCAAAACGTTGATGGTTTGCACCAACAAGCAGGCTTAGAGAATGTCATTGATTTACATGGCCGTTCCGATCGTGTCATTTGTATGCAATGCCAGAAAACACTCAGCCGAGATAAAGCCCATCTCTGGATGGCCGAACTCAACCCCTCGTTCGCGGCTCTGACCGCTACAGCGGCACCCGATGGAGATGCTGACTTAGAGAACGTCCCTTTCGAAGACTTTGTGATACCCGATTGTCCATCGTGTGGCGGCTTACTCAAACCTGATGTCGTTTTTTACGGCGATAATGTCCCTAAAGAGCGCGTCGAAACAGCACTGAATCACTTAGCTCAGTCTGACGCTTTACTGGTTATAGGGTCTTCCCTAATGGTGTATTCAGGATTTCGATTTTGTAAACGAGCACACGAGGCAAAAAAACCTATCGCTTTATTAAACCAAGGTATTACACGAGCCGATTCGATCGCT
This sequence comes from Neptunomonas sp. CHC150, assembly GCF_030397555.1. Classification (NCBI taxonomy): domain Bacteria; kingdom Pseudomonadati; phylum Pseudomonadota; class Gammaproteobacteria; order Oceanospirillales; family Oceanospirillaceae; genus Neptunomonas; species Neptunomonas sp. CHC150. The sequence continues at coordinate 301,094 of NZ_JAPNXU010000010.1, forward strand.
ACGCTAAAACTCGATTCAGTAATAAGCCCAGTTTTAGAGGCTTGTAGGGCATTTTAGCCTACTTTTCAAAAAGCCAGCTTTTTTACATTTTATCGGCCAAAGTTATTTGCGTTACCTAGATCAAGGAGATACACTCGAAACTGATCTGTGTTTAGAGATCAAGTTTTATGCGTTTGAAGTGGTTACCTTTCTAAGCTTACCTGCTCCATCTCGCTCTCTTGCTCCCCATTCACAGTGCTCGAGTTACATGGATGTACATCCTGTGGCTAAATCTTTAAATTTTACATTGAGTATTGTTACCGTGTCAGAAACACAAAACGGAACCGTTAAATGGTTCAACGACGAAAAAGGTTACGGATTCATCCAGCGCGAAGGCGGTTCAGATTTGTTCGTACACTTCCGTTCAATCATTGGTCAGGGTCGTCGTACTTTGGCTGAAGGTCAAGCTGTCACCTTCGTTGAAGTTCAAGGACAGAAAGGCCCACAGGCTGATGAAGTAACTCCGCTGTAAGCGAGTCTGCTCTGATTCCTCGAAAGCAGGCTCATTTGAGCCTGCTTTTATTTTGGCTAAAGCGTATGTCAAGGCAGCTACGCTTTAGCCAATCCCAACCCTTGCTCACGCGTCCATTGCGGCGGCTTATGATAACGGCCCACCACCGAGCTCATCACTGCGAACGCCACCATGGAAACAGCAACCTGCTGTGGCTCAAACACCCATAATGCAGCGATAGCTATAAACATATCTCCTACAATCGTTGTTCGTCCTGGGTGAATACCAAAACGCCGCTCTAAATACATCGCCAGTATATTGAGTCCACCTAACGAAGCATGATGCCTAAATAGAATAATTAGTCCGAAGCCTATCAGCAGCCCACCTAAAATCGCTGCAAAAATCGGATCTACCGTTAGCTGCAAGTAGCGTTGCATTAGCTCAGTCATAATTGACAACAAACTAATGCTACAGAAGGTCCGAACTGTAAATTCAGTACCCATATAGCGCAGCGCCAGCACGTAAAAAGGGATATTCAATAGGAAAAAAATAGCACCGAACGAAAGATCGGTCAGTTGGCGTAAAATCATACCAGCACCAGCCGTGCCGCTGATAAGTAAATCGCTCGCGTTTAGTATATGAATACCTAAAGCCACGAGTAGACAGCCCTCAAGAATTGAGAGCCAACAGTGGGTCGTATACATGGTAGTACACCTCAATACAGTATGAAACTTGTGGTTGCACACTGGTTGTTAACATTCACCGTCTCTTGTGAAGACATAGGTGATCCATTTAAAGCCTGAATAGCTATACCTTTTCTAAGCAAGATTCATGCTTAAAAAAGGTCATATTTTGCCGTCTAAAACGACAAAAGCAGCACCATTATAGTGAGCAATCAAATAAATTGCCCACAAAATGTGCTGCTTGATAAAACTACGTGTTCTTACTTGAAAAAGCTAGAGGCCAACCCGGCTAAACCACCCACGCCGCCTACCGATTCCAACAAACCACCTGCAGAGCTGTTCTGATCGATTAATTCAGGGATCATATCGGACAAAGCACCCGCTGTTTCTTGCTCAGGAACACCAATTTGGTTAGAGAACTCAGCAACATTAGATTCACCTAAAACGGATAAAACATCACTGATCGAAAAGCTGTCATTTTGGCCATCACCCAACCAAGACTGTGCCAACGCGCCTAAACCACTGCCAGATACTTTTGAGATCAAATCGCTCAAGTTCAGATCACCATTCCCGCCACCTAACAAAGATGATAACGCATTAGAAACCATATCTGGATCTAAACCACCCGCCGATGTACCGAGTTTGTTCAAAAAGAGTTGCGTTGCCATTTTAACTAGATCCATTACCATTCCCCATTGATTCAAATTGTTGCTTTAGAGTAACTCTATTGCATGAATCATCTATTAACAGCTTTCGTTAGTAAACGTCTTCAACCAAATAAAAGCTACATATTGGACACCACACCCTGCAACTTATCAACGCAACTAGACTGAGGAATTAACAGCTGTGTAATCGAATCGGCGCTGACAGGACGAGAGAACAAATAGCCTTGCCCTAAAACACACCCTTGGCTAATCAACGCGATACGCTGCTTATCAAGCTCTATACCCTCTGCGACCACATTTAAACCTAAGCTCTCGGCCAACTGCAAAATGGTGGTAATAAAGCGTAAGTCAGATGGGCTATCAAATAAGTCCTGAATAAAGCTTTTATCAATTTTTAAGCGCTGTACGGGTAATGATTTCAAATGGCTTAACGATGAATAGCCTGTTCCGAAATCGTCTAATGCCAGTGATACCCCCAGCGAGCTTAATCCACGTAATATATGTGGAGAGCTTTCTATATCCTGCATAGTGGTATCTTCTGTTACTTCCAACATGAGATATTGGCTCTGTAATTGAGTGCTTTCGAGCACCTCCTCAACCATTGAGACCAAATCATGGTCGGTATACATCGATGGCGATATATTGACACTTACAGCAACAAAATATTCCATCGTGTGCCAAGCAACGGCCTGTTTACACGCGGTTGTTAACACCCAGTGATTAAAAATATTAGCCAACCCGGCTTGTTCAGATGTGGTGACTATTTCTTCAGGTGAAATCGTACCAAATTCTTCACTATGCCAACGCACTAACGCCTCCACTCCTACCATCTTGCCGGAGGTCATGTTAAAGATCGGCTGGTAGAGCAGGTTAAGTTGGTTGTTGTTAATTGCCTTCTCTAACGCATCGGCTAATTGCTTACGGCGCTTTAAATCCTCGTTCATTTGAGCATCAAAAAAGCGATAACTCATCCCTTGTTCACTCTTGGCTTGATACATCGCTACATCGGCATTGAGCTGTGTTTGAGTAATATTTCCATCATCATCAGGATACAGGCTGACCCCTACACTCGCTCGGGGGTAAAACACGATGTCTTGAATCATGAGTGGTTCTGTTATGACTTCACAAATCTGCCATGCCCTTTGCTCAGCCTCATTACGCCCTTCTATGCCCCCTTGTATTAGTGCAAACTCATCCCCACCTAAACGCGCAGCCCGGTTTTTTCCTTGGGCAAGGCCTTGTAAGCGTTCAGCTACTTTTATTAAAAAAGCATCGCCCACTGCATGACCATACACATCGTTAATTTCTTTAAAATTGTTTAAATCTACAATGTGCACAGCTACCGAAAGGCCGGATTTATCTGCATCCTGGGCTGCGGCTTCAAGAGATCGCTTAAAGTAAACCCGGTTGGGTAAGCGAGTTAACGCATCGTGCATAGCAAGATGCCGATTTTTAGAACTTTCACGAAAGATCATAAAGACAAGGAATGCACCGCTGCCCAATAGGCCTAACATAAAGTATTGAGTATCCAACTCCAATATATGGGCCTTATCAATCCCTGCCATACGCTCAGAGCCGTTATAACTTTGCACATGCAACAGTCGAATACTGGGAAACAAACGGGCGAAGCCGTCACGTATTTGCCGAGCTCGCTCAGGGGATACTTGCTCATTACTCACTAATGCAGGTTCGGCGTCCTGCAGCAGCCCTTTTAAGTCAGTCAGCAGTTTTTGACTGCCTTCAAGCTGTCTAAACTGAAGCGTTTCTTTACCTATGCTTAGAATATTGACTCGCGACCACAGCAAATCGAACGTGAGCAACATATCCTCTTTACTCACCAGTTTTTCTGAATACATCGCCAAGTTATGCTGAAAATGTAAATAATCAATTTCTAGCTGAGCGGCAGCCCAAGAAGATGTTTTTATATCTTCCGACAAGATACGTGTAGCCTCGGCATGGCGCTTAAAACTAACGTATACGCTTGCCGCGCTGATAACAACCATCATGATTAACAAGGTGTAGCGCCATGGACGAGATAACATGGGCTAGAAAACCACTATACTGCTAACTTGCCACACCATACTCGATACATGCTTAGGCTGGTCCAACTCAGGAAACTCTTTCACTGGATAGATGACCCACAACGGCCCTTTATCCCTAATAGACATTGCTTCGCCATCCATCGCGTAGGCTAAAATAATAGGAAACTGCTCCAACGTTTTGACGTCGATATCAGCTGAATACATATTTAAAGCAGTGACGCGAATTTTTTGTCCCTGAGCTTTTACTTTGTCCAACAAGTCAGTTAAAAGCACCCCTTTGAAAACCGGCGTCCCATTCGTCCAAGAAGTGTAGGTGGTTATATGTTGAGAAGGCAGTTCTTGTAACATTGCCATATCAAATTCAACAACTGGATCGGGTGAACCGAGCATATTTGTTTCTTCAATTAAGCCAGAAATGCTCAATATCACGCGCTCGGAAGGCCTTTGGATATCGGCCTGAGCCACAAAAGTAAGGCTAACAAATAAGCAAATCAAGTAAGAGGACACAAGCGTTCGCATAGGGCGTATAAACATACACAATAGTCTTTTTAGGTTGGGAATCTACATAGTAAAGCGTAGACCAGATGTTCATACACCGCCACAAACCCATAAAAAAACCACCCGAAGGTGGTTTGATATACTTAACAATTAAAACAGGTGTTTACAAAACTTTTACGTCTAGAGCACCTGTCTCATATTTAACAGCCATATCCTCTAGCGCTATGGCTTTAATCTTAGACGCGTGACCTGCAGCACCAAATGCCTCGTAACGATCAATACAGATATCACTCATCGCTTCGATAGTTTTCTTCAGGTATTTACGCGGGTCAAATTCGGATGGATTTTCTGCCAGGAATCGACGAATAGCGCCCGTCGATGCTAAACGTAAATCCGTATCGATATTTACCTTACGCACACCAAACTTAATACCTTCAACGATTTGCTCAACAGGCACGCCGTAAGTCTCAGGAATTTCACCACCAAACTCATTAATGATCTTGAGCCACTCTTGCGGCACAGAGGACGAGCCATGCATGACTAGGTGAGTTTCTGGAATACGCTGATGGATAGCCTTAATACGATCAATCGCCAAGATGTCGCCTGTAGGCGGACGCGTAAACTTATATGCACCATGTGAAGTACCACAAGCGATTGCCAATGCATCAACACCCGTTTTTGTCACGAAGTCAGCAGCTTCGTCTGGATCAGTCAGCATCTGATCATGAGACAGCGTGCCTTCAGCACCTACTCCGTCTTCTTCACCTGCTTGACCTGTTTCTAAAGAGCCTAAGCAACCTAATTCACCCTCCACAGAAACACCACAGGCATGCGCCATTTCTACGGTACGACGAGTTACGTCAACGTTGTACTCATAGCTAGAAGGCGTTTTGCCGTCACTCATTAACGATCCATCCATCATCACTGATGAAAAGCCCATAGCGATTGAACGCTGGCAGATCGAAGGCGAGGTACCGTGATCCTGATGCATACAGACAGGCACATGAGGGAACTCGTCAATTGCGGCCAAGATCATATGGCGCAAAAAATTAGAGCCCGCATATTTGCGCGCACCGGCTGATGCTTGCACTATCACAGGAGAGTCAGTTTTAGACGCCGCTTCCATAATAGCGCGCATTTGCTCTACGTTATTAACGTTAAACGCAGGGATACCGTATCCAAATTCAGCGGCATGATCGAGCAGCTGACGCATTGAGATAAGAGCCATGTTTCACCTATTTCCTTTAATAAAGTTGTTAGCCTGGCCTGTTAGCTCGCGGCACGGGTTTCCAGAATCGCTACTGCTGGCAATACTTTACCCTCTACAAACTCAAGGAAGGCACCGCCTCCCGTTGAGATATAAGACACTTGATCAGCAATGTTATACTTATCCACAGCGGCTAACGTATCACCGCCACCCGCAATAGAAAAGCCTTCACTTTCAGCAATAGCTAAGGCTAAGGTTTTCGTTCCTTCACCAAATTGATCAAATTCAAACACACCTACTGGGCCGTTCCAAATAATAGTACCGGCATCCTTTAGTAGGGCCGCTAAGTTAGCAGCGGATTCCGGACCTATATCCAAAATCATATCATTTTCAGCTACGTCGTCGACAGCCTTAACCGTTGCCGTTGCTGATTCCGAAAACTCCGTAGCAACCACAACATCAACGGGCAACGGAATGTTTACCCGCTTCATGAGCTCTTGCGCTACTGGAATTAAATCATGCTCGCATAGCGACTTACCCACAGGTTTGCCTGCGGCGGCCAAGAACGTGTTAGCGATGCCTCCACCAACAATCAGTTGGTCAACTTTATCAGACAGTGCATTTAACACTTCTAGCTTGGTTGAAACTTTTGAACCACCAACAATTGCCGCCAGTGGTGGTGTAGGCTTATCTAGCGCTTTACCCAATGCTTCTAGTTCATTGGCCAACAACGGACCTGCGCAAGCAATCGGTGCAAAACGCGCCACACCATGCGTTGATGCCTGAGCACGATGGGCCGTTCCAAAGGCGTCCATTACATATACATCACACAGCGCAGCCATTTGTTGCGACAGTGCTTCATTGTCTTTCTTCTCACCGGTATTGAAACGAACGTTTTCTAATAAAACGAGATCGCCCTCTGCTACTTCAAACCCACCAGCCAACCAATCTTTAATTAAAGGTACTGATCTAGAAAGCAGTTTTTCTATATGCGCAGCAACAGGCGCTAATGAGTATTGCTCTTCATATTCACCCTCAGTTGGACGGCCTAGGTGAGACATAACCATCACCTTAGCGCCCGCTTTTAAGGCAAATTCGATTGTTGGTAGAGATGCGCGAATACGGGCATCTGAGGTGACCTGTCCATCCTTAACAGGAACATTGAGGTCTTCACGGATCAGTACGCGTTTACCGCGCAGATCCAGATCAGTCATCTTCAATACACTCATGAGGCTGTCCTACTTCATTTTTATAAATTAAAAGAAAACTACTTCGCCTTTAGCCAATCGACAGCAACATCCAACATTCTGTTAGCAAAACCCCATTCGTTATCAAACCAGCACAATAACTTAATGAGCGTTTCGCCACTCACCCGTGTTTGGGTGCCATCGACTACTGCCGAGCGAGGATCATGATTAAAGTCTACCGAAGCATGCGGCTCTTCGGTATACCCCAAAAGACCTCTAAATTGCTGTTCGGAGGCGTTCTTGAGTAGCTTATTCACTTCCGCGGCATCAGTGCCTTTTGCTACATTAATACTCATATCCATGACAGAGACATTAATGGTAGGCACACGCAGATGTAAGCACTCGAAGCGTCCGGCCAGCTCTGGCAATAATCGGTCAATACCGCGGCTCAAACCGGTATCAACAGGAATAATCGACTGCATAGCGCTTCGCGTCAGGCGCAAATCAGTTTGGTGATAACTATCAATCACCGGTTGATCATTCATTGCTGAATGAATCGTGGTCGTTACTCCTTGGGTAATACCAAAGGCTTCATTTAACAAATGTAAGACCGGAATAACACAGTTTGTGGTACAGGATGCCGCTGAAACAATCTGCATCTGCGCCGTTAAATCTTGATGGTTTAGGCCATAGACGATCGTCGCATCCACATCAGGCTTGGCAGGTTGAGAAAACAGTAACTTACTTGCTCCTGCTTGCAAATGCTGTTCAGCCGTTGCTCGATCACTGAAAGAACCCGAACACTCGATTACCAGATCAACATCCAGCGCCTTCCAAGGCAGCAAGGAAGCATCTGGCTGATTCAGCACAAGTATCGCATCTTCATCAATTAACAGATGTGTTTCGTCATGCTCAACCGGAAATGGAAATCGACCATGCGTGGTATCATAGCGCGTTAGGTAGGTGACCGTATCAATATCTGACAGTTCGTTTAATGCAACAACCTGTAACGTCTTATTTAGACCTTGTTGATAGATAGCCCGCAGCACACACTGACCAACACGTCCATAACCATTAATGGCTACCCGGTAACTCATCGCTGCCTATTACCTAAAACAAATAAAGAACTTATAACAAATTAGGCCGGGTTAACCCGGCCTATGCTATGACAGTTAAAGTACTGACTTAACCGTGTTGACTACATTCTCGACAGTAAAGCCAAAATGTTTGAACAGATCACCGGCTGGAGCCGACTCACCAAAGGTAGTCATACCTACCACAGCGCCATCTAAGCCCACAAATTTATACCAGTAGTCAGCATGCAACGCCTCAACCGCTACTCGCGCTTTAACGGCGGCGGGTAAAACAGATTCGCGATATTCAGCATCCTGAGAAGCGAACAGAGTTGTCTCTGGCATAGAAACGACACGAACCTTAATACCTTCGGCAGCTAACGCTTGAGCAGAGTCCATGGCTAGCCCCACTTCTGAGCCTGTCGCAATTACAATAGCGTCTGGCTGTCCGTCTGTATCTTTTAAGATATAACCGCCACGTTTGATGTTCTGAATTTGCTCATCAGTACGTGTTTGATGCGCTAAACCTTGACGAGAAAAGATCATCGCAGTAGGACCATCAGCGCGTTCAATGGCCGCTTTCCAAGCAACAGCAGACTCTACGGCATCAGCAGGACGCCAGCAGCTCATGTTTGGCGTGGTGCGTAAATTTGCAACTTGCTCGATAGGCTGGTGTGTTGGACCATCTTCACCCAGGCCAATCGAGTCATGCGTGTATACATGGATGGCACGTTGCTTCATTAAAGCAGCCATGCGTAGTGCATTACGAGCATATTCCATGAATACAAGGAAGGTTGCACCATAAGGAATAAATCCGCCATGCAGCGCAATACCGTTCATAATGGCCGACATACCAAATTCGCGTACACCATAAAACAGGTAGTTACCTGACGCATCATCAGCACTGATCCCTTTAGCGCCCGACCATAACGTTAAGTTAGAGCCAGCCAGATCAGCAGAACCACCCAACAACTCAGGCAATAAAGGACCATACGCATTCAATGCATTTTGAGAGGCTTTGCGCGATGCAATGGTTTCGCCTTTGGCAACAACATCGGCAATGTAAGCATCAGCTTTGTCAGAAAAATCAGCCGGCAATTCGCCAGAGATTCGACGTAAGAACTCTGCCGCCAACTCAGGGTACTCATTGCGGTATGATGCCAAACGCTCATTCCAATCATTTTCCGCGTGGGTACCCGCCTCAACAGCATTCCAATCCGCGTAAATATCTTCTGGGATTTCGAATGCTGGATGAGTCCAGCCTAAACGCTCACGTGTCAACACGATTTCATCATCACCTAGCGGAGCGCCGTGGCAATCTTCTTTACCTTCTTTATTTGGAGAGCCAAAGCCAATGACTGTTTTACAACAAATTAACGTTGGCTGCGCGGTGTTCTCTTGAGCGGCAAGAATCGCTTCACGGATTTGGTCTGCATCGTGGCCATCGACACCAGGGATAACCTGCCATCCGTAAGACTCGAAACGCTTCACGTTATCGTCGGTGTACCATCCTTCGACTTCACCATCGATAGAAATACCGTTGTCATCCCAGAAGACAATCAGTTTACCCAGACCCAAAGTACCGGCCAGTGAGCATGCTTCATGAGAGATGCCTTCCATCATGCAGCCATCACCCATGAATGCATAGGTATGATGATCAACAATGTTGTGGCCTTCACGGTTAAATTGCGCCGCTAGCGTTTTTTCAGCTACGGCAAAACCCACCGCATTGGTGATACCCTGCCCGAGAGGGCCTGTCGTGGTTTCAACACCTGGGCAGTAGCCGTATTCAGGGTGGCCTGCTGTTTTTGAATGTAACTGGCGAAAGTTTTTAAGGTCGTCGATAGACACATCATAGCCGGTCAGGTGTAGCAATGAGTAGATCAACATGGATCCATGACCATTCGACAAAATAAAGCGGTCGCGGTCAAACCACTGCGTATTAGCAGGGTTGTGCTTCATGAAATCATTCCAAAGCACTTCGGCGATGTCCGCCATGCCCATAGGCGCGCCTGGGTGGCCTGATTTAGCTTTCTGAACGGCATCCATGCTTAGCGCACGGATTGCATTAGCCAGTTCTCTGCGAGACGACATTCAATAAACTCCTGGGATAACCCGGTTTTTTGTAGGGATGAAGCAAAAAAACAGGGCGTAATTTTCTCGCAGATAACGGCTCGCTTCAATGAAAAAACGTTATTTTGCGCAAAATGAGTGCATTTCACTCTGACTCAACGAACTTTCATCAAAAAAGCAAAGCGAAAATTGTGCATCTGTTGACCGAGAACGGTAAACTATGTGCCATTCCAAAAACGACAGGGTATCGATTTCATCCCTGACTTTTACATGTATTACGAGGACAAAAACAGCCAATGAGCGAATATAGCTTATTTACTTCAGAATCCGTCTCTGAAGGCCATCCCGACAAAATTGCCGATCAAATCTCTGATGCGGTTCTGGATGCGATCATTAGCGAAGACAAGCATGCACGCGTAGCTTGTGAAACTTTGGTTAAAACCGGCGTTGCGGTTGTGTCTGGCGAAATTTCAACGTCCGCATGGATCGATCTTGAAGACCTCGTGCGTAAAGTCATCTGCGATATAGGTTACACGTCATCTGAAGTCGGTTACGACGGCGAAACGTGTGGTGTAATCAACATTATCGGTAAGCAATCGGTTGAGATCGCTCAAGGTGTTGACCGCTCTCGCCCTGAAGACCAAGGCGCTGGCGACCAAGGCTTAATGTTCGGTTATGCTTCAAACGAAACCGATGTATTAATGCCTGCACCTATCACCTTTGCGCATCGCTTAGTTGAGCGTCAAGCTGAAGCTCGCAAATCAGGCCTCTTGCCTTGGTTACGCCCAGATGCAAAATCGCAAGTAACTTTCCGTTACGAAAACGGTAAGCCGTCGGGAATCGACGCTGTTGTATTATCGACTCAGCACAGCCCTGACGTCAGCCAGGCTGACCTGCGTGAAGCGGTAATGGAACTCATCATCAAGCATGTTTTGCCAGCTGAGTGGATTACGAAAGATACCCAATTCCATATCAACCCAACCGGCAAATTCGTTATCGGCGGCCCAGTGGGCGACTGCGGCTTAACAGGCCGTAAGATTATTGTTGATACTTATGGCGGTATGGCTCGCCACGGTGGCGGCGCGTTCTCAGGAAAAGACCCTTCCAAAGTGGATCGTTCTGCTGCTTATGCAGGCCGTTATGTGGCTAAAAACATCGTAGCGGCTGGTTTAGCTGACCGCTGTGAAATTCAAGTGTCATACGCCATCGGTGTAGCCGAACCAACTTCTGTATCTATCAACACATTTGGTACTGGTAAAATCTCTGATGACAAAATCATCGAGCTGATTCGCCGTCACTTTGATCTACGTCCTAATGCAATAACACGCATGCTAGATTTGTTGCACCCTATGTACCAATTGACTGCCGCATACGGACACTTTGGCCGCGAGCCAGAAGAAGTCTCAGTGAATGGCGATACGTTCACCACTTTCACATGGGAACGAACAGATAAAGTAGAAGCCCTGAAAGCCGACGCCGGTTTATAAACCAATACGACTTTCGATGAGACTCTGATAAAAAGGTGCTTACAGGCACCTTTTTTTTTGCCTACAAACCATTAACTCAATACGAGTTTGTTAAGCATTTGATTATCAGATGCGAGCCACTTTAAAATAAGCACTCCTTATACTCTGCTTTACTTGGACGCCTGCATGCGCATACCTCGTTTTTATGAATCAACCGACATTCGTCAAGGCGAAGCCTTTTCTCTCAGCGATGAGGTGACTCAACATGTTGCTCGCGTATTACGCATGAAAGCCGGCCAACAAATCACCTTATTTAACGGAGACGGCGCAGAACATCTATGCAAATTAACGCACGTAGAGAAGCGCCACGCTGAAGCCATCGTTATCGATACCCACCATGTCAGCCGTTCAAGCCCATTAGCGATTCACATAGGCCAATCAGTTTCTCGTGGCGAGCGGATGGATTACGCGGTTCAAAAAGCCACAGAAACGGGCATGGCCAGCATGACACCGCTCATAACTGAACGTTGCGAGGTCAAGCTAAACAATGAGCGACAAGACAAACGCATTCGACATTGGCAACAGGTTGCCGTAAGCGCATGCGAGCAATCTTTACGCAATGAACTCCCTACCATTAATGCCATCCAAACCTTAGATGATTGGCTAGCCAATGTTGAGGCTGATTTAAAGCTCGTTTTACATCATCACACAGAGCAACCGTTAGGCGATTACCCGCGTCCCGATTCTGTTGCTTTATTGATTGGCCCTGAAGGAGGGCTAACAGAAGATGAAGTATCTGCGGCCTTAGCCGCTGGTTTTAAACCAGTAGCCATTGGGCCGCGAGTTATGCGAACCGAAACGGCACCAGTGGCAGCACAGGCAATACTTCAATACCTATGGGGTGATCTAGGCTAGGACAGACCGCACGAATACATTACACTCTGCACGACCTATGTAAATAGCCAGGCATTTGAGTAGCGCACACAAAAGACCGGCCTTTAACATTGACCCTAAATATAGATCGTTAACATAGACCCAACCGAACAGAGGAACCGCACATGACGTTAAAAGTCGGCATTGTTATGGACCCAATTGAGCAAATCAACTTCAAAAAAGATAGCTCACTGGCCATGTTGTGGGCGGCTCAGCGAAAAGGCTGGGAGCTTTGGTACATGGAGCAAAAGCACCTATTTAGCCGCGACGGTAAAGCCAAAGCACTAATGGCACCCCTTACTGTGGATATGAATCATGAAAACTGCTTTGAACGGGGTGATTATACAACCGCAAACCTGAGCGATCTTGACGTTATATTAATGCGTAAAGACCCGCCATTTGATAATGAGTTTATTTACAGTACCCACTTGCTAGAAATGGCTGAAAAAGAGGGCACCCTTATTGTCAACAAACCGCAAAGCCTGCGCGACTTTAACGAGAAACTGTTCGCCACACAGTTTCCACAGTGTTGCCCGCCGGTTTTGGTCACACGCGAGCCAAACTTAATCCGTGAGTTCCACAAAGAGCACGCCGATATCATCGTAAAACCTCTGGATGGCATGGGCGGAGCCTCTATATTCCGTGTTAAAGAAGACGGTCTGAATCTAGGTGTCATTATTGAAACCGTCACAGCCCACAGTAGTGAGATGGTGATGGTGCAGAAATTTATCCCCGAAATCACCGAAGGCGACAAGCGTATTTTAATGATTAATGGGGAACCTATTTCTCATTCGCTGGCGCGCATACCAACTGGGGGGGAAACCCGCGGCAATTTAGCGGCAGGCGGCCGAGGAGAAGGCCGAGAACTGACTGATCGTGACCGCTGGATTTGTGAACAAGTAGGCCCCACCCTAAGAGCAAAAGGTTTATTGTTTGTCGGACTGGACGTTATTGGCGACTATCTCACTGAAATTAATGTGACTAGCCCTACTTGTATACGCGAACTCGACAATCAATTTGGCTTGGATATAGCGATGCAATTAATGGACTCAATTGAGCAGACTATTCATTCTAAGCAGGCGTAACTTTTGTGTCAGTAGCGACAAACGAGACCAACACCCCAACACGATTAGGCTCAATGGATAAGCTCGGCTTAGCCCTCGTTATCGCTATTGCGCTGCATGCTCTTTTCATATTCGGTAGCAGCTTTATTACCACTGACACACCTCCGCCTGTTCATACGCTAGAAATTACACTAGCCAAGCACGCCGCTAAAGAGGCCCCCAAAGACCCTGACTTTTTAGCGCAAAGTAACCAAGAAGGCAGCGGTACTCAGGAAGAAAAGCGAATTTTATCAACAACTCAACAATCCAATTTTGAAGACGATCGGATTCGCAATCAATCGGCTCTACCGACTAACGCTGAGCCCGCCGAAGAAATAACACCGGAGCCTCCAACGCCGGCCACTACTAAAGCACCTGAAGCGGGCCCTGAGAAAGAGAGCAGCAAGCCTTCTCAAACGGTTGTTACTACCCAAAAATCCAAACAAAAGAAAGAATCAGTAAAACCCAAAAAAACACAACAAGCTAGCAGCGCTCCTAAAGCAGGACAGTCAACGTCACTATTGGCGCGTTCACTCGAAATTGCCAACTTACAGGCCGAAGTAAGATTACAAGAAGAAGAGCTAGCGGCATGGCCCCGCATCAAACGCCTAACGTCAGTATCCACCGCCGCTTATGATGATGCTGTGTATCTCAACAACTGGCGAAAGCGCATCGAAAATGTGGGTAACTTAAATTACCCTGAAGAAGCTCGTAGTCGCGGCGTATTCGGCACATTGCGCTTAATGGTTGCTATTCTTCCTGATGGCAGCCTCAAAAGTGTCGAGATTCTGCAGTCATCAGGCCACAAAATCCTCGATGATGCGGCTATACGCATCGTGCGCCTAGCATCTCCTTTCCAACCATTTACACCAGAAATGCGCAAACGCACTGATATTCTTGAAATCATACGCACGTGGAAATTTGAGAAAAACACACACTTGTACTAAACCTAATGGGTCAGTCTAAGAGTGTGCGTGCAAAGAACCATGAATAAAAAACAAACCTGTTTGCGAGATCACTTTTTAATCTCCATGCCTCACCTTCAAGACGATGGTTTTGCTAAAACCATTATCTATTTGTGTGATCACAGTGAATACGGAGCAATGGGGCTCGTAATTAACCAGCCCTTAGCCCTCACGTTAAGTGAAATGCTAACGCATTTGGATATGAAGACAGGCAAGTATCAACAAGCCACATCCGTTTACGCTGGAGGCCCGGTTCAAAGCGATAGGGGTTTTGTTTTACACCGCCCTTATCTGGGCGACCCGTGGTTATCCACCTATAAGATATCTGACGAGATCCAACTCACCACTTCGCTTGATATTCTTGAAGCCATTTCAAGTCATGGTTCAGCTGAGGCCTTAATCGCCATTGGTTATGCGGGATGGGGTGCTGGGCAACTTGAAGAAGAAATTAGTAACAATGTCTGGTTAAGCTGTCCTGCAAATTCCGATATAATGTTCAATATGCCTGCTGGCGAACGTATGCAGGCGGCCGCCGCCCTGCTGGGCGTGAATCTTAATTTGCTGACCGCTCATAGCGGCCGCGCCTAAATAGATAACTCATGACTGCAACCAGCCAATGTGTGCTGGCCTTTGATTTCGGCACGCGCAGAATAGGCGTCGCAGCAGGCCAGACATTTACAGGTACATCAACCGCATTAACACCTGTTTTTGCTAAAGAAGGCACCCCCGATTGGCCTTCTCTCGAAAAACTCATCAATGAATGGCAACCTGACATTTTAGTTGTCGGTATCCCACTTAACATGGACGGTACTATCAGCGAAATGTCGCGCCGCGCACGCAAGTTCGCCAACCGCATACAAGACCGTTTTCAACTCCCTTGCTTTTTGATGGACGAGCGCCTCTCTACCAACGAGGCAAAAGAAATCCATTACAGCAAGGGCGGTAGTAACAATTTCAAGAAGGAGTCTGTCGATGGCTTAGCCGCTCAAATCATTTTTGATGGCTGGCTAAACTCATCACAGCGTATTCCAAGCCATACCCGTCTGGAGGATCTTTATGGTCTCGGGAACTCTTAACGTCGATTCTTTGTTGGATAAAATGATCGACGAGCTGAACCAATTATTACAACACCGTGAAATTAACGACCCCTACATTATTGGCATTCACACCGGTGGTGTATGGATTGCTGAGCGTTTGCATAGCGCACTGAATGCGCAGCAAACGATGGGCACTCTGGACATTTCGTTCTATAGAGATGATTTCTCGCAAATAGGCCTCAACCCTTCTGTACAAGCGTCAAATTTACCTGACGCCACCGAAGGCCGTGACATTATTTTAGTGGATGATGTCATTATGAGCGGTCGAACCATTCGCGCCGCTCTTAACGAGCTGTTTGATTATGGACGTCCAGCCTCAGTCACACTGGTCACATTACTGGACTTGCAACGCCGTGAGCTTCCCATACAGGCGGACGTTTCAGGGGGCACGCTATCGCTTGGACCTAACCAGCAAGTAAAACTGCTAGGCCCGACACCTTTAGCATTAGAAATCCGACAAAAACCAATGACTTAAGGCCGGAGCGCACCATGTTCGAACTAAAAGATGCCTACAGCGTTCAATTGAACCAAGAAGGCCAACTCAAACACTTCATCACCGTTGAAGGTCTATCTAAATCTCTATTGACCGAGATTTTAGACACAGCCGACTCATTCGTCGGCATGGGTGCCCAACAAGTCAAAAAAGTGCCGCTGCTTCGTGGTAAGACCGTTGCCAACCTCTTCTTCGAGGCTAGCACACGCACACTAAGTACATTTGAGTTAGCCGCCAAACGCCTGTCAGCTGACGTGCTAAACCTCAACATCAGCACGTCATCAACATCTAAAGGTGAAACGCTCAAAGACACGTTGCAAACGTTAGAGGCAATGCAAACAGACATGTTTGTCGTACGCCACTCAGATAGCGGCGCAGCCCATTTCATTGCTGAGCAAGTCACGCCTAATGTTGCCGTCATCAACGCGGGAGATGGACGACATGCCCATCCAACGCAAGCCATGCTAGACATGCTAACTATTCGTCGCCACAAGGGGCAATTTGAACCGCTTGTCGTGGCAATTGTTGGGGACATTCTCCACTCTCGTGTGGCACGTTCTCAAATACATGCATTGCTAACACTGGGGGCGGCAGAAGTCCGAGTCATTGCCCCCACCACACTCTTACCCAAACATATAGAAATGCTTGGTGTACGCGTCTTTACTGACATGAACCAAGGATTAAAAGACGTTGATGTCGTGATCATGCTGCGTTTGCAAAAAGAACGTATGCAAAGTGCTCTACTACCCAGCGAGTCTGAATTTTACCGACTATACGGCTTAACAAACGAAAAACTAACCAACGCAAAACCCGATGCTGTTGTTATGCACCCGGGCCCTATCAATCGCGGCGTTGAAATAGAATCTGCGGTAGCCGATGGGCCCCGATCGTTAATTCTTGATCAAGTAACAAACGGAATAGCCGTGCGCATGGCTGTTATGTCGATGGCGATGAGCGGCCAAACCGCCGAAAAGAACAATGTGGTAGAGGCTTAACTTGTTATGTTATTAATCAAAAATGGTCGACTCATAGACCCTAAACATCAAATCGACCAAGTCTGCGATCTGTACATCGATAACGGCAAAGTCGTTAGCATCGATCAAACACCAGCAATTGATGTATCTCCAACTAAAACTATTGATGCAACAGGGCTAGTTGTTACCCCTGGGCTCATCGATATGAATACCCATTTACGTGAACCAGGGCAAACCCAAAAAGCAACCATTGCATCTGAGTCTGCCGCTGCAGTCGCGAGCGGGATTACGACCATGGTGTGCCCACCAACAACTAGCCCTGTTGTCGACTCCCCTGCCGTTGCCGAACTCATTCTAGATCGCGCGCAAGCCACAGGGTTAGCTAATATTTTACCAGTGGGCGCTCTGACACAGGGTTTGAAATCAGAACAGCTCGCACCGATGCATGCTTTAGCACGTTCAGGCTGCGTGGCCTTCAGTAACGGTCGCGAGCAAATCAGCAACTCTCTTGTACTATTACGCTGCCTAGAATACGCGGCCACCCATGACTTCTTAGTGATCTTCCATCCCCAAGATAAAGACTTAGCCGGCAAAGGTTGTATGCATGATGACATTACCTGTACCCGTCTAGGTTTAACGGGTATACCTGAAACCGCGGAAACAGTTGAAGTCTCTCGCTGTTTATTACTCGTTGAGCAAACGGGCGTTCGTGCCCACTTTGGGCAACTTTCATCTGAGCACTCTACGCGCATGGTGATAGAGGCTCGCAAACGCGGCTTAAATGTTACCGCCGATGTTGCCATACATCATTTGCTACTGACTGATGAAAACGTTAATGGCTTTAACAGCTTGTTTCACGTTATACCGCCATTGCGTAGCCAACTGGACCGTGCAGGCTTACTCCACGCCTTAGTCACCGATGGCATACAAGCTATTTGTTCCGACCACCAGCCTCATGACCCTGCCGCTAAACAGGCTCCCTTCGCCGCAACAGAACCCGGAATATCAGGGCTGGAGACCTTGTTACCTCTTGGCTTAATGTTAGTAGAGCAGCAGTTGTTATCCCTGGCGCAACTCATTGAAAAGCTCACCAGTTCACCGGCTCAAATCCTTGATATTAACCGAGGTTCCCTTGCCATTGGCGATATAGCCGATATTTGCATCTTCGATCCCGAACTAACGTGGGAGCTATCGCAAGAGAACTGCGTATCAGCAGGTAAGAACACCCCTTTCATCGGCGTGCCACTAAAAGGGAAAGTCACTCATACTCTGGTTAACGGTGAACTGGTGTACCAAGCTTTGTAAGGCGTTTATTTTAACGCTTGTGCAAGCCAATAAAAAACGCGCCTTAAGCGCGTTTTTTATTGCTGTCTATTTAAGAGCATCACATGTGAATCTGTTACAGGTTTCGAATCTCCAAATCACCTGACATATTCATATAATCCTCATCCTCTTGTAAGAAAAGCGAGTCATTTTCTGTGGCGGCCGCCGCATTTAATTCGGGATTTGTATCAGCATTTAGCTTAATCATTAAGCGTAAATCGTTCGCGGAATCTGCATGCGCCAGAGCGGTGTCGTAGTTGATAGTTCCTTCACGATAAAGCTCATACAAAGCCTGATCAAAGGTCTGCATACCCAAATTAGTCGACTTCTTCATGATCTCTTTAATTTCATGGACTTCCCCTTTACGGATCATATCCTGAATAAGCGGCGTACAAATCATAACTTCGATAGCAGCGCGACGCCCTTTACCATCTTTGGTTGGCAACAATTGCTGTGCCACGATGGCTTTTAAATTAAGAGATAACTCCATCCACACTTGATCATGGTGCTCAGGCGGGAAGAAGCTAATAATGCGATCCAATGCTTGGTTCGCATTGTTAGCATGCAAGGTCGCCATACATAAGTGGCCCGTTTCAGCAAACGATAAACCGTACTTCATTAGCTCACGTGTACGAATTTCGCCCATCAAAATAACATCAGGAGCCTGACGCAAAGTGTTTCTCAAAGCAATCTCGAACGAGTCCGTATCAATGCCAACTTCCCGTTGAGTCACTATGCTTTCTTTGTGCTCGTGAATATACTCAATTGGATCTTCTATCGTGATGATATGGCCACGGCTATGGCGATTTCGATAATCGATCATCGACGCTAAGGAGGTAGATTTACCGGTTGATGTACCACCCACGAAAAGAATCAAACCGCGTTTAGTCATGGCTAGATCTTTCATAACCGGCGGCAAATTCAGTTCTTCGAAATTGGGGATGTGCGTATTAATGCGACGCAACACCATGCCCGGCGTGTTACGTTGAACATAAGCACTGACCCGAAAACGCCCTAGCCCCGGTGCGCTAATTGCAAAGTTACACTCGTGCGTGCTTTCGTACTCTGCAATTTGCTTATCATTCATAGTTGAGTAAACCAGCGATCTAGCTTGCGAAGGCTTCAAAGGTTCTTTGGTAAGCGGCTTAACCGTGCCATCAACCTTGATGCTAGGACGCGCGCCTGCCGAGACAAATAAATCTGACGCACCGCGCTCAATCATGACTTTGAGTAGCTGTGTAAACTCCACTATTGGATCTCCAGTTATATCTAATTAGGCCACTTAAAATGCTTGTGGGTTCTTTGCCTTAGCACGAGCTACTTCACGAGTAATTTGGCCTTTTTGTACTAATTCAGTCAACGACTGATCAAGCGTTTTCATTCCATGAGACGCGCCTGTTTGTATTGAAGAATACATTTGTGCCACTTTATCCTCACGGATAAGATTGCGAATCGCAGGAGTACCAATCATTATTTCATGAGCAGCCACACGACCACCATTAGTTTTTTTCAATAATGTTTGAGAAATAACCCCTTGTAAGGATTCAGACAACATAGAGCGAACCATATCTTTTTCGGCCGCTGGGAAAACGTCAATAATCCGGTCAATGGTTTTAGCTGCAGATGTCGTATGCAAAGTACCAAAGACTAAATGCCCCGTTTCGGCCGCGGTTAGCGCTAAGCGAATCGTTTCAAGGTCTCGCATCTCACCCACAAGGATAACATCCGGGTCTTCACGCAACGCTGAGCGCAACGCATTCGAAAAGCTTTGCGTATCGCGATGCACTTCTCGCTGGTTAATAAGGCATTTTTTACTTTCGTGAACAAACTCGATGGGATCTTCAATAGTTAAAATATGATCCGATCGGTGATCGTTCACATAGTCAATCATCGCCGCTAACGTTGTACTTTTACCTGAACCGGTTGGGCCTGTCACTAGTACTAAGCCCCTTGCTTCATTTGATAGGTCTTGAAAAACCTTACCCATCCCCAAATCTTCCATGGTCATTACTTTACTTGGGATGGTACGAAATACAGCCGCCGCTCCGCGGTTTTGGTTGAATGCATTGACACGAAACCGCGCTAAACCGGGTACTTCAAACGAAAAATCCGCCTCCATTGTATCTTCATACTGTTTGCGGATTTTATCATTCATGATGTCATAGATAAGTGTGTGGACCTGCTTATGCTCTAAGGCCGGCAACTTAATTCGTCGGACGTCACCATCAACACGAATCATAGGTGGCATACCCGCTGTGATGTGCAGGTCAGACGCGCCCTGCTGTACTGTAAATGAGAGAAGTTCTGTAATATCCATTGTTTCTTATACACCTAGGGCTTACTTATTTCCTTGGCTTACTTCAAAATAGGTAGAAGCATTACCACACAATATGTGGCCATTTAACCAAAGAATACTGTTTTTGAATACGACCTTATGTCAAGCATAGCAGAGAACTACTCAAGCATAGGCCAGCAAATCAAACTGGCCACACAAAAAGCAGGACGTGACGCCAACGCTGTTACTCTGTTAGCTGTGAGCAAAACACGAACAGCCGAGGATATTCGCGGTTTGTATCAGCTTGGGCAACGGCAATTTGGCGAAAACTACACACAAGAAGCACTCGAAAAAATAGCCGCTCTTAGTGATTTACCGATAATCTGGCATTTTATTGGCCCAATACAGTCCAATAAAAGTCGAAGTATCGCTGAGCATTTCGATTGGGTTCATAGCGTCGATAGACTAAAAATAGCTAAACGCCTTTCAGAGCAAAGGCCTTCACATCTGCCAGCTCTCAATATTTGCGTGCAAGTGAATATTAGTCACGAATTGTCCAAGTCAGGATGTTTACCTGAATCAGCTGAAGCACTGCTGAACCAAATAGCCGAATTGCCAAACTTATCACTGCGAGGCTTAATGGCTATTCCAGCAGCAACCACTGATAAAACCGAGCAGCGCCAAGCACTTGCCAGTATGAAACACCTCTTTGAAACGCTCCAAAAAAAGCACCCGTCCTTAGATACCCTTTCTATGGGGATGTCTAACGATATGGAGATAGCAATTCAAGAAGGTGCTACCATGGTGCGCATTGGAACTGCCTTGTTTGGACCCCGTTCTTAAAGCATAAACGAGGCTCAAACACCGCATATCTTTATTTTTAATGAATAACCGGCTTTAACAGCCATGAGGTATTTTTTGTGACTCAGCCAGCAAAGCAACCTACTCTTGCATTTATCGGCGCAGGCAATATGGCACGCGCTATTATTGGCGGCCTACTTAAAACAGGTTTCCCCGCTGATCGTATATGGGCCAGTGAACCAACCTTAGACCGTATGGATGACTTAAAAGCACAAGGGCTGAATACCACTGACGATAACGCTGTAGCCGTAAAGAATGCTGATTTAATTGTGCTGGCCGTCAAGCCTCAATTATTGAAAGAGGTCTTACTACCCTTACAGTCAGCCGCTAGCACTGAAGACAAACTTTTTGTATCCGTTGCGGCTGGCATTACTTGTGACAGCATCAACCAATGGCTAGGGGGACAACAAGCCATTGTTCGTTGTATGCCAAATACTCCAGCATTAGTGGGTATGGGCGCGAGTGGATTGTATGCAAACGCCCAAGTATCTGAAGAGCAGAAAACTCAAGCCGACTCTGTTCTTTCGGCCGTCGGCATTACCGCGTGGGTGGATGAAGAGTCGTTACTACACGCTATTACCGCGGTATCTGGCTCTGGGCCTGCTTACTACTTCTTATTCATGGAATCCATGATTAGTGCCGGTATAAAACAAGGATTATCACGTGAGGTGGCGACGCAGTTAACACTGCAAACGGCACGAGGCGCCGCTGAAATTGCGTGCACAAACGACAGTACACCGGCTGAGCTATGTCGCCAAGTGGCGTCTCCTAAGGGGACAACCGAGCAAGCCATTCTGTCTTTTCAGTCACAACAGTTAGACCAAGTGGTAGAAAACGCAATGGCCGCTTGTGCCGATCGCTCGCACGAATTGGCTAAACTATTAGGCGAGTAATCTTGTCGTTTGAGCCGTAATGCCAAGAAAACTTGCTTACGGTTCATTCATCCCCATAAAGACACTATACTGCGAACAACTCAGGCCTATTTAAAGGATAGATCCAGCTATGGGAACCGATCCAATATCATTGATTATCAGTACATTTGCTCAACTTTACATACACATCATGTTGGTGCGTTTTTTGTTACAAATTTCTGGAGCTGACTATTACAACCCACTATCCCAATCGATAGTAAAAATTACGCAGCCGGTACTGACTCCGCTGCAACGCCTGCTGCCAAAAGTAGGACGGATTGATATATCGCCTCTTATTACCGCCTTTGTCTTAGTTGTGGCCCTTTATTGTGTTCTTCTACTCATTAAAGGATATGCTTTGCAAGAAGGCTTAGGAATAGTCCTGCTTTCGAGTGTTGCTTACACCATTAACGCTATCCTTAATATTTATTTTTACGCTGTGATTGGCTCAGTCATTATTAGCTGGATCGCACCGGGTAGCTACCACCCTGCCCCACAGTTAATTATGCAATTAACCGAGCCTCTGTTTAAGCTTTTCCAAAAAGTCATTCCACCCATTGGGGGCCTTGACCTATCGCCTATTTTTATATTTTTGGCTATTCAGCTTATTCAATCGCAACTAGCGCAATTGATTATTCGTCTGTATTAAGTGATGGCTGCCGTGAATGCTTATCTTAATATAGACAATACAAACCAAGCTTTAACGTTGAGCCCCCCTGTTCAGCGTAGAGCGTTTTGCAACGAGCGCCATGTACCGCTGCCTACCCGGCGGTGCAAGCTCCTTATATATGAGATGTGATGTCCGACTAATTCACTTTTTATTTTTTAGTCGAGGAGCACTCTGATGCCACAAAAAATACCAACAGACTCTATTGGTTACGTTATTCCCCAAGCCATTGATTTTACCGAACCCCTAGCGCTAGCATGCGGGCGAACGCTTGATGCTTACCGTTTAATGATTGAAACCTACGGCACTTTAAACGATGACGCCTCTAATGCCATTTTGATTTGCCACGCCCTATCAGGCCATCACCACGCAGCCGGATTTCATGAAGGTGATAGCAAACCGGGTTGGTGGGACAGCGCTATTGGCCCAGGAAAAGCCATTGATACTAATAAGTTTTTTGTAGTTTCGTTAAACAATTTAGGAGGCTGCCATGGCTCAAGTGGGCCTAATCAAATAGACCCCGCCACAGGGAAACCTTATGGCCCCGACTTTCCATTGATGACGGTTACAGACTGGGTTGAAAGCCAAGCGCGATTAGCCGACCGTTTAGGCATCCAACAGTGGGCAGCCGTTGTTGGAGGCAGCTTAGGGGGTATGCAAGCATTGCAGTGGGCTATTTCTTACCCAGAACGCTTACGTCACTGCTTGGTTATCGCCTCGGCGGCTAAACTATCGGCGCAAAATATCGCGTTTAACGAAGTAGCACGCCAGGCCATTTCAAAAGACCCGTGTTTCCACAAAGGGCGCTACTATGATGTAGACGATGTCCCGCGCACCGGACTCATGCTGGCCCGTATGGTTGGCCATATTACTTACCTTTCTGACGACGGCATGCGTGATAAGTTTGGCCGCGAAATGAAAACAGGTAAACTCATGTTCGACTTCAATCCGCAGTTTGAAGTTGAATCATACCTGCAATATCAAGGTGAGCGCTTTTCGACGTCATTTGATGCTAATACCTATCTTTTAATGACCAAAGCATTGGATTATTTTGATCCAGCAGCCGAGGCTCAGCACGATTTAGCCAAAGCGCTAGCCCATGTAAAAGCAAAATTTTTATTGGTATCTTTTACAACAGACTGGCGGTTTTCGCCGGAGCGCTCACGTGAAATTTTAGATGCGTTAATCGACGCCGGAAAAGATGTGAGCTACGCCGAGGTTAATGCCCCTCAAGGCCATGATGCCTTTTTACTACCTATTCCTCGCTACATGGATATTTTAAAAGCTTATATGTCACGTGTAGAAGCCGACATACCCGCAACATCCTCCACAACCGCTGAAGTAGAGGCCTAATCATGCGTGCCGATCTTGATATTATCCGTGAGTGGATTGCTCCGTCAACCCGAGTCTTAGACCTAGGCTGTGGAGATGGGGAGCTATTGCACCATCTAATCCAACAAAAGCAGGTAAGAGGTTACGGTCTCGAAATTGATCACAGCAATATAACCACGTGTATATCCCGTGGAGTCAATGTGATCGAAAAAAACATAGACGAAGGCTTAGCCACACTGCAAGACGGTAGCTTTGACTCAGTTATCATGACTCAAGCGTTACAAGTCATGAACCACCCAGATTTGATTGTTGAAGAAATGTTGCGCATCGGCAAAGAGTGTATTGTCACCTTTCCTAACTTTGGCCACTGGCGGGCCCGCTTCTATCTTGCTTTTCGCGGCCAGATGCCTGTATCGAAGTTTCTACCGTACACTTGGTACAACACACCTAACATTCATTTTTGTACCTTTAAAGATTTTGAAAAGCTGTGCGTTGACCAGAATATTCGCATTCTTAACCGCACCGTGGTAGACAATGAGCACCGTGACCGTTGGTGGAACCATTTATGGCCCAACATGCTCGGTGAGATTGCGATTTACCGTATCACGCGTTAATGCGTGAATAACGGTTCATCAAGGCAGACCGAGGATACCTACATGAAAACAATGATGACCTACCTTACCCTTGCGCTAACCGTGGTGATATCCAGCGTTATGCCAACGGCACAGGCTGAACAAACCATAGAAACTGAACAGTACATCATCCATTACAATGCCTTTAACAGCACCTTTATAGCACCCGAGGTAGCTCAGGCGAACAATATTGTTCGCAGTAAATATTCTGCCATGCTCAACATTGCTGTCATGAAAAAAGACGAAAACGCAGAACCTAAGCCCGTTAAGGCACTCATTAATGGCGAGGTTACGAACCGCCTTCAACAGCTTCAAGCTCTGCGTTTTTCTCTCATTAACGAAGGGGATGCAGTGTATTACCTAACTAGCTTCACCTTTGCAGATGCGGATACTCTCGATTTTACGATTACAGTGCAACCGGACCCGAATAAAGAGGCGATCACGCTGCGCTTTGATCAACAGTTTTTCACCGATTAAATAGGCCAAATTTATGACTGACCGTATCGTACTTGCCAGCGGCAACCAGGGGAAACTTAATGAATTTAACGAAATTCTGAGCCAGTTCCAGATTGAGGTTGTTCCACAGTCATTGCTGAATGTTGATGATGCCGATGAAACCGGCTTAACCTTTGTCGAAAATGCCATCATCAAAGCACGCCACGCCTGTGAAGCAACGGGGTTGCCTGCATTAGCCGATGATTCGGGCCTAGAAGTGGATGCACTTAACGGTGCCCCGGGCATTTATTCTGCTCGTTTCTCTGGTCCGGGCAAAGGCGACCAAGCCAATAACGCGAAATTACTCGAATCTTTAGCCAATGTTGCCGAACCTCAACGAACGGCCCGCTATCGTTGTGTTTTGGTATATATGCGCCACGCTAAAGATCCAATGCCACTTATCTGCCAAGGCACGCTTGAAGGCCGTATTTTAGAAGCCCCTCAAGGCTCCTTTGGCTTTGGTTATGATCCATTATTTTTGGTGGCAGGCACCGATCAAACGGCGGCACAATTATCTCCGCAGGAGAAACACCGCATCAGCCATCGCGGTAAAGCTGTTAAACAATTTTTAGCGCAGATCGATAGTTACCTGTAAGCTGTAACCTTCCCGTTTAAGCCTTTTGAAGCCCTATATGCACACACTACCACCTTTATCTTTGTATATTCATATTCCGTGGTGTGTGCGTAAGTGCCCGTATTGCGACTTTAACTCGCATGCCGTTAAAGAAGAAATCCCCGAAGCCGCCTATGTCGACGCCGTGCTTAACGACCTACGCGGCGAACGAGCAGCCGCTCAAGGCCGCTCAATTAGTACTATCTTTATAGGGGGCGGCACACCTAGCCTCTTTACACCTGAGGCGATAGATCGCATCTTAACCGCAGCGGATCAAATTATCCCGTTCCAAAACAACATCGAAATCACCATGGAGGCGAACCCGGGCACGTTTGAACAAGCACGTTTTGAAGGCTTTAAGCACGCGGGGGTTAACCGCCTCTCTGTCGGTGTACAGAGTTTTAATACTAACCATTTAAAAGCCTTAGGCCGTATACATAGCAGCACTGAGGCCCGCACGGCGATCAGCGCCGCAAAAGACATAGGGTTTGACCGCCTCAATATCGATTTAATGCATGGCTTACCTGATCAAAGTACCGAGCAAGCATTATTAGATTTAGAAACCGCCCTCGCATTACAGCCAGACCACCTATCTTGGTACCAGCTCACAATTGAGCCAAATACCGAATTTCATGCCCGCCCGCCCGTCGTCCCTGAAGACGAACAATTATGGGATATTCAGCAAGCAGGGCAAGCTTACCTGGCCCAACACGGGTTTACGCAATATGAGGTCTCAGCTTACGCTAAACAACCCGCTTCGCGAGCACAACATAATCTGAATTATTGGCAGTTTGGTGACTATTTAGGTATTGGCGCAGGCGCTCACGGCAAGATTACTTACCCACAGCAAGATAAAATTGTGCGGCGCTGGAAGCAACGCTCGCCCAAAGCCTACTTAAACGCCATCACACCGTTAGGGGGAGAGCATGAAATTGTCCATGAAGACCGCCCCTTTGAATTTATGATGAATGCATTAAGGTTGATCGATGGCGTTGACGAAGGGCTGTATAGTTCTCATACCTTACAGCCTATTGAAACCATCAAAGCACAACTCAATCAGCTTCGTCAGCAAGGCTTACTAGACAAACAACGGTTGCAGACAACGCATAAAGGCCAGCTCTTCCTTAATGATGTTTTAGAAAGCTTTCTGGTCTAGCACGACCTTGATTATCGGCGCCTTCAGCCTGTTACAAACAGGCTCGGCGACGCTGATTAATAGACGCAACCGCGGCGGGGATCTGTGACAAACATGTCACATCGGCAGTTGCTTTGGGGCCACCAGGCCACTTTTCACCTTTGAGATTCACCCAAATAGTCCACATCCCTACCTCAGCCGCTCCTTGAACATCGGCTACCGGGTTATCACCAATATGGATGACCTGCTCTGGACGCAAGTTCTGCGCCGCTAAAACCTGCTCAAAAATATCAGGATGCGGCTTTTCAACACCGGCCTCATCAGCATTGAGCTGGAAGTCCATGCAATGGCCTAAGCCCACTTTATAAATGCTGGCATTGCCATTGCTAATTGCGCCTACCTGATACCCCTCCTTTTTGAGACCTTCTACCATGCTTAGTGCATGCTCAAAAAAGCTGACCTCTTGGCGCGCATCGTAAAATACGCGAAAGCTAGCCTCGACCAAATCCACTACTTGCTCCTTCGGATAGCCTGCTTCAAGAAAGCCAGCTTCCAGAGCCGCCAGGCGAACCTGAGTAACACTGTGAGCAATATGCGGAGACGCTTCTACAACCTTAGTCCGTAGCCTGCCCTTTATATCTTCAACGCTGTGGCGTTCAACAAATAACGGCGCATTAGCTTGCATCCAACTAAACAAACGCTCATTAGCCACTTCAATGACAGGGTCAACAGCCCACAAGGTATCATCCAGATCGAAAGTAATACATTTAATCATCTTTTTTCCGTGCTCTCGGGTGTGCTTTTTCGTAAACATCCATTAAGTGTTGAAAGTCTAAATGGGTGTACACCTGTGTAGTAGAGATATCTTCATGGCCAAGTAGTTCCTGTACTGCACGTAAATCACCACTAGACTCCAACACGTGGCTGGCAAAACTATGACGTAAACGGTGTGGGTATACTTTACCCTGCGTATGCATGCGCTTAGCCCAGTGATCAAACCGCAATTGCACACTGCGCACTGTTAATCGCTGGCCTTTTTTAGCAATAAACAGCGCATCTTGATCTGGCCCCGTATAACTGGCCCACGCTTGTCGATGGGTGATCCAGAGCTGTAATGCACTGACCGCCATGCGGCCCACGGGTAACATTCGAGTTTTATTGCCCTTACCGGTAACAACTAAGCTACCCGCTCGTAAATCGACATCATGAATATTCAGACTTACTAACTCTGACACCCGCAAACCAGACGAATATACCAGCTCAAGCATGGCTTTATCTCGAGCCGATATAGCATCCTCAACAGGGAAAGACAGCAGATGGCTTAGCTGGTCAGTATCGAGTGTCTCTGGCAAGTGCCTGCCCGCTTTAGGCGCTTTAACTCCCAAAGCAGGGTTAGCATCACTGAGGCCTTCGGCTACTAAAAAGCGATAAAAGCTACGGATAGAAGATAGCTGACGCTGAATACTCTTTGCACTGAGTTCATCACGATGAAGCTCAGCAATAAACGCCCGAATATGACGCTCGCTGACTTGGCCCCATTGGTCTATTCGGCTGTCAGCAACAAAGTCCATCAAACGCTCTAAGTCTCGTCGATAATGGAGTTGAGTATTAGCTGCTAATTGACGTTCACTGTGTAAGAACGTCATAAACTGATCGATTAGCGGCGCTAGGCGGTCAGAGAATGACGTGGAGCTTATCATGCCGGTTCTTCGTGCAGAATCCGACTAACAACGCGGCTTAATACTTCACCGACATAGCTTAGGAATAATGTACCCTGGCTACGTTGGAAATAGTACGGGTCGTGACTACCTATTGCCAACAACCCAATCGCGTCGCCTTTAACTAATGGCACTACTGCCGCCGAATGAACCTCATTGGCCTCATCACCAAATAAAAAACGGTTTTCAACTAACTGCAGTTGTCCACAGGTAGGGAGGTTCGTTTTAATCAAAGACTCGACAACGCCCGCCGTTGAACGAGGGATCATTGTTAAGTTATTTACATTGAGAGGCTGATCGGCAAACAATACCAATGACGTGGCATCGCCATAAAAATCACGACACAAGCTTTCTTCCAATGCGACCGCTACATCATCTAACGTAGCCGAATCCAAAAGAGCAAGCACCATGCGTTTAGTCTTTTCAAACTGAGAGTCATTATGGCGAGCGATATCAATCAGATCTCCCATATGGAGTGTCAATTGTCGGTTACGTTCGCGTAATAAAGATGTTTGACGCTCTACAAGAGAAACGGCCTTACCCGCATTATGAGGGACACTCATCACCTCTAACAAAGCGGGATGACTCATGAAGAAATCTGGGTTCTTGCCCAAGTAATCAGCCACTTGTTCAGCATCTATTGGCATAACTTCAACGTCGGCCGTGTCGTCCGTTAAGTGATCGTCATTTGGGGTGTTGCGCGTGTCATCCTGGCTCATAAATAAATTTGTCCTTCAAAAACACTGGTCGCGGGGCCTGTCATTATAACGGGGTCGATTTCACTGCCTTTCCAAGAGATTTCTAAATCCCCACCTAGTAAGTGCACAGTGACATGGTTATCAAGAATACCTTGAAGCCGCCCGGCTACAACAGCCGCGCATGCACCTGTGCCACAGGCTAAAGTTTCTCCTGCTCCTCGCTCGAAGACACGCAGGCGTATCTCTGAACCGGAAACGACCTGCATAAATCCAATATTAGCTTTCGCCGGAAACTGAGGGTGCTTCTCCAATAATGGTCCTAGCGTTTCAACAGGCGCGGTATCGACATTATCCACGACCAACACGCCATGAGGATTGCCCATAGAAACAGCCGATAGCGATACAGTCTGACCGTCAACATCAACCTCATAAACAGCACGCTTTGTGTCTGCGATAAAAGGGATTCCTGACGGGGACAACACGGGAGGCCCCATATTGACCTCAACCAGATTATCATCACGTACATTTAAAATGGCACGCCCTTGCGCTGTTTCTACCACAATTTCTCGCTTGCAAGTTAATCGCTTATCCAGCACAAAACGAGCAAAGCAACGAGCCCCATTACCGCAATGCTCCACTTCCGACCCGTCGGCATTATAGATGCGGTAGCGAAAATCAACATCCGGATCACTGGGCGCTTCTACAATTAGCAGTTGATCAAACCCAATACCTGTATGCCTATTCGCTAGCCATTTAACTTTTTCCTCACTGAGGCGCACGCGCTGTGTAACGAGATCAATCACCATGAAATCATTACCTAAGCCGTGCATTTTCGTAAAACGTACCAACATAGCTTACAACTCGTCTCAGTTACCCGCAGGCAATGTTTGTTCACCACGCATAATGTCGTGCAATGTCTCACGGGCACGTACTTCGTATACGTTATTATCGTCAACCATAACTTCAGCGGCGCGGCCACGAGAGTTATAGTTTGAGCTCATTACAAAACCGTAAGCACCCGCTGAGCAAACCGCTAGCAAATCGCCCGCTTCGATCGTAAGCGCACGATCTTTTCCAATGAAATCGCCTGTCTCGCAAATAGGGCCAACAAGGTCATAGGTTACTGGTTTGCCTTCCTCTCTAACTGAAACCGGTATGATCTCTTGGTAAGCGCTGTAAAGTGCCGGGCGGATTAAATCATTCATAGCCGCATCAACAATCGCAAAGTTTTTACTCTCGTTGCACTTTAAAAATTCCACTTGAGTCAACATCACCCCAGCATTAGCCACAATAGAGCGCCCTGGTTCAAAAATAAGCCCCAGATCACGACCCTCTAGCTTTTTGAGCACAGCACTGATGTAATCTTGCGGCGAAGGCGGTACTTCGTCGGTATAACAAACGCCTAAACCACCTCCCATGTCTAGGTGCTTTATTACAATTCCAGACGCTGCCAGTTTATCTACCAGCACCAACAGCCGATCCATAGCATCCATAAAAGGAGCTATTTCTGTTAACTGGCTACCTATATGACAATCCATTCCCACGACATCAACATGTTGCATGGCGGCTGCTTTCGCGTAGATACGCTCAGCTTCATCAATAGCAATACCAAATTTATTATCTTTTAAACCCGTAGAAATGTACGGATGTGTTCCGGCATCAACATCAGGATTAACACGGAACGAAATCGCGGCATTAATACCGCACTGGCCCGCGACATCATTCACACGATCAAGCTCTGCTTCGGATTCTATATTGAAGCAGTGAATTCCGACTTTTAGTGCGCGCTCAATCTCGTGAGCTTGCTTGCCTACACCAGAGAAAACGATTTTTTCAGGCTTACCGCCAGCCTTTAGTACTCGCTCTAGTTCGCCCAGAGAGACAATATCGAACCCTGCACCCAAGCGCGCTAGCACATTTAGCACCGCCAAATTACTGTTTGCCTTAACGGCGAAACACACTAATGCATCGTGCCCTTCCAATGCTTGTGCATATCCCAAAAAGGCACGTTCAATTGCATCACGCGAATAAACATAAACGGGCGTTCCGAACTCTTTCGCTACGTCTGCAAGAGCGACGTCTTCACAAAAAAGCTGGTTGTTACGGTACTCAAAGTTATCCATCATATTTCTCTACTGCGACTAGACAGCGATCAAGCGTGATTGCAATGATATTGCCGGCTAGCTACTGGTTGATCGTGGCCGCTTCGCGTAACCACTCAAAGGGTCGTTAATTACATTAACTAAATACTATTCGGCGACAGCTTTGCTTGTCGCCTCAAGAGGCTGCGTCTCTTGCCCTTCTGGGGCTTTTTCCGCTTCAGCTTTGGGTAGATACAAAGGCCCTTTTTGGCCACAGCCTGCTAGCAAAAGTATACCTACGAATAAAATACAGCGCTGTTTCACGTTGAGGCCTGCTCATTCAAAAAAATTACCCTGATTATACCCTGTAATCTTGTCTAACTTGAACCTTATGAGCAGGCTAAGCCTCGGATCATTCCGGATTTTACTGGTATACTAGCAACTACATACTTGCTCTTCGTACTTTTAGGACAGACTCCCGCCATGATGACAGAAAGCGAATTTTACGCCCTCGTAGACGAAACCCTGATTAGCGTAGAAGAAAAACTAGATGACGCTGAAACCGACTTGGACTATTTGATTAGCGGTGGCGTTCTAACCATTAAATGTGAGAATAAAAGCCAAATAATCTTCACTCGCCAGACTCCCGTCCGACAACTATGGCTAGCCACTAAAACGGGGGGATTCCACTTTGACTATGATGCTGAGCTTAAAACGTGGGTACGCGACAGCGACAAAGCGACTATCCGCTCTGTGTTTGAAGCGGCTTTTTTAGATCAAGCAGGCGAGTCACTGAGCTTTGATATTTAAGCGGCAATGAATAAAACAAAGCGCTTGTTCAGACCGGCGGGTTAATCAAGCGCTTTTCCACCTGCAGAAATAACTGGTCTAGCGCACCACGCTGAGATTCGGCATAGGCAAAAGCTGCCGCCCCCATGCCCAACAACGGAGCGGGCTCAACCATCATAGAAGCAGTCTTTTCAAGCGCCTGGGACATCGATTCCACATAGGCCATACCACCAGATTCCACCATCGCATCGCAAATAACAGCAAAATTATGATAAAACGGCCCCATAACAACAGGTGTTTTCACGGCTGCAGGTTCAACAGGGTTATGCCCTCCCACATCGACAAAACTACCGCCCATCACCACTACATCAGCGGCCGTATAGAACAATAGCATTTCACCTAATGTATCACCGACCACAACACGCGTACTGTCAGTAACAGACGCTGGCAAAGAGCGCCTCGCCACGGCCGCCATCCCCAACTGATCGACAAAGTATTGATACACAGACTCAAAACGTTCGGGATGCCGCGGGACTACCAGCAACAACAATTGAGGAAACCGAGCTAGCATCGACTGGCTCGCAGCTAAAAATTGAGCCTCCTCATCTGAGTGGCTGCTGGCCAACATGCAAACAAAGCGCCCTGTAAATCGCTGTTTTAATAGCTCTCCCTCGCGCCGTTGGACAGGATCCACATGAATATCAAACTTGATACTGCCAGAAACCGCTATTCGCTCGTCGGGTACACCTAATTGACGAAAACGATCGGCATCAGCATCACTTTGTGCCACTAAATAGCTAAAGCGTCGCATCATAGGATAAGCAAGTGACTTTACACGATGATAGCCGCGCGCAGAACGAGCAGACAGTCGCGCATTAGCCACCATGAGAGGAACTTTCTGAGCTTCGCAGGCAGCCACCATATTCGGCCACAGTTCCGTCTCAACCACTAAACAGCCAAGCGGATTGAGCCGTTTGATAAACCGAAACAGCGCGTCAGGCAAATCATAGGGGCAATAAAAATGCTGTATATGATCACCAAATAACGATTCTGCGCGAGCTTTCCCGGTGGGAGTCATGCTCGTCATTACTATTGGCAAATCGGGATATTGATCCAACAAACGCTGAACCAAAGGAGCTATCGCAATTGTCTCACCCAGCGAGACTGCATGAATCCACAAGGGCGGTCCTGAGCGAGACGAGACTTTAGGAACAAAACCAAACCGTTGCCACCAGTTTCGACGGTAACCAGCAGACTCTCGCCCACGCCACCACAGACGTACCAAGAGTATTGGCACTGCAATATAGAACAAGCACGTATAAACGTATCTTGACCACTCACGCATGCTCTGGCGTGTCCTCAAACTGCAAGTTATGCAACTGCGCATAAGCGCCATGCTTAGCAAGCAACTCATCATGGGTTCCTTGCTCAACAATCTCACCCTGATCCATAACCACAATAAGGTCGGCTTTTTCAATAGTAGAGAGTCGGTGAGCTATGACGAGAGTTGTTCTATTTCTCATCACGTGCTCCATCGCCGATTGAATATGGCGTTCTGACTCAGTATCCAGCGCCGATGTGGCCTCATCCATAATTAAGATCGGAGCATCTTTTAAAATAGCACGAGCAATTGCAATACGCTGACGTTGGCCGCCGGAGAGAAGTACTCCGTTTTCCCCAACCATGGTGTTAAGCCCATCAGGCAACTTATCCACAAACTCCATCACATGCGCCGCTTTCGCCGCTTGCTTAATCTCTTCTTCGGGTTTGTTCGCTAAATCGCCATAAGCGATATTATCGGCAATTGTTCCGTTAAAAAGTACAACCTGCTGATTAACCAATGCGATCTGGCTGCGCAAACTGGCTAACGTATAGCTTTGTAATGACTGATTATCTAACGTAATCTGCTCTGCATTTGGCACGTCATAGAAACGCGGTAACAGGCTCGCTAACGTTGACTTACCACTACCGGAGCGACCAACAAGCGCGACATTCTGGCCAGGTTCAATTGACAAATTAATATGGTTTAACACATCTTTATCCGTATTCGGATAGCGAAACGACAGATCATTAAATGCAATAGCGCCGGCAACGTTCTTCGCAACCAAGGTACCATTATCATTTTCTGGAGATTCATCCAGTACTTCAAACAAGCTTTGCGCAGCCGCTATACCGCGTTGAATGACGCTATTAACATCCGTTAATTGGCGTAACGGTTTTGTTAACATGCCAGCCGCTGTAATAAATGCAATGAACTGACCGGTATTCATTGTCGACATAATAGACGGCTCCATTGCAAGGTACAGCAATAGAGATAACGCACAAGCCACCATCAGCTGTACAGCTGGGGTGCTTAATGATTGAGTGATCACCAATTTCATATGTTGATCACGGTTCTTTTCACTTACTTCAGTGAAGCGGTTCATCTCAAAATCTTGACCGCCAAACGTACGTACTACTTGATAACCCTTGATTGCCTCCGATGCCGTATTCGTTACATTACCCATTGAGTGTTGTAGCTTCTTACTTAAGCGGCGAAAGCGCTTAGAGACAAAAGACACTAAAAAACCAATAAATGGGCCTAAAAATAAGAAAATCAGCGTCAACTTCCAATTAAGCCACAACAAATACCCAAACAAACCAATAACAGTTAACCCTTCTTGAATAACAACCTTCACGGCGTTGGTAGCCGCCCCTGTTACTTGTTCAACGTTATACGTTAGCTTAGAAAGCAGAGTACCCGAGCTATTAGCGTTATAGAACGTGCTCGGTAACTTTTGCATGTGAGCGAAAAGCTCTAAGCGTAAGCAGTGCACCAACGTACGCGCAATACGTGTAATGAAATAGTTACCCATAAAGGTGCCAAGCCCTCGGATGACAAATAATCCAAGCACACTTAGCGCCAGCCAACCACGATGCTCTATAGCGTTGTTCTCAATAGCTTGGACAACCGTCTCCATCCACTTAGCAAAGCCCGCTTGGGTGCTGGCATATAAAGCAAAGCCTGCCACACTAAGCAAAAAGAGTGGCCACTGGTGTCTTATGTAAGTCAGTAAGCGCAGATAAAGACGAAGACCACTAATTTCTCGGGTAGTTTGTTTTTTCATTATTCGCAACGTATTGAAATCAAAGACTGCATTGTACACCATAGCGATATCAAATCGCTGGCACTTGTTAGATCATACCTACGCAAATGATCGGTTATAGGGA
Organism: Neptunomonas sp. CHC150; assembly: GCF_030397555.1. Lineage (NCBI taxonomy): Bacteria > Pseudomonadati > Pseudomonadota > Gammaproteobacteria > Oceanospirillales > Oceanospirillaceae > Neptunomonas > Neptunomonas sp. CHC150. Next base: position 336,783 of record NZ_JAPNXU010000010.1, read on the forward strand.
TCTGCTGCAAAACAGATTAGAATAGGCACCGAACGAGAACAATAGGTTAGTAAAAATAGTTGTTATGAAACAAAAGCGCCCAGAAAACTTATGGCATCCAACTTATTGGCCCACCTTCTTAGGACTTGGACTAGTTTGGCTTATTAACAGGTTACCGCTACCAGCCCAACATAAGATCGGGCGGTTGCTGGGGCGCATATTGATGTGTATTGCTAAAGATCGTAGACACGTAGCTGATACCAATTTATCACTCTGCTTTCCTCATTTATCTCCAAAAGAGCACAACCAGATGCTGAGTGATGTCTTTAAAGACCAAGGTATCGCGATGATCGAGTCTGGAATGGCATGGTGGCCTCAGCCAGAAAAGCTTACACCGCTGGGTGATATTATTGGCTTTGAGCATGTTGAAAAAGCTCAAGCAGAAGGGCAAGGCATCCTTTTCTTAAGCGGCCATTTTACCTGTTTAGATGTAACAGGCGGGATTTTAGCTCAACATATGCGCTTTGATGGAATGTATAGAAAAAACAATAACCCTGTTATCGAAGAGCTAAGCAAAAAGGGTCGCGAAGTATTTTTTGAAGAACTGATCGAGCGTGGCGATATCCGCCGTTTAGTTCGCCGCCTTAAAGACGGAAAGGCCGTATGGTATGCACCGGATCAAGATATGGGTATGAAGCTGTCTGTTTATGCGCCATTTTTTGGCGTGCCTGCCGCAACAATTACCGCAACGGCACGCATAGCTAAAATGTCCAAGGCTGCTGTTATCCCACTATCAATGAGACGCAATGATCAAGGTCGCTACATTATTGAAATGCTTCCGCCATTGGAGGACTTCCCTACCGGCGATGATGTAGCAGACGCCACAAAAGTGAACCAAGTAATAGAAAGCATGATCATGAAGGCACCTACACAATACATGTGGGTGCACAGACGCTTTAAGACCCACCCGAAGGGCAAAGCCTTCCTTTACAAATAAGTAAGGCTTTACTCTAAGGCTCACTTTGGAATGGATAAGCCTAACTACGCTCTTTTTTTTCTTTTATTAATGTTTCGAATAAATTTTTGTATTTATTAACAATAACATCCATTGAGAAATTGTTATTAAACTCTGCAAAGCCGCTTTCCGTTAGTTTATCCACTAAAGCAGTGTCAGACAGCACTCGATTAACCTCGGATGCACAAGCATTTACATCATCTATATCAAACAATAGTCCGTTTTCGTTATGCGTTATTAGCCAGGCAGGGCCGGTACTCGACGCCGCTACAATAGGCGTATTTGTTGCCCATGCCTCTAAAACCACATTACCTAGAGGTTCAAATCGCGATGGGAAAACGCATACATCGGCTAAATCAAACAATTGACGTATATCTTTTCGCAAACCTAAAAACTTAACGCGCTCGGATACACCTAATGAGTCGGCCAGACTTTTTAATTCGTTTTCTAACTCCCCTGTACCCGCTATCAGCAGTGTGGCGTCTGGGATCATAGGTAGTGCTTTAATAATAGTGTCGTGCGCTTTCTTTTGATGCAATCGACCTAAAGCCAAAAGCACCTTATGTCCTGTGGGTATTTCTGGAAGCGAGCTTGATATCTCTAACGTTTCGGGCAGATCACCAAAATTACTAATCATGCTCACTTTCGTTTCTGGCCAACCATTTGAAACAACGTGATGAACTAAATCTGGCGTATTAACAATTAAATGATCACATTTTTTATAATTCTTTATATCGTAATAACCGCCTAGTCGCCCAACAACGACCGCACTTGTTGAAGGGCACTTTCTAGAAGCCCTATTTACCCAAGTAACAATAAGATCTGGCTCAAACTCTTTAACATGCTTTTTTAAAGAGTAATTATAAAACAGAGGCTTTTTTACTTTCCCCATAGGTAAAGTACTAAAATCCACACCAGAAGCTTGAAGCCTTTTCTCACGAGAAGGCTGCTCTTCAATAACAAGTCGCTGAGTAATACTGGCATCTTTGGCAAGCGCGGCTGCAACTTTTTCAAAATAAGTTTCGGCTCCAGCCTCTGATTGAGACAAAAGCATTTGCATTAATTTCATATTATATAGCCATCTCTAAGTTCTTGTTGTATTGCAAAATCAGCCCACAAGCTATCGATAATTTAGCATTCCTACTTTACTTGGCGCTTTCCCACTTTCACACTTAGCAACAAACTCATCTATACGATATTTAAAGCGTTCCACTTTGTTTGATACTGCACGTTTTTTTACAAATGTTGGGAATATCTGAAAAGGAATCGCTGATGCTGATCCAAGGCCGTCTATTACAACTAACCGCTTTATATCCTGATGAGCGCCTTGCTGTACGAGAACATTGTGGGTCAAAATATCTCGGGAAGGTATTAAATTGTGCTCCCAAAAACCAATCAAATCAGCAACCGCCTTCTTACAAGCATCAGAATAGCCATACTCCCAAATATACTGCTTGAGCGATAAGGAAATACGCCCGTCATCATCTAAAACAAGCTCCGTTTCTAAGCCAGCCCCTAAGTCTGTTTCAACAAAGCCAAAGCATTGATAAATATGGCTAAATAAATCCCCACCAATCATTTTATGTAGGTTGGTAATAACTTTGAACTCTTCAAGGTTGTCATCAAACGATGATAGAGGCTTTAAGTTTTTAGGAAAACCTTTCTTTCTACGGCAATCCTCTAGCGTAAAGTCAGGTCTTCTAACCTTGATACACCGGTTAGGATTATCCGGATGAACAAAGCACTGCCTGTTTCCTCCCTGAGCAAACGGGGTCAACTCTTTCAAATATAACGTCATACTTTACAGCTCATCCATAACACCCATAATCTTTCAAAACTCAACGCATAAAAAGCTGTCAGCTACTACAGCAATTCTTTTAATACTACTTCTTCATTACCAAAAAGGACTTTCTTTGCTCGCTTATAAGTACCAGGCATTTGCCCAAAATCAATAGCTTGGTATCCGTCAAGAGCCAAGTCATAAGCCATTACAGTAGCTGTAGGGCCAAGCACAATCAAAATCAGATATTCATCTTTATTATATTGCTTAACCTTATTAACTATTTCATCATATACTTCAAAAGCATTTTTTGCAGGCGCATAAACATAGTCTACACTTTCAACATTATTGAATAGCTCTTCTTCAAAAGTAAATCGGCTATTTTCACCTACAACCAATAAAATTTTACGGCCTTCCCAAAGTTTTTTGATTTTCAGGATACGATTTACCAAATTCTCTTTAGTGTTTTTTGGCAAACCACGAAACACTCCCATTGAAGGGTAACGTCGGTTGCTATCTAGTAAATTTAATACGGGTGAACCGATGCGGATAATAAACTTTTGCCAAATACGTCCCAAACTATCAAAGTCCCTAACGGGATGAATGGCAACAAGAATATTAGGAACATTACTATTCAACACTTCAATTAACCGACTATTGAGTGAGTGGTTTACATCTTGAAATGACTTATGTTTCTCACCGACCATAAGCTTAAGCTCACCATCACCAAAACGGCAGATGCTACTCTTGTTTTCTAACAAGTGTTGAATAGTCTCTTCTTCACTCCAAACTGCAGGGTATCGGTCAATAAAGACTTGTATTTCATCTTTGTATAAACCAATTATTTTATCATCAAAAAACTCTCTACATTTCGCCCTTCTTTTTTTACTAAAACAGAAAATAGAAACAACCTGAGATGTTCGTCTTAAAAAAAAACGAGAGATTTTTCTAACCAAAATTTTCATATCAAACCTTCTCGCTCCAACCCTTACAATTAACAATCAACCCAACAACAAAAACAGCACAATTATCTGCAGATATACCTTTGAAAAATAAAAAAGCAGAAACCTATTCATTTAAATAAAAAAGTCTGACTGAATCGGAAATTTTTTCAACATCCCCCTTTTCAAGACCATACCAGATAGGTAACCGCACTAAACCAGAGCTCAAAGACGTAGTATATTGGTCAACTCCATTGAAACGACCAAACGAGCTACCTGCTGTAGCCGAGTGCAAGGGAACATAGTGAAAAACAGCCAATATATCATCATTTTTTAGATGTTCTATTAGCCTTGTCCGTTGCTCTAGATCCTTTGTTTTAAGGTAGTACATATGAGCATTATGGGTAAGGTTCTGCGGCACCGTAGGACGTTCAACATATCCTTTCTTTTCTAAATCTTTAAACGACTCATGATAGCGAGACCAAATATCCAAACGAAAGTCATTTATCTCTGTTACCCTTTCCAATTGTCCCCAAAGATAAGCGGCTTGCAGATCACAGGGCAAATAGCTGCTACCTAAGTCGACCCAACTGTACTTATCAACCATTCCTCGAAAAAACTGACTACGATTAGTCCCTTTTTCACGAATTATTTCAGCACGAGCAGAAAACTGTTGATCATTAATAATTAGCAGCCCTCCTTCACCACCACTGGAGTAGTTTTTAGTTTCATGGAAACTAAAAGCGCCAAGATGCCCAATAGTACCCAAAGGTTTACCTTTATACGTAGACATCATTCCTTGCGCAGCATCCTCTATAACAAACAACTGATACTTTTCAGCTATTGTCATAATCACATCCATTTCACAAGCAACGCCGGCATAATGAACAGGAACAATTGCCTTCGTTTTAGGAGTTATGGCTGACTCAATTAGCTTTTCATCTATATTTAGCGTGTCCGGACGTATATCAACGAAGACTATTTTTGCACCTCGAAGGACAAAAGCATTTGCAGTACTGACAAAGGTGTAGCTTGGCATGATAACTTCATCGCCTGGCTGTATATCAATTAGCAATGCCGCCATCTCTAAAGCATGAGTACATGAAGGTGTTAGCAAAGCCTTTTCACACTTTAATTCTATCTCAAACCAAGATTGGCAACGCTTACTAAATACCCCATCGCCAGAAATTTTATCGCTATGCATGGCTTGCAATACGTACTGGTCTTCATTACCAGTGTACGGGGGCTTGTTAAATGGAATCATTGAGCTTCTCGCTTAAAAACTTTTTTTCGAGCTGCAGTAAACTTTTCTTTCTATCCTTTAGCCGCTTCGCAGGGCTTCCAACATAAATCCCCCAAGGCATAGTACTTTTTAGAACCAAAGATAACGCCCCTATAGAACAACCTTCTGCAACTGTGACGCCGGGCATTATTATCGACCCGGCTCCTACTATAACATGCCTTTTAAGGAGAATTTTCGACTTAAATTCATGCTTATATTTTTGCGGCACAGTCGAATTCGTCATCGTCTCGCCCGAGTAATCGTCTGATTGAGTAAACACTTGTACTCGATATGCGAGTGCTGAAAAATCTTCTATGACGATTCCTTTCTCTCCACCCGCCAACAAACAAAATGGTGTGATGTGAACATAGGAACCTATTTTTATGTTTCCTGACACGACACAAAAATCATCAATTCTTGAGTTATCACCAATTTCTATGAGTTCAGGGTCGTAAATGCTAGCTTTATCGCTAATTTTTACATTTTCCCCTAAAAACTTAAAACCCATCTTCTCTAAAGAAGATCGACTGTAGTAAGCCATTTTATCCCTCAAATATAACTTTCAGCTGATCTGCTAACTTTTCTCGGCTGAAGTTTTCTCTAATTATTTTTTTATTAGCAATACGCTCATCATCCGTCAATAGATCTACCGAGAAACTATTAACATCATAAATATTTAACCCCAAAGAGTCTAAAACTTCCCAGGAAGTCACATCGCTTCTAAAATAAACTTTCTTCCCCATACCTAACAGCGAAATAATATTCCCCATACCTTGCTGCCTTTTATGGTTGAAAACTGCAATATCGATATCACCAAGGAACGCCAAGTATTTATCAAAAGGCATAAAATCGAGCATAGGAAAAAACTTATCACCAAACATGTTATGCCCTGCTTCTATAACAGATGCAGCATGCTTTTTATTCCCATAAGACAATGGCACATATATAGCTATATTTTCATCTTTATAGGGTTCTAGCATATCCAAAATATCAAAGTGATTATTACTAGGATCAGCTGAATTTCCTATTTGAATATTAATTTTTTTATTCGACTTTTCAGGAACCACAATCTCTGAAAAAAGGTTTGTAGTATACATAATACAGTTAAGGTGCTTTCCTTTAGCTCCATACCATTTTCTAGCCAACTCCACATCACCGTTAACGTAAGTAACAAGAAAACCTAAATCTCGTATAACCTTTCTTCTAAAAAATTCTAGGCGTTTCCATTTACTTCCTTTCTTAGGATCTTGGTACGTATATAAATCCTTTCCCCAGATAACCCAGTAACACTTTTTTAAAGACCATGGCTGAAAAAAAAGACAATAAATAACACGTTTATCGAATAGTCCATGTAAAACAACCCGATCAGCGCGCATCATTTTGCAATAGAGAGCAAATATTGAAAAAAAGTAGCTAATCAGCCCTTTCCCATAATGACTAATATTAGTCCTATCTTTATAAGGATATTTCTTTGAATTCCCCAGAAAAAAAAACTGTTGATTAGGGAAAACAGCTGGCATTTCGTCTGCAACGAAGTCGACAAACGGCGGTATAAATTTATTCAACTTCGCCACATGCAAAATATTTTTACTCATAAACAACCTAAGATAAAAGTTAATTTATATGCCGATAACTATCGACTCGGGCCCCGAATACTCCCATAAAGACACCAGCGTACCGACACATTTTCAAGAACGACTGGTTCCTTGCGAGCCCCCGCATCAATAGCGCCATCAGCAGCATTTTCAAAGCCGAAGCAACTACATGGAACGATGCTGACATGACAATACTAATTTTGGAGCGACCTCGCTGAGACTTTCGCCAGGCATCCGTAATACCGGCCCTATATTTGCGTTTGGCCAGCCACTTGAGGGTTGCGCGTTGTTTTGGGATTGTTTCATACACAAGCGCTTCATTGCATTGGAAAATTTCAACCCCTTTTGATGTAGCCTGCGTAAAGAAAATAGTATCAGTTCCTCCTGCTAAGGGATTGCTTTCGTCAAATCGCAATTCAAGCTCCGTTACTAAATGGATAGGAATTAATACATTATCGGTAGCACAGGCACTCAGCGCTTCACCCGAGAATCGTTTTCCTCCTTTATAGAGACCCTGTATAGAAGGCGGCAAGTTGTCAGGTAGTCGCTGTGAAACCTTTCCATGAACAACAGCTCTCCCTCCTTTTTGAACATTGTAATTGTACAAATTAACCAGCCAGTCAGCGGTTACTATTTCATCATCATCAATAAAGACTATAAAATCAGCCCCATGTTGTATGCTCTCTTCAATGGCACGATTTCTTGCGCATGGAATACCTCTCTTGGCCTCCTGCATGTAACGAACAGTGAAAGGTAACGCTTCTGCTGCACGACTCACGCAACCCTCTGAGCTGCCTGATGCATCATTATCAATAACACTAACCGTCACAGTCACTTCATCTGGTACGTTAACGGCCACTAAGCTTTGCAAACAATCTGATAACATTTGTTCACGCATATAAGTACAAATACAAATATTAACGATGTGCATGACGTATCCAAACCCTTTGTAAATGATGCTTTTTCTGAGTAAACATATTAACTACTGAATTCTTAAAAAATAAAACAGGGACAAACTACCATAGTATCAACCTATTCTTTAGACAATCTGGGTAACTCCTGTAATAATTTCTCAAATTTTTGTTTCTAGAGATGCCTCATGACACTCAGCAAGCCATCATTGCACGTTTTACAAGTGTTACCCGCTCTCAATTCGGGTGGGGTGGAACGTGGAACGGTAGAGTTCGCCAATGAGCTAGTTTTAAGAGGCCACCGCTCTACCGTCATGTCAAATGGTGGGCAGTTAGTAAAGGAACTAGAAAATAATGGTTCGACTCATCTGCTTGTACCTGTGCACAAAAAATCACTAACCTCGCTCCTACAGGTTAGACGCGTACGACATATACTTAACGAACTTAAACCCGATGTTATTCATGTACGCTCACGTGCTCCAGCATGGATTATTTGGCTCGCATGGCGCAAGCTTCCCAAAGAAAACCGCCCTCGCTTAGTGAGCACTTTTCACGGTATGTACTCGGTCAATAAGTACAGCGCTATTATGGCAAAAGCAGAGCACTGTATTGCTATATCCAACTGCGTGCAGGACTACATGCTTACGAACTATGAGATTCCCCCGTCCAAAATCACAAGAATTTACCGCGGCCTTGATCCTAAATCGTTCAATTCCAACGCATGTAATCCGCAATGGAGAGCATCTCTTTTACAAGAGTACCCAGAGCTTGAGAATAAAAAAATTATTTTGATGCCCGGCCGCTTGTCTCGCTGGAAAGGCCAAGAAGCTTTTATCAAAATGATGCATCTACTGATACAAATAAGGCCCGATTGCCATGGCGTCATTGTCGGTTCTGCTGAGCCTCAAAAAGAGCATTACCAATCTGAACTTCTCTCACTGACATCAAGTTTAGGGCTCGAAAATAATATAAGCTTCATGGGGCACCGCTCAGATATCCAAGCTTTCTATGGCTTTGCAGATGTGACCTGCCATATGTCTAATAAAGCGGAACCCTTCGGGCGCACAGTACCTGAAGCCTTGGCATGTGGTTGCCCCGTCGTCGCATTTGATCGAGGAGGTGCTAGCGAATCGCTCAACGCGGGTTTCCCTAAAGGCCTAGTGGAACCAGACAACATCCAAGCCTTTGCCCAACGTATAGCGGAACTGCTTGATACGCACCCAGAATTCTATTTACCCAAAGAGTTTTATCTCAATCAACAAGTAGACAACACATTAGGCGTCTATGAAAAGTTGCTCTCGAATGAAGAGCAAGCAAACTAAACGCAGATCTTCGAGCCTATTTGCTATACCTTAATTACATCAAATACACTGTAGTCAATTTCTAACAACCACCTATGGCTTACACTGTAGCAGCTACGGAACTTTAAATGAGAATTCTCCATATCGCCTATCAGCAACTTAAACGTTACGGCAAAACTCGCGTTAGCTGGGCTGAAAAAATGACATTTGGTTTAATCAAAAACGACCATTATGTTAAAACCTATAGTGATCGCGATGTTGCCTCGAATGAAGCACCTTTTAAAATTCGAGACTTAGGCAAAAAGGCGGCCAATAAATACCTATTAGAAACGGTTGAATCCTTTGATCCGGATCTTATCATCGCGGGCCATTGCGATATGATCACCAACGAAACATTAGCCGCTATAAAAAAAGCAGTCCCACACAGAGTCATTGTTCATTGCAATAATGACCCTTTATTTGTTCCGTCCAACGTAGAGCGAATCAAAAAACGTGCCGAAGTAGCCGACGCCATTTTTGTTTCTACGGGCCGCAGTGAGCTGTCTATTTTTGAAGGATTGGGAACACGCGTGTATCACATGCCAAACCCAACAGACCCTTCCATTGAAACACTCGACAACTCGACTAAAACAGATCTCGATATCGACTTACTATTTTGCAGTAACAGCAACGACTTTACCGAACGCTTGGCAATGGTGGGACGCTTAAAAGAAGCGCTGGCCGATGATGTGCGCTTCAGAACATTTGGTAGTTTCGGGGAAGACCCGGTATGGGGGCGTGACTATGACCGTGCTCTATCTCAAACTAAGATGGGTTTGAACCTTAACCGACAAGAAGGAATGTATTGGTATTCATCCGCTCGCATGGCTCAACTAGCAGGGAATGGCATCTTACAATTTACCCACGAATCCCCTCGATTCGACACACTTATGCCAGAAGAAAGCCTTGTATATTTCGCGAGCGAGGACGATTTAAAGTCGAAAATTCTTGAATTCCAACACGACGACGCTAAACGCCGCTACTGGGCAAGCCGAGCTCGTACGTTCTTCCATCAAGAAATGAACTCAAAATTATATGCACAATATATTGTTGAAGCCGCCACTCAAACCGCATTTAGTCATGATTACGTATGGGCGCGGGACATCCACTTAGACGGCTCAATGAGGTAATGCGCCTATCTTTGTAAGGGGCGCAACTCGATCAACACGTCTAACTTTCCGTGATGGCTAACGTTCGTCATATAACAGTAAAAAACGAGATGTAATCAACATGGCCTCGAACCCAATCAAAGTAGCTCAAGTACTCGCGGGTGCAGCTAATGGCGGCGCCGAAAATTTTTTTGTGCGCTTAGTCAGCGGTTTAAATGAGCAACCCGAGTTACACGAAAAAGCATTTATACGTAACCACCAGCACCGCTTAGATGCCTTAAGAGACAACGGCGTAGACGCCCAGGGGTTCTCCTTTGGTGGCAAGCTAGACCTGTTAGGAGCCTACCGTTTCAAGAAAGCTCTCAACGCTTTTGAACCAGAAATAGTCATGACATGGATGAGTCGTGCCAGCGGTTCCACCCCAAACTCAAGCAAATACATTTTAGTAAACCGCCTAGGCCATTATTACAATCTTAAATACTATAAACACTCTGACTACTGGGTTGGTATTAGCAAAGGCATTTGCCAACACATGATTGATGGCGGCTTCCCTAAAGAGAAAATTGTACATATCCCCAACTTTGCTGATGAGACCCCCGTTACCGCTATCCCACGGAACAGTTTTAACACTCCAGCGGAGCAGCCACTCATTCTGGCAGCGGGTAGGCTCCATACCAACAAAGGCTTCGACACATTACTTCATAGCTTAGAGCGCATACCATCAGCTACCTTATGGTTAGCTGGCGCAGGGCCTGAAGAAGCCAATCTAAAAGCTCTTTGTTCACAATTAGGGTTGGACCAGCGCGTTCGGTTTTTAGGATGGCGCGATGATGTCACCACGCTAATGAAAACCGCAGACCTGTTCGTATGCCCTTCGCGCCATGAAGGTCTGGGCTCGATTGTAATGGAATCATGGGCGCATCAATGCCCCATAGTAGCGACTAACTCTCAAGGCCCAGGCGAGGCTATCACTCATGGCGAAAGCGGACTCATCACACCAATTGACGACAGCAAAGCGTTAGCGGATGCTATTAATGAGGTGTTAGGTAGTGATGATTTACGAAACGAACTGATTCATGGTGCATCACGCGTGTATGCAGAACATTACTCTAAAAAGCGTATAGTAGAGCAGTATATTGATTTTTATCAGAAAATTACTCGCTAGAGGCTATCACTGTTCACCTAACCAACCGTAGCCTAAGATAATTTCAGCGCTACGGTCAGCCTCAGCTAACACTATAGGGTTCTGGCTCGACGCCGGCTTGCTCAAAGAACCAACAAGCTCATCCGTTTTGAGGCGCTCAATACCTTTAACAACTCGGCTTTTCTCCGCTGGCAATAGGTTGATTAAGTTAACCACGCAGCCGGCTGTCAATGCTTCATAGGTCATCGAGATACTATCTTCAGTTACCCAACACGTCTCAGTGATAGCGATTGTATTCGGCAGCCAATCACTACTCGTATCCTCAGCCAAAACCAATGTAAATACGCTATCAAGGCCACTCAGGGCTTTTACTAGCGAGTCAGGCGTGCGCCGCGACGTCGCCAATGTCCATTGAGTATCTGGAAAGCCAGTTAACACACTTGAGATCTGATCAAGCACTTGCTGATCGTGCCATTCATAATGCTTGGAAGGCCCACCTAAAAGAATCAGACCTGTCCCATGTTGCTTTGGCTGAGCAACCACGCGATTGAGCGCACCTCGCGTCTGAATTACGTTGGCCGGCAATTGGTCGACATCTAATAAATCATGCTCAGGGATAACGCACTGATCAAACCAGCTTATTGGCAAGGAAGGTTTCATAAGCACCACTGTTTTGGCCTTAAAAAAACGCCCTAGTGCTAACGCTGTCCAGTGTGTTTTGTGTCCAGCGGCCAACACAAGAGCAGTAGGCTTCATGGAAGGCGAAGCCCCCCCAAAAAACATACTTTTTATAAGTAGGCTCAGCGCATTAAATACAGACAAGGGTGGTCGAACTTCAACCGCCAGTGCTGGGTTACGTCTCACTAGCGCCTCAGCCAGCCCCTTGCTTTGATTCACATGACCCGGCTTGCCATCACTGATGATAAGAATATCTGACACCACACTTAACCACTTTTCAATATTTCTCTTTATGATACTCCAGATCACTGACGCACCAAAAAAAGAAACAGATTATTCCATCCTAGCCGCAGCAAACAATTCCATTTTCTGAATAGGGTGATTACAATTTAACCTCTTGGGCCCTCTGCTTTAACAAGCTTAGTCTTATCAGTTTCGCTCACGACTGTGTAATAACGGCTCTCTACATTATTTTTACTACTTTACTTATTAGGAGTTCGCATGGCTGCGTTCGGTACAGTTTTTATGCCTGAAATGGCAATTTCTTGGTTTGACGGTTCTAGCTGGAGCACTCCTGAACTCGTCGCGAGCGACAGCCTACAACTCCACCCCGGCGCGCACGTCTTACACTACTCAAGCACCTGCTTTGAAGGCCTCAAGGCGTTTCGTCATGCAGACGGTTCTGTCAAAATTTTCCGCATGGACAAAAATTTAGACCGTTTTGAGCAAAGTAGCCATTTGCTAGCCCTCCCTCCTATTGATAAAAACGCAACACGCGAAATGATCATAGACACGGTTCGTCGCTTTGCGGCTGATGTTCCTGAAGCGCCTGGTTCCTTGTACATTCGACCAACTCACATTGGTACTGAAGCGGCTATTGGTAAAGCAGCGGCGCCCTCTCTCACCTCTTGTCAGTACATCCTCGTTTCACCTGTAGGGGATTATTTTGCAGGCGGAGTAGCGGCTTTACGTGTACTCATCGAAGACGATGGGATGCGCTGCGCAACACATATGGGCATGATTAAAAGTGGTGGCAACTATGCCAGCGCCTTACTGCCAATAATGAAAGCACGCGCTGAAGTGCAAGCCGATCAAATCTTGTTTTGCCCTAATGGCGACGTTCAAGAAACAGGAGCAGCAAACTTTTTATTGATCGATGGTGATGAAATTATTACTAAAGCGCTTGATGAAAGTTTCTTACACGGTGTTACCCGCGATTCGGTCTTAACTATAGCTCGCGATATGGGCATGCGCATTTCTGAACGTGACATCACCGTTGATGAGCTATTAGAACGTGCCGCTAAACCTAATTGCGAAGCGGCGCTTTCTGGCACAGCTGCCGTTCTAACACCGGTGGGAACATTTATCCATCACGGAAAAGAAATCAGCATCGGGAACGGCGGCATAGGCGAAACCACGCTAAAACTGCGCAAAGCACTGAATGATATTCAGTGGGGCAACAGCGAAGATAAATATGGCTGGCTTACTGAAGTTTAAGTAGGGAGTATTCAGCAGGAGGGGCCAAGCACAAACCTATGCCCCTCCTCTTACTAGCCCTTCTCAACTTTGTGGCTCATCCACTTTTATAAAACGTTTCCATATGTGAGTCACAGCGGCTCTCAACTCGGCCATTTCAACATCATTCATTGCCTTAGAGCGCTCTTGCAAGGCCAATCGATGCCCTACAGCACGATAACGTTTATAGGCTTCCTGCAAAGTAACCGCGTCGTGTTCTGGTAGTAAACCTTCTGCCTGTAAAACTTCTAAAATCCGAATATTATCGGAATACGTGCACAAAGCAGGGTGTTTATCTGCGTGTGCTAACACGAGATACTGAACCAAAAACTCAATATCAACGATTCCCCCCTCATCTTGCTTTAGATTAAACAAGCCGTCTTCAACATCTTGGGAAGAGGAGCCCAAATGCGTACGCATTTTTTGGCGCATGTCGGCGACTTCTTTTTGCAACACATCGAGATCACGCGGCTTCGCTAAAATTGTTTGGCGCAAGTTGTTAAAATCGCCACTCAACCCAGAAGCGCCGGCAATAACACGAGCACGAACTAGCGCTTGGTGTTCCCACGTCCAAGCGCTGTTATTCTGATACTCTCCAAAAGCTTTTAAAGAACTAACCAGCAAGCCTGAATTTCCCGAAGGTCGCAGCCGCATATCCACCTCGTATAACTGCCCTCCGGCCGTAAACGTATTGAGGATATGTATCATTCGCTGACCTAAGCGCGTGAAGAAAACAGCATTAGCAATCGGCTTCGCACCATCCGTCATAAGGTCGGTTTCACAATCATGAATGAACACCAAATCCAAATCTGAGCCATAAGATAACTCGATACCACCCAGTTTGCCGTAGCCCAGCACAATAAAGTCAGGGTCCGCAGGTACGCCAGCCGTTTTCATCGGACGGCCATGTTTTTCTAGCATTAACCGCCACGCTATATCTAACACACTACTTATAATAACTTCTGCAAGCCAAGTCAGATAATCACTGACTTTCATCAGCGGCAAAACGCCGGTAATGTCGGCCGCCGCTACGCGTAAAAGATGTGCACTTTTGAAATAGCGTAACGCTTCCATTAATTGCTCGATATCATCCTCAGGTATGCGTAATAGCTGCTGACGCAACTCGTTGGCTAACGCGGCTTTATCAGTTGGCGCATAAAGAGTACGTGGATCAATGAGTTCATCTAGCAAAACTGGCTTTTTCGCTAACTGGTCAGCAAACCACGCACTGCTAGAGCACAGTTTCACCAGTTGCTGTAAAGCCGCTGGGTTTTCATGCAATAGCACCAGATAAGCAGAACGCCTGAGGATTGCATGAATGAGCATCATTATCCGATTTAAAGTTTGTGTCGGATTCTCGACCTGACTAACTTCTTCTAGTAGCACAGGTAAAACACGTTTAAGCCTTTCAACGCCACCTGGCTGCAACACTTGTACAGTGCGCGAATCACGTAGTTCACTAATCAGTTTCAGCGCGGCTTCTGGGTCATCACTGTATTTATCGCTAATAAACGCTAACGACTCAGCCTCATCAAGATGCCCACTCCACAATGCCAACCAATTACCTTCTTCCTGTTGCTCCTGATCGGCGGACTCTGTTGAAGAGGGGGCAATCACTTCCTCAAAATGTGCCCTTACAATTTCTCGGTGATACTTAAGCTGCTCACTGCATTGCTGCCATGAATCAAACCCCATACTAAATGCCAAACGTGCTTTGCCGAGATCATCAGTGGGCAGTTCTTGAGTCTGTTTATCGGCTATGGCTTGGATGGCGTGCTCGATATTACGTAAAAAGATATAGGCGGCAATTAGCTCCTCTACAGCTTCTGGAGTCACATCCGATAATTCGGGCAATAAGGGTAAAATTGTCAATAACTCACGTTGCTGCAAACGACTATCGCGCCCGCCCCTGATCAACTGGAATGCTTGGGCTATAAACTCAACTTCGCGAATCCCACCCGGGCCTAATTTAACATTAAGCTCCATTCCTTTGCGTCGCACTTCGCGATTAATCATCTCTTTCATTTCGCGTAATGACTCGAAAGCGCCATAGTCCAGGTACTTGCGGTAAACAAACGGCTTTAGCATTGCCATCAATTGAGCGCCCTGCTCTTTGTCACCCGCGACCACTCGCGCTTTAATCATGGCATAGCGTTCCCATTCACGCCCTTGATCTTGATAGTAGTGTTCCATTGCTGCAAAACTTAATGCAAGCGGGCTTGCTGAACCAAAAGGTCGGAGGCGCATATCCACACGAAACACAAAACCTTCGCCATTCATGGTGTCTAAAGCATGGATTAACTTTTGCCCTAGACGAATGAAAAATTCTTGGTTTTCTAAGGTACGCTTAGCTCCCTCTGTTTCACCTTTCTCAGGGAATGTAAAAATCAGATCAATATCCGATGATAGATTGAGTTCATGCGCGCCGAGTTTCCCCATGCCCAACACAACCATGCGTTGCTGCTGCTTTTCTCCGGTAGTTTCACAGACATGCATGGGTGTACCCCAACGATCGCAAGCTTGCTGATAAAGCACCTCAAGCGCACCATCAATGAGTGCATCAGCCATCCAGCTTAACTCCAACACGGTCTGCTGCATGGTGGCTTTTCGCGTTAAATCGCGCCAAATCAGACGCACCATGGATTGCTGCCTAAGAAGACGCAAAACAGATAGTAAAGAAGGCTCGTCTGTAACCTGCTTTAGCGCCTCCTGAACAAGCGTTTTATATCCGTTTAATGACTGATTTTGATCCAACTGTTCGGCATTGCATAATGAAGCGCCCCATTCAGGATGACGAGCCAATTGGTCAACCACAAAATCACTACCAATCGAAACGGTCAGTAACTCATTGTAGCGACTCGCCGGCCAGTGCGGCTTTACTGATTCCAACAATGGGGATAACCGGTCCCACTGCTTCTCAGCTAATGGAATAAGATCACTGGGTAGCGCGGATAAATTAGGCGTCATAGTTTTCTCTTTTTAAACGGTATAAATAATCAGACACTTATCATGATGGGGAGCTAAAACAACATCTAATCAACACCGGTTCGCCTGATGAAAAAGGCGATAACCTCGTTCTGCTTTACTAATATCACTGGTGACCAAGCACCCAAGTTCAGCTTGCAACTGGTCTTTAAGCATCAGCAAGTCTTCTACCGCTCCTGACTTTAGCTCTAATTCTAACTCGCAAATAGCATCTTTTAATAACTCACCATCGCGCGCGCACTGATAACTCACATCACCTTGATCGAGCGCAACTTCTATCTGCGTGTCGTTTACAGTAACCCACCAAACAAGCCGATCAAAATTAGTGGCGAAAATAGGTAACAGTTGCCCTTTAAGTTTTTCTACAGGTAATGCATCCGGCCATTGAGCTTGCGCGAGCAAGGTTAAATCTAGATCCGGCTTGTCAAGCAACCACTCCCATTCACCTCTCTGATGCAAGCCATTAATGCTGTGCCCACGCGTTTTAACCGTTTGAATAATATCCTCACCTTGCTCTCGGATACGCAGAGCCACTTTATGCTGCGTGAGAGCAAGCTCGGGCGTATCGTAATACCGATTTACTAGGTGATTTTTACCTTTAAAATCGGCACCTTGCAGTACCTTAAGCGCTAAAACTTGTTCTAGCTTGTCGGCAGGAAAAGTCAGCTTCACTTCCGTTTCATTTGCCACTCTATTCATTCCCCATGCAATGTTAACCTCTATTACCTGATCTTTTTTAACATTTAGTTACAATTAGATGATATTTTTACTACAAATACAGGTATCTCACCCTTATACTTGCGCGAAAACTCAATCCTAAACAGGTTTTGGTTATGATTACTAACAATCCGATTATGCAAATGTTTGCACGTTCACCGTTCAAACCGATGCAAGAGCACATCGTAAAGGCACAGGCCTGTGCAGAACAGCTAATCCCATTCTTTAATGCTGTTATAGCAAACGACTGGGAAACTGCCCGAACAACCCAACATAAGATTGCGGTTTTAGAAGGCGAAGCTGATCGATTGAAAAAGGATGTTCGTCAACACCTACCTAATAGCATTTTCCTTCCGGTACCACGTACCGATCTCTTGGAATTGCTGCGTATGCAGGACAAAATCGCCAACCGCGCCAAAGACATTGCAGGGATAATGTTAGGCCGCGAAATGCCAGTCCCTGAAGTCATACAACCCATTATGCTTGAGTTTGTTCAATCTGCCTTAGCAACATCTGGACAAGCCGTCACTGCATTATCCGAACTGGACGAACTCGTCAGCGCAGGATTTCGCGGCCGCGAAGTAGAGGTCGTAGAAAAAATGCTAATCGAACTCGATCAACTTGAGCACAAAAATGATGAGTTTGAACGCACGATTCGCTCTCAACTCTTTGCTATTGAACGCGACTTACACCCCATCGATGCTATTTTCCTCTATCAGGTCATTAGTGGCATAGGTGACTTAGCTGATCGCGCCCAACAAGTCGGCAGCCGTTTACAACTTCTGCTAGCACGCTAATCTCAACAAAAAGGCATTATCATGAGCATTATTGCGCAATACGGCGATATCATCGTCATACTTGCATGTGTGTTTGGTTTTTTCATGGCGTGGGGTGTCGGCGCAAACGACGTTGCTAACGCTATGGGTACGTCAGTTGGCTCCAAAGCACTGACAATGAAACAAGCGATTATGATCGCTATTCTTTTCGAGTTTGCAGGGGCTTATTTAGCCGGTGGCGCCGTAACCGCCACTATTCGCAAAGGTATTATTGACCCCGGAATTTTATCCGGCAATCCAGAACTTCTCGTTTTTGGTATGCTATCGGCACTGCTCGCTGCAGGCTTATGGTTGCTCATCGCTACACATTATGGGTGGCCTGTTTCAACCACCCACTCTATCGTCGGTGCCATTGTAGGCTTTGCTGCCGTCGGCATCTCAGTTGATGCTGTCCATTGGGACAAAGTCTCTAAAATCGTCGCTAGCTGGGTCGTCTCGCCCGTCACCGCGGGCATTATTGCTTTCTTCTTGTTTAGGAGTGTGCAAAAGCTGATTTTAGATACAGATAAACCATTCGAAAATTCTAAAAAGTACGTGCCCGTTTATATCTTTTTAGTTGGCTTTATTATCTCAATGGTGACATTCACCAAAGGGCTAAAGCACATCGGCCTTGATATCAGCTTTGCAAACAGCGCGTTCATCTCGATAGGTGTCGCTGCTATTACCATGTTCATTGGTATCATGATGCTGAAGAAAATCAAAGCAGACCCTACGGCAGATAAGGACTATCATTTCGCGAGCGTCGAGAAGGTATTTGGTGTTCTAATGATGTTCACAGCCTGCGCCATGGCCTTTGCTCACGGCTCTAACGATGTAGCTAACGCCGTAGGCCCTTTAGCGGCCGTCGTAGGCGTTATAAGCTCTGGTGGTGAAGTAGCGCAAAAAACAGCAATGCCTGCTTGGATACTGCTCTTAGGTGGCGCTGGTATCGTAGCTGGCCTCATCATGTATGGTCACAAAGTCATTGCTACTGTAGGTAATAATATTACCGAACTTACCCCAAGTCGCGGTTTTGCTGCCACTTTAGCTGCAGCCACAACGGTTGTCGTTGCATCTGGTACGGGGTTGCCAATTTCTACCACGCACACGCTTGTAGGAGCCGTACTCGGCGTCGGTCTTGCTCGCGGCTTAGCGGCACTCAACTTACGCGTTGTCGGTACCATCTTTGTGTCCTGGGTAGTTACCCTACCTGCAGGCGCGCTATTAGCAATCATGTTCTTCTTCATGTTTAAGGGTATGTTCACTTAAGTTTTGTGCTAATACACTGAAACACGTCCACTAAGAAGGCTCGACCCGCTTCCCGAAAGCCTGCACAATAGAGAAAAACTTGTGCAGGCTTTTTATTATGTCTAAATCTATTCCAAGTCTGATCGACATGCTGACGCAGCTCATAGCTACCCCTTCTGTTAGTTGTACAGCACAAGAGTTGGACATGAGCAACCGCCCCGTTATTGATCTACTAGCCACCTGGTTATCAGCAATCGGTTTTGAGATTGAGGTGATGCCGGTTCCCGGCTATGCAGGCAAATACAATCTTATTGCCACACTTGGCCAAGGCCCCGGCGGTCTAGTTTTATCTGGCCATACAGACACAGTCCCTTTCAATGAAGAGAAATGGAAAAGCAATCCGTTCACACTCACTGAGAAAGACCAACGCCTATATGGATTGGGCAGCTGTGATATGAAGGGCTTTTTCGCACTCGCCATAGAGGCCGCCAAGCAGTTTGTAGACCATCCTTTTAAGTCGCCTTTAATCATTCTAGCGACTGCCGACGAGGAGAGCTCCATGTCAGGCGCTCAGGCCTTAGCCGATGCTGGCAAACCCAAGGCTCGTTATGCAGTTATTGGCGAACCCACCAGCTTGCGCCCTATTCGCATGCACAAAGGCATCATGATGGAAGGCATCAAAATCACCGGACGTTCTGGGCATTCATCCGATCCATCATTAGGGGCTAACGCACTCGATGCCATGCATAAAGTATTGGGCGAGCTCATGAGTTTTCGTCAAGAAATGCAAAGCAATTATCGTAACAGCGCGTTTCGTGTTGATGTGCCCACACTCAATTTAGGTTGCATTCACGGAGGCGACAACCCCAACCGGATTTGTGGACAATGCGAACTAGAGTATGATTTGCGCCCACTTCCTGGAATGGATATGTCGGTGCTACGCGAAGGCATTTATAAACGCGTAAAACCTTTAGAGACCCAATACGATGTTATTATCGATTGCGCACCCATCTTTAATGGCATTCCATCATTTGAAACGGCTGCCAACGCAGAGCTAGTTCAAATGGCCGAAAAGCTGACCGGCTATACAGCCGACGCTGTCGCCTTCGCAACAGAGGCGCCTTTTCTACAATCGTTAGGCATGGAAACGATTGTGATGGGCCCCGGTAGTATTGACCAAGCCCATCAACCAGACGAGTTCATAGCGCTGGACCAAATCCGTCCAACCGTTGATATACTGAGCCACATGATTAAGCGCTACTGTTTACAATAGCGGACTGAATTTTTTAAGAGGAAACCTCGTTGTCTGACCCAACCGCCACTGACTATGTAAATTGGTTCCGTCATTCATCGCCTTACATTAACGCACATCGCGGTAAAACATTTGTGCTAATGCTAGGTGGCGAAGCGATTATCGACCCTAACTTCGATAACATCATTCATGACATCGCCTTGATGACCAGCTTGGGAATTCGACTCGTCATTGTTCATGGTGCACGACCACAGATTGAGTCACGCCTTGAAGAGCGTGGTTTAGAAACTCGCCTGCATCATGACATGCGCATTACAGATAGCGAATCCTTATTATGTGTTATGGAGTCCATTGGCGTAATTCGTAACCTATTCGAATCCAAACTATCCATGGGACTCGTCAATACACCCATGCATGGTGCTGAAATACGTGCCGTATCGGGTAATTTTATTACAGGCCGTCCCGTAGGTGTCTATGAAGGCGTCGACTTATGCCATACAGGAGAAGTACGACGCATTGATCACAAAGGTATTTGCGCTCAACTTGATAGCGGAAACATCGTGTTGTTATCGAACCTAGGCTTTTCCCCAACAGGAGAAATATTCAACTTATCAGTCGAAGAAGTAGCTGCCCAAACAGCCATTGCATTACAAGCTGACAAGTTAATTTTATTTGGCGGCGAAAGCGGCATTATAGATAGTAAAGGCGAGGTTCGTTCTGAGTTGCTTGCTAAGACAGCTGAGCGCTTCCTAAGCCAGTACCATCAACAACTTGAAAGTACCGACGTTGCGCACTCAGAAGTCTCTAAATTGCTGTATATGGCAACCATTGCATGCGCTGGAGGCGTCCCGCGTAGCCATTTAATTAGCTACAAAGAAGACGGCGCCTTACTCGCAGAGCTCTACACAAGAGACGGCGCAGGCACAATGGTTATCAAAGAGTCTTATGAACAAGTCCGCGCGGCCACCATTGAAGACGTTGGCGGCATTATCGAACTAATTAAACCCTTAGAAGACAAAGGCATTTTAGTACGCCGCTCACGCGAATTACTGGAGGCGGAAGTCGAGCAGTTTTTTGTGGTAGAACGAGATGGTGCCATCATTGGTTGTGCAGCACTCTACCAGTATGAAGAGTCGAAAATGGGTGAGCTAGCTTGCGTTGCTATTGCTAAAGAATATCAAGGGGGTGACCGGGCAGAGATGTTACTCGCGTCGATTGAAGAGCAAGCGAAAGAGTTGGGTCTTAACGCTTTATTTGTACTAACAACGCGTACAGCCCATTGGTTCATTGAACATGGTTTTGTTGAAGTGGCAATCGAGCAACTGCCTAGCAAAAAGCAAGCGCTCTACAATTTCCAACGTAATTCAAAAGTGTTCTCTAAAGCGCTGCGATAAATACAAAAGCACTCGGGGTTAAATCCGAGTGCTTTTTAACAACCAGTGCTAGCTATTACTAGCCGGTTGGCAAAATTATTTTAAAGCTAGCGCCCCCCAAAGAAGATTCACCCACTTCTAGTTGGCCGTCATAACTGCTCAATATATCCACAGCCACTGCCAAACCAATCCCTTGCCCTGGCGCTGCGGATGTATCTACACGGGCACCACGTTGCAAGATAATATGCCGCATTTCAGGCGAGACACCAGGCCCATCATCTTCAAGCTCCAAATGCACGCCGTCATCATCACACACTAACGAGACCCGGACCTTTGAGTGGGAATATTTAAAGGCATTTTCAAGCAGATTACCCAGCATTTCCATTAAGTCGCGCTCATCGGCGCCAAACAGAGCTGTTTCATCCAGCAAAAGAGAGTAATCCACACTTTTCTCTCGGTACACTTTACTTAACGCTGAGGTAATTCGTTTTATTAAGGGCGCTAAAGCTATTGCATGCACAATCGTATTATTTTGGCTACGCACAGCCCTCGCCAATTGATACTGAACAATTTGATCCATTCGACGCACTTGCTCATCCACTACGGATCGGTAACTTTCGTAGCTCAGCTTTTCGTTTCCCGCCCCACGAACAACCGCTAGTGGCGTTTTAAGACTATGCGCTAAATCACCTAATGTGTTGCGATAACGCTCTCGTTGGTTACGTTCACTATGCAAAAGGTGATTCAAGCTATCAGTCACCCCTTGCACTTCTTCTGGATATTGACCGGCTAAACGCGTTGTCTGACCTCGCTCAATTTCATGGAGATCAGCCACCAACTTGCTCAATGGCTGCAAACCCCAGCGAGTCACTAATGTCTGAAGAATTAACGCCAAAATAGTCACGGCAAATAACCAGCCCCACAAGTGGGTGCGATAGCTATTTAATTGCGTTTGTAGGGTGCCGCCTGGCTCTAATAATGAAAATAAATAGCGACGAACCACCCCTTCGGTTTCCCATTGAACGGGATATTGATAGAGGTAGTAGTTCTGATCCGCCAAGAACTCAAAACGAGTCTCACCGGTTTTAAGCTGAGTACTGAGCAGCTGGGTACGTAACGGCTTATCAATGAACTTGGCCGACGGGGACTCCCACTGCAGCTGTCCTAGTTGAGAATGGATAAAGGCATACCCGTAACCATCATTTGGGATGGATAAATAATCAGGCACTTTCAACTGATTATCTTTGTAACGAACTTCGCCAATCATGATATACACCTGCAAGCGCATCCTATCTTCTAAGGACGCTTGCAAACTGTAGGCGTAAGAATTCTGCAGAGCATAGCCCGCTACAGTAATAATAACGGGCAACAACAGGAAAGAAGCGATTAATAAGCGCGCTTTAAGGGATCGAGGGTACCAGCGTCCTAGCCGTTTCATCAATAAAGCTTAACGCCGCACTATGAAGATTGCATATCAAAACGATACCCAAGGCCTCTCACCGTAGTAATAGGGTTGAGTGTCTGGTCGGGATCCAGTTTTTGACGTAAGCGACGTATAAAGACCTCTAATACATTGCTGTCCCTATCAAAATCCTGGTGATAGAGATGCTCGGTTAGCTCTGCTTTGGATACTGTCTTACCGGCATTCAGCATGAGGTATTCAAGGGTACGGTACTCGTAACTGGTGAGTTTGATAGGCTTGTCAAAACAAGCAACAACGCGCCCAATCGTGTCTAGGCTTAACGGGCCAAACTCAAGCAACGGTTTAGCATGACCTGCAGCACGGCGCAGCAGCGCGTTTAAACGGGCTAATAACTCTTCCATGTGGAACGGCTTGACCAAGAAGTCATCCGCTCCCGCTTCGAGCCCTTCTACTTTGTCTTGCCAATCACTGCGTGCCGTTAAAATGAGGATCGGAAAGTTTCTTTCTTCTGCACGCCACCGTCTGATCAGCTCAACCCCTGACAACGAGGGTAAGCCTAAATCAACAATTGCTAAGTCATAAGAAAATTCAGAACCCAGGTAAAGAGCCTCTTGACCATCCGCTGTCTCTTCAACGGTATAGCCACGAGATTCAAGCCCGCTGACCAACTGGCGACGTAAATCTGCATCATCCTCAACGACCAACAGCTTCATTCGTTACTCCTGTTATATTTACCTAAATCCAAATCTACCTGCCTGTTTCAGGCGAGCAACTTGCTCACTCGTGGATGAATGAACCCGTTCCTCAAACTTATTGCATGCAATTTAAGACACTTAATCACAAACAATTCGGCGCGCTTCGCATAACTTACACGATGAGGGTAAGTTTGCAATATATACCGAGTTTTTCAATATTATAATATGTTGTTTATCATCATCTTAGCCCACAAAGGCTGCGAATCGTTGTCATTTCTTGGGTGGCGATGCTTTGTTAGCTTCTTGCTTTTGCAACCTAACAGCTATCATCACAAAACGAATATTGTAAACAAAACCAATCACGAGAACGATAGGCATAGTTACAATAAAAATCTGCCCTAATGTCGGATTAGCAAGCCATTGCCCTGCCCATAAGGATAGTATACTTATCACAAATAAGGGTATGCCTACCCATCTCATTCGTCGTAGCCAATCGTCTTGTTTAATCTGTTTTTTATTCACAAATGACCTCAATCAAATAGTACGAATATTACCGTTAAAACCTTCAAGCATACATCAAGCCACCGAACTTCTATTAGCTCAGCCTGAATCTGTTATAATATCGGCCTAAAAATGCTACTAATAACGCTGTTGAGGGTCTCCTGATGCCTGTTTATCGTTCTAAAACCTCTACCGCTGGCCGCAATATGGCGGGTGCTCGTGCACTGTGGCGTGCGACGGGAATGAAAGATGATGATTTCCATAAACCGATCATTGCCATTGCTAACTCCTTCACCCAGTTTGTACCTGGTCACGTCCACCTTAAGGACATGGGTCAGCTCGTAGCGCGCGAGATCGAAAAAGCGGGCGGTGTGGCGAAAGAGTTTAACACGATCGCCGTTGACGACGGTATTGCGATGGGACATGACGGCATGCTGTACTCCCTACCGTCACGCGATATTATTGCCGACTCAGTTGAGTATATGGTCAACGCTCATTGTGCTGATGCACTCGTGTGTATTTCTAATTGCGACAAAATCACTCCGGGAATGCTAATGGCTGCGATGCGCCTAAACATTCCAGTTGTGTTTGTATCTGGCGGCCCAATGGAAGCCGGAAAAACCAAGCTGTCTGAGCATAAGTTAGACCTAGTCGACGCAATGGTTGTCGCGGTTGATGACTCAGCATCTGATGAAAAAGTAGCTGAATACGAACGCTCTGCCTGCCCTACCTGTGGCTCTTGCTCTGGTATGTTTACAGCGAATTCCATGAACTGCTTAACCGAAGCCTTAGGCTTATCATTACCCGGTAACGGCACAACACTTGCGACACACAGTGATCGTCGCCGCCTGTTTGAAGAAGCCGGACATCTCATTGTAAAAATCGCTAAAGATTATTACGAAAACGATAACGAAGCAGTGTTACCGCGTAACGTTGGTAACTTTAAAGCATTCGAAAACGCCATGACGCTCGATATTTCTATGGGCGGCTCAACGAATACCATTCTGCATTTATTGGCCATTGCTTTAGAAGCCGAAATTGACTTTACAATGAAAGACATAGATCGGCTCTCACATACCGTACCGCAGTTGTGTAAAGTGGCACCTAACTCGCCGCTGTACCACATAGAAGATGTTCACCGTGCGGGCGGCATTTTTGCGATTTTAGGCGAACTAGATCGCGCAGGAAATTTACACACCGATATCCCTACTATTCACAGCCCGACCTTAAAAGACGCTCTGGATCAGTGGGATATAATGCGCAACCCTAGTCCGGAAGTGATTAACTTTTTTAAAGCCGGACCGGCAGGCATTCCAACACAAACGGCCTTTAGCCAATCGACACGCTGGCCTTCACTGGACGGCGACCGTGAGCATGGCTGCATACGCTCAATTGACCACGCATTCTCATTAGAAGGTGGTTTAGCCGTGTTATATGGCAACATCGCGCTGGACGGCTGCGTTGTTAAAACAGCAGGCGTGGATGAGTCAATTCTTGTGTTTGAAGGTCCAGCCCATGTAACTGAATCCCAAGACGAAGCGGTTGCTAACATTTTAGCGGATAAAGTTAAATCCGGAGATATCGTCATTGTTCGCTACGAAGGCCCTAAAGGCGGCCCTGGTATGCAAGAAATGCTTTATCCAACGTCGTATATCAAATCGAAAGGATTGGGCAAAGAGTGCGCTCTCTTGACTGATGGTCGCTTCTCTGGAGGAACGTCCGGGCTCTCTATTGGCCACGCGTCTCCTGAAGCCGCCGCTGGCGGGGCGATCGGCCTAGTCGAGAATGGCGACCTAATCCGCATCGACATTCCTAACCGCACTATTAACTTACTCGTTTCAGACGAAGAGTTAGCGCACCGTCGCGCAGCGATGGAAGCAAAAGGCAAAGATGCTTGGAAGCCCGTAAAAGACCGTCCTCGCAAAGTATCTGCTGCATTAAAAGCTTATGCGCTGTTAGCTACTTCGGCCGACAAAGGCGCAGTTCGCGACTTAAGCAAGCTAGATTAACCGCACTATTAATGGGCCGCCTACTTGCAGCGGCTCATTGACACAAACGGAAAGCCTAGGCTTTCCGTTTTTTCTTTGCGCTACACGCTGAGTTAGCCAATCACGATTCTTTGATCACAGGAATAATGGACCCTTTAGCACTTTCTTGAGTAGCCCCCGGCACTTCAAGTAAGGACACCAAATTCTCGTAAGTCACTGGTCTGCTAAACAAATACCCCTGCCCAACATTACAACGTTGTTCCTCTAAAAAACGACGCTGTACATCAGTTTCTATTCCTTCAGCGACCACCGTCAAATTTAGACGATGAGCCATCGATATAATAGCGGCCGTAATTTCCATGTCATCTTGGTGATTAGGAATGTCCTTAATAAATTCTCTATCGACCTTTAACACGTTGATAGGTAATGTTTTAAGGTAGTTAAAGGACGAATACCCTATGCCAAAATCATCAATGGCTATCGTAAGCCCCAATGCTTGCAGCTCCGTTAGTGTTTCAATAGCCGATGAAATATCTTGCATGAGCAAAGATTCGGTAATCTCCACTTCAATCCAGCCAGGATCAACCTGATATTCTTCAATAATATCTCGAACCATATCAAGTAAGCCTGGATCTCTAAACTGCCGAGATGACAAGTTAATTGCTATCCGTATAGGTGTTTCAGTACGGCTGTTTAAGCGATGAATCATCTCGCATGCTGTGGCAAATACCCACCGCCCTAAAGTCACAATAAATCCGGTTTCTTCAGCGACAGGTATAAACTCATTCGGCGATACTATACCTAGCTCTGAATGCTCCCAACGAATCAACGCCTCGACACTCACGATCGAACCTGTACTCAAATCAACCTGCGGCTGATAGAGCAAGCAAAAATGGTCTGCTTCCAGCGCTTTAGGCATTTCCCGCGAAAACTGTAAGTAAGTTTGCAATTGATCATGCAAGCTTTCTGTAAAGCTCCGGTACTGGTTACGGCCCATTTCCTTAGCTTGGTACATGGCCAAATCGGCATGTTTGAGTAAGGTTTCAGATGAGTTGCCATCTTTAGGTAAACACGCCATCCCTAAGCTCGTACTAATTTGTAGCTCTAAGCCATTAATAAGAAAAGGCTGTGAAATAGCATTTAAGATTTTGCGGGCCACTTTATCAATATGATTGGTGTCTTTAATGGGGTGCACAATAATGGCGAATTCATCCCCCCCCAACCGTGCTGCCACATCATCGTCATGTAAGGTATCTACTAGACGTTGAGCAACCTGAATCAACAATTGATCCCCCACATTGTGGCCTTGGGTATCGTTAATTGTTTTAAAGTAATCAAGATCCAGAAGCATGACTACAGCGGGATCTTCTGGGTTTGCAACATCAATAAGCTCTGACAGCTGCCTAAAGAAGAACCGGCGATTCGGTAAGCCAGTTAGCTCATCGTATAACGCTAAGCGCTCCATCTGTGCATGAGCGTCTTTCAGCTCGCTAACGTCTTCACACACTATGACAAAATGAGTGAGTTCTTTATATTCATTATGGATAGGAGAGATGGAAACCAGTGACCAGAACATTTCGCCATTTTTACAGCGGCTTTGCAATTCACCGCGCCAGTGCTGACCTGAGAGCACGCACTGCCATAAGGCCTCGTAACGATCGGCACTGATCCACTTACGACTTAATAAGTCTGGCTGCGTCCCTTTTAGCTCGTCTAGTGTATAGCCTGTGGACTCGGTATATTTTGGATTAACGTACTCTATAGCACCGATAACATCGATGATGATGACGCTTGAGCCACTGTAAGTGATAGCACTTGATAACTGCTGAAGTGAGGACTCGATTTGCTTGCGATAGGAGAAATCCTGACAGGTGCCGGTTACCTTAATAATTTTTTGGTTTTCTCTGAATGCCTGAGCGACCAAGTGTATATGGCGCGGAGACTCATCTTCGCTCATCACTCGAAAGTTTAAATCTAGGCGGCCACCAACAGTCAAAATCCCCTCAAAGCGCTTGTTCAATTCATAACGGTCAGCAGGATGGACATGATAAAAAAATTGATCAAGCGTCTCAGGCTCTGGCACTTGAGGTCTCAGCACATCCATGAGACTTCGCGAACACCAAAATTGGCGTGTGGTTGCATCCCACTCCCAACACCCTAAACGTGCTATTTCTTGCGACTCTTCGAGGCGGCTTTCCACTGCACGATACAGGTTGTTTTGCTCTTCAAGCTGTTGGCGCTGATGCCCGAGAGATTCTCGTAGCAACGAAAAAGTCGATGACATCGGCTTTAAAACTAAGCGCTGAAAAACGACAACACCCAAAAGCCCAAAAATAAGCAAAGTACCTACTACTGCTCCCTCCACTATCCATACGTAGTGCCGAGCTTTTTTTAAGATAGGCTCTCTATATACCGGGCTGCTTAGCTGAAAAGGCGTATCCTCAATGGGAATAATCACCAGATGATAATCATCCGATAATGAGGAGTACGTATCACTACTGCCATCATTAGTACGTCTTTCCACGGCCATATCCAAGGCAGGATTCAAAGCCGACTCAGTGAGCAGTTCATCTAATGGGGCTCCTTCGGCGGTTTTGTGCAGTTGGTCAATGTAGCGCACCATTAATGAGCTCAACTGCTCATCATGTTCGCGTATTAACGACTGCTCCACATAAGGCAACACTAACCACTCAACAACGACCGCTAAGATGACGCAACCTAACAACAAAGGCGCTAACAACCTAAACACAGCAAACTTAATGTGTTGCATTAATTAACACCTAAACCTGCCACCATTAGCAATGTCATACGAGGGTTCCCATCACATTATCAGACCACTTCAGGCTGTGACGATACGCTACTTCATAATAAGGCTGCGGCAAGGCTCCACTTAACTGGTTAAACTCACCTCGTTCATAATGCACTACTTCTTCTAGCACAGAGCCAAGTACGCCTTCATGCTTGAGAATAGCTTGTTTAATCTCTTTCTGAATAGGAATGCCTTCTAACAAATCAGGCATTGCCTGATCAAACAGAGCATCTATTTGCGACAGCAAGCCCACCACAAAAAAGTTGAGTGAATCATCATAACCTTGCATTGATGCCAGCAGCTCGCACATACGGCCACGCACCAATAAATTGCGTGTCAGCGCATTAGGGGTTCCGTCTTGAGCTGTCGTAAGGAACAGAAGAACCCAACGTCGCATTTGCTCCATGCCCAAAAGCATAATGGCATGCGATAACGAGGAAATTTCTTTTGGCGTTTTGAATGCAGCAGAGTTGACCACTTTTAAAATTTTGTAAGTTAACGCCGCATCATTAATAGCTATTTGCTCCAAACTATCGCCCGTAGCGCCCTCACGGTTTAGCTCGGCCAGCATTTGCAGCAAAATGACTTTATTACCGCGTATCTTTCGCCCTTTAACGGGTTCGGGGCGGCTCAAAAAATACCCCTGGTATTGAGAGAACCCTATCTCTAAGCACTGTCTAAACTCTTCTTTTGTTTCGACTTTATCCGCTAGCAAATCGAGTTGATAAGGGCGTAAACGTTGAACAATACTCGGTATGTTGGCCAACCCTAATAATTGGATATCCAGCTTGACGACATGGACCGTATTTAACAGAGGATCGAAACGAAGATCACTCGGGTCATAGTCTGCGAGTACAATACGGTAACCACGCTTAGCGTAATCACTCACCTTCTGAATAAATTCCGGTGTAATTGTTGAGCGCCCCAAGATCTCTAGTACAAATAAGTTAGGCGGCAGTTCAGGGAGCTGATCGTTCAACAGTATTTTATCGGTTACCTTAATGTAACAAGGCAGATGTTGATTTTGTTTACCTACAGAAAGGCTCGCATAACTGTTTGTTATTACATCTAGCGTGGCAGCATCATCACCAATGCTCGCGATGTCAGTACCGTTCGCACTTCTAAAAAGCAGTTCAAACGCAATGATATCCTGATTTTTAGAATAAATAGGCTGACGAGCCATCAGCACATCAAGTGTATCGTCTGCATCCAGACCAGCGGGCGTAGTTAACACAAATATCTCCAAATAAATCTAACGCTTGTACGAGTTATCGACCTTAAAGTAACTAAATTGAGCGATCAATGTTATGTGTTCAGTTGACAGTTTTTCAGCTATCTAGCACTCTCGTTGCATGTACAGTTCAACAAAGGAATCACCATGAGTCAGCAACAAGGAAGTGCAGGCAATGTAATCGCCGCACTTTGTAATGTTTTTGTTCCCGGTTTAGGGCATCTAATCCAAGGGCGATTGTTAGCCGCTATTATGTATTTCATCATCATCTCCCTTGGGTATGCATTTTACATTTTAGTCATTCCTGCAATTTTCGCAGCGATTATTCACTTGATCTGCATCATCAGTGCTGCTCGTTACAAGCCCGCTGAATGACCTGACACCCATCTCTGAATGATAACTTAACAAAGCTAAACTATACTCATAGTGAAATAAAAAAATTGAATTCATAACGAAGGAGGCTTGCATGGCAAGCGAGTCGTTATTTAGCTTTACGCAAGAAGATAGCACGCCAAGGCACTCCAAAACGGATCATTGGAAAATCCTGAGCGTCGAAGACGATTCGGCGTATCAAGCGTCGCTCGCTTTTGCTCTAGAAAATCAGCGAATATTCGATCGCTCTATTGTGCTATTGAAAGCCAACTCAGCAAGCGAAGCGGCTGATATCATAGCGACTAATCCAGACCTAAGTGTGATTCTATTAGATGTGGTCATGGAAACAGACGATGCGGGGCTCAAACTCGTTGGTACTATTCGCGAAGTGTTGGGCAATGCCAACGTACGCATTGTTTTACTCACAGGCCAGCCAAGCATGGCTCCTCGTAATGATGTAATGAAACGCTACGATATCGATGACTACTGGTGTAAATCGGACCTTTCGAGCGACTTTCTGCAAACCATTATTGCAGGCAATATTCGAACCTGGAACCACCTCCAAGAGCTAAACCGCGCAAAACAAGGTTTGCAGATGGTTATTGACGCCAGTCAGCAGCTCAGTTTCAAACGTAACTTGCAGGAATTCACCCAAGTTTTACTTGAAGAAATTAGCCGGCTGCTTGGTGTCGAAGATGAAGGCATTGTGTGCAGCCTTATTAATCGCAGCAAAGTACCTTTGGATAAAGCGTGTATTTTGGCGGCGACCGGTAAATACGCCATTTATCAACAGCAGCCTCTATCGTCGATTACCGACAAGCCCCTCTTAACGCTATTCCAAGCGGCCTCTTGGCAGAGGCAGCATATTTTTGGCAATAATGTATCCATTCTTTATTTTGAGAATAAGCAGATACACGATAAAGCCTACATTATTATGGTAAACACGGAACGTGCGTTAAGCGAACATGAAACCTATTTACTTGAAGTCTTTAGCACCAACATCAGCAATGGTTTCACAAATCTCGCGCTCAATAGTCGGCTAAGCGAGCTTGCCTATACCCATGCAACATTGGGGATTCCTAACCGCAATCACTTTTTACGATCAATCGACAATACGAGCGAACAAGACAAACGAACAGCGATCATCGGCGTTGTGAAGATTGATGACTTCAACGACCTTACCCTAACCTTTGGCGAAGAATTCTGCAGCGATCTATTACGCAGCATTTACGAACGGTTAAAATCCACTACTCGTCCCTTAGAACCCATTGCTATTATTTCCCAAGATAGCATTGGCTTATTGCTCAACAATACATCACCCCATGATGCGGCTTTCTTTGAACAACTGCTTACGCCTTCATTTACCATAAGCGGAGCCGGACACAGCTTATCAACCACCGTAGGCATTCTGGATGTTAGCGTAAATAGTAACCAGCCAATACGCGAAGCAGATCGGTTATTACGCCTCGCAGAAGGGACCGTATTAATAGCCAACCGAGAAAAGCTTAATTATCTGCGCTTCGAATCACATATGGAAAGTGATATTTCTACGCGCGCTAAACTACTAAGCGAACTACGCAACGCGATCCATCAGCAGTCCATATTTATAGAAATCCAACCCAAAATAAATTTACATTCCGGCTCAATCACAGGTTTTGAAGCACTAGCCCGCTGGGAGCTTAACAACGAAAGGATTCCTCCTGATACCTTTATACTCTTAGCAGAGACTTCTGGCCTCATAACGAAGCTGGATTTACTGGTTGCCGAAAAAGTGGCCCAAGCTATCCAAAAAATGACGAAAGCAGGCGTAAGTTACCCTATTGCTATTAATGCTTCAGCCCCCGATTTACTCAACAACGATTATCGTCACAAACTCTTTGAAATACTCGATGAATATCACATAAACCCCAACCAAATAGAGCTTGAGATAACAGAAACCAAAGCAATGCGGGACTACCATGTCATAGCACCGCAACTGCGCTCAATGATAGAAATGGGCATGAAAGTGAGCCTCGATGATTTTGGCACTGGCTACTCATCGCTCGCTTACATTACTGACCTGGCCGCCACAGGCCTAAAGATTGATCGCAGCTTTATTCAAAAATTGACACAATCTGAAGCCGACGAAAAAGTTGTGGATATGATTCTTCACCTAGGTCGTTTTTTTGATTTAGACGTAATTGCTGAAGGCATCGAAACGCCAGAGCAAGCTGAACGCCTCAAACAGATGAACTGTCCCTCTGGCCAAGGCTATTTATTTTCACGTCCCATGTCTGTAGACAGCGCCATACAATGGGTCAAACTTCATAACAAACAAGCACCAAAAGGGTAGAAGGGTGCAAGAGCCCAAACGGTTTTCGGCTTCTTTGATTCTGATGGCTATCTTGTTATTAGCCGTGAGCATCGTGGGCAGCTTTATTATCTATCAGAGTCGAGTTCAAGCTCAAATTCAACAACTTGAAGGACAGCTAACGCAACAAGTCTACAATACAACCAAAGCGTTGGCCTATGAATTTGGCAACATCGAAAACATAACCCTATTACTCAAAAGAAGGCTGCTTACCCAAGATGGGCTATTGAATACAACCCCTATCAACCAAAAGCATGTGCTTAAAGAATTTGCCCATTTCCAAAGCATCTCACCATTTATAACCGAAATAACCTGGTTAGCTTCCGACGGGAAAGTACAAATCCAACTAAACGCCACCTCCACCCAAGAAAACAATGCCCCTAGTGACAGGTATGGCGACGCCTTTATGTCTGCAGCCAGACGCGCGCCAACCACCATAGCGCCGGCCATATTATTAAATGAGGAAAACCGCTATTACATCCTCTCAACAGTTACCTCAACCGAATCAGAAGGGCTTCATTCCGGCCTATTTATTATTAGGTTTAACCTAACCCCCCCCACTCAGAACCTACTGAGCACCCAAAGCGAACGCTTCGATACGTTTCTTATTACGGGAGCAGGAAAACGCAAACTAGTCCCTCCTCCTGAGATCAACTCAGAAGATAAGCATGCGTTTCATTTCTCAAAGAAATACCCTCAAGCGTGGAGCAAATTAACACTCGGCCCAGCCGAAGGGAGCTTCGTTCTCAACAACCAACTATGGCAATACCTAAGAAGAACTGTTGCCCTTAGAGAGCACCAAGAGACATTTAACCGAGAAATACTCACAATTGCTGTCGCGTCAAAGCCTGAAGTGCTTTCCAACATAAAATACTCTCAACAGATCATGATAGGGCAGTTTGCTTTTGGGGTTCTCGGCATTGGTTTATTTATCATTTACCGTCTCTATAAAAACAACCAATCCTTCCAGATGCTGCATCGCACTTTACAGAAGGAAAAAAGTAAACTTGAAACTACTTTCCAAGCACTACAAGCTGCTCATGAGCAACAAAACCTATTGATAGAAGAACTTGCCGAAAGCCAAAAACTCTCTTCGCTTGGAATGATGGTTGCCGGAGTAGCCCATGAATTAAACACACCTACTGGCGGCGCGTTAATCTCGGTCAGTACGCTACAGCGCCAACTTCACGAGCTTCAAGAAGCCATCAATTCAGGGCTTAAACGCAGTGATTTAGACCAATACGTCAACAACGCCGAATCAGGCTTGCAACTAACTGAACATAATTTAAAGCAAGCATCTAAACTCATTAAAAGCTTTAAGCGCTTAGCCGTGGATAGGAATTCTGAAGACATCACTGAATTTACGCTGGATGAGCCTATTCAAGACTTGCTGACCAGCTTACATTCTTTGATTAAAAACGCGAATATCGAGCTAATAACTGACTACCCAGCCCAACTAAAACTTTACAGCCACCCAGGGATTCTATCGCAGGTTATACAAAACTTTATCGAAAACGCTATTAACCACGCTTTTAGTCATCAAACGATCAGCAGTAAAACCATTCGCCTTTGTGCAAAAACCGAAGCCAACCAGCTTATTGTTAGCATCTCAGACAATGGCCAAGGCATTGCGCCCCATGTCTTGCCAACTATATTCGACCCTTTTGTCACAACACGTCGCGGTGAAGGCCATACTGGTTTAGGGCTGCATCAGGTGCACCAATGGGTGCAAAAAATTCTACAAGGTTCCATCAAAGTCAAAAGCACTACCAATGAAGGCACCGAATTCATCATCGCCATACCAATACGCCTGACAACAAATAAAAATTAGCGCGTTACAAAGGCACCAAATCAATCGCATCGGCGGTGGTATCGATCACCGCATCAGCCGCATTACCCACAACAGGAACCACAGAAACAACAGCCCCGCCGACACGCAACGGCACCGTTACCACCTTCGTTAGAACACACCCGTTCAATACAAGCGCCAACATTAGCACTGCTATCAACTTCATCAATGTCTACGCCTTAATATATCACCGTATTAATGCAAAACAGCATAGTGCAGATCTCACAAATGGCAATACAAGACAATGAATAACAAGAACTTAATATACAGCTAGGAATGTAAATCGCTTCGCTCAACCCAAACTTGTCGGGGGCTCTCACCCTCCCGTTCGAGCAATCAATAAGTGACTATATGTACAGAGCAGAAAAGGAAACTAGAAGTGGCGCGCCTGGAGGGATTCGAACCCCCGACCAACAGGATCGGAACCTGCTACTCTATCCAGCTGAGCTACAGGCGCTTACACATTCATGTGGGCGCTAATAATACGTAGCTAACGTGGCTTTGCCAAGCTGAAAAGCCAAAAAGTGCTTTTCATTGTCTAACCTCAATACTTTATGTTGTTATACGCCTTAAGACCAATATATAACCCCTTTTTTGTTAGGTGCTTTTATCGGTATAATTTGCGCTATTAAAATTAATGATGCTCTTAAGCATCTAATGAACCGTGACGAGGTCTCCACTGTGAAATTGATCGCCAAAGTGACATCAATCTTAAGCGCATTGGGTTTAAGTTTAGCCCTGGCTAGTTCGGTAGGTGCAGCAACCTCCGATGAAAAAATTATCGAGCGTATAAAGCCAGCGGGCAACGTATGCCTAGAAGGTGATGACTCTTGTGGCGGTGCCGCAGCAGCAGTCGCTACAACAGCCGGCGGTGCTCGCTCAGGTGAAGAGGTATATAACAGTGCTTGCGCAGCGTGCCACTCTATCGGTGTTGCTGGCGCGCCTAAGTTTGGTACGAGCGAATGGACTGACAGAGCTGCTAAGGGCATTGATAGCCTTTTAGCCACTGCCATCAGCGGTATTAATGCCATGCCACCAAAAGGAACATGTGCCACATGTTCTGATGATGAGCTGAAGATTGCTATCGAATACATGATCGATAGCGCTCCTTAATAGCCCTTATCACTTTCAATAAAAAACCTCGCACTGCGAGGTTTTTTATTGCTTTACGAAACTCTTAACGTATAGCGTCCACAAAAAAAGCCCTCATAAGAGGGCTTTTTTAATCGACTATCAGCGATTAGCCTTCAACAGACTCATCTTCAATCAAGTCTTTCATAGACAACTTAATGCGCCCACGTGGATCAACCTCAAGTACTTTAACTTTAATCACATCACCCATGTTGATGTAATCAGTCACTTTCTCAACACGCTTGTTAGCAATCTGAGAAATGTGAACTAGGCCGTCTTTACCAGGTAATAAGTTAACAAACGCACCAAACTCTTCGATACGTACCACTTTACCTTCGTAAACTTTACCGACTTCCGCTTCAGCAGTGATTTCGATAACCTTATCAGTTGCCGCTTTTGCAGAAGCTTTATCCGCTGCATAGATACGAACCGTACCGTCATCATCGATGTCGATCATAGCACCCGTTTCTTCTGTCAACGAACGGATAGTCGCTCCGCCTTTACCGATAACGTCACGAATTTTCTCAGGGTTGATTTTAATCTGAGTCATCGCTGGTGCATTATCAGGAAGCTCTGGACGTGCATAACCGATAACTTTAGCCATCTCTTTCAAAATATGGGTACGTGCATTGAACGCTTGCTCCAATGCAATCTCCATAATTTCTTCGGTAATACCTGTAATCTTGATATCCATCTGCAGTGCTGTAACACCTGCTTCAGTACCAGCTACTTTAAAGTCCATATCACCTAGGTGATCTTCGTCACCCAAGATATCAGTTAAAACAGCGAACTTTTCGCCTTCTTTAACCAATCCCATTGCGATACCAGCAACAGGGGCTTTGAGCGGCACGCCAGCATCCATCATGGCTAATGAAGCACCACAAACAGAGGCCATAGAGCTAGAGCCGTTTGATTCCGTGATTTCAGATACAATGCGGATGGTATATGGGAACTCTTCTTGTGATGGTAGCATTGCCGCTACGCCACGACGCGCTAGACGGCCATGACCTATTTCACGACGGCCTGTTGCACCCATACGTCCTGCTTCACCAACTGAATAAGGAGGGAAGTTGTAATGCAGCATGAACGGATCTTTACGCTCACCTTCAATCGCATCAATGATCTGTTGATCACGTGCAGTACCTAACGTACAAGTCGCAATGGCTTGCGTTTCACCACGCGTGAATAATGCAGAACCGTGAGTACCTTTCAGTACATCGATAGCTACTTCAATTGGACGAACCGTTTTAGTATCACGGCCATCGATACGCGGAGCACCATCAACAATACGCTGACGAACGATCTGCTTCTCAACTGAGCTCACAACACCCGACACTTCTTTAGCGCTAGGCTGACCTTCTTCACCAGACAAAGCCGCAACAGCTTGGTTACGCAACTCACTCAACGCACCTTGACGCTGCATTTTATCAGCCACTTGGTATGCATCGGCAATACCTTGACCTACAAGCTCTTTAACTTGAGCAATCAGCGCTTCGTTCTTAGCAGCTGGCTGCCAATCCCACATTGGCTTACCGGCTTCGGCTTTTAGCTCATTAATTGCATTAACAGCTACTTGCATCTCGTTGTGCGCGAACAATACCGCACCCAACATTTCATCTTCGGTTAGTTCTTGGGCTTCTGACTCAACCATCAAAACCGCATCAGACGTACCTGCAACAACCATGTCTAACTCTGAAGTAGCTAGCTGCTCATAGTTAGGGTTTAGGATATAGCCATCAGCTTCTGTAAAGCCAACACGTGCAGCACCGATTGGGCCTACGAAAGGAATGCCCGAGATCGACAAAGCGGCTGATGTACCAATCAATGCAGCAATATCCGGATCGTTTACCTTATCTGCAGACATGACCGTACAGATAACCTGTACTTCGTTCATGAAGCCTTTTGGAAACAATGGGCGAATTGGACGGTCGATCAGACGTGATGTTAGTGTTTCTTTCTCTGATGGGCGCGCTTCGCGCTTGAAGAAACCACCAGGGATACGGCCTACGGCGTAGTACTTCTCTTGATAATGAACCGACAACGGGAAGAAATCTTGACCGTCTTTGGCTTCTTTAGCGCCAACAACCGTACACAATACTTGGTTGCCGCCCATAGTAACTAATACAGCGCCTGTTGCTTGGCGAGCAACACGACCCGTTTCGATTGTGACTTCTTGGTCACCAAATTGGAACGTTTTAGTAATCGTTTGAAACACGATTAACTCCTTTAAAAAGACAAAAAATATACCTGCAGGAGAGCGCGTTTCGACACCATCTTTAAGCCAGTACTCATTTGTATTTCTTATAACACAGCCATCTTATTGAATAGCAGAAACACAAATGAGTACAGGCGGGTTGAAATCGCATCCACTCAAACAGGAGGCTTATAAAACAGAGGCCATACATTGTATGGCCTCTGTAGAGTTCAGCTTAACGACGCAGACCTAGACGGCCGATCAAAGCTAAGTAACGATCCGCATCTTTCTTTTTCAAGTAATCAAGCAGCTTACGACGCGAGTTTACCATGCGGATCAGACCACGACGTGAGTGGTGATCGTGCTTATGTGCTTTGAAATGCTCTTGCAGACCAGTAATGTTAGCGGTAAGCAAAGCAACCTGTACTTCTGTACAACCTGTGTCTGCTTCACCACGACCGAAATCTGCAACGATTTGCGCTTTTTGTTCAACTGTTAACATCTGTTTAACTCCAAAAATAATATGCAGACAATCATGCACCTTTGGTGTCACGTTGCCGGTTAAATGTCACGGTATACCGAGCATATTTTCAGTAAACCGTCTAACGCAAAAGCACAAAAGAGCGCTTAAGCGAAACAATCAGAATAGGCAAAACCCTAGCTAAGATGCAGCTTGAGTACTCAACAAACGAGTCGGCTTAAGGCGTCGATCATCTGTCACTTCACCTATCCCTAAAAAGGTATTTGAGCCTTTTTCGTGTATTCGAATCAACGAAACCGGCCTGTGCTCAACCGATACTTTTTGCCCTTGGCGAATCAACTGGCAATGCTCTGCTGTTAACTCAATCACTGGTGCATCTTCTATCGCTGACCACGGCGCTAATAATAGCGCATCAAGACGAGTTTGTATGCTTTCCTGAGACTCATCAGGCGCTTTAGGCTCAGCTATTTCACGCAATTCGTCTAAGGTAATCATATCTTTGGCGAGATAAGGCCCCGAGTCCAAGCGACGAAGCCTTTTCACATGGGCCCCACAACCTAACAACAGCCCTAAATCCTCAACGATTGAACGAATATACGTTCCTTTTGAGCAACATATATCCAGATCAACCTCATCTCCGCGAAAGGCCATTATTTCAATCGAAAAAATGGTGACTCGGCGCGGCTTGACTTCAACTTGAACGCCCTGCCTTGCCAATTTATAAAGCGGCTGCCCGTTATGCTTTAAAGCCGAGAACATCGAAGGGACTTGTTCTATCTCTCCAGTAAAATGCTCAACGAGCAAACTGGCGATACGGCCTTGCGTTATATCTTCACCCACATTAGCGGTCGCGATCACCTTTCCATCAGCGTCACTGCTATCGGTTCGGATACCTAACTTAGCCGTGGTCTGATAACGCTTATTAGCATTGAGAAGAAACTGCGAAAACTTAGTAGCCTCACCAAAGGTGAGTGGCAACATACCTGTTGCTAATGGGTCAAGAGCGCCGGTATGGCCAGCCTTTGCCGCGCCAAAAAGACGCTTAGCAACCTGCAGCACATGATTAGAACTGACGCCTTGCGGTTTATCTAATAATAAAATGCCGTCCACAGGACGGCCTTTTCTTGTTCTAGCCACGCTTATTCCTCGTCAGAGGCTTCTTTATCCCGCAGCTCGCGCGCTGCTTTTTCAATCAAGCTATGTAATTGGCGACCACGCTCTACACTCTCATCGAAATGAAAACGCAACTGTGGCATTACACGTAGCTT
The DNA here is from genome assembly GCF_030397555.1 of Neptunomonas sp. CHC150. Lineage (NCBI taxonomy): Bacteria > Pseudomonadati > Pseudomonadota > Gammaproteobacteria > Oceanospirillales > Oceanospirillaceae > Neptunomonas > Neptunomonas sp. CHC150. The sequence continues at coordinate 376,754 of NZ_JAPNXU010000010.1, forward strand.
AATTTTATGGGATAACTCATGACGCAAAAAACCAGCTGCCTTACGCAGCACATCTAACGATACGGCGATCGACTCTGCTTCATCTTGGTCTCCTAAAGGTAAAACCGTGATGTAGACATCGCAATAACCTAGATCTTTAGCGACTTTTACGTGACTAATTGTCACCATCCCCATACGGGGATCTTTAATTTCAAACTGAATCACCTGAGCCAGATCCCTTTGGATCTGGTCAGCGATTCGTTGTGTACGACTAAACTCGCGTGCCATACGACTCCGTTTACAGTGTCCGTTGGACTTCAACAGTCGAGAATACCTCGATCTGATCGCCCTCTTTCACATCATTGTAGTTTTTAACGCCGATACCACATTCCATACCTTGGCGAACCTCAGCAACGGAATCTTTAAAGCGACGTAGCGACTCTAATTCGCCTTCATAGATAACAACGTTATCACGTAGTACACGAATCCGCTTGTTACGGAAGACCGTACCTTCAGTTACCATACAACCAGCAACCAAGCCCAATTTAGGCGAACGGAATACATCACGTACTTCAGCAATACCGACAATTTCTTCACGGAATTCTGGAGATAGAAGCCCCGTCATTGCCTGCTTAACGTCATCAATGATGTCGTAAATCACACTGTAGTAGCGTAATTGAATGCCTTCACGATCAATAATAGCTTTGGCTTGTGCATCAGCACGAACGTTAAAACCTATCACCAATGCAGAGGAAGCCAACGCTAAGTTCGCTTCTGTCTCAGCGATACCACCTACACCACTAGAAACAATGACGACTTTTACTTCGTCTGTCGACAAATCTTCTAGCGCGTTAGTTAACGCTTCCAGAGAACCACGTACGTCCGCTTTTAGTACGATATTCAGAGACTTAACATCGCCGGCTTGCATGTTTTCAAACAAGTTTTCAAGCTTCGATGCTTGTTGACGCGCCAACTTAACCTCGCGGTATTTGCCTTGACGGAACAATGCAACTTCACGCGCTTTCTTCTCATTGGAAACAACAGCAAACTCATCACCCGCCGCAGGCGTACCATCCAAACCAAGTATTTCAACAGGGATAGACGGGCCAGCTTCTTCAACGGCTTTACCATTCTCATCCAACATCGCACGGATACGTCCGTAATGCAGACCGGCAAGCACAATATCACCTTTACGAAGCGTACCGTTTTGTACTAACAACGTCGCAACTGGACCACGTCCTTTATCCAAACGAGACTCAACGACTACACCTTGACCTGGTGCTTCTGGAACAGCACTCAATTCTAGAACTTCGGCTTGTAACAGCACCGCCTCTAGCAGGTCATCAATACCATGACCGGTTTTAGCCGAAACTTCGATAAATTGAACATCACCACCCCAGTCTTCAGGGATAACATCACGCTGAGCTAACTCGTTTTTAACACGATCAGGATCAGCGTCTTCTTTATCTACTTTGTTAACGGCGATAACAAGAGGAACACCAGCCGCACGCGCATGCTGAACCGCCTCCTCTGTTTGAGGCATAACACCGTCATCAGCTGCAACCACAAGGATTACAATATCAGTCAGCTTAGCACCACGTGCTCGCATAGCCGTAAACGCAGCGTGTCCCGGAGTATCCAAGAAGGTAACCATGCCATTGTCTGTTTCAACATGGTAAGCACCAATGTGCTGCGTAATACCACCAGACTCACCGGCAGCAACACGTGTGCGACGGATGTAATCCAGCAGTGATGTTTTACCATGGTCAACGTGACCCATAACCGTAACGATTGGAGCACGGCCTTGACGATCACCTTCGTGACTTTGCATGCTTTCCATCAAGGCTTCTTCAACAGCATTTTCTTGCATCGGCTTAGGTACATGACCCATTTCCTCAACAACAAGTACCGCTGTGTCTTGATCAATTACTTGGTTAATGGTCGCCATAGCGCCCATTTTGAACATAACCTTGATCACTTCTGCCGCTTTAACTGACATTTTCTTAGCCAGTTCAGCAACCGTAATACTCTCTGGAATGGCTACATCATGAACCTTTGGTGCCTGTGGTTCAGTGAAGCCATGCTCGTTATTACGATTAGACTGCTGCTTACGCGGCGTCTTAGAGTTACGAGACAGTTTGCCACCACGACGATCATCACGATTATTAAAATCGTTACGTCCACCTCGGCCTTTTGCTGGCTTTTTATCTTCACCACGGAAGCCTTTTTTAGGCTCGCTGGTACGATTAGGCTCGGCTGGTTTAGCCTTAGTAGGTTGTTTTACTTCCACCGGTTTCTCTTTTGCAACGGGTTTAGCTTCAGCAGGCTTAGGTGCTGGAGCTTCTGTTTGCTGAGGAGCCGCGGCTTGTTTCTCTTTAGCTGCTTCCGCCTGTTTACGAGCAGCTTCTTCTGCTTCGAGACGTGCCTTTTCTTCAGCTTCTTTCTTGGCTTGCTCTGCAGCAACGCGTGCTGCTTCTTCTGCTGCCAAACGTGCTTGCTCTTCAGCTTGTGCTTGCTGAGCAGCCTCATCCGTATCAACATCTGAACGCTTAACGTATGTGCGAGTTTTACGCACTTCTACATTAACGGTTTTTTTCTTACCGGAAGCACCAGCTACTTTAAGCTGAGATGTTGTCTTACGCTTTAATGTGATTTTTTTCGGGGAATCGCCATCACCGTTTTCATCGCCATGAGATCGTTTTAAATGACCTAACAATGATTGACGCTCGGTTTCAGAAACCATTGAATCTTGGTTCTTACCAGCAATACCCGCTTCCTGCATCTGCGTTAATAAACGCTCAACGGGAACACCAACCACATCGGCAAGTTGTTTTACTGTGACTTCTGCCATATTGGTAAATCTCCTCCGTTGACTTTAAGCTTCATCCGCAAACCAGGGCGCACGTGCGGTCATTATAATTTCCGCCGCTTTTTCTTCAGTCATATTTTCAATTTCCAGAAGCTCTTCAACTGATTGCTCAGCAAGGTCTTCCATTGTAACAACACCACGAGCGGCTAACAGGAACGCCAAATGACGATCCATACCTTCCATCGTGAGTAGGTCTTCTGCAGGCTCAGCATTCTCTAGCTGTTCCTCATTTGCTAACGCCATATTTAACAGTGCATCTTTGGCGCGCGAGCGAAGCTCATTAACGATGTCTTCATCAAAGCCGTCGATTTCTAACATTTCGTCAACAGGCACATAAGCGACTTCTTCTAACGTAGTGAAACCTTCTTCCACTAAAATAGAAGCGACATCTTCATCCACGTCTAGGTGCTTAATAAACACATCCATAACAGAGCCCATTTCAGACTGCTGTTTTGCCTGCGCTTCATCTTCAGACATGACATTAAGTTCCCAGCCAGTCAGCTCAGATGCCAAGCGAACATTTTGACCGCCGCGACCGATAGCCATAGCTAAGGCTTCTTCCGCAACAGCAACATCCATAGAGTGGGACTCTTCTTCGATAACAATCGAAGCCACTTCTGCTGGCGACATCGCGTTAATAACTAACTGTGCAGGATTATCATCCCACAAAATAATATCAACTCGCTCACCGCCAAGCTCATTGGAAACCGCTTGTACACGTGCACCGCGCATGCCCACGCAAGCACCAACAGGGTCTATGCGACCGTCGTTTGTTTTGACGGCAATTTTAGCGCGCGATCCCGGATCTCGAGCAGCGGCACGGATATCAATAACTTCTTCTGATATTTCGGGTACTTCGATACGGAAAAGTTCAATCAACATCTCTGGGCAGGTGCGACTTAAGATCAGCTGCGGGCCGCGGCCTTCAGAGCGAACCTCAGTCAAAACGGCACGCACACGGTCGCCCATACGAAATACTTCACGCGGCAAAACATTTTCACGAGGTAATAACGCTTCAGCGTTGTTACCTAGATCCACAATAATGTTGTCCCGTGTAACTTTCTTTACACTAGCCGAAATCAACTCGCCAATTTTGTCGCGGTACAAATCAACAACTTTAGCGCGCTCAGCTTCACGCACTTTCTGCACGATAACCTGTTTAGCGGTCTGCGCGGCTATGCGGCCAAAGGCAACCGACTCAACCTGTTCTTCATAGGTATCGCCCGGCTGCAATTTGCTATCAATTTCTTCGGCTTCTTGAAATGTTAACTCAGTGCCTAACATTGGCACCACGTCATTAGTTACAACCAACCAGCTACGGAAAGTTTCATAATCACCCGTGGCACGGTCAATAACGACGCGAATTTCTGCTTCTTCGTCGTAACGTTTTTTAGTCGCTGTTGCTAGCGCCAACTCAATGGCTTCAAAAATGACGTCTTTAGGTACGTCTTTTTCATTAGAAACTGCTTCTGCAACCAGTAGAATCTCTTTATTCATGCTGCTGCCTCGCTCTATCCTCGATAGTACTTTTAAAACTGTGGGACAACTTGTGCGCGATCGATCAAATCAATCGGAAGCAAAAACTCTTCGTCATCCACAACCAGCAATATATCTTCGCCTTCGGTGCCATTTAGCAACCCTTTAAAATTTCGGCGACCTTCAAATGGAATACGCAGCTTTACCTGTACGATGTTACCTGCATACTCTGTAAACTGTTCAAGCGTATACAGAGGGCGATCCATACCTGGGGAAGATACTTCAAGCGTATATTCTCCGGAAATTGGATCTTCGACATCAAGCACACCACTAATTTGATGGCTCACTGCCGCGCAATCATCCACAGACACACCGCCCTCTTTTTCGATATAAACACGCAACATGCTGTGTTTACCTTGGGTAATATATTCCATACCCCACAGGCTACAGTCTAGAGACTGCACGACAGGCTCCAGCATCTCCTGAATTTTTTTCAGCTTTGCTGACACTTATTAACCTCTGCTAAACCATTCGGAAACAAAAAATGGGTCTCTTAGGACCCATTTCTGCGAATACATTGAAAACCACATTTACGAAAAAGCCCCTTGATAGGGGCCAATTCATAATAAGTGGTAGCGGGAGCTGGATTTGAACCAACGACCTTCGGGTTATGAGCCCGACGAGCTACCAGACTGCTCCATCCCGCATCAGAAACAGGTGCATAACTATACACATTATGCACTTGCATTGCAAATTATGGTGCCCAAGGCCGGACTCGAACCGGCACAGCCATAAGCCACTACCCCCTCAAGATAGCGTGTCTACCAATTCCACCACTTGGGCAAAAACTAACTACTCACCTGCTGAGGGAACATCAGCATCAACCGGAGCTGATTGCTGTTGCTCAAGTACAGGCAATTCAGGAACAGCATCTACAGACTGAACCTCTTCGATGCTAGGAATACCCGCATCTGAAATACTTGATGCCTGCTGCTTAGCATAAAAAGCCAAAACAAAACTGGTCACAAACAAGCCAGCAGCAAGAATAGCCGTAAAGCGCCCTAAAACATTTCCAGAGCCCTGACTACCAAAAACAGTTTGCGAAGCACCAGCGCCAAAAGCTGCACCAGCTTCTGCGCCTTTACCTTGCTGCAGCATAACAAGAGCAATGATACCTGCCGCTAAAATCACATGTACCGCTAGAACTACAGTTTCCATTATTTAGACCGCCTAGACATTATCTGCAGCTGCGCTGCATATCGTCAAAAATTCGTTAACCTTCAAAGATGCTCCACCAACAAGGCCACCATCTATATCCGGCTGGGCAAACAATGCGCCTGCACTCTTCGCATTGACACTCCCACCGTAAAGTATCGACATTTCATCCGCTACTTTACGACTATATTCTTCAGCTAAAACTTCACGCACACTCGCATGAACATTTTGCGCTTGTTCTGGCGTTGCTGTCCGGCCTGTACCAATAGCCCATACAGGTTCATATGCAAGGGTTACCTTTTCCAGCTCAGCAATCGATAAACGACTCAGACCCAATACCACTTGGCTTTTAATGACCGCAAGGTAATCACCCGCTTCACGCTGCTCAAGTGTCTCACCAATGCACAGCATCGGCATCAAGCCATTATCTACAGCCGCTTTAACTTTTGCCGCCACAAGATCATCTTGCTCGCCAAATAAAGACCGGCGCTCTGAGTGCCCTACCAATACATAACTACAACCTGCTTCTTTAACCATTGAAGCAGAGAGTTCGCCAGTGTAAGCACCCGAAGGCTCGCTGTTAATATTTTGAATCCCAGTTTTGCAACCAGAACAATCCACAAACGAACCAACCAAGATAGAGGGAGGAAAAACCACGACGGACACATCAGTAGGCAAGCTGGTTTCTTTTAGTGCATGGACCATATCTGCAGCAAGCTGCTTTGTCCCATTCATCTTCCAGTTACCTGCGACAATTAACTTCCGCATAGTGACCCTCCATTCAAGAGGCGCAAATATTAACGAAGTTACTCTTGGCTTACAAGAGCATACAAAGCATTTTCTACATCTTTAGCTAATTCAGCACACAATTTTTCAACCAAGGATTTATCTTTACCTTCCAGCATCACCCGAACAAGAGGTTCCGTGCCAGAAGGTCGCAGTAAAACCCGACCATTTCCACCCAGTGCGGCTTCTGTACGCTGCACTGCTGACTGAATTTCCTCCACCGAACGAATATCAACACGCTTATGCATTCTTACGTTAATCATAGTCTGCGGCATTTTTTCCATTGCCTTTTTTAACTCGTGCAATGTCAAACCCGTATCTTTTATCGCTCGCAAAACCTGCAGTGCGGAAATCGTGCCATCACCTGTTGATGTCAAATGTTTACATACAATATGTCCCGAGCTTTCACCACCGACAGACCAGCCCCGGTTTTTAAGCTCTTCCATAACATACCGATCACCAACGTTAGCTCGCACAAAAGGCACACCCATTGCCGAAAATGCCTGCTCTAACCCAAAATTGCTCATCAGCGTCCCGACTACACCACCTTCTAGCTCACCGCGGTCTTTCATTTGCTTAGCAATAATGAATAACGCCTCATCTCCATCAACGACCTCACCTTGGTGATCCACCAGAATGAGCCGGTCGCCATCCCCGTCCAACGCTATACCAAGATCGGCTTTCTCGCCCACTACAACTTTTTGCAAACGCTGAGGCGCGGTAGCCCCACACGCCTCATTGATATTGACTCCGTCTGGCGAAGACGCTACCTCAACAACGTCTGCGCCCAGCTCCGATAAAACTTCCGGGCTGACATGATAGGTCGCCCCGTTAGCGCAATCTAATACGATCTTCATGCCTTGCAAGTTAAACCCTGTTGGCACAGAAGATTTACAAAATTCGATATAACGGCCCGGCGCATCAGGTACCCGCTTAGCTTTGCCTAGGCGCGCAGAATCTACCGTCGTCATCACAAGGTCCATTTGCGCCTCAATGGCATGTTCGATCTCATCGGGCAATTTTGCGCCTTGCGCCGAGAAAAACTTAATCCCGTTATCCCCATAGGCATTATGAGAAGCCGATATAACAATACCCGCATTCGCTTGAAACGTTCGCGTAAGATAAGCAATAGCTGGAGTAGGCATTGGCCCTGTAAGTAAAACATCGACACCTGCCGCCGATAGACCCGCCTCTAGAGCGGACTCAAACATGTAGCCCGATATACGCGTATCCTTACCAATAAGAATTTTGCAGCGCCCATCACGAGCAAAGACTTTACCCGCAGCCCAGCCCAGTTTGAGCATAAAATCAGGGGTGATTGGAAACTTCCCTACCTGACCACGAATACCATCCGTTCCAAAATATTGCTTACTCACATCCATACTCTCTTGTTAAACACGCTTTGCGTTCAAAATCGCTTCGGTCATTTTAACCACATCCACTGTTTCGCTTACATCGTGAACCCTGACTATCTTTGCACCTTTCATTACCGCACATGCAACGGTAGCTAACCCTCCCGACAAGCGTTGATCGACAGGCTTGTCGAGCACCCCATCAATCATACTTTTTCGGGACGTCCCCACCAGCAAAGGCAAATCATCCAACTGCACATTCTCCAGACTGTTCATTAACCAGAGATTATGATCGAGCGTTTTTCCAAATCCAAATCCAGGATCTAAACAAATCCTCTTCGCTTCGACACCAGCGGCCTTACATAAAGCAACACGTTCACGCAAAAACACCAACACTTCATCTACGACCGAATCATACTTAGGCGCTTCTTGCATCGATAAAGGAGCCCCCTGCATATGCATTAAACACACCGCCATTGATGATTTAGCGACAGCATCAACCGCCCCAGGACGCAATAATGCGCGAACATCATTAATCATACCCGCACCCAAATCACCGGCCGCTGCCATTAAAGCGGGAGTGCTCGTATCAACTGAAATAACAACGTCCATTTCTTGCGCGATTCGCTCCACTACAGGCAAAACTCGATCCATTTCCTCTTGCTCAGAGACTGGTGTTGCTCCGGGGCGCGTAGACTCACCACCAACATCGATTAAAGTAGCGCCCTCATCTAGCATAACTCGTGCTCGTGCTAACGCCTTATCTAAACCGTCCCGATGGGAGAAATAACGCCCACCATCCGAAAAAGAGTCCGGCGTCACATTTAAAATACCCATGACATGAACACGGGACATATCCAAGGTTTGGGAACCACATATCAACTGTTTCATACTAGACCACATACAAAAAGACCGAATACTGCACCAGCATCCGGTCTATTAAATCAACGACTAAGCGCAATAGTTAAGCGGGTTTTCCGTCTTCGCCAATCACCCCATCATCCTCGGGTTTTGACTGATCGTTAGCGACTGGCGCATCAGATTCAGCAACAGCCTCCCCCGAAGAAGGAGTCGATGTCGGCTCATCTCCATCATCAACCCAACCTTCTGGCGGAGTAACGGGTTTACGCGCCATTAACTCATCTATTTGATCACTATTAATCGTTTCGTATTTAATCAATGCTTGAGTCATCGCTTCTAAAATATCGCGGTTATCTACCAGCAGTTTGTGCGCTTGCTCGTAGCAACTGTTGATAATAGAGCGAACTTCAGCATCAATACTACGCTGCGTTTCTTCAGCTAATGGCTTAGCTCCTTGGCCGTAACCATGACCAAATGGATCGCCATCTTCATCATCATACAACAACGGACCTAACGCTTCCGATAAACCCCACTTGGTTACCATATTACGAGCCAACGACGTCGCACGTTGAATATCATTTGACGCGCCAGTGGTGACCCCTTCTTTACCCAAGGTCATCTCTTCCGCTATACGGCCACCGTATAGCGAGCAAATATTTGAGATAATTGTCTGACGGCTGTGACTATAACGATCTTCAGCAGGCAGGAACATCGTCACACCTAACGCACGACCACGCGGAATAATCGACACTTTGTATACTGGGTCATGCTCAGGCATTAACCGACCAACAATCGCGTGACCTGACTCATGGTATGCTGTGTTAAGACGCTCTTTGTAAGCCATAACCATCGACTTACGCTCAGCACCCATCATGATTTTATCTTTAGCGCTCTCAAACTGTTCCATACCAACGGTACGCTTATTACTGCGCGCCGCGAACAAAGCAGCTTCGTTCACAAGGTTAGCTAGATCAGCCCCGGAGAAGCCTGGCGTGCCACGCGCAATAAGCTCGGGCTTTACATCATCAGCCATTGGCACTTTGCGCATGTGTACTTTAAGGATTTTTTCACGACCACGAATATCAGGTAATCCGACGTTAACTTGGCGGTCAAAACGGCCTGGGCGAAGTAACGCAGGGTCTAGAACGTCAGGACGGTTGGTTGCTGCAATAACAATGACACCTTCCGTACCCTCAAAACCATCCATTTCAACCAACAACTGGTTTAATGTTTGCTCTCGCTCATCATTACCACCACCCATACCTACACCACGATGGCGACCAACGGCGTCAATCTCATCGATAAAGATAATACATGGCGCGTGCTTTTTAGCTTGCTCGAACATATCACGCACACGAGAAGCACCCACACCGACAAACATCTCAACGAAGTCGGAACCAGAGATACTAAAGAAAGGTACTTTCGCTTCCCCAGCAATGGCTTTTGCCAGCAAAGTTTTACCCGTACCTGGGCTACCTGACATTAAAACACCGCGCGGAATATGGCCGCCTAAGCGCTGAAACTTGCCCGGGTCTCGCAGATAATCAACCAGCTCTTTAACGTCTTCTTTTGCTTCTTCAACACCTGCCACATCATCAAATGTGGTTTTAATTTGGTCTTCACTCATCATTTTGGCTTTAGATTTACCAAATGACATTGGGCCGCCCTTACCGCCACCGCCTTGCATCTGACGCATAAAGAACATAAATATGGCGATAATGATGAGGATAGGGAATGACGCCACTAATAACTGTGACCAAATACTTTGTTGCTCAGGCTGCTTACCTTCCACAACAACATCATGCGATAGCAAATCATCCACTAGTTTAGGGTCTTGCAGCGCTGGGCGAACCGTTTTAAAGGTTTCACCATTAGTACGGGTCCCTATAATGTTGTACCCGTCGATGACCACTTTAGAAACACGATCAGATTGCACTTCTTTAACAAATTCAGAGTAGTTCAACCGGCTAGTTTCCGTCTCAGTACTGAAATTATTAAATACTGTTAGCAGTACTGCAGCGATGACCAACCAAAGCACTAAATTTTTAGCCATATCGTTCAAAAGACAACCCTCAATAAAATTCTCTACAAGCAGAGTAGAACTATATCAGTTTACTAACCGTTACACATAGATCACTTAAGCCCTATGCCTACTATATACACTTCTCGTGATCGCGCCCGCGATGAATCCGGTTTACGTGTCACCACTTTTTTGAAGTGTGTACGCACATCGGCCATATACTGATCAAAGCCTTCGCCCTGAAACACTTTAGCAACGAAGTTACCGTTTGGCTTTAACACCTGCTTCGCCATATCTAACGCTAATTCGACTAGATATATACCAGCTGGTTGATCGACACCGCTATTACCACTCATATTGGGGGCCATATCAGAAATTACAAGGTCTGCTAGTTCGTTTCCCATAACATCTAAGATTTCATTAAGCACAGACTCTTCCGTAAAGTCACCCTGAACAAACTCAACACCCGGTAATGGGTCCATCTCAAGAATATCAGAAGCAACAACCCTTCCTTGATCCCCCACCAGTTCAGCAGCCACCTGCGACCACCCACCTGGCGCTGCGCCAAGATCAACAACAGTCATACCTTTACGGAACAATTTATCTTTATCTTGCAGTTCTAATAATTTAAAGCTCGCACGAGAGCGATAACCTTGTTCTTTCGATTTTTTGACGTACTGATCGTCAAAATGTTCCTTCAACCAACGACCGCTACTTTTAGATCTTGACACAAATAAATCTCTGTTGTTTTACCGAGAGCAACTCTCAGGTAAAATTGTTTTTTTAATGTGGCTTTGCCACCCAAAAGAGAACACTATTCTAGTATGGCCCTGACATCTGATCAAAAAAAGCAGTTTCGCACAATTGGCCACAGCCTCAACCCCATTGTTATGGTGGCAGGCAAAGGCTTAACCGAGAACATTCAACTTGAAGTGGACCGCGCACTTGAAGACCACGAGCTGATTAAAGTCAAATTTGCTGTGGGTGATCGAGATATCAAGAAGCAGCTCATACAAGAGCTTTGCTCTGTAGTTGAAGCAACAGTTGTGCAAGAAATCGGCAACATTGCTCTTATCTATCGCGCATCATTGGATCCGAACCCGAAGCTGTCTAACATTCTACGTTAAAGCCGCTTCCACGCTTTACAAGCAACCCCTTGGCGGATAACTCCGGCAGGGGTTACTTCGCCTTCATATACTACCCATTACAAAACAAAAAGTTTTTAATCAGCTCTTTTCCGCCTTCAGTTGCGAAGGATTCGGGATGAAATTGAATTCCATAAATAGGAAATTCTCTGTGCTGAACCCCCATGATTTCAAAATCACCACCCTGACGAACTTTTGCTGGGCTATCAAAATCAGATAACTGTAGATCACCTACCACAGCCGTCACTTTAAGCGCTTGCGGGAAGCTCTCCGATTGCGCAATCAAAGAATGATAACGCATCACCTCTAACTGATCAGGAATTTCATGGAACATCCCCTCACCATCGTGACTAATAGGGCTAACTTTACCGTGCATCGGCAGCGGCGCTTTAACCACCTTTCCGCCAAATACATGAGTAATACCCTGCATCCCCAAACACACACCTAACAGCGGCGTAGATTTACCCAGTTCTTTTATAACCTGTGCGCACACGCCAAAGTATTTCTCATCATCCGGTGAGCCTGGTCCAGGGGAGATGATGATGCGGTCTGGATTCTCAGCTTTAATCTGCTCCAAGGTAACTTCATCGTTACGCTTTACGATGATCTGGAAGTCATCCACACGCCCTTTCGATTTTTCAGAGGTGAGAATTTCACCAATGAACTGATACAGGTTGTAGGTGAAGGAGTCGTAGTTATCCACTATATAAACTTTCATGATGACGCCTCCGCCTTAATAAACTGATCTAATACCTTTTTAGTACCGGCAAATTTACGGCGAATCTCTTCATACTCATCTTCAGCATTGGAGTCGTACACGTTACCGCCGCAGGTTTGTACATACGCTTGTTCACCATTGGCAAATACTGTACGAATTGGGATGGCGAATGTGCAATCACCATTAAACGAGAAGTGCCCAACTGCGCCGCCGTAAGGGCCACGACCATCCGCTTCAAGATCATCAATGATCTTCATTGCTTCAATTTTAGGTGCACCCGTTAACGTACCGGCGGGGAAGTTACTGGCTAATGCAGAGAACATGTCGTGTTCTTCGGCGATAATCCCAACAATCTCACTGGAGATATGCTGTACGTGACTAAAGCGCTTGATGTCCATCAAGCTACGCACTTTAACGGTACCAAACTGAGCAACACGCCCAATGTCGTTGCGGTGTAGATCGACGATCATATTGTGCTCGGCAATCTCTTTAGGGTCATTGAGTAGCACGCGCGCTAATTCGCGGTCTTCTTCTTCGTTTTTGCCACGCATCGCAGTGCCGGCCAGCGGGAAGGTTTCCATCTCGCCTTGGCGCAGGCGGAAAAGTAGCTCTGGGCTTGCGCCAATGAGTTTTTGATCGCCAAATTTCACGTAATACATCTGCGGCGATGGGTTTACTTCGCGCAGTTGCTCGTAAATATTGATGGTGTCGCCTTCTAACTTGAAACGCTTTTTAAAACCGACTTCTGTTTGGAATATTTTGCCGTCGATGATGTCTTGTTTCACCTTCATCACCGCATCGGCATGCTCGCTTTGGGACATGGTATCGCCCAAATTGGTGATGCTTAACGGGCCATTACCTTCGTACGGGCGTGCGATAAGTTCGTTAATCAACTCAATACGATTATCGGTGTAATAGAAGTAAAAAATCTCACCGGTCATTTTGTCTAGGATAAGACCGTCTTTAAACAGTCCGAATTTGAACGCATCAAAATGCTCGCTGGTTTGCAGGCTCAGGCTAGGCTCAAAGTAATTCATGCTGTCATAGCCTAGGTAACCGGTTAAGCCACCCGCATACTTACGCGAGATCACATTTTGCGGAATGATATCGCGCAATAAGTAGTATGGATTATCGCTTTCGAAGGTCTCGCTGCTGCCATCACGTTCTTGAATGGTGAGCGTTTTACCGTTCGCATATAAAATCTGTTCTGGGTCAAACCCGATGATGGAGTAACGCGAGATAAAGCTCTCTTCGCCCAAAGACTCCAACATAAAACAGGTATCAAACTGCTTTTCGATCTTTTTAAAGAGTGCGAAAAAATCGCAATCGGCTGCCACCGCGACATAATGCGGCTTGCGGGGCAGTTTTATCGGTTCAGGTTTTTTGGCCATGATGATCTCTATAATTGGTTATCCGACGAACACAGATCGCCATATCTATGGGTTATTCACCTTTAAGCGCACGTGATCCACGCGTCACTGTAGCAATACCCACGCCTAACGTTTCTGCTATCTGGCGCTGCGGTATGCCCTGCTCTAGCATGCGAAATATCTGCAGACGCTTAGTCACTTCCGTAAACTCAGACGGCGTCAACAAGCTGCGCAAGGCACTTTCCATCGACGCTTCTGAGTCAATCGCCAGCAAGTGCTGCACTAAGGCGGCAATATGTTCGTTTTCAGTATTCGTTTTATCCATAGCGAGCAGTGTAATGTATTTATGTACTAGTATGCTAGTGCGATTGTGTATTTTAAGTAGAAAGCGAATGCTGGTTAGAGTGTGTCTACGTTTCTCTATTCTGCTAAAATCCTGTCTTTAACTATCCACTGATCTTTAACCTGCTCTTGAGTTTAACAAAGGACACTGCGCATATGAGTCTTGCCGATAAAGTACTGGCTGTTAACAACGATCTACCTATCCGTACCGACAAGCCGGTGCACAGCGGTAAAGTACGCTCTGTTTATTGGCTAACAGAGGCCGACAGCCAGCGCCTTATCAAAGAAAAGGGCTACAATGTGGCACCTGATGCGCCATTAGCTATCATGGTCATCAGTGACCGTATCTCCGCATTCGATTGCATTTGGCATGGCGAGGGCGGCTTGAACGGAGTGCCTGGTAAAGGCGCAGCACTTAACACTATCTCAAATCAGTGGTTTAAACTGTTCCGCGAAAACGGTCTAGCCGATAGCCATATCCTCGACATTCCGCACCCATTCGTATGGATCGTGCAAAAAGCTAAACCCGTTATGGTTGAGGCAATTTGCCGCCAATATATTACCGGTTCTATGTGGCGTGCTTACAGCAAAGGCGAACGGGAGTTTTGCGGAATTACTCTGCCTGAAGGTTTACAGAAAGACCAAAAACTTCCTGAATTGCTGATTACCCCTTCTACTAAAGGGATTTTGCGCGGTATTCCTGATGTGCCAGAAGCTGATGATGTGAACATTACCCGTCAAAATTTAGAGGATAATTTCGAAGCCTTTAACCTGCGCAGCAAAGACGATATTGCACAATACGAAAAGCTGTTAAAAGAAGGCTTTAACGTGATCAGCGACGAGCTAGCTAAGCTGGATCAGATCTTTGTCGATACTAAATTTGAGTTTGGTTACGTTACTGATGCGGCCGGCAACGAAAAGCTGATCTATATGGATGAAGTAGGTACACCAGACTCATCACGTATTTGGGATGGTGCAGCCTACCGCGAAGGGAAAATTGTCGAGAACTCTAAAGAAGGCTTCCGCCAGTGGTTACTGACTAACTTTCCTGACCCTGATATCTTGCTTAACAAAGAGCGTATGCCTGAGCGTGAAGCCTTAGCGCGTGACAATGCATTACCTGAAGAGGTTATGATGGATATTAGCCGCACCTATGTCGGCATTGCCGAAAAAGTGATCGGTGCCCCGCTATCGTTATCTGATAACCCTAAACAGGAGATTATCACCATCCTGCGTGACCAATACGGCTTAATCGATTAATTTTTACCCTTTAAAGCAGCCTGATATTTGTTATTCAGGCTGCTTTTTACTAGTTTTGATATAAGAGCAATAGCATTCTTACATACAGTAGCTCTAGATCAGCGATAGTTTTAGCTATCAAAAATGACATATAAAAACGATAGTAAGCCAATATGCCAAATCATACCCAACCTGCTTCGACAAGCTATATTTTTTGTTTGACCAAGCCCCTTCTCTGCTTGGCGGCTATTCTGTCCGTCCCGCCAGCATTTGCGGAGGTGTACAAGTGGAAAGACGCCAACGGCAAACTTCATTTTTCAAGCGTTCCTCCTAAGGTATCCGAAAGCAACAAAACCACACCTAACGTAGAAAAAATGGAGCTAAAAGTAGCGCCCCCTGACCGACAAAACGCCTATCGCCAACAACGGTTATTAGATCAGGCGTCCTACGAGCGTGAACGAGAAGAGCGCAAAAAAGACAGGCTGTTGAGCCGAGCTGATTCCGCAAGAAAGCGTGATGCATCGGAAGAAGAATACCGTGAAGAACAATGCGAGCACTACAAAGAGCAATACGCAGACATTCGCGACAAAGACACGCTCAAAGCGATCCACCCCCTCACAGGTAATACCATGAAGTTTTCAGGGCAGAGTGCCGAAGAGATTCGCGACAGTATCAAACAAAAACGTGATGAATATTGTGATTAGCGTATCCTAGCCACCATCATTATCACTACTTATTGGTCTTACCGATGAATCGCAAGAAAAAGATAAATCAGATTCTAAAAAGCAAAGCAAAAAAAGCGAATGCAAAATTAAACCCCAGCAACAAACCGCGCTATATTTCTAAAGCGGAGCGCGCCAAGTTAGATGCAGAACTAACAGAAAACAACCAAGCGGAACCCTCACAATAATGAGCGAACAACCCAACAACCCGCTGCACGGCATAACGTTAAAGCAGGTAGTAACGGAGCTAGAGGCGCGATACGGCTGGAATGAGTTGGCCAGATTAATCCCCATTCGATGCTTTGAGAGCAACCCTTCTATCAAGTCGAGCCTCAGCTTTTTACGAAAAACAGAATGGGCGCGCACCAAAGTTGAAGCGCTTTATATTCGCACCTTCAGAGAGTAATACCTCACTCACTACAAGCAAAATACCGCTAGCACCACAAGCACAGCGTGCGGGAAGGCAACCGTAGGCCGACATGCTTGGCAGCCGTATTCTCTTATTAATCCTATTAACGATGGCCGCTGCTCAGCAAACGCACGATTATATTGGCACGCGATAACAGTAGTAGGCTCTGATTCGTTCGTAGAAAACGCTTCACCATCCATCGCCAGCCCCTGTTCAACAAGCTGTAACCGTCCATCAATGCGTGATTGATAAGTTTTCCAAATAGCATCTTGCAACCAAATAACAAAAATAATGGCGACAACACTAACGCCTAATGCTTCGTTCGCAAGTGCGAGGGTTAATATCCCCACATTAAACAACTTTATAAATAACGAGCACTTTTCGTAGCTATCAAACTGATTTTGCAAGACCTGCCATTCAAGCGTTAACGCGGAACGATCCATAAAACATCCTTGTCATTTTATTCGCGCAGTTATCTGCACGAACTTAGTGAATAAAAATTAGCTTGGCAATGTTACCAGCGGCTCATCGTCTAAGCTCAGCAGCGTTGTATGTTGCAAACAGATCACATCGGCGACTTGAGAGGCAACTTGCTGCTCATTCATCAAGAATGTGAAGCTCACATCAAACTCGCGGCTTTCATTAGCACCAATTGTCGGGACTAACCCCAGCGCCCGCTGATATCGACGGTTATAAGCAAAGCTAGTACCGGGCTCAATCCCGACCACATACCCTTGCTTGGGCGTATCAAGGTTTTTCCAAATAGTAAGCACCGGTAACTGGCTCGTGTTATAGCCTACCGCCACCCCTTTATTGGCTTGAGCGTTATGCAACACAGCCGTGGTATTCCCCTGTTCATCACTAATAGGGAACACGTTAAACACCATTTCATCAAACCCTTTGCGAGGAGGATCAATGCTATCCCAACTAGCCAGACCTTGTTTGGCATACTCATTAAACGGCGAGATACTCTTAGCAGGCACATGCAATTGCCCGCCAGCATCTAAAACCGGGGTCCCAAAGTTATTATGATAGATAACTTGGTATTCACGCTCGTAGTCGCCACGGTTAATCAGCTCATCGCGAATAACTAATTTATTCTCACCCGGTGTGACAGACACATGCATCCAGACTTCAAAGTCTGATCTTTTGAAGCATTTCTCATCAACCCGTGCTGACAAAGTAATGTTATGCGGAGGTGACTGATCCACTGTCAGTTTCACAAACGAAGCCGGCGTATTCTGTATACGACCATGCAAAGTCAGCATCTCTTCGCCGTCTACCCCTGGATGTCCAGCCCATTGATAGCCGCAGCGAACGACCATCTCGTTAAACCCTTCTAACCAACCTAAACCGCCAAATGCTTCTTGGTTAATAAATGCCGGATTCACGACCTCTTTAACCGACGAGTCCCACCCAAAGCGAGTACCAGCTACCACGACGTCTAAGATGGCCATGGCACGTGTAGGCACGAACCGAATGGTCATATCACCTTGCGTTAAAGTAAGCAGCTCACTACCTTGCTGCTTACCTCCAGATAGTAATTGATGCGTCAAACTAAAAGGCGCCGTGCAGGTAATACCGAACGAATCATTCGTGAGATGAAAGTCCACCTCATGATGATTATTCTCACTATCCGTAATAATGTGCTCGAAAGTAGACACAACAAAGCTCCTTTATCGTCATTTGTACGGGACAACCCTGTGCTCGACGCATGAATGAAAACACCTGATGTATTATGCCGACCAATCGCCCGTTACACGACTAAATAACTCACTTTGACATTGCGTACAAGGCACCAAAAGCCCTGTTTGTTTTAGCTCCTGTTTCTTACCACACGCTAGGCACTCAAATGTACCACCGGCAGTAATTTCCCCTGCCATATACTGATCAGCGCCATGATCTAGCTGCTCACGTAAGCGCTCATAATCTAACCGCGTCTTATCAGCCAGCCCCTTGAGACGTTCCACGAATGTGTCTTCTAGATAGTTCAGATCAAAATTCAACCACGCAGCAACACCTTCACCCGTTTCATGCGCATAATGACCTAGTTGTTGCAGGTCACGCACTAGGTAAGCTTTAAGTAGATCTAACTCGTCACGCGTCATCTCTTCGGCTGTTTGCTCAAGCTCAATGGCTTCATCGATCTTCGTTTTGAGGTAATCCCATGATTTATGCTCAGCTGTATCAAGCGTTGCCTCTAAACGAGCCAAGACTCGATCGTATAAACGAACCTGTTCAGTGGGCGTTGTTTGCTGTTTTTTATCGTGCTTATCCATGTTTCCCCCTATGTCTGACGAATTAGCATTCCATTCTGCTGTAGTCAGCTCTGCTTATATTGTATCCTATGCAGCATATTCCTAACTTACCAGTAGACCATTAACCGGCATCAATGTTGCCGCTTATTTGTCAGAGATTTCAAACGATTATAATGATGAACGAACAATACCAGCCCCAAGAGATAGAAACCCAGGCACAGCAACACTGGGAAGCGAACGACAGTTTTAAATGTGTGGAAGATACCAGTAAAGAAAAATTCTACTGTCTCTCCATGTTCCCTTACCCAAGCGGCCGCCTGCACATGGGCCACGTTCGTAACTACACTATCGGCGATGTAATCTCTCGATACCAGCGCACACAAGGCAAAAACGTATTACAGCCAATGGGTTGGGATGCTTTTGGCCTGCCTGCAGAAAATGCTGCCATGAAAAACAACGTACCTCCGGCAAAATGGACGTACGAAAATATTGATTACATGCGTAACCAGCTACAGCAAATGGGCTTTGGTTATGACTGGAACCGCGAGCTTGCCACTTGCCATCCAGAATATTACCGTTGGGAGCAATGGTTCTTTACCCGCCTAATGAAAAAGGGCTTGGTTTACAAAAAAGAATCCGAAGTTAACTGGGACCCAGTCGACCAAACCGTACTCGCCAATGAGCAAGTTATCGATGGTCGCGGCTGGCGCTCGGGCGCTCTCGTTGAGCGTAAAAAGATCCCACAGTGGTTCCTAAAAATTACTGATTACGCTGACCAATTACTAGACGACCTTGATCAACTGGATGAATGGCCTGAGCAAGTTCGCACCCAGCAACGCAACTGGATTGGCCGTTCGCAAGGTGTCGAACTAAAATTCCAAGTCGCCGGTGGCGAAGATCTCGAAGTCTTTACAACACGCCCTGACACTCTAATGGGGGTCACTTACGTGGCCGTCGCCGCTCAGCACCCTCTGGCACTTAAAGCCGCTGAGACCAACCCAGAACTCGCCACATTCATTGACGAGTGCAAAAACGTCAAAGTTGCAGAAGCTGACATGGCAACGATGGAAAAACGGGGTATGGCACTGGGTATCGAGGTTAAACACCCACTGACAGGAGAAATGATCCCTGTATGGACAGCGAACTTCGTCTTAATGGATTACGGCTCAGGTGCTGTCATGTCGGTGCCGGCTCACGATCAACGCGATTTTGAGTTCGCCAAAAAATATGGCTTAAACATTAAACAAGTTATCCAGCCTACTGACAAAAACATCACAGTCGATCTGGAGAAAGAAGCCTTTACCGACAAAGGTATTTTGATCAATTCTGGCGACTTTAACGACCTCGACTTTGACGTGGCATTTAAAGCTATTTCTACCGAGCTGGAGCGCCAGAAAAAAGGCAAAGTTACCATCAACTACCGCCTACGTGATTGGGGAGTATCGCGTCAGCGTTATTGGGGTACTCCTATCCCTGTGATCAATTGCCCAAGCTGCGGTGCTGTGCCTGTTCCTGAAGATCAGCTGCCTGTGCGCTTACCCGAAAATGTAGAGTTCGATGGCAGCGGCTCACCAATCAAGAAGATGGACAGCTTTATTAACACCACATGCCCAAGCTGTGGTGGTGCTGCAGAACGTGAAACAGATACATTCGACACCTTCATGGAATCAAGCTGGTACTACGCGCGCTATGCAAGCCGTCATACTCCCGATGCGATGCTTGACCCTGCAAAAGCGAACTACTGGCTACCTGTTGATCAATATATTGGCGGTATCGAGCACGCTATCCTTCACTTATTGTATTCGCGCTTCTTCCATAAGCTAATGCGCGATGAGGGCTTAGTAGACTCTGATGAACCATTCAAAGGCTTACTATGCCAAGGCATGGTATTAGCCAACACCTATTACCGCGAAGATGAAAAAGGTGGCAAGGATTGGATTGCACCTACCGACGTTGTCACTGAAACCGATGACAAAGGCCGAATTATCAAAGCCGTACATAAAGATGACGGCTTACCTGTCGAGCAGGCAGGTGTGACTAAAATGTCTAAGTCCAAGAACAATGGTATCGACCCCCAAGTCATGATTGATAAATACGGTGCCGATACTGTTCGCTTGTTCATGATGTTTGCTGCGCCACCAGAGCAATCTCTAGAATGGTCTGATTCCGGCGTAGAAGGGGCTAACCGCTTCCTGCGTCGTCTTTGGAAGCTAGTACACGATCACCTAAACGTCAGCGGTGATATTGCGGCATTAGATACCGACCAGCTAAGTGACGCGCAAAAAGATTTACGTCGCAAGGTTCACGAAACGATCAGTAAAGTGACCGACGATATTGAGCGCCGCCAAACGTTTAACACGGCAATTGCGGCCGTAATGGAGCTATTGAACAGCCTATCTAAATTCTCCGACACTAGCGCGCAGGGTCTAGCAGTCATGAGAGAAGCAATCGAGTCTACAATCCAGTTGCTCTCTCCTATCGTGCCGCATATCACTCACCAACTCTGGAAAGAGCTAGGTCACAGCGAAGACCTACTCGTTGCTCCTTGGCCAGTTTGTGATGAGTCAGCATTAGTGCGCTCTAGTATAGAAATGGTTGTCCAAGTAAACGGTAAAGTACGATCTAAAATTCAAGTAGCGGCTGATGCAGACCAAGATATTATTTTGCATACCGCGTTAGCTGATGAGAACGTGCAAAAGTTTATGGCCGATAAAACCTTGCGTAAAAAGATTGTTGTACCTGGAAAGTTGGTCAACATTGTTGTCGGTTAATAACTGACTAACCGGAGCACTGCTGTGATACACATGAAGCGCGTTACTTGTCTGTTTTTACTGTTAGCCTCCTTGTTAGGTCTAACGGCTTGCGGCTTTCAACTAAGCGGTTACCAACCCTTACCGGAATCGGCACGCCACGTTTCTTTAATCCTAACGAGCGACACGCCAGCAAACTTGGAACGCGCTTTAAAAACCAGCTTGCGCAAGCAAGGTGTATTAATCACCGCCGATGCTCCGTATACCCTAGCGATTCGGAATGTCCAACAGAACCGTCGATCAATCACAATTGATAGCAACGCTAACGTTGATGAATACGAAATGCTAATGCAGGTAACCTTTGAGGTTATGAATCGAGATCAACAGTCGGTATCCGGCGAGTTAAGCGCCTTTACCGAAAAAATCCTCGACTATGATGCCGACAAGGAAACAGCCAGCGCCACGTTGCAACGCACAATCAAACGCGAAATGTGGCAAACATTAGCGGACCGGATTGTGCGTCAATACATCGCGCGAGCTCAATAAGATTTCTCAAATGAAGCTTTCACCTGAGCAACTACACGGCCAACTACAAAAAGCGTCTTTACCCGTTTACTTAGTAGCAGGTGACGAGCCTCTTATTGTTGAAGAAAGCTGTGACCAAATCCGCAATCAGCTACGTACTCACGGCTTTTCAGAACGCGAAGTACTGCATGTTGAAGGCCAGTTCAAGTGGGATTACTTACTTGAATGTGCCAACGCGCTGTCGCTGTTCGCCGAACAAAAGCTCATCGAAATTCGTTTAGGCAGCCATAAAGTTAACAAAGCGGCCAGCGAAATAATCCAAGAGTATATTCGGCACGCACCCCCCGAAAATGTTTTACTGATCATTGCTGACAAACTCGATGGTGGCACTAAAAAGTCCGCATGGGTGAAACAAATTGAAAAGGCTGGCGCCTACGTGGAAATTTGGCCTGTTGAGATCACGCAGTTACCGGGTTGGCTTAGACATCGCGCCAAGTCATTACATATGCAACTCGACGATGCCGCTGTTCAATTACTGTGCGACCGCGTTGAAGGGAACCTATTGGCCGCCAAGCAAGAGCTCGACAAACTGCATCTACTCTACCCAACAGGGTCAATCACGGCAGACCACATTATTGATACGGTATCAGACAGCTCTCGCTACGATGTTTTTGGCTTGATGGATGCCATCGCTGCCGGCCAAGGCGAGCGATGCATCAAAATTCTCAACGTCCTAAAACAAGAAGGGACTGAACCTCCTATTGTGCTATGGGCTCTCACAAAAGAAACCCGCACGCTTTTTGCCATCAAACAAGGTTTAGAACGGGGTTTAGCGTACGAAACCATCTGCCAAAAAGAGCGGATTTGGGGAAAACGCAAAAGCACATTACGTCGTAGCGCTGATCGCTTATCCACACAAGACCTTGAGCACGTATTGCGTGAGAGCCAAGCGCTAGACAAAGCCATTAAAGGTATTGGCGCAGGCAATGTGTGGCTTATGCTCTGCGACATCAGTTTAACACTGTGTGGAAAATCGCTTGGCTTAGCGGTTTAAAGTATTTCAGCAAGAAACAGCAACTAAGACTACACTGAAACTAAAACGGTGGTCTTATGCGAAACACACCTGCAGTGCTTTTACTCACTATCATTTGCTTAACTGGCTGCCAAGAGAAGCAAGTGCCTCTCAAAACAGCTGAGCAACTGTACGACTACTATTGCAAGCAATGCCATCAACAAAAAGGGGCCGGGGCCTACTTAGAAAATATCCCACCGCAACAACGTACCATGCAAAGCTACCAAGTTATTCTCATGATTCGCTATCACGAACCGGGATCACACCCCATGGCAAGCTTTACACAACTGGATGACCAACAAGCTGATTTATTAGCAGAATATGTAGTCAAATTAGGCCGCTAGCTTATAAAACCCCATTAAAAAAGCCGACGCATAAATGCATCGGCTTATTGCCACAGACAAAGCCGTTAACCGACTTTTTCACCTTTCGCTTGCAGATCAGCATGGTATGAAGATCGAACCAACGGCCCACTGGCTACATGAGAGAATCCTAGCTCTTTTGCAATGCGCGCAAACTCGTCAAACTCAGCCGGTGTAACAAAGCGATCTACTGGCAAATGGTTACGGCTAGGCTGAAGGTATTGACCTATTGTGATCATATCTACTTGATGCTTACGCAGATCCTTCATCACTTCAATGATTTCTTCATTCGTTTCACCCACACCTACCATTAAACCTGACTTAGTTCGAATGGTAGGTTGGCGATCTTTAAACCCGTTGAGCAGGTCTAACGACCATTGATAATCAGCACCAGGGCGGACCTTTTTATACAAACGCGGCACAGTTTCTAAGTTGTGATTAAACACATCAGGCGGCGTAGCCGATAGAATTTCTAAAGCCACCTCCATCCGGCCACGGAAATCAGGTACAAGCGTTTCTATCTGAATAGTAGGCGCTCGTTCACGCGTCTCACTAATGCAATTAGCAATATGCTGAGCACCGCCATCGCGCAAATCATCACGGTCAACAGACGTAATAACCACATAACGCAACCCCATATCCGCGATAGCTATCGCCAATTCGCGAGGCTCGTTTTCCGCTAGCGCGTTAGGGCGGCCATGAGCCACATCACAAAACGGACACCGGCGGGTACAAATATCGCCCATCACCATAAAAGTCGCCGTACCATTGGTAAAACATTCACCAAGGTTAGGGCAGCTGGCTTCTTCACAAACCGACGACAACTTATGCTTGCGCAGCTTCTCTTTGATCCGTTTTACTTCGGTATTCGAACCCATACGTACACGAAGCCAATCTGGCTTACGCGGCATGTCTTCTTTTTCAGTCGGGATAATCTTTACTGGGATACGCGCCACTTTCTCCGCGCCACGCAGTTTTACACCCTGTTCGACTTTCCCCGGTTTAACGGTTTTAACTGAGCTATCAGCCATAAGTTCTATCAGTCCAAGCCTGTTTGATGAGAGACGGAAGTATACCCTATTTTGTGAGTCAGGTAATCGACCAGAAAACGTATCGCCTCTTGCGGGTCAGCGTCAGGCACCAAATCGACAAGCTGTGTCATTGGCATACCGGCATAGCCACAAGGATTAATACGGAGAAACGGAGACAAATCCATATCTAAATTAAACGCCAGTCCATGGAAAGTGCAACCACGGCGCACTCGCAAGCCTAAAGAGGCAACCTTAGCCTGCTCGACATACACACCTGGCGCATCCGGTTTAGCATAAGCGTCGACTCCAAAGTGTGCCAATGTCGCTATAACCCCTTGCTCCATCATAGTCACGACATCACGAACACCCAACCCGTTACGGCGTAGATCAAGCATAAGGTAGACAATCAATTGTCCGGGGCCATGGTATGTGACTTGACCGCCTCGATCCGCTTGCACGACGGGAATATCACCCGTTTCCAGCAGATGTTCAACCTTCCCTGCCTGCCCTTGCGTAAAGACTGGTTGATGATCTAAGTACCAGATTTCGTCAATCGTCTCGGCATTACGGTTTTCGTTAAACGCCTTCATGCGCGTAAATACAGGCTCATAAGGCTGCAAGCCTAACGAACGGACAATCAAAGACCGCTCTTGCTGCGTGGTGACTTGCGACATCGCTTATAAAACCAAATGAACTTGATCAGACGCAATCAATTGCTCATGAAGATCTTTCAGCTGCTGCTCACCCGTAGCCGTAATAAACATACGCAACGAGCAATACGTTCCCTTGCTGCTGTCTTGTATCGTAATTCTTGACTCATCAAAGTCAGGAACATGAACGTTAATAATCTCAACAACAAGCGACTGGAACTGGTCTGATTTTTTACCAATGACCTTGATCGGATAGTCAGGGCAAGGGTATTCGATTTTAGGAGGTTCCATTGTCTTAGGGGGTGTTTTTTGACTCATCATTTGCTCCCGTCATCAGATCGTGCTGATAACGTGTAAAAATTTCGAAAAAGCGTTTCCACAACGGGCCTTTCTTCCCATTGCCTATTACCTGATCATCAACCTGTAATACAGGGACGATGGCACGAGTTGAGCTTGAAATCCAAACCTCATCTGCATTGATTAAACGCGTGTAATCTATAGGACACTCTTGGCGCGGGATACCTTGCAAATCCGCAATTTCAAGGATTAACGCGCGCGTAGTCCCACTCAAAATACCCGTGTCTAACGGGGGTGTATAAAGCACGCCTCGCTCAACAATAAAAAAGTTACAGCTTGCCCCTTCCGTGAGGTGACCGTCTCGCTGCAATAAAGCCTCTTGGGCATGATGCTCTTTAGCTTGCTGCAATACTAAGATATTAGGCAGCAAACCGTTCGACTTAATATCACAACGCCGCCAACGTAAGTCAGCGGTTACTATCACTTTAATCCCTGAAACAGCCTCACTACCGTCAGTATAGATGTCACGGATTGGCTGGCAACATGCAAACACCGTGGGCGTTAGGCCCTCTGTAATTACATGGCTACGCTTTTCAGCTGCGCCACGAGTGATCTGCAAATATACCGACATATTGCCGCCACCGTTTGACGCGACTAATGTCGAGAGCACCTCTCGGATATCGATATCTACCGAAATACGTAACGCGCGCAGACTATATTCTAAGCGTTGCAGATGCTCATCTAAACGAAAGCCAACCCCTTGATAAAAAGGGATAACCTCGTAAACACTATCACCGAACAAAAAGCCTCGATCAAAAACCGATACTTTCGCCTGATCCGACGGCAGGAATTGACCATTAAGATAAACAATATCAGGTGTCATAAATGCAAATGCCCACACCTCTCGATGTGGGCATTTCTGCTCATTTCAAGAGGCGCTAGTGGTTTAGCTAATTAAGCCCATAAAAAACAGCATAATGGCATGCCATATCCGTTTTACAAGGCCACCTTTCTCTACGTTTTCCATAGCAACAAGAGGAACAGTCACCACCTCTTCATCGTTTAGTGTCACACGAACGACACCATACTCCTGCCCTTGTACGACAGGCGCTTTAATGACTTTATCAACATCCATAGTCGCTTGCAGCTGATCCGCTTGACCACGTGGAATAGTGACAGCCAAAGGCGCCGTTAACCCTAAACGCACTTCATCACGCGTACCGCCCCACACTTTAGCGGTGCTCAGCACTTCTTCGCCACTGTATAACTTGTGTGTACGGTAATAACGGAATGCATAAGCTAGCAGTTTTTGTGTTTCCTGAGCTCGGGCTTCTTCGCTGCTTGTTCCCATAACGACAGAAATAAGACGCATACCGTCACGCTTTGCAGAAGCGACCAAGCAATAACCAGCTTCATCAGTATGGCCTGTTTTTACCCCATCAACCGTATGATCACGCCATAGCAACTTATTGCGGTTAGGCTGGCGTATTTGGTTGTAGGTAAAGTATTTCTCAGAATAAATTCCATAGTGGTCTGGGAAGTCTTGGATAATAGCTTTAGCCAGTGTTGCTAGGTCGAAAGCTGATGAGTAATGTCCATCAGCGGGCAAGCCTGTTGCATTGGCAAAGTGTGTATTCTCCATCCCTAACAAGCCTGCATGCTGATTCATTAAATCAGCAAACGCCGACTCACTACCGGCGATATGTTCTGCAACAGCAACGGACGCATCATTACCCGACTGAATTACAATACCACGCAGCAAATCACCCAATTTTACTTGAGTACCTTCTTTAATGAACATGCGCGAACCAGGCGTGCGCCATGCCTTTTCACTGACAAGCACTAGGTCATCTTCGCTGATATTGCCTTTATTGAGCTCGTACTCAACGATATAGCTTGTCATCATTTTAGTTAAGCTAGCAGGAGGAAAGCGCTCATGGGCATTTTTTTCGACAATAACCTTTCCCGTATCAGCATCAATAACGAGGTACGAGGTCGCCGCTACCTGAGGTGCCGCGGGGATTAACTCGTCAGCAGCAGATACCTGAGTGATGGTGGTAAAAAGTAAAAAGATAGACAAAAAGGCTGTTTTCAGTCTTTGCACAATGATTTCCCGGCACGTTTACAAATTTAAAATTGATCTAGATAGACGCTACAAACCATAAATAGTTCTGTCGCGGATATTACTCTAATTAGGCGATTCAGGGAAAGTCCACCGGATGCGCTCCCGGATAACCACTTTGACCTAACTGGTAGATCATCCGTTCCATTTCATTCACAGAGGCGAAAGGCCCTACCAAGACTCGGTAAAGAGTTTGGCCGGTACGTTCCACGTCTGCTACTTTAGTAGGTCGACCATACAGGTCCGATAGCTGTCGAGCAACACGATTAGCCGAACCCGCCTGGCTATAGGCTCCAACTTGGATAAAGCGCCCTGAAGTCAAAGCTGTAGGTACAGCGCGTGCAGCACTGACATCAGATGAAGGAGGTGCCGCTATCGCGCGACTCGCCGACTGCCAAGCCCGAGGGTTAATCGCCTCGACTTCAACACGAGCAGTCCCTTTAGCTAACATCCCTAATTTTGATGCGGCCGCATAAGACAAATCAATGATACGCCCAGGGTGGAAAGGACCACGGTCATTAACACGCACAATAACTTGCTTGCCGTTATCTAAATTTGTCACTTTCACATACGTGGGTATAGGCAATGATTTATGCGCTGCTGTCATTTTATACATGTCATAGGTTTCCCCATTCGATGTTAAATGCCCATGAAACTTATTACCATACCAAGAAGCCCCACCACGCTCACGATAGCCGTCTGAATCATCAAGAATACTGTAAGTCCGGCCTAACACGGTGTACGGGCTGCGATTTCCACCACGGCTTTTTGGTTCATCAATTGGAACAGCGTCTTTCACATGAGAAACATCAACCGGGGATGAAGGACCATGATCATGCTTAATGCTGTAACGGCTGCCATTACCGCCGCTCGATGCGCCCTTCTTACTCGCGCACCCCGTAATCACGAGGGCAAAAGCCACCACCGGCAAAACCATCCACTTCATTGTTAGGACCCTTTCAATTCGTCAGCACGGGCTTGAGCGATTGCCTCGGCTAATCGGTATACTGCATTAGCATACAAGCGGCTTCGGTTATAACGTGTAATCACATAATAGTTATTAAAGCCTAACAAGTACTGCACATTATCCTTATCTTTCATTTTTAATAACACGGCTGGTTGACTGGTATCGGCCAACACCCCGCTATCAAAACTGACACCTAACTCTTTCCATTGAGCAACCGTCTTAGTCGGAACTTCGCCCGTATTAATGAGCAACTCATCAGAAATATCCGTACTGACTGTCACCGGTATAACAACGGGGCCACCCGTTTTCCACCCAAATGCTTTAAAGTAGTTAGCCACACTGCCAATGGCATCATCAGGGCTACCCCAAATATCACGGTCGCCATCACCATCGAAGTCAATTGCATAATCGAGGTAGCTTGATGGCATAAATTGCCCATACCCCATTGCACCGGCATAGGAACTTTTCATGCGAGTAAGGGGACGAGTTTCTTGCTGCGATATAGTTAGCAGGTTTGTTAATTGGCCTTGGAAGAACTCGGCTCGGCGCGGATAATCAAAACCTAAGGTTGCTAATGCATCCATGGCTCGATAACTTCCCATGTTACGACCAAAATACGTTTCGATACCGATAATTGAAACGATAATCTCCTCTGGCACACCGTACTCAGCAGCCGCTCGCGCGATAGAAGCCTCGTGTTCAAACCAGAAAATCACACCGCGATTAATACGCTTAGGTTCTAAAAACAACTTTCGATAGCCGCCCCAATCTAACCGCTTTTCTGCCGGACGATCCATAGCATTCAAAATGGATTGCTGTTTTTTAACGCCGTTAAGTAATGCATCCACATCCGCAGCAGAAAAGCCCTGGGCTTTCATTTTTTCTGCCCATTTAATAGCTTCCGGGTGTTCGCTGTACCCTGCCGCTACAGCCGATGATACTGAAGCCGTTGAACACAAAGTGACAACAAAAGCAGATAGCAAATAGTTAAGACCGCGCATAACTCTCCCTGAGTTTTCCTAATAATTACGTTATTTTTATCGAAGCGACATTTGCTTGTGGGTAAAAACAGACATCAAAATACCAAAGCCTGCCATCAGTGTAACAATCGATGTACCACCATAACTTACCATCGGTAGTGGCACCCCAACCACCGGCAATAGACCACTGACCATACCAACATTTACAAAAACATAAACGAAAAACGTTAATACAATACTACCGGCCACTAACCGTCCAAATGGATCTTTCACCTGAGTTGCCATCCATAAACCACGACCAATAATTAAAACATAGATGCTCATTAAGATGGCGACACCTATAAACCCTAACTCTTCGGCAATGACCGCAATAATAAAGTCAGTATGAGATTCGGGTAAGAAATCAAGTTGGGACTGTGTACCTGACAACCAGCCTTTTCCGGAAATACCACCAGATCCGATGGCTGTTTTCGACTGAATAATATTCCAGCCGGATCCAAGCGGGTCGCTTTCAGGGTCTAAAAAAGTGAGTACTCGCTGACGCTGATAGTCTTTCATGGTCATCCAGAGTCCGGGCAATGCGGCCCCCGCCACCCCCAAGGCGCCAAAGATATATCGCCAACGTATGCCAGAAAAAAGCATCACAAAAACACCAGAAGCAGCGATCAACAAAGAGGTTCCAAGGTCAGGCTGCTTCATAATAAGTAAGGTAGGAATCCCTATAAATGCCAAACTAAAACAGCAATGTTTAAACGAGGGAGGCAGTGACCGTTTAGCCAGATAGCCTGCTATCATGAGCGGTAGAATCAGCTTCATGATCTCTGAGGGCTGAAAACGAAAGCCCGGTAATGCCAACCAACGCTGAGCGCCTTTCGCCCCAACCCCCACAAGGATAACCGCAACCAACAATAAAACCCCAGCCGCATAAATCCACGGTGCCCAGCGAGCGATCATACGAGGAGTGAGCTGAGCTAAAACAATAAGCACAAAAAATGCAGCCCCCATTCGAACTGCCTGGCGTGATACATAACCCCAGTCTTGGCCCGACGCGCTATAAAGCACAAACAACCCAAAGCAACACAGAACAAAAAGAAAGAACAGCATCCATGCATCTAGGTGCGTATAACTCCACCAGCCAGGCTTGCGGCGTAGATGATGGCCTGATTCAGGCATTGAACGTTCAAAATCGCGACTATTCATGTCGGTGTCCTACATAACCACTAGACGCGGCTGAATCCATAATACTGTAATCAACAATCGAAGCTTGTTGCAGCTCTTCTGGCGAAGTGGGATCAATACCCAACAGGTAAGCATCCATTACTTTACGCGCTACAGGTGCGGCATTCGTCGATCCACCGCCGCCATTTTCGATGACCACAGCTACCGCTATTTTAGGGTCATCAGCTGGGGCAAACGCGATAAACAGAGCATGATCGTGAAAGCGCTTTTCTAGTTTATCGGCGTCGTAGCGCTCATCTTGTTTGATACCAACCACCTGAGCCGTACCTGACTTTCCGGCTATTTTATAAGGGGCATCTAATCCAATTTTACGGGCGGTTCCTCGGCTGCCATGCACAACGCCCACCATATCATCCACAATGAGCTCCCAGTATTCTGGGTGATTCAATTCTATATCTTCAGGAATAGGGCTAGCGTTCTCGATTCGATCCGGCATGGTTACGGTAACCGTGCCATCAGGTTGCGTTTCACGGATGCCTTTTAACAACTTGGGCTGCACCCACTTACCGCGGTTAGCAAGGACCGTAGCCGCGGTTGCCAACTGCAAAGGCGTTGCTACCAAAAAACCTTGGCCAATGCTTAAATTTAACGAGTCCCCTGGATACCAAGGCAGCTTTCGTGTTCGACGCTTCCATTCTCTCGATGGCAAGAATGATGAAAGCGCTTCTGGCAAATCAAGGCTCGTCACTTGTCCAAACCCAAAACGGCCTAAATAGTCGGACATCGGGTCAACGCCCATTTTGTAAGCGACATCATAAAACCACACATCACAAGACTGAGCGAACGCTAACGACATATCCACCTTGCCGTGACCGCTGCGCTTCCAGTCCCGATATTTTCGGCCGCCTTTAGTCAGAGTATAAAATCCTGGATCCCAAACCGTATGGCTAGGCTGTACGGCATCTGAGTCGATCGCCGCTAAACCGGTAACGGGCTTTACCGTAGACCCTGGCGGGTAGCGACCACGAATAGCACGGTTAAAAAGCGGAAGGTCATCTGAATCGCGTAATGCGCTGTAATCTTCGTTGGATATACCGGTGACAAACAAGTTAGGGTCATAAGCAGGCGTAGAGACCAACGCCAGTATTCCGCCGGTTTTCGGATCAATCGCCACAACGGACGCTTTCTCATCAGCAATGAGTTTTTCGGTTATTTGTTGCAAACGTAGATCTAAGCTGAGCTCTAGGTCTTTACCGGGTTCGGGGTCTATACGCTCTAAAATACGCATAACACGCCCCCGCGCATTGGTTTCTACTTTTTGCATACCGACCTTGCCATGCAAGATAGGCTCATAGAAATTCTCAATACCTAGCTTTCCAATATAATGAGTGCCTGCATAATTTTGGGCATTGACCACTTGGAGTTCTTGCTCGTTGATCCGACCTACATACCCCATAGCATGCACTAACGATGAACCATACGGGTAATAGCGGATGAGGTCAGCTTCAACCTGAACGCCAGGCAAACGATGGTAATTAACCGCCAGCTTAGCGATTTCTTCTTCAGTTAAACGAAATCGAACTGGTATCGTTTCATAAGGACGGCGACGCTGATTCAAGCGTTTTTTGAAGCGCTCTATTTCACGATCATTAATATCAATGATAGAACGCAGCTCCTCCAACGTCTCATCTAAGTGGCTACCCACTTCTTCTTTTAAGATGGTCACGCTATAGCTGGGACGATTATCAGCTAACAAGACACCATGCGTGTCGTAAATCAGCCCCCGTGTTGGAGCCACTGGCTGTAACTGCACTCGGTTATTTTCAGACATCGCGGCAAAGCGATCGTACTCTATAACCTGCAGAAAATATAAGCGCCCCATCAGTACGCCGATAAGCACTAATACCAAAAAAAAGGCAATAAATGCTCTGAACGTAAAAGTACGGTTTTCTGATGAGTGATCTTTTATCGGGTCAAAACGAGACATAAGCTAATTATTCGATAACCCAAAATATAAAAAAGAAAGGCGATTTATCATTTGTGGTACGGATGCCCTTTTGTAATAGTCCAAGCACGATAAACCTGCTCAGCTAACAGAATTCGTACTAAAGGATGCGGCATAGTTAAACCTGAAAGCGACCACTTTTGATCAGCTAATTCAACACATCGCCGATCTAAACCATCAGGCCCGCCCACTAGCAGCGACACATTACAACCATCCATTTGCCAGTTTTGCATTTGTTCGGCTAACTGCTCGGTAGACCAGTTTTTTCCATTCACTTCCAAAGCAATAACGCGGTCGCCTTTAGGAATAGCCGCTAACATGGCATCCCCCTCTTGGCGAATCGCTTTGGCAGGGTCACTACTTTTACCTCTATGCCCTAGCGGCAGCTCAATTAACTCAAATGCCATTTCATTGGGTAGGCGCTTAACATACTCGTTAAACCCCTGTGTTACCCAATCTGGCATTTTTCCACCGACCGCTAGTAAACGTACTTTCATCGATTTACAAGCCTACTTCTTCTTCAACCGCTTCATCTACTGGATCAAAACTCCATAGACGCTCTAAGTCATAGAAGCTACGCGCATCAGGCATCATGACGTGTATCACCAAATCGCCCAAGTCCACTAACACCCAATCACCAACGCCTTGGCCTTCTGTACCTATTGGCTGTAAGTTGTTCTCTTTCATTTTCTCTATTACGTCTTGGGCAATCGACATCACATGTCGTTTTGAAGTGCCACACGCAATCATCATATAGTCCGTCACGCTGGACTTACCACGAACATCGATAACATCAATATCACGCGCTTTCATATCATCCATCGTGGTGCGTACTAATTCGATCAGTTGCTCAGTTTGCATTAGCCAGTATTTACCTTTGTTGTTAAACCCATATTTTTGGGTTGAATCATGTATTCATTAATTAAAGCATCGATTCGTTAGTCTGATGCTTTATACAGTTGCATTTTTTCAATGTAATCAAGAACAGCTTCAGGCAGCAAATATCGTGGAGACAGCCCCTTCTGGAGCAACGACCGAATGTCAGTCGCCGATATGTCCAGCGGCGTCAATTCATGAATCACAATATGCCCATGCGGCTTACCTAATAATGCCTCACGAGCCGTTGCCTGATGCTTTTTCAATAAATCCGCTAATACCTTGTTAGGTGTTAACGCATAACCAGGGCGAGCGACCACAATAATGTGGCATAAACTCATAATATCTTCATAGCAATGCCATGAATCCAACCCAAGGAACGCATCCATACCAAGCACCATACAGACCGGCTGGTTAGCTCCGAGTTCCTTACGTAAGCCTGCCAATGTATAAACAGAATAAGACGCTTGGTCAGAGTCAATCTCTCGAGAATCACAGCGTAATGCAGGCTCGTTGTGTACCGCCAACTCAACCATTGCCAAACGGTCTTGCGCTCGACAGCCTGGAGCTTCTCTATGCACAGGCCGTTTTGAG
Organism: Neptunomonas sp. CHC150; assembly: GCF_030397555.1. Lineage (NCBI taxonomy): Bacteria > Pseudomonadati > Pseudomonadota > Gammaproteobacteria > Oceanospirillales > Oceanospirillaceae > Neptunomonas > Neptunomonas sp. CHC150. The sequence continues at coordinate 410,925 of NZ_JAPNXU010000010.1, forward strand.
GGCATGAGGTTTACGTAATCAACCCCAAGCCACTGTTGAATCTCTAATGCCGTTCTCAAATGACCATTATGAATCGGGTCAAATGTTCCGCCCATAAAAACATGAGCGGCCATCAATGATGGCCTGCTATGTTGGGTATCATGCTATAAACCACTTATTTACGGATTTGCCCGTCACCTAACACCACGTATTTTTGTGACGTTAAGCCCTCTAACCCTACGGGGCCACGCGCATGAATCTTGTCGGTAGAGATACCAATTTCGGCACCTAAACCATACTCAAAGCCGTCGGCAAAACGAGTCGATGCATTTACCATGACAGAGCTAGAATCAACCTCACGAAGGAAACGGCGCGCCAAAGAGTAATTTTCAGTCACAATTGCATCCGTATGGTGCGATCCATACTGATTAATATGCTCAATCGCTTCTTCCAAACCTGAAACCACCTTTACAGACAGCACTGGCGCTAAATACTCTGTTGACCAATCGTCAACGGACGCCGCTATCATCACAGGAGCTAACTTGCGCGATTTATCACAACCGCGTAATTCCACCCCGGCTGCCACGTAACGATCAGCCAAATCACGTAAAATAGTCTCCGCGATTGACTCATGGACCAGCAAGGTTTCCATGGTGTTACAGGTGCCATAACGGTGCGTTTTAGCATTAAGCGCTATGTTTTCTGCTTTCACGACATCGGCTTGAGCATCAATATAAACATGGCAAACGCCGTCTAAATGCTTGATCACGGGCACCCGAGCTTCTTTACTCACACGCTCGATAAGCCCTTTACCACCCCGAGGTACGATAACATCAACATACTCAGGCATAGTAATTAGCTTGCCGACCGCTGCACGGTCCGTTGTTTCCACAACTTGAACCGCTTCTAACGGTAAACCCGCTGCTTCCAATCCCTGTCGAATGCAATCAGCGACAGCTTGGTTAGAGTGAATGGCTTCAGAGCCTCCGCGTAAAATCGTCGCGTTGCCAGATTTTAAGCAAAGACTGGCTGCCTCCACTGTTACATTAGGGCGTGACTCATAAATAATGCCAATAACGCCCAAAGGCACACGCATTTTGCCGATTTGAATACCGCTGGGGCGATAGTTCATATCCGTGATACCGCCAATAGGGTCAGGTAACGCAGCAACCTGCTTTAAACCTTCGATCATCGTGTCGATAGTAGCCGGTTTTAACGCCAAACGGTCTAGCATAGCGGCATCTAAACCGTTCGCTTTGCCATTTTCTAAATCTTTTTCATTCGCCTTGGCCAGTGCTGAGCGGTTTGCATCCAACGCTTCTGCCATGGCTAATAACGCTTTGTTTTTCAAGCCAGTATCTGCACGGGCAACCACTCTAGATGCCTCACGCGCTTTTTGACCTAACTTGTTCATATATGCTTCAACGTTCATCACTTACTCTTTATATGCGTTGACGTGAACACAGCATTATACATGGCTATTGCACAAGGGTCATGAACTGTGTAATAAGCCGTGACCCTAATTACTACAAACTGGTATGATTTCCCGATTTACATTATGGATCATTCCATCAAACGGACGACCTGTACCCCATGTTTAAAGCTGCGCCATCTTCTTTCGGCTCTATATCACGCCCAATATTGATTATCGCCTGTGTTCTTTTAGGTGGATGGTTACTGAGCTCAATTTACTTACTATTTGCGGCCGATCGATTAGCCACTCATCAAGCTGTCATCGATGGAAAACAAACCGCTAAGCAAACCGCCTTGTCGGTGCAGCCATTTATCATGGCCGACGACATCATCAGCCTCAATTATATACTTAATACCATTACTAGCTCAGAGCAGGTTAATGGCATTAGTGTTTATGACAACTCTAATCATTTGATTGCGAGAGCAGGCGAAGAAACAGGCAATGAACAACAAGTCATTCTTGGTAACAAGCAAAGCACCAATGGCAAACTCAAGCTCTTCGTAAATACAGGCCCACAATACAACCTACTTGTCTCATACCTATGGCAGATGGGGATATTGTCGCTTATTGTGATTATCCTTACGCTGTTCAGTGTGTGGATTTATTTACGACAAGCCAAAGCCAATGCACTTGCTGCCATCGCTGCCGAAAATGCTCCCAGCTTCTCAATTCCAGAGCCCACTCTTGAACCAACTCAAGATGTTTCTAACGTTACACCGCTACAAACTACAGATACATCGCTTGATGAGGATTTAGGCGCTAACGACGCCAGCACCGCTAGCCGCGACCCGGAAACGACTGCCGATATCAAAACACCGGACACCTCATCAGATGCTGGCAATATCCAAGAGCCTGCAAGCTCAACAATAGCGCCTCCGACTGAACCATTGCCTTCCGACACCCAGACATACAGCGCACAAGATATTGAAAACGCCTCGCATATATCGCCGCCGCCAGAGAAAGAAGCCCCCTCTTCAGCCTATACTACCGCCGTCGAAGAAGAGCTCAACAATGATGAGCTAGTTGCCTTATTGAAGCCTGACTATCAAGTGCGTATGCCTCATTTTGTCCCGGCTCCGGCAGACGATGAAACAGAGGAGCTCGCGCAAGTAACAGACTATGCATCGACTTTTTCAACCACCAGCAACGAACTCGACGATAGTAGCCCAATTGAAAATTCGCGTCCGTTGTACTCTTTAACCGCTAAAATGACAGAGCCTAGCGTACCTTCCGCCAACCCATTACGAGAAACCCGCCCCGAAGAGCAATTGGACTTATACTCTCTAGAGCATCAGCTAGAGCTGTCTTTAGCTCCTACCGAAGCGGCCTACCTAATCTACATTGACGCAACAACCGGCCACAGTGATTACATAGAGCCCGAACTGCACGAGTCCCTGCTCGATACATACGAACAGCTGCTGCGCCAGGTCGCCACCATTTATGGTGGTGAAATAACGGTACAAGCAACGGGCGACATGGAGTTATTTTTTGATGATCAGGATGCAGAAGATAGCCACGGCATTCATGCGTTATGCGCCGCAAAGCTTTTCGTGCTTCTTTATCGTGCCTTTAACCAAAGCCGCATCCGTCAAATGCAACCAGCACTTAACCTGCATATTGCTCTCGTGCGTGGAAACAGAACCAAACTGTCACTCATCAAAGAAGAAGCTCTGTTTCTAACACGCACCACTCAATCGAATGAGCTGATTAGCCACACAGCCCTCACTGAAGCCCAACATTTAAAAACTGGACTATTACAGCACGCAAACATTCAACGCGAAGAAGAAGATAAGGTTCTTATTCTAGCCATGAGTAATAGTTATCAAGACTTACTTAAAAAACAATCTGAACACCTGTTATCAAAGCTTAATACCGCTGATTAGGGCTTGTTCTACTTAGCCATTGTCTATCTCGAAAAATAGGTACACTTAACATACAAAAAAGCCGAAGCGGTATTCTCGCTTCGGCTTTTTTATGAGTGTGCAGAACTAGTCTTGCGATGAAGCATCCGGCTTGTCATTTGCCACCACTTCCAGTTGATCTACTCGCTGATAGCCTCGTGGCAACTTGTTACCACGTCGCCCTCTCTCTCCTCGATAATGCTCCAAATCAGCAGCCTTCAAATTGAGATGCTGACGTCCAGCATGTACCTTTAGCGCCGCCCCTTCTGGAAGCACTGCTAATGCCGTGACGACCTCCTCTCGAGTTGAGGCTCTCACCGACGGAATGTTAATGATTTTATTTCCTTTGCCTCGCGCCAGCTCGGGCAACTCCGCTACTGGGAACACTAACAAACGCCCTTCAGTGGTAACCGCTGCTAACCAGTGCCCTTCAACATAAGGCACCCCAACAGGAGGCAACACTTGTGCGTTTTTAGGCAAAGTTAGCGCCGCTTTACCGTTTTTGGTTTTGCTGGATAAGTCTTCCACCGTTGTTATAAAACCATATCCAGCATCAGACGCCAGTAACACCTTGTCTGAAGACTTACCAGACAAGGCGGTTTCAATCGTTGCGCCAGCGGGTAGGCTGAGCTTACCGGTTATTGGCTCTCCCTGACCTCTGGCAGAAGGCAGTGTATGTGTATCAAGCGTGTAACTGCGCCCCGTAGTATCTAATAGAATTAACGGTTGGTTCATCCGCCCAGGGCAAGCCACTTTAAAGCCATCACCCGCTTTGTAACTTAAACCTTCAGGATCAATATCATGCCCTTTCGCTGCACGAATCCATCCTTGCTTAGAGATAACGACGGTAACAGGGTCAGCCGATAGCAAATCTTTCTCACTGAATGCTTGCGCTTCAGCACGCTGTACAATCGGCGAACGGCGATCATCACCGTAGGTGTCCATGTCTTCTTTTAGCTCTTTCTTGATCAATGTGCGCATACGTTGATCCGAGCCCAAAATAAGCTCTATACGCTTACGCTCTTCTTCTAACTCATCCTGCTCACCTTTAATCTTAAACTCTTCGAGTTTGGCCAAGTGGCGCAGCTTCAAGTCTAAGATAGCGTCGGCTTGTAAGGCTGATAAATTAAAACGGCTCATCAATTCCGCTTTAGGCTCATCCTCATTACGAATGATAGCGATCACTTCATCAATATTCAGATAGGCCGTCATCAAACCTTCAAGGATGTGCAAGCGGTCTAACACTTTAGCCAAGCGGTATTCTAAACGACGGCGTACAACACTGGTTCGCCAACTGAGCCATTCGACTAAAATTTGACGCAAATCTTTAACCTGAGGACGTCCATCAATACCAATCATATTCATGTTGATACGATAAGTTCGCTCAAGGTCGGTCGACGCGAACAAATGAGCCATCAACTGCTCGATATCGATACGATTCGAACGAGGTATAATGACTAGGCGCGTCGGGTTTTCATGGTCTGATTCGTCGCGCAAATCAGCAACCATTGGCAGTTTTTTCTGCTGCATTTGTTGGGCAATCTGCTCAAGCACCTTGGCGCCGGATACCTGGTATGGCAGAGCGGTCACTACCACATCACCGCTTTCAACGGTATAAACAGCCCGCATCCGCACAGAGCCGCGACCGGTTTCGTACACTTTGCGCAAATCCGATGGCGAACTGATAATTTCAGCATCCGTCGGCATATCTGGGCCAGGAATGAATTCACATAACTGAGCTACATCCGCTTTGGGGTTATCCAATAAATGGATGCATGCACTGGTCACTTCGCGCAAATTATGCGGCGGAATATCCGTCGCCATGCCGACAGCAATACCCGTTCCGCCATTCAACAATATATTTGGTAAACGGGCAGGTAGCACCATAGGCTCATTAAGAGAGCCGTCAAAGTTTGGCTGCCACTCAACCGTTCCTAGCCCTATTTCTTTCAACAGGACTTCAGCATATTTAGCTAAACGAGACTCGGTATATCGCATCGCGGCAAACGATTTAGGATCATCTTGCGATCCCCAGTTACCCTGTCCATCCACGAGCGGGTAGCGATAGCTAAACGGCTGCGCCATCAAAACCATCGCTTCGTAGCACGCACTATCACCATGGGGATGAAACTTACCTAATACGTCCCCCACTGTACGTGCCGATTTCTTGTGCTTAGCCGCCGCTTTCAAACCCAACTCAGACATCGCGTAGATAATACGACGCTGTACAGGCTTCATGCCGTCACCGATGTTTGGCAGCGCACGGTCTAGAATGACATACATGGAATAGTCCAAATACGCCTTTTCAGTAAACGACTTTAACGAGAGGCGCTCGATACTGTCATCAATGTTTATTTCACTCATGGTTTTTTTCTATCCATTCAATCTTGTCGTCAGCAACCCGCTGCCAGCTATCTCGATTGATAACTGGGCATGTCACATCCTAAATATCAGCAAGGTCGCCTTTAGACTCTAACCAGACTTTGCGGTCAGCGGCGCGCTTTTTAGCTAGCAGCATATCCATGGTTTCATGCGTATTATCGTCTGCATCCAAGGTGAGCTGCACAAGACGGCGCGTATCGGGGTCCATAGTCGTTTCACGAAGCTGCATTGGGTTCATTTCCCCTAGCCCCTTGAATCGTTGCACACCAATTTTCACATTTTTGCGCTCAGCACGCAGACGCTCTGTGATACCGTCTTTCTCTGCATCATCTAGTGCATAGTAAACTTCTTTACCGGCATCAATGCGGTACAACGGCGGCATAGCCACATAAATATGACCGGCATCCACCAGCGGTTTGAAGTGGCGCAAAAAGAGCGCACAAATCAACGTCGCAATATGCAATCCATCTGAGTCAGCATCGGCTAAAATACAGATGCGGCCATAGCGCAAGCCTTCTAGGTTGTCAGACCCGGGTTCTACACCGACCGCCACGGAGATATCATGAATCTCTTGTGAGGATAAAATCTCACCAGACTCGACTTCCCATGTATTTAAGATCTTTCCGCGCAAGGGCATAATGGCTTGGAACTGTCGATCACGTGCCTGCTTTGCGGAACCGCCTGCGGAGTCACCTTCGACGAGGAACAACTCAGAACGCATCGTTTCAACACCGGAGCAGTCTGCTAACTTTCCAGGCAACGCGGGGCCTTGAGTCACCTTTTTACGAATCACTTTTTTGCTTGAACGTAGACGCTTCTGAGCGTTACTTATCACCATATCGGCAATTTTTTCGCCTTCTTCTACGTTACTGTTGAGCCACAGCGAAAAAGCATCCTTCGTCACGCCAGAGATAAAGGCCGCTATATGCCGCGATGACAAACGCTCTTTTGTCTGCCCTGCAAATTGAGGATCATGCATTTTTGCTGACAATATGTAGCAACACCGCTCCCAGATATCATCAGGCGTGAGTTTGACGCCGCGCGGTAAAAGGTTACGAAACTCACAAAACTCTCGCATGGCCTCTAAAAGCCCTGTTCGAAAACCATTGACGTGCGTACCTCCGACAGCTGTCGGTATCAAGTTAACAAAACTTTCACAGGTTTGTTCGCCGCCTTCCGGAAGCCATTGAACCGCCCACTCAACAGCGTCTTCTTCGCCCTGCAAGCTCCCCGTAAAAGGCTGTTCAGGTAATGTTTCATAAACCTGAGTGCTGCTTTTGAGGTAATCACATAAGCCGTCTTCGTAATACCACTCTTCTTTTTCGCTTTTACCGCTACTTTGATCATTAAAGGTAACTTTCAAGCCGGGGCAGAGAACAGCTTTGGCTCGTAAGTTATGTTTAAGCCTTGATACACTGTACTTAGGTGAATCAAAATACTTAGGGTCGGCAAGAAAACGTACCGTTGTCCCTGTATTTCGCTTACCACACGTGTCTATCACCTCCAGTTCGGAGACCTTAGCACCGTCAGCAAACCCAATGCGGTACACTTGACCATCACGTTTGATCTGCACCTCAAGTAATTTTGATAACGCATTTACCACCGACACACCAACACCGTGCAAACCACCCGAGTATTGGTAATTATCACTGCTAAACTTACCCCCAGCATGCAGACGCGTCAGGATCAGCTCAACACCGCTCACCCCTTCTTCTGGATGAATATCAACCGGCATGCCCCGGCCATCATCACTAACCGACAGGTATCCATCTTTATGCAGCACCACATCAATTTGTTTAGCGTGGCCTGCTAACGCCTCATCCACAGAGTTATCGATAACTTCTTGCGCTAGGTGATTAGGTCTATCCGTATCGGTGTACATACCCGGTCGTCGTTGTACCGGTTCTAGGCCACTTAAGACCTCTATCGATTCAGCGTTATATTGCTTCGTCATTGTTTACGTCAATCCTTAAAAAGAAGCAGGCAGTGGGACGGGTTCAGGAAGATCTATTTTATTGTTAGCAAAGACAACAATAGCGGGAATAAGGTCTTCAAATCGATCGAAGCCATGAGATCCACCAGGTTGGACAAACTGGGGCGAGCCGGCAAAAAATGCAACGGCTTCTTGATAATCGAGTGTCGTATCGCCCGTTTGTACTAACAATAAATATCGACTGGAATCCTTAACGCCACCCAGTGCAAATGACTCTAATTGATGAAGATGTTCAGGGCTCAGCGTGTAATGCTCAGCCGTATAAATGTTTTGGTTTTCACCAAGCCAATCCGCCAAGAGACGATACGGATAAACGGCCGGATTCACTAAAACTGTACGACAATTTTCATGCCGCTCAGTTAGCCATGTACTGTAATAACCGCCAAGTGAACTGCCGATGAGCACGACCCGACGATCAGCATGCTCAGTAATAATTTTTTCTAACTGCAACACAGCTTCTGCTGGCCAGTGAGAAAGCGCGGGTACACAGTAATCTCCCAGTTCTGGATGCGTTTTCATATACGCCCCTAACAACCGCGCTTTAACCGAAGAAGGCGAGCTATTAAAGCCATGAACATAAATAAATAAGGGAGACTGCATACTGGTTATCCTTACAGCTTTTTACAAAAGTTACCGGAGCTTTGCTTAGCTTTCAAGCTAAACGTCAACACGTACTACATCCGTTGTTAGCTCTCCATTATCCGACAGCGTGAAAACACGATAACCAGGTAATGACAGTCGCTTATCGAGCTCGTCCGTGGGCTCGCGAGTCCTTGCTTTGTATTGCGGTGCTGTAGCAGGAGTTACCCAAAAAGGAACACCTCCTACAAAGAGGTCGTGCTGCTGATGTAAATGCCCTGATAAAACCCCTTTAACGCATGAGGACGCTTCAATAATGTCGAGTAGCGCATCAGCATCACTGAGTTTTATCTGGTCTTGCCATTGGCTCCCCACATTTAGTGCCGGATGATGAAGGGCGATAAGCACCCAACGGTTATCCTGTTGTAACGCCGCTAACTGGTCCATTAACCACTGGCGTTGCTCTTTTCCTAAAGCTCCAGAACCCCGCCCATCAGCTTCGTAAATGGAGTTAAGCGATATAAACGCCCAAGGAGTTAAGTCGGGAGCCCAAACAGGCTGACATAGCTCAGGATACGATTGCATTTGCAACCAATCATCGTGGTTACCAGGCAGCCAAATAATGTTCTTGGCTATGCCAGACACTTTCGCGGCTAAGCGCCGATAACTGGATTCATAGCCGTGGTGTGCTAAATCTCCCGTCAGCCATAAAAGGTCTATATTACGCTCACAACCTGTCAGGTGGCTTAATACGGCATCGAACCGATCCTCAGTAGACATCCCTCTATGCAGCTGACTGGGGCTTTCTTGAAGATGGCAATCGGTCACTTGAACAATGCGTGTCAGCGCCATGACTAAAACGTAAGGACAGGCTCAACCTGTTGACCATGTTGAAGACAGTGGCTCAACCACTCACCCAAAAAATCATTTAGCTGCACTTTTTCATCAGGCTGATGCATCTCACGATTAGGATAAGGGTAAACGCCAGACAGCTGCTTACGGCTCTTCATGCAAATAACTTCAGCCATCGCCGCATCATGATATAAGCGTACGACTAACGTGGGCGACTCCAACCAATTCAGTGAACGGCGGCTCTGCTGGGTAATTTGAAGGGTAGCGGTATATGTAAAACGCTCGACAACATTAATGCGTATGTGCGCCGAGTGCTCGGCCATAGACACTCGAAACTCCCGTGTGTCCATGGTGTCCAGATCGGGCATTAACTTTAAGATACGCATATAATTGGCTTCACAAATAGCCATTTGACGCGTTAGATCGGGCACATACTTACGCTTCATTAAACTCCTTCGCACTCCACTTCTCACATAAACGATCTTTGTTTAATTGTAGCCACTGAACAGCAATAATGGCAGGAGCGTTATCAATATCCCCTGTTTGAATCATACGGAACACCTGCTCAGATGCAAAGTGTTGTACTTTTATGTCCTCACCTTCATCTTCTAAGCCATGTACGCCCGAGATTAAACGGCTATCAACACACCCGCAGTACAGGTCGATGTATTCCCTTGCCCCACCAGGGCTAGGTGTGAAACGACTGATATGCTCTAAGCAATGAATTCTCGCACCTGCCTCTTCAACGGCTTCACGATAAGCCACCTGTTCGGGCGACTCTCCCGGCTCAACTAAACCGGCCACCAGTTCTAATAGCCAAGGGCTACGCGGGTGATCAATAGTCCCCACGCGAAACTGTTCGATAAGCACTACCGCATCTTCTTTAGGGTCAAAAAGCAGCACGCAAACGGCATCTGGACGCCAAAATAAGTCACGAGTGATAGTTGCTTCCCCGCCCTCAAATCGCTGATGGCTAACAGTTAGGCGGCGCATTTGATAAAAGCTATCACAGATAACCGTATCTTCTTCGATACTAACGTTATTGTGATTAAATAGCGGGTTCCAGTCCTGACTCATAGCGTACTCCTCTGCTTAAGCAGAACACTATACCACGACTTTTATGGCAGAAAATGGTCATTAAGATGATAAACAACGAGCCTTTAAACCGGCATAGCCTTATGGGCGCTGCCCATGTTAGCTAATGATTCGGTGTTTTCGACGACGAGAAATAAACAGCGCATTACCGCCCATTTTTTTGGATTGTTTTTTCGCTTCGGCAGCTAACTCCACGACCTCGTGATAGCTTTCACATGCATAACTATCTGGATGGACGACTCCAATCGCCACACTCAGCAAAGAGAAGAACTGTTGCTGTTCGGCGCGGTTTTCTAGCCAAATACCGCCTTCTTGTAACTCTTTGGGCGCATAAAGGTCACGCACCTGCTCTTCAAAGGCGGCCAATACGGCACGACAGCGCTCGGCCCAGTCTGCACATGAAAAGATAACCACAAAATCATCGCCACCGATGTGGCCTAGAAAATTTTCGGCACTGGTTAAGTGATGCTTGATAAGCCGACCTAACAGCTGGATGACTTCATCCCCCTTGGCGTAGCCATAAAAATCATTAAATGGCTTAAAGTCATTAAGATCAAAATAAGCGACATGAAAATCCATGGCAGCGTGCAATCGACGATCAATTTCTCTATTAATCGGCACACTGCCGGGCAACAAGGTTAACGGATTTGCATAGGTTGCATTATGAATTTTTAAGTCCGTTATTCGTTTGAGCAAATCACGTAAACTACCCACCCCCAAAAAAGCCCCGTCTTGCACAATAATAATTTCATGATTGAGCGCAGACTCGGCCTGTTGAGTGAGCTGTTTAGATACAGACGCCAAACTAATAAAACTCTCGACTATTAAGACATCTTTTTTAAGCAGCTTTGATACCGGTTTAGTCTCATACAATGCCCGGCCATATTGAGAAGAGAATAGTTCTAATAAATCATGACGACGTACCACACCCTTGGGGATACCTTGATCCAATACAGGTAATGATAACAGGTCAGGGTGATCCCTCAGCAACTCAGATACAGTTAACAGCGTATCGGTACTGTTTACCGTAGGCACGGTACGGCATAACGAGTGAACCGTTTCTCCCTCATCAATATTACGATGTTGAGATACGCGTCGAGCACGTTGCGCCAACTGTTTATGCGCAAAAACCTGTGGGTTTGGATCAGGACGGCCCAAGTAAAAACCTTGACCCCGCGTAACGCCTAACTCCATCAACAACTCTAACTCAGTAAGGTTCTCTATCCCTTCGGCAATGACATCACAATGCAAACTTTGTGCTATTGCAATAATGGAGCGAACAAACTCCCGCTTCACTGGGTCCTTATCGATTTGGTGGATAAAGTATTTATCGATTTTCACACTACCCGGCTGCACATCGGACCATAAACGTAGACCGGAATAACCCACGCCAAGGTCATCAATGGCGATACTAAAGCCCATTTTTCGATAATACTCTACAGACGCTAACGTCAAACCACAGCTGTCGTACGGTTGTTGTTCTGACAGCTCAATGACAATCCTATCTTGCTCAATGCCAAGCTGCTTTAATAACGCTAAGGTCATACCTTTCTGATGATTAGCTGAACTTAATAACGAAGCGCTGACATTCAGAAAAAGCTTCCCTGGTAATGCCAGCTCAGCAAAACGTTGTAACGACTTTTCGCGACACAATAGCTCTAGTTCATGCAAGCGCCCAGCACTAATGGCCGCTTTAAATAATGTGTCAGGCATATGCAACCGGCTTTCAGCAGGGCCACGGCTCAAGGCTTCATGCCCAATAATTTCACCCGTCAGCAAATCAAAAATGGGCTGAAAGTAAGGCGTAATTACTTTGTGTGTAAGTACATAACTTAGCGAATCTATATCGGTAGAGGATGTTGTGTCAGTAACATTGGGAAACGCATGAACCGGCATAAAAGGTATACCAAACTGTGTAAAAGCGAGACCTTTAGCTTAAACAGGCTCTATGACAGAGGTATGACACTCAGTAAGGTTACTTGGCTCTAACCTGCATCATCAACTTCGACATCTAACCGCGCGATCAAGTCATCCAAAGGCGCAGGTTTAGCTAACAAATAGCCTTGCCCCATTTCACAATCATTTTCACGCAAAAAGGCCAATTGTTCGCTCGTTTCAATCCCTTCTGCGATGACTTTAATACCCAACTTATGGGCCATGGCAATAACCGCCGACGTGATTTCCATATCATTTTTATCATGCGGTATATCACGAACAAACGAGGCATCTACCTTCAGGTAATCAAACGGAAGTTTTTTCAGATAACTGAGCGATGAGTAACCTGTGCCAAAATCATCTATGGCTAAAGAGACACCCAGTGCTTTTAGTTTATGCAGGGTGTCGATCACTGCTTGCACGTCATCCATGATCATGGACTCGGTAATTTCAAGCTCGAGTTGCTCGGCGGGTAAACCACTCTCTTTTAATGCTGAGCTAATTTTAGTTAACAGATCGGGATCAAAAAACTGACGCATGGATAAATTCACTGCAACACGCAAATGATGCCCCATATCCAACAGTACACGCCCTTGTCGACAAGCCTCACGCAGCACCCATTCACCCATTTCCACTATCAGACCTAATTCTTCGGCAAAAGGAATGAACTCCGCCGGCGATATACGCCCTCGAACCGGGTGGTCCCAACGAATCAAGGCTTCTAAGCACACAGGCTGCAAAACACTGAGGATGGAGTATTGAGGTTGATAATGTAAGGTAAACTCATCGTTTTTAAGTGCCTGGATAATCTCCAACTCCATAGTGGCACGCGCAACAACTTCTTCATTCATTTCAGGCATAAAGAATTGAAAATTATTACGCCCCAGACGTTTAGCTCGGTACATTGCTAAATCAGCGTTTTTCATCAAAACGGGCCAGTCTTCACCGTCTTGAGGGGCCATTGTGATCCCCAAGCTGACAGTTACTTTAACTTCACTACTCCCCAACATAGTTGGATGTGATAAGGCCTTAAGTAACTTTTCAGCTACGACTCCTGCTTCTTTCGGGCCACTAATTTCTGGCAACAACGCAATAAACTCATCGCCACCGAGGCGAGCTATCATGTCAGAATTACGCAATGTTGTTCGCAAGCGATCCGCAATAGACTGTAATAAACGATCACCGACATCATGACCTAAGGTATCGTTTACCTGCTTAAAGTTATCCAAATCCAAATAGAACAGTGCTAACGAGGTGTTGTTACGCTTTAATTTTTTAATTTCACTTTCTAGTTGCTCACGAAATAATCGACGATTTCCCAACAAGGTAAGCGGATCATAAAATGCTAGCTGCTCGATCTGAGCCTGCGTGTCCTTTTGCTTGGATATATCCTCACTGACACCAATATAATGCGTAATCACATTGGACTCGTCCAAAATGGGGGAAATAGACAGGGTTGTCCAATAGGGCTGCCCCGACTTTGTTCTGTTACGCATTTCTCCGTGCCAATCTTCACCCGATTGGATCGTACGCCACATATCTTGGTAAAAATCAGGGGCTGTTTCTCCTGCATTTAGGATTGACGGTGTTCGACCTCTCACCTCCTCAAGCGTATATCCAGTAACCTCTGTAAACTCTTCGTTGACATACTCAATCGCGCCGGCGGCATCGGTAATCAACACCATTGTAGGGCTTTGCTCGACCGCCCGGGAGAGCTTTTGCAGATTCCCTTCAACCTGCTTGCGTTCAAGAGCCAAACTCACTAAGCGCGCGGCTTGCTCCAACAATGACAACCAGACATCATTCATGGGGGTCGGTTTATTGTGGTACATCCCAAATGTACCAAGAATATTTTGATCAGAATCGAAAATCGGCTGCGCCCATCCAGCCACAAAACCGGCGCGTTTGGCAACGTCCCGGTAACGCTCCCAGAAAGGGTGGCTGGACACATCATCAACAATGACTTGCTGCCCTGTCGATGCGGCAGTTCCTGAAGAGCCAGCACCAACCTCAACTTCAACTTCTTCGATGGCTTTTATAAAATAAGGCGGTAAACTCGGTGACGCACCTAACCGGATGCGCTTTCCTTCTTTATCCAATAAGAGAATCGAACACACAGATCCAGAACAGATATTCTCTATCCCTTTCACGATTTCAGTGAGTATATTGTTTAGCGACACTCCCCTGATAATCATGTCTTGTATACGACCATGATGGCGCAGCAGAGACGTTTCCATGTGCCGATGGGTCATATCTCGGTTTAAAGCAACGATACCTATGACTTCATCATTACGATCCAGCAGTGTAGTTTTAAAACTTTCGAGTAGTTGTGCTTGACCTTCTCTATTATCGACCCAAGCCTCCCTTAAAACAGGGCCCTTCTTGGCATAAACAGCACTGTCGTGTTCATGGATAATATTTTGTATTTTTGCCCCGAAGCAGTCTTCAATGCGCCGCCCAATAATTTTTTCTCTTGGTAAGCCCATGTAATCGCACAATGCTTTGTTCGCCAAGAGGTAACGGCCATGGGTATTTTTTGCGTAGATTTGATCGGGGTTAACATCTAACAATGTTTGAAGGATGTCATTCTTCTGTTCCAGCTCGGACAGCTGACGACTCATAGCACGAATTTTACCTTGTCGGGTAAATATCTGCCGAAGAAGAATAACGACAACGATCATCGCTACCAAGATAATGAGCAAGTTATCCATTTATTTATAGCCACTGTCCATGGGAAACATAAAGCCTTAAACGCCTAGCTTTTTAGATAATTAATTGCGCGGTGTGTACGTTAGCTATATCGACCACGCATTAAAAAAGCTTAATGATTTACATAAACGTTGGCGTAATTGACAGTATAGACAGATATTACAGATTAAGTGGCTAAGATTTGTACATATGAGGTAAAAATCATCTCCACATGTAGCGGGAAGACTAGACCCAGTAGCGGCGCAGAGTAGCGCCGCTGAATCAACTCAAGCGGAACGCGCTTTTAAAATGAATTTATAGTTTACACGCTCCGCCAGCACAATCATCAAAGTCCATACTTTCTAACTCTTCTCGTTCAGATTGAGCAACCTTTACACGGTCAAACAGCGCATTTGCTTGCGTTTCCGTTGCCGCTAAGCCTGCGCGATTAAAAACATCAACCAACACATTTAACTCGTCTAACGTAAAATCATTCATCACTACTCACCTGTTCGTTCAAGAGGCTCAATGTAATCCACCATTAACTGGACGTTACGCTGACCTCTAAATTCATTAACATCTAATTTATACACGGCTCTGACTGACACAATTGCCTGGTCAGGCCAACAATCCATATCCGCATTAAAGTGAATAGCATCCACACTAATGCCGGTTTTTGCATCCATCAGCACCAGCTTAAGGTGCCGTTGCCCTACAATTCTTTGCTGTAAAACACTAAACTGACCATCGAATAATGGTTCAGGAAAGTGATGCCCCCAAGGCCCCGCTTCACGCAGCCTTTCAGCCAGTTCTAGACTCATTTCGCTGGCTGACAACTCGCCGTCAGTTTCGATGCGCTGGTCTAAATCATCTGCACTCAGCTGTTCACGAACCGCCTGATCAAACGCAACTTTAAACTGATCTAAAGCCCCCGAATTTAGGGTTAATCCAGCAGCCATTGCATGCCCTCCAAACTTACTAATCAAGCCTGGATGACGAGCGTTCAGTGTCGCTAAAGCATCTCGAATATGTAAGCCTGGAATCGAGCGAGCAGACCCTTTGATATCCCCGTTATCGCCTCGTGCAAAAGCAATCACCGGTCGATGAGTACGCTCTTTAATCCGCGACGCTAAAATACCTACCACACCTTGATGCCATGCTTCATCATATAAGCATAAACCATAAGGTAGTTGATTCTCGTCTAACGGTATTTGATCCAACAACTGCAAGGCTTGCTGCTGCATTTCTTGCTCTATACCGCGGCGCTCTAGATTTAATTGATCCAAACTTTGAGCCAAATCTCGCGCATAATCAGCATCGTCAGACAATAAGCACTCGATACCAATCGACATATCTTCTAAACGCCCCGCCGCATTAAGACGCGGAGCAATCGCAAAGCCTAAATCACTCGCGACTAAACGTTCTTTTTGTCGGCCTGATATTTCAATCAGGGCCAATAAGCCCGGGCGAGCTTGACCAGCGCGTATACGTTTAAGCCCTTGATGCACCAGAACTCGATTATTATGCTCAAGTGCAACAACGTCCGCGACCGTACCTAAAGCCACTAGATCCAGCAAACTAGCCAAGTTAGGAACGGCCAAGCCCTGTTGTTCAAACCACCCTTGTTGTTGTAGCGCCCGACGCAGCGCAATCAACACATAGAAAATAACCCCGACACCGCACGTCGACTTTGCAGGGAAGCCACAACCGGGCTGATTTGGGTTAACAATTGCGGCGGCATCCGGTAGTTGATCTCCCGCTAAGTGATGGTCTGTTACGACTACATCCATACCTAATGATCGCGCCCTAGCCACGCCTTCCACACTGGAGATGCCATTATCAACCGTGATTAATAATGAGGGCGACTGCGTATGCGCTACTTCAACAATTTCTGGACTTAAGCCATAGCCATACTCAAAACGATTTGGCACTAAATAATCGACCTGAGTAGCCCCCATCATGCGCAATCCCAGAATAGCAACAGCCGTGCTAGTCGCGCCATCACAGTCAAAGTCACCCACTATCAACATCGATTCGTTAGATACAACAGCGTGAGCTAACCGCGCAACCGCTTCATTCATCCCTTTCATTTCAGAGTCTGGGAGTAATTCTTTTAAATTACGCCCCAACTCTGCTTGGGATTGAACCCCGCGCGATGCATAAATCCGTGCGAGTGCATGAGGTACTTGCGAGAATATAGGCAATTGCTCAGAGCCCGGCGCTCGGCGTTCAATGGACACTCGTTTCACATGTTAACCTTAGGTGATCCTTCAGTTTTAATCACACATCCACATTAAAGCAGTCAATTCTAGCAGCATAAAAAAAGGCCCGATCAGAATCGAGCCCTTTCTGTGCAACAGCTTGTTGACTGTTGCTTAAGGCGTGACATTATCCGCGATAAAAGCTTGTACGCCAGCAATGTCATTATCTAGAACCGTCATACGTTCTTCACGATCAAACAAATCAGCCATGTGTTCAGGTAATGCCGGGGACTCCAGGCCCGCCTTTAATACAGCATCTGGAAACTTAACTGGATGTGCCGTTGCTAAAGTGATCATGGGCACCGCTTTATCACGAATGCATTCACGAGCCGCTTTAACACCAATCGCCGTATGAGGGTCTAGTAAGTAACCTGTTTCGGCATGCACATCAGCAATAGTTTGGCACGTTGCCTCGTCATCAACAGCATAGCTATCAAACAGCTCGCGAACCTTCTCCCACTTAGCAGGATCCAGTTGAACAGATTCTGTTTTAAATCGCTTCATCAAGTCATCAATGGACGCGCCATGTTTGTCGTAAACGTCAAATAGCATACGCTCAAAATTAGATGACACCATGATATCCATTGATGGTGACAAGGTGTGCACTAAACTCTGCTTGGACATATCGTTACCCGAAATCACCCGGTGCAATATATCGTTGTGGTTAGTTGCTACAACCAGCTGGCTGATGGGTAACCCCATTTTCTTCGCCAAATAACCAGCAAATATATCGCCGAAGTTGCCAGTAGGCACTGAAAAAGCAACCGGACGATGAGGGCCACCTACCGCCAGAGATGCTGAGAAATAATAAACGATCTGGGACATAATACGTGCCCAGTTAATCGAATTCACCGCACCTAATTTCATCCCCTTAAGGAATGACTGATCTGCAAAACTCGCTTTAACCATCTCTTGGCAATCATCAAAGTTACCTTCGAGCGCGATATTATGCACATTATCAGCTAACACCGTAGTCATCTGCTTGCGCTGCACCTCAGATACACGGTTGTGTGGATGCAGGATAAAGATATCAACATGCTTGGAATGACGGCAACCTTCAATGGCAGCGGAGCCTGTATCGCCAGACGTAGCCCCCATGATCACCAAATGCTCATTGCGCTTTACAAGCACATGATCCATTAAGCGGCCTAGCAGCTGCAATGCAAAGTCTTTAAAGGCCAATGTAGGGCCATGAAACAACTCAAGCACCCATTCATTAGTACCAAGCTCTTTTAACGGTGCTACCGCCGTATGATTAAAGCCTGCATAGGTTTCATCGATCATGACTTTAAGATCAGCATCCGCGATACAGTCATTGACGAACGGAGAAATCACTTTGAATGCCAAATCGGCGTAAGACAAACCTGCCCAACTTGCTATCTCTTCCTGACTAAATGCCGGCAGCTCTTCAGGTACGTATAAGCCACCATCACTAGCTAATCCAGCCAGTAATACTTCTTCAAAATTAAGCGCTGGAGCTTGGCCGCGTGTAGATATGTATTTCATGTCTTTTCCTTTAGCCTTGTAGCTGCTCAACACGGATACGTGTTACCTGCCCAATGATGTCATCTAGCGCTTCGATAGCTGCGATCGCATCATTCATTGTTTGCTCTTTAACGCGTTGCGTTAGCAAAATAACAGGGACTTGGTATTCGGCTGTTTCCTTTTGGATGATCGCCTCAATATTGATGCCGTTATCACCTAATATTTTAGTAATGCTAGCCAATACGCCCGGCTTTTCAACAGCGTGCAGTCTTAAATAATACGATGTCTCAGTCTCAGTCATCGGCAAAACAGGCGTTGAAGATAGCTCGTCTTGCTGGAACGCCAAAGGCGGTACACGCCCTTCGTTTTCAGCCGCTAGATTACGTACCACATCGACAATGTCCGCTACCACAGCAGACGCCGTAGGCTCTGCTCCTGCACCTGCGCCGTAATAAAGCGTTTGCCCCACAGCATCGCCATCAACCATAACAGCGTTCATTACGCCATTTACATTGGCGAGTAGCATTTTCTCGGGGATTAAGGTTGGGTGAACCCGCAACTCGATGCCATTTTCGGTACGACGGCTAATGCCTAAGTGTTTTATGCGATAGCCTAGCTCTTCTGCATACTGAACATCTTCAGCCGTAATTTTGCTGATGCCTTCGGTATAAGCTTTATCAAACTGTAGCGGAATACCAAATGCGATCGATGCAAGGATAGTCAGCTTATGCGCTGCATCAATCCCCTCAACATCAAATGTAGGATCCGCCTCGGCATAACCTAAAGCCTGCGCTTCTGCTAGCACATCAGCAAAGTCACGGCCTTTTTCGCGCATTTCTGTCAGGATGAAGTTACCTGTACCATTAATGATACCGGCTAACCAATTAATACTGTTTGCAGACAAGCCTTCACGGATAGCTTTAACGACAGGAATACCGCCAGCCACCGATGCCTCATAAGACACCATGACGTTGTTACGCTGAGCGGCTTCAAAAATTTCGTTACCATGGACGGCAATTAGGGCCTTATTAGCCGTCACTACATGCTTACCATTCTCGATTGCTGTCATAACAAGCTTAAAAGCTACGTCATAGCCGCCGATTAGCTCAACCACGATATCAATATCAGGATTAGTAGCCACTTCAAAAATATCACGGGTAATGGCTGTACCATGGGTATTGCAGGCTGGGTTATCACGACGAGCGCCAATTTGCTGCACAATAATCTGACGTCCAGCTCTGCGCGCAATCTCATCTGCATTACGCAGAAGAACATTAAAAGTGCCGCCACCGACGGTACCAAGACCACAAATTCCTACATTTACCGGTTTCAAAACCTTACCTCGCTGTTAACAAGCCATCCCATGGATTTAAGATACATAAAGATCCCGTCTAATCACTTCAACGACAGACGCTTGCCCAATGCTCAAAAAATGGTCACACATTATAGCGAATAGTTTGACGTTACTCTATTAACACACCATGACCGACCATAAAAAAAGGAGCTTTCGCTCCTTCTTTTCTAAATTACACCAGCAATTTAATGCCTAAAGCTCGTTTATGAATCGGCTTTAATCAGCTCGATCAATCGCGAAGCAGGCATGTAACCGGGAATTAACTTACCCTGCGCCGTTACAATGGCAGGGGTTCCCGTTACACCCGCTTTTTGACCTAGCATATATTGATCGATAACCGGATTTTCACACGTAGCGCTAGCAACCGACTTCCCTTGCTTTGACTGGTCCATGGCTGCATTTCTATCTTCTGCACACCAGATCGATTCCATTTTTTTATGCACAGGCGATCCAGGCCCTTGGCGCGGGAAGGCTAAATACTTCACGGTTACACCTTGAGCTTGCAATTTAGGCACCTCATCATGCAACTTGCGGCAATATGGGCAATCAACATCCGTAAACACAAACACAGACGCTTTTTCGGTACCTTGAGCCGGATAGACGACCAGATCACTATCATCCAACGCCGCCATTTCTTTTTCACGCTGAGCATTTTGCTTTTTCTCAGTTAAGCTGACAAAACCTTCAGCATCAGATAACTGATACAAATTACCCAGCAAAAAGAACTCTCCCTTTTCATCCGTGTAAAGCACTTCTCCGCTACCGAGTTCAACTTCGTACATCCCCGGAATAGGGGCTTTTTCTATTGATACCACTGGTATGCCAGCATCAATTTTCTTAATTTGTGTTTGAATTTGCTCTTCAACGCTTTGAGCAAAAACACTCGTGCTGAGCAATAACAGCAAAGTGGGCAATAGAGTACGGCGCATAACTTCCTCTGAGGATTAATTAATAAAATTTAAGACGTAATGAGTTTGTTTTAGTTCAGCACGAGCGACCCACATCATAAGTTTTAACATAAAAGAGATCTACATTAGGGCTCAAATGGATCACCCCCGCGGGTGATGATCCTTATGCAATGCTTGTAGACGCTGCTGCGCTACGTGCGTATATATTTGAGTTGTTGATAAATCACTGTGGCCTAACATCATCTGAACAACTCGTAAATCGGCTCCATGATTCAATAAATGCGTGGCGAAAGCGTGGCGTAATACATGCGGTGATAAAGGCTTATCAATACCTGCAACGACAGCATACTGCTTTATACGATGCCAAAAAGTCTGACGAGTCATTTGCACGCCCCGCTGACTAGGAAAAACAACTTCACAAGCCGGGTCCGTCAGCAAATCAGGACGCGCATTTTGCAAATACAACGCTAGATAATTACAAGCTTCTTCTCCTAAAGGAACCAGCCGCTCTTTATCACCTTTACCAGTGACCCGAACAACCCCCATTCGCAAGTTAATTTGGCCTAAGGTCAATGACACAAGCTCCGTTACCCGCAAACCAGTTGCATACAAGGTTTCTAACATTGCCCTATCGCGTAAGCCTATCGTGGTACCGGTATCAGGGGCATGTAAAAGCTGTGTTACATCATCTTCGGAGAGCGTTTTGGGTAAAGCACGACCTTTCTTGGGAAGCTGAATTTGCAAAAGCGGATCAACACCAATCAACGACTCCCGCAATAAATAGCGGTAAAAGCGACGTGCGCAAGAAATAAAACGAGATGTAGAGGCCGGGCTCAGTGCCTGGGCCACACGCCAATTGAGGTAACGTCGCACATCAGCCGCAGTAACGCCGAGTAAGGACATACCTAGCTCATTTAGCCAACAAGCAAATAATGACAGATCTCTTTGATAGGCCAGCTGAGTATTCTGACTCAGGCCTTCTTCCAACCATAGGGCGTCAACAAACTGCTGAATGACTTTAACATCCGCCTCTTCTGGCGCTTTACGCGTAAAACGCTTATCTCCGCTTACAGTGACGTCCACTATCAACGATACACTTCTACGGCAGATATATTTTCGCGCAGCACCGGAATCGTCGCTTTCCCTTGCTGTATATGCCGGCGAATGCTAATTCCGGAGCTATTCACCCCCACTAATACGCCATCCATTTCACGACCAAACAAGGTTTGAACTTTTATCGAGCTACCAATGTACCCTTCTAGCTCAGGAAAAGGGGTCAACTCAAAGCGTTTTTCTTTCTCAGGCGGTCTAATCGGCATAACACCCGGAACAATTTCGCGTAATCGAGCCTCACTTATCCCCGCAGGCTTCTCGATGATTGCATCAGGAGTGACCATTGCACGAGCGGCAGAGCGTACATCACCCGCATATAGCTGTAAAATAACTTCCCACTCAGCATCGGTGAACTCAATTAACTTAGCTCCAACACTCCATCGAACTTCGGCTCGACTAAAGACACCTTCTACGCCTTCAATAGCAGTTAAAGCCGACAAGGAAGGAGGTACAGCCGGTTCAAATCGTACTTGAGTACTCATATTCGGCTGCCACAAGGAAACCATCGACTGGAGTACATCTTCACTGACATTCACACCGTACAGCGCCCACCAAGCATTGAGAGCGTCTTGGTATAACGTACTGTAGTTTGCCACTTCAACACCCGCATGCTCTGCACAACGATTGCGCCAACGCGTATTGATTCCTTGGTCTTTTATAGAAACTCTCATCTGCTGAATAACGCTAGCGGCTAATTGCTCGCGTCTTAGGGAAACCTGACCGGGCTGACCGACCAGCAAATCTATTTCGCCTGCGGCCAACTGGTTAAAATCGGCTTTCAGTACCAAGCGCAAGGCGTTGTTTTGGAGGGACGGATCAAAAAGGAACGTAGCGCTTCCTCTGATATTTTTATAACCCAGCTCCTCAAGGGGTGTCCGTCCAAACGCCGCTTCCTCTGGACATATCAACGTTGATAACGAAGGTGTGTCCTTATTATCGACATGCTGATGCTTTAACAGACTAAATGACTCAGAAGACAACTGAAGTTGATCAAGCGAAACAAAAAAAGATGAAGATACAACGCCTGAAGATAGAGCATTGTCTAAGGACAGTAGATCAAGCCAGTTAGTCGCGCCTATTGATAACTGCTCGGCTGATAAAAGCGGTTTACCCGAGTTTAAGCGAACATGCATCCCTGTCAGCGAGACATCTTGAAACGCCCAAGCGCTAATTTGCTGGTAGCCTACCTGCGCGATAGGGCTAATACTGGAGATTAAATTATCAACACTACGCTTAACTTGGAACCAATAAAAACCTTGCACCCCCGCTACCGCTAGCACGGGCAAAATAAGCCAAATTAACCACCTGAAACGACTACGCATCCACTCCCTCAGCTTTATGCACTAGCATCCTAGCTAGTGATTTTAGATGTGTCTTGATCAAGATGCTAATAACATACACAAAAAAGGTGACCATAGGTCACCTTTTTTTTACTGCATTGAACCAAATCAAACTCAGCCGAGTTTTTCTTTGATACGCGCAGACTTACCGCTACGCTCACGCAAGTAGTAAAGCTTAGCTTGACGAACATCACCACGACGCTTAAGAGTGATCTCTTCAACTTGTGTGCTGTAAGTTTGGAAAGTACGCTCAACACCCACACCGTGGGAGATTTTACGTACAGTAAACGCAGAGTTTAGACCGCGGTTACGCTTGCCAATTACAACGCCTTCGAAAGCCTGTAAACGGCTACGAGTGCCTTCAACTACACGAACCTGTACAACAACTGTGTCACCAGGTCCAAAAGCTGGAATTTCTTTACTATTCGTCTGTTCAGCTTCGATTTGCTGAATAATTGCGTTTTTGCTGCTCATCGCTCGCTCCTAATATTCAACCGCCGGACGCTTCGGTCTCGCGGACATAATCAGTTAACAATGCTTGCTGTTCGGCTGTTAACTGCATCTTATCTAACAGGTCGGGCCGGCGTTGCCAGGTTCTTCCTAACTGTTGTTTAAGACGCCAACGCCTGATCTTTTCATGATCACCGCTCAGCAGCACATCAGGTACAACGTGTTCATCAATGACTTCAGGCCGTGTGTAATGGGGGCAATCTAGTAAACCCTCAGCAAAAGAGTCTTCTTCTGCCGAAGCACTATGTCCCAAAACACCGGGTACCAGTCGAGAAACAGCATCAATCATAGTCATGGCGGGCAATTCCCCACCGCTTAAGACAAAGTCTCCAAGCGACCACTCTTCATCTATCTCTGTTCCAATAAGGCGCTCATCAATACCTTCATAACGCCCTGCCACTAAAATCAGCTTTTCGCAAGAAACAAGCTCTTGCACACCTGTATGGTCTAGACGTCGGCCCTGAGGGGACAAGTAAATAACCTTGGCACCTTCACCTGCTTGCGCTTTAGCCGCCTGTATAGCATCTCGTAATGGCTGCACTTTCATCAGCATTCCGGGACCTCCGCCATAAGGGCGATCATCCACTGTGCGATGCTTATCCAACGTAAAATCGCGAGGATTCCAACATTGAATGGCAATTAAACCATCTCGAACCCCTCTTCCTGTTACACCATGCTGAGTTATTGCCTCAAACATTTCAGGAAAGAGCGTCACCACACCAAACCACACAGCCTAGAACTCCGGATCCCAATCGATCCTCATCGTACCTGCGTCTAGGTCAATTTCTTTAATCACTATATCGGGCAGATAAGGAATGAGTCGTTCGCGACGATCATAGCTTTCTGCATTGCCCCGTACGACCATGACGTCGTTCGAGCCTGTTTCCAACAAGTGACTTACACGCCCCAGATTTTCTCCGGTGAGTGTAATAACCGTCAGTTTTTCCAGCTGGCTCCAATAATATTCACCTTCTCCAAGCTTAGGTAACAACTCGGAATCGATACCAATATCAACACCGCTAAAGCGCTGAGCATGATCTCTGTCATGAACACCATCTAACTTGGCAATCAAACCTTTGCCATGCTTTTTACTTGCCTCCAATTTGAAGGTCTGCCATTGGCCGTTAATTTTTAGCTGCCATGGCGTATAACTCAATAAGTTTTCCATCGGGTCAGTATGAGAGAAGACTTTTACCCATCCCTTTATACCGTATACCGAGGTAATCTGGCCGACTACGGTGATATCGTTTGATGTATTTCGGCTCATCATGAATTATCCAGTAACCAGCTGTTCAGAAATTACTGAGCAGCTTTTTTAGCTTCTTTAACTAGCTGAGCAACACGCTCAGACAGTGTAGCGCCTTTTCCAGTCCAGTATTCAACACGGGACAGGTCTAAGCGTAAACGCTCTTCTTGACCGCGAGCTGTTGGGTTGAAGAAACCGATACGCTCAATAAAGCGACCATCGCGAGCATTTCGAGAATCGGCAACTGTTACTTGATAGAAAGGACGCTTCTTAGCGCCACCACGTGACAAACGAATTGTGACCATCGTTGATCCCTTTATTTATGCGGGGTTTTGGTATCGCCCTGCGTTTGATTTCCACATCGCCCGACTAAACTAGCAAGACCATGCAGGCATAAAAATTATAGGGGGCGAATTCTACTCGAACCCGCCCCCTAATTAAAGCTTTCTGATTATTTTTTATTCAGACTACATCCGAGGGAAGCCGCCGCCTCCACCCATGCCCGGTGGCATCATACCTTTCATGCCACGCATCATCTTAGACATGCCGCCTTTGCCCGAAAACTTTTTCATCATTTTTGACATTTGCTTGTGCTGTTTTAGCAGACGATTCACATCTTGAATCTGGGTTCCAGATCCCATTGCAATACGCTTTTTACGAGAACCACTGATAATGTCGGGGTTGCGGCGTTCTTTTTGCGTCATGGAGTTAATAATCACCTCCATTTGCTTCATGCCTTTTTCTGCTTGGGCTGTATCCGCTTGCTGAGTCAATTGCCCCATACCAGGCAGCTTATCCAACATACCCATCATGCCGCCCATGTTGCTCATTTGCTGCAACTGCTCACGGAAATCTTCTAAATCAAAGCCTTTGCCTTTCTTAATTTTCTGGGCGAATTTTTCAGCTTTGTTTTTATCAATCTTGCGCTCGGCTTCCTCAATAAGAGATAGCACATCCCCCATACCAAGGATTCGTGACGCTAAACGGTCCGGATAAAAAGGCTCTAGCGCATCGACTTTTTCACCCATACCGATGAATTTAATCGGCTTACCTGTGATATGACGCACAGATAATGCAGCACCGCCGCGCGCATCACCATCAGCTTTCGTGAGGATAACACCGGTAAGTGGCAAGACTTCATTAAATGCTCGGGCAGTGTTAGCTGCGTCCTGACCGGTCATGGCATCAACCACAAACAGGGTTTCTACTGGATTAATCGCGCTGTGGAGCTCTTTGATCTCGCCCATCATGCTTTCATCAACGTGCAAACGGCCTGCAGTATCCACTAATAGCACATCAAAATGCTGCAGACGGGCATGTTGGATAGCATTATTAGCAATATCAATTGGCTTTTGATCAGCCGTTGACGGGTAGAATTCAACCCCCACTTCACCAGCCAGGGTTTCTAATTGCTTAATGGCTGCCGGACGATATACATCGGCAGAGACAACCAAGACCTTCTTCTTTTCACGGTCTTTTAACAAGCGCGCTAATTTGGCAACCGAGGTCGTTTTACCCGCCCCTTGCAAGCCCGCCATTAATACGACGGCAGGCGGCTTAGCCGCTAGATTTAGCGCCTCGTTTGCTTCCCCCATGACACGCACGAGTTCTTCGTTAACAATTTTAACGAAAACTTGGCCCGGAGTTAGACTTTTAGAGACCTCTTGACCTACCGCTCGCTCCTTGACCCCATTCACAAAATCTTTAACAACGGGAAGCGCCACATCGGCTTCAAGCAACGCCATACGCACTTCACGTAGCGTATCTTTTATATTGTCTTCGGTCAGTTTTGCCTGCCCCGTAACAGCACGGAGCGTTTTCGTTAATCGTTCTGACAGGTTCTCAAACATAGTCGCCTCTGATACCCCGCATTCCCACCAACATCAGCTATAAAAATCAGGGATTGCGTTACGGTTTACCTTAAATGCTTAAATATGGCGCTCATTATAGCCTAGTGTAATAGAGCACCACACCCCATTATTTCCTATACCTTCTATTTGTGCCAAACTACGGCGTCTATCAGGAGGACTTCATGCTTTTAATTTCAACGCTGTTAGCGGTTTTATTATATTTGGTTGCGGCCACGCTACAGTGGACAGTATTAAAGGGTAACAAACGCACCTCTGGGTTTGCCGTTAGAGCCGTGGCCACTACCGCTGTCGTTCTTCATACTTTTTCGATTTATCACACACTCCACCAGCCCAATGGCATCAATCTTGGCTTTTTTGCCGCAGGATCGTTAATAGCCTGGTTGGTAGCGGTCATTGTCACACTCAGTAGCTTGCGCCAAAAAATAGACAATCTGTTTATTGGTGTTTTACCGATGGCCGCCTTAGCAGCGGGGCTGGCTGTTTGGGGTCCTGAATTAGGTGAGCCACACTTATACCGCGGTGGTTTGATTTTTCACATACTGTTATCCATTTTAGCTTATAGCATGTTTACCGTAGCTACCTTCCAAGCCATTCTATTGTCTCGTCAAGATCAAGCTTTAAAACAACACCACACACGTGGGTTAGTCGCCTCATTACCCCCGCTTCAAACAATGGAGCGTTTATTATTTGAAATGCTTTGGATTGCAATGGGGCTACTATCAGCATCGCTGATCACAGGCTTCCTATTTGTTGATGATTTATTAGCCCAACATTTGGTTCATAAAACAGCCTTATCCATTATTGCTTGGCTGCTTTATGCCCTCTTATTGTGGGGTCGATTGATGCGTGGGTGGCGCAGTCAGCGCGCCGTACGCTGGACAATTTCGGGGTTCGTGATTCTAATGCTTGGCTTCTTTGGTTCGAAGTTAGTAATTGATCTTATCTATGGTGGTTAATCAAGCGCATCAGCGTATTGACAGCGCCGCTGGGGATACTGACAATGAGTCTCCATTTTTAAGTTAAGGCCCTAAGTTTTGGAAGACGCATCAATAGGATTTCTTCTCGGAGTTCTCTGCTTCCTGATTCTCTGTTCAGCATTCTTTTCCAGCTCAGAAACAGGCATGATGTCACTTAACCGTTATCGGTTAAAACATCTTGTTAAACAAAAGCACCGCGGTGCTCGTCAAGCAAGTAAGTTACTGGACCGGCCAGACCGCTTAATCGGCGTCATCTTAATCGGCAATAACTTTGTCAACATTTTGGCATCAGCCATTGCAACTGTCATTGCGGTTCGTTTATGGGGTGATGCGGGTATTGCGATAGCCACCGCAGCCCTGACCATTGTTATTCTTATATTCGCAGAAGTGTCACCTAAAACGGTCGCCGCTCTGTACCCAGAAAAAATAGCATTCCCGGCGAGCTACCTTCTAATTCCGCTGCTTAAAATAAGCTACCCTCTGGTGTGGGTAGTCAATGGTATTACCAACACTATTCTTAAAATTTTTGGGATCAGCACGGCAGGAAGTGGCGACCACCACATTAGCTCAGAAGAACTGCGCACCTTAGTGAATGAAGCCGGCGCGTTGTTGCCCAAGCGTAAGCAATCAATGCTGCTAGGTGTTTTAGAGCTCAATGACGTAACCGTTGATGACATCATGATCCCTCGTAGTGAAATACAAGGGATTGATTTAGATTTAGAGCTCGATGAAATTCTCGATAGACTTTCCCATACGCAGCACACCCGCCTTCCCGTCTATAACGGCGATATCAACCGGGTGGTGGGCATTCTACACATGCGTAACCTCGCTCAGCTCATCCAACAGGGCACGGTCAACAAAGCCTCTATTTTGCAAGTTATCAGAGAGCCTTACTTCATTCCGGAAGGAACTCCACTGCAAACCCAATTGCTAAATTTCCAAAAAGGAAGCCGCCGTATTGGCCTTGTTGTGGATGAATACGGTGACGTCCAAGGCATAGCAACCCTTGAGGACATTCTAGAAGAAATTGTTGGCGAACTATCGGCGGAGCACCGTGAAGACAATAACGATATCCACCGCCAAGAAGACGGAAGCTTCTTTATTGAAGCCTCGGCGTATGTTCGAGAGATCAACAAATCACTTGACTGGGAGCTACCCACTGACGGCCCTAAAACCCTCAACGGGTTAATTATAGAAACGCTCGAATCTATCCCTGATGCAAACGTTTGCTTGCAAATAGGCCGCTATCAGATCGAAACATTACAAATGACTGACAACCTGATCAAGTCGGCAAAAATCATTCCGTTACCCGTCGAAGACCTAGACGATTAACCCAAGCGCTGCAGATTACTGCTAGCTAATCTGCAGCGTCTAACTTCTCATAAACACTTTGCACTTTATCAGCGATAGTCTGCTCGCGATCAACGCGCGTCCCAACGCGTATTGAGGTAGTGATCCGTGGTGCACCCATACCGTGTACCGCTTCATGACACTCTTTGACGGTAGCAAAAACAGCATCCCACTCACCTTCGATATTCGTTCCATATGCGTGCATTTGATGAGATAGACCAGACGCTTTAATAATACGCTGGCATTCGGCCACGTAGGGTGAAACAGAAACACCAACACCCAGCGGCACAACACAAAGATCTATCATAACATTCATAACGTCTCCTAAACGGCAAAAAGATCATGAGTAAGTACTAACATACTTCACCGTTTTCTCGCCGCACAATTCTCTGCCAAGCTTCACGCTTTTGATCGTCGCTCAGCAAACCCCACTCAGCGATCTCCATGCCTGAACGGTGACACGCTGTGCAAATATCATTCATATCTAATACGCAGACACCCACACATGGGTTAGGTACAGGTTTCGTCTGGGAAGGGTTACTACTTGCGGTGGTACTTTTTATCGTCATTTAACTTAACTCTAGCAGTCGCTTTCATGCTCGGGTCTTGGCTTCATAGGAATGCCAGCATCCAAGCCTACATTCAATAATTCTACCAGCATAAACGCCGTCAGCCCCCAAATTATATGACCATCATATTGATAAGCAGGTACATAACGTGTTTTCCCTTTGAATAGAATTTCATCCGTATGGTGCCGGGCGTCCTGCATAAAAAAAGACAGTGGCACACGAAAAATTTCATCCAGCTCGTCGAGGTTTGCCGTTAGCGGCTCATCCGGCTCAACAATCCCCACCCAAGGCGTTACCACCACTTGATGCAACGACACAACCTGCCCTAATTGCGCTAATATCTCAACACGATGGGGCAGCAAACCGACTTCTTCTTCGGCCTCACGTAAGGCCGTAAACTTTAAATCCGGATCAGTCGCATCTTGCTTACCACCTGGGAAGGCGACTTCGCCACTGTGCGTCGAAAGCTTAGCAGAGCGACGTGTTAGGATCACATGCGGGTCTGGCTCGTTTGTTAGTGCTATTAGCACACTGGCTTGAGGTTTACGCGCGGTAATCAAACGCGGTTTATAAATAGCCAACCGCTGGCGTAATTGGTTTATCATAAAATCACCTTAGCACAAGGCGAACTATCATACCCTTGCGCCACTACTTCACTTAGACTTTTATACAGGTAAGGATAGCACTCATGAATTTTTGCAGTGAATGCGGGCAACCGGTTTCGGTCGAGGTACCAGCGGGTGATAACAGACCCCGCCACGTATGCCATGCCTGTGAGACTATTCATTACTCCAACCCCAATATCATAGCGGGTTGCCTACCAGTCTATCAGGAAGAGTATATACTGCTGTGCAAGCGCGCTATTGAGCCACGAATCGGCTATTGGACACTACCGGCCGGCTTTATGGAAAATAATGAATCCGTAGAACAAGCCGCCCTACGAGAAACTTTTGAGGAAGCATGTGCCAGTGTCTCCATTAGAAAACTGTATACACTGACATCAATCGTCCACGTAAACCAAGTACAAATACTCTACCTTGCAGAGCTTACTTCCCCTGAATATGCCGCCAGCGAAGAGTCGCTCGAAGTGGAGCTCTTCCATATCAACGAGATTCCATGGGACCAGCTTGCCTTTCAAACCATCCACAATGCCTTGCGTTTTTATATTGAGGATAAAAAGAACGGCAAGTTCCCATTGCATACGGTGCTTCTTGATACGGCTCCAGGAGAATACATACGCGAAACTCATGCCTAGGCAAAAGATGCCACTTTATCTTTTTTAGATTTCCTCGGTTGCCATTGGCTCAAGAGAACACCGCCTAGTACCAATAACGAAGCGATTAACTGCTGACCATTTAGACGCTCGCCTAACAGCCAAAACGCCAAGCCCAGCGTGAACACCGGTATTAGATTGATAAAGGCTGATGCCTGCCCCGCGTTAATACGCGACACGCCAAAATTGTATAGGCCATAGGCCCCTATATTAATCAATGTTCCCAAATACACGATAGGCCAAATACCCTCTGGAACCACTTGCGTGGGCAATTGCGTACTTGGCAAAAACAAGAAGGGAGCAAAAAATATCGTCCCGCAAAACGCCTGCATGGCCGTCAAAAACCAAGTGGAATAACGAGTAGATAAATGTTTCAAACACAAGGTGTAGCAGGTTGCACATACCATGGCACAGAACTCAAGGAAGTTCCCTAGCAAAGGATTAGGAGCTGATTCGCTTTCGTCGCCAGCCATACTAAGCCAAACAGCCCCAACAACCGCAACAGCAAAGCCCACCCACGCCATTTTATGGAGCCGCTCAGCCAAAAAGACCAAAGCCCCCATAGCCACTAACAAGGGCGCTAATGCTGTTATCATACCGGCTTGAGTAGCACTGGTATTTTGTAATGCATGAGCTTCAAATAAAAAATACAGGCAAGGCTCACTCGCAACCATCAACAGCAATAGACGCCAATCCCCCGAGCGATACTCAAACCGCATCACTGCTTTTAAAAAAAACATAAAACAGACAGCGGCCACAAACATACGCCCAAAAATTACTACCATCGGGTCATAATGAACAAACGCCATTTTCAGAGCAATAAAAGAGCTCGACCAAAGCGCCATAGCGACCAATAAGCTAGACACCGGAATCCAGAGTGAAAACATAACTACCTCACTGTAAAAAAAGGGAGATTACAGGAAGATAAAAATCAGCCAAACAAATAAAACTTAAATGACATTAGACTTACTAATAACAGTTTCTAGTTCATCTGGTGACAATGGATAGGAATAGAAATACCCCTGAGCTACATCACACCCGTGAGCGGTTAAGTAAGCAGCTTGTTCTTGGGTTTCAACCCCTTCAGCAACCGTCTCCAAGCCCAAATGTCGCGAAACATCTAGGATAGAAGCCGTAATAGCTTTGTCATCAGAATCATGAGGCAGCCCATCGATAAAGGCTCGATCAATCTTCAATTTATCGATAGGGAACCGCTTTAGGTATGCCAAACTAGAATACCCTGTACCAAAGTCATCCAAAGCAACACGTACCCCCATTTTCTGCAACGTCAGTAGTATGCGTTCGGTTTTCGTGGTATCGAGCATCAACGCTGTTTCCGTTAACTCTAAAACCAAGTTTTCTCCAGGGAAACCTGTTTTTTCTAAAGCGCGAGTCACTGTGGCAAGCAAGCTTTCTTTAAATTGTGCACCCGACACATTAACAGCAATACACGGTATACCTACACCGGCCTCGCGCCAATAAGCACCTTGAAGACAAGCTTCATGAAGCACCCAATCACCGATACCATTAATTAATCCTACTTCTTCAGCTAAGGGTATAAACTCAGCAGGCGGCATGAGTTTCCCCTCATGTTTCCAGCGAATGAGCGCTTCACACCCGGTAACACGACCATCGATCAACGAGTACAAAGGCTGGTAAGCAAGGAAAAACTCTTGATGCTCTAATGCCTGACGTAAACCATGCTCCACCCTAAGACGACTGGACGCTTTTTCGTTCATTTCAACACTGTAAAACTGGTAGTTGTTACGGCCTTGCTCTTTGGCATGGTACAAAGCAGTATCCGCATTTCTGAACAACGTATCGGCTGTATTTCCGTCATCAGGGAACAACGTAATTCCAATACTTGGCGTTACCGTTAGCTCCAGATCATCACTGTAAATTGGCGCAGACAACGACTTCATCAAACGTTCTGATAAATTAGCAGCAGCACTTAATACTTCTTCTCGGCGTACGGTTAGCAGAATAGCGAACTCATCACCGCCAATACGCGCCACGCTGTCAACATCTCGAACAATGCTGTTTAGTCGTTCAGCTATTTGCTTGAGAACAACATCACCCACATTATGACCTAAAGAATCATTAATATTTTTAAAACGGTCTAAATCAATAAAAAGCAGCGAAAACTTTTGCATACCACGCTGCTCTGAAAGGTCGATGTACTGCTTAACGCGATCATGCAACAAGCGCCGGTTAGGCAAGCCGGTTAAGTCATCATACTCAGCTAAATACTTTAATTGCTGCTCCGCCAACACATGTTCTGACCGATCACTAAACGTAGCAATGTAATTTTTAATACGCTTTTGATCATCACGGAACACCGAAATTGCCATTTGCTGTAAATATATATCGCCCTGCTTAGTGCGATTCCATATCTCACCTTGCCATTGATCAAATACCGCTAAACTACTCCACAGAGCACGATAAAATTCGCTTGTTTGCTGACCCGAGGATAAAAAACGAGGGTTTTTTCCAAGCACGCTGCTTTGATCATAGCCTGTTATTTTAGTAAACGCGGGGTTAGTGGCGACGATGAGATTATCGGCATCTGTCACCATAATACCCTCGCGCGAGGTATCGAAAACACAGGCGGCAATATCAAGTTCTTGACGCGTGCGTGAGAAGGCCAGTTGAGCATCGCTGGCGTGACTAGAAATCCCTTGCTGCAACTTAATCAGCGCAAGGCGATAACGCCACACTAAACCTACCAACAGAATTATAACGGCTATAGTTACACCAGAAATCTGCTTAATATAGCTGACATACGGCGAACTTAACGCCAACCATCCTGCTTGTTCGATCTGGTCTTCATCGGGATACATATCTGCGATAACAACCCAACCCCACGGCTCAAAATCTTGT
Organism: Neptunomonas sp. CHC150; assembly: GCF_030397555.1. NCBI lineage: Bacteria > Pseudomonadati > Pseudomonadota > Gammaproteobacteria > Oceanospirillales > Oceanospirillaceae > Neptunomonas > Neptunomonas sp. CHC150. The sequence goes on from NZ_JAPNXU010000010.1 coordinate 444,940, forward strand.
ACCAACGCTAACTTTGTTATCGACTCATCATTCCCGTTTTCAAACCAATCATACTCACTAAAGCCGCCTCCCTTTTGGGAAATTAGCAACATCTCTCGCATCAGAGATCGAAACGCTAAATTCTCCGCTTGGGTATAATGCTGACGTTCCGCCGAAGCTTCTATGGTAGGGCTATGAAGAATATGGCCCGCCTTATCAAGTACCGTAAAAGCACCCCGTTGGCCTATATTCATACTCGCAATGCGCTGCAGGGCTTTTGCTTGAATCTCTTGCTGAGCGACCTCTAAATAATCACCGGCTCCAATGACCCAGTCCATGGGTTCAAAATATTTAATATAAGAAACCTTATCGTACATCTGCGAGCCGTGATAAGGCATATACCAACGGTAACGAGCAAACCCAGCCCCCTCCGGGTTTTTAACCGCATCCAGTATGGCTCTCATGATGAATGTTCCCTGATCATCTTGATTATCTTTTAGCAACATTCCTTCAAGAGAGGGGTTAGAGGGTAATAAAATGCAAAGCCCCTGCATATCATCGATAAAAAGATAGCCGCGCCCTTGTTTAAAACGCCAGCGACGCAGTGTCTCAACAAGCAAGCTTTGCAGTTCAGATTGGGAAAGTGTGTCCTGAAAGCGATTATATAGATAAGTGGCATGACCATGCGCCTGTACCACTTGCGCTTGCAGTTGCTCTTTAAGGTCTTGCTCGGACTGGCCATGCATATAGACTAGGTAGTCTTGCAGCGACCCCATTTCGTTTTGTAAGCGATTTTGGGTAATTGCCAATAGTCCAGACGAGCCTAGAGGGTTCTCATTTAATATAGTAGCTTGGTTTATCCGCAAGATTGTCGCGATAAACATACCTACAAAGCACGCCAGAATGACCATCACAAAAACAGTGACGCGACTGGTTAGGTATTTAGGAAGTGACACTAAGTCGGTAGGCACCGTCATATTATACTAAGCAACTCTTACAACAACGCAGCATTCCCGACAATGGCCGAAAACGTGCCTTCATATTCAAAACTATAATTGTAGCAGAGATTACTAATATGAACGCAAACTTAATAGAATTGCCGAACGATGCGCTACTCTCATTTAGAGAAAAGCTGAGCTTTGAAGGTCGCGTAATCCGGGCTAGTTTCTGCACTGTAATTTAAGTTCTTGAAAAGCCCTGTTATCCGCATAAAGTAATGCCGCGCTGCGGCTTTATCATCAAAAGCCGGTAAGCCATCCATGACACGCTGAATAAGCCGCAATTGTTCATTCTGGCGAGACATAGGTGTAGAAGCATCTACCGTATCAAAAGCATCTTGTTGTAAAAACACTTCATCCAGAAACTTTGCTTTTAAAAAAGTGCAGTAATCCTCCAGGGTGACTCCTTCTTCACCTGTCACTTGCATCATTTGCTCAATAGCTTGTGCGTCCCGCAACCATTGTTGAGCCTCACTTACGCGCAACAGCCAATCATCGCCTAACGTGGAAGTATACCAGCCGGATACTTGATCAGTGTAACGCGACCATGACAATAGAGGATCGATTGCCGGATATGCACGTTTGTAAGCACGATCAGCACTCAATCCTAAAAAAGTTTTTACCGCCCGCAACGTTGACTGGGTTACGGGCTCTTCAAAGTTGCCACCAGCAGGAGACACAGTGCCTATCATGGTTAAAGTCCCCTGCTGCCCGGCATTGTTTTGGATAACCCCAGCGCGCTCGTAAAGCGCCCTAACTGACGAGTCTAAATAAGCGGGAAAAGCCTCTTCACCTGGTATTTCTTCTAAGCGCCCCGATGTTTCTCGCATAGCTTGCGCCCAGCGGGAGGTTGAGTCGGCAATTAACAAGGCGTTATACCCCATCTGCCGATAATACTCAGCCAACGTTAGTCCTGTGTAAATAGAGGCTTCACGTGCAGCTACCGGCATGGATGAGGTGTTGCAAATAATAATGGTTCGATCCATTAAGGTTCCCCCTTTTGGATCAGGCATATTCGGGAACTCTGTAATCGTTTCAACAACTTCACCTGCCCGCTCACCACACGCGACGATAATAACGATATCGACATCAGAAAATCGCGCTATTAGTCCTTGGAGTACCGTTTTACCGGCGCCAAAAGGCCCGGGAATGCAGGCAGTACCCCCTTTAGCTACCGGAAAGAATGTATCTACCAAACGAATAGAAGTGAGCAGAGGAACATTGGGGTAACAGCGCTGAGAGCGTCCCGATTTGAGCATAGGTGTGCTCAACGGAATACGGACAGGCCAACGCTGCATCATTGAGACCTCAATAACGTCATCTTGCGCAGAAAGGCCGTCAGTTTGTAAAGAATTGGCGTTACGTCGATGAGATACGCTTCGTAACCGAGCAACCACCGTGGTTACCGTGAAACTCCCTTCCTGTATCCAGCTCACCTCCGCTTCACCACTTAGCTGAAAGGGCACCATTATTTGGTGCGTAAAGCGTCCTTCTTGAACGACGCCTAAACAGTCCCCACCTGATACGCGCGCGCCAACACTCACACGCGGCTGAAATGCCCATTTTTTAGAGGTATCAATCCCCGAAACATCTAAGCCACGGGGCAAAAAATAACCATGACCAGAAGCAATAACCTCTAATGGATTCTGTAAACCGTCATAAACCTGCCCTAATAAACCAGGGCCCAGCAACACAGATAACATATCTCCCGTTTGTTCGACGGGGTCACCAACCGCAACCCCCCGTGTGCTTTCAAATACCTGTACATCCGCCTCGCCCAAACGCACACGCAAAACTTCAGCTTTTAAGTATTCTTGGCGTTCATCATCAGCACGACGTTGAGGGCAAATATGGACCAACTCATTTTTTATAATGGGATAAAAATCGCCCTGCTCATCTGTTAATAATTGAATAGTGACAATATCATCGCGCACTCCCTTCACAGTAGCGCGGACGTCAATGCCCCCGGTTCTTGAGGCTGATAATTGACTCATAACGCCTCCTGCATAAACGGAGTTAGGGAGCTATTAGCTCGATTAATTACACTGTCACGCATCGATAAAAACAAAGACGACATACTCTCATCACCCTTCATAACTCCCAGCCTCGATACTTTTGCCCGCTCAACAAGGCGCCAGCGCAATACATAACTCACTATATTCTCGTATCGAAACATCTCACTTTGCTCGCACAGTATGAGCTGGTTCCACAGCCACTGATCAAACAACCGGCTGGCCTTCTTTGCCTTCTTTTCAGCCAGTGCTTGGGCAACGGCCGCAACCTCAGGCCACTGCGCCTCCAAACCAAACAATACGTCACCTGAACGTTTTGTCACTTGTGGCTGATAGCGCCCGTATACGAGTGTTAGAGGTTGATAGCCAAGCAGCCGCTCTCTCTCAACCGATAAAAGCGCTAGCGCCTCCCCCATACGCTGAAAAAAGTCTTTTAAGACATCAGACTCAATACTCTGGCATTGTTGTCGCCAAAAATCGGCCCACTGCTGGTTGGTTTTCAATGTTTCAACAGACAATGAGAACAGAGATTCCATGACGGCTAATTGCTGACGGTCAGCCTCTGATAGAGCTGCCAAGCGTTGCTCTAAGCCAATGCGAGAAATAGGTAAAGCCTTGTTAGCAGACAGCGGGGCTAAATAAGGCAATGATGTAATTATCGTTATGTAATGACTCATGAGCGAATCACCCCTTCTAACAGCGCCCGGTATCTTGGTTGCAAATGCGCCAATAAAAGTGCAGTTAGGGTTTGGTCAGTCAACTCTACTTCTATCGCTTGCTCGTGTAGGCGAACTTTAATGCCCGTTCCATCATGCGTAGCTAAGGTGATACCTTGGCGTAACTGTTCGCCCGTTAACGCTTGCACAAAGTGGCTCAATACATCTTGATTGTAGGCTTTGGGGTTATTGCGCAACTCGGCTAACCCGACTTTTTGCTCAGGCAACAGAAGCGTTATTTGTGCCTGATTATCAAGATCAAGCGAGGTTTTGGCTTGTCCAACTAACTCTAAAATCATCTGTGCCAAGAGTTTGTCATCCAATACTTGGTCGCAAACCAAACGCCCTAACTGCTCAGAAAAACCTGTCACTAATGTTTCTTTCACATGCAATTGAACATCGCGGGCAGCCATACGCAATGCCTCCTCAGAGGCTTTCTGTTCTCGTGCGATAGAGGCTTTGGCTTCTTTTATCAAATGTTCGGCCTCTTGTTGAGCCTGAGCAACTAACCAGTCCGCACGCTGCTGTGCTTCCTTTATTAACTTGGCGGCTTCTTGTTGTCCCGCCAAAACGCCCTTTTCTTTTAACCGTGTTATTAGTTCCTCTACGCCGTACGAGGCGGCTTGTTGATCAGTCATCATCGCCTCCTATGCAGGTAAACTACCGCTCAATACCAACGCAAAAATAAACACGAAAACCGCAAAGCCTTCCACTATGGCCGCCGGGGCTAATGACAAACCAAAAATCTCGGGTTTAATACGGGAAACATTAATAGCCGCCGCACAGCAACGTCCTTGATAAATACCACTGACAAGTAAAGCTGCTCCGCATAACAAACCAATTGCCGCGATCCCCGGGGCGTTGGCTATCGAAAGCTCTCTATTCAGCGAGAACATCACGACAATGCCAAAGATAGACTGCGAAGACGGCATGGCCGAAATACCAATATAGCGCCCGTGTCCTGAATCAGTTTCAACTAAAGCCCCGCAAGCCGCTTGACCCGCCAACGAACACCCTAAAATACTCCCCAACGACCCTAGCGCCATTGGTGCATACAAGCCCGCCCACCCAAGCATTAACATTAGGTTTTCCACGGTACCACCTCCTGTTTTTTAAACGGACGAAAGGCATAGCCCTCGTCCGCTAAACTCCAATTAAAGAATTCGATTAAGTTAAGTCGCAAGCCATGAATAACCCCGCTTACTACCGTTAAGGTAAAATTGAGCAGATGCCCTATCAGCAGTATTAACACATAGAAAAGCACACCTAATTCAGGCATGGCGGCGGCAACTTGGCTCGCCAATTGATTAAACGTTACCGCTAACGAGGCACTAGCAAGCCCCAACGCAAACAAGCGCAAATAACTCAGCACATCACCAAACAACTTACTCAAATTCGATAACCCTAACAGGCCGCTAATCCAACGCTGCTTACCCCAACCGGATTGCGACGATGAACACAGAACTATTAAGACTAATGCGAGCGCTATAGCACCTTGGTGCCAAGGCGTGATGTGAGTTAGCCATGCGGACAACGAAACGATTAAAACAACAACCCATGCAAACGAGGCAAGCATGGGTAAATGAAAACGTCGCATCCACATTTGTAGCAAGTTAGCGATCACCAAATGCACGACCCCAATCACAATGGAAAGCGTCATCATGCTGCTAAAATCATTGATATCTACTACTTTTAACGACGTCAGCCAAGCCGTTGGCGGATCTGCACCAAAGTACCCACCCACGAGCACACCCCACACCAACCCCGCTGTTGCTAACGTCAACACAAGCGCACGGATACGCTTTCCTGATTGAGATAGCCCAAGTTTGCGCCAATAAAAAGCTAGCCCAAGCGCTATTAAAGCGGCATAGCCTGCATCTGACATAATCACGGCAAAAAAACAGGCGAATGAAAAAAACACCAACCTAGAAGGGTCCCAGCCTCGGTAGGAAGGCAGCTTGAAAAAGCCAATCAGGTCTTCTCCAGCCGCAACACAGGCAGGGTTTTTAAGCAATGTGGGCGGGGTTTCATGTTTTTTAGGGCTGCGCTGCTGCAGTGCTAATCCATGGCGGCGGGCAAACGCTTGCAATGCAGGACAGTCATCTTCGGCAACCCACGCAGAAACAACAAAAAGCGATTCCGATTGCCACACGCCTTGTTCCGCTAAACGTAATTGATACTGATCATCGACCTTGGCTAATGAGTACTGTAAACAGAAAAGCCAACGGCTTAACGATTCACGCTCTATCATCACCTGCTCTTCATCCCGATGTGTTTGAACTAACTGATCTTCCAAAGTAGATAATGAAATGCTCCCCGTATGCGTTCTCGCTACAGGTAACGCATTGCTTGCAGGCTCTACCTCTGAAATAACGACAACATAAGCATAGCGGTGGTCTTTATGTACTTGCTGCCATACTAAAGACACCGCCGTCATTTCCTTTAAGCGATACAAAGGCACTTGATAAAACCACAAGCGCTGGCCTTCAAGAGCATCCAGGTCGGGTAATTCAAAGTTCCCCCAAGGTCGTAAATCAGCAATGCGTCGTTGCAGAAAAATACGCTGATCGGCTAAGTCTCGGGCTTTTTGTCGATTGACTAACACCTCATTAACTAAGCGCTCGGGATCAAAACTTTGATCAAATAACTCTTGTCGGCGAATACGCTGGCAAGCAGCCAAATAACTCACCGCTTGCTTAGCATCTTCGGGGGTAATCGAGCCAAATGCTGACGTTGCAGTGTCAGCGAATGTTTCATTGGAGCCATCTACAGAGGCATCCAAACCTGCGGGCTCTAGGTGCAACATCCCTAACGCCTGCAAATCGTCCAGAACGCTCAATTTCTGTTGTTGTAAACCAATGAGATTAATGTGGCAGAGGCGCTGAATACTCATAACGATACAAACTGCCGACGCTTTTGCTTTGCGATTTTGGCTCGTACCACAGCAGCCCTTTCATTATCAGCTATTGCAATACGTATGCGGCGAATATTCTTTTGTGCACGTGGAATAAGAACTTTTTCAAATAAATTTAATCGCTGCGTCGCCTTTAAAACAGCCGCATCCAAACGCTGCAAACGCTCCCTGAGCACCTGATAGTCTAACCATAATCGGCATGACTGCTCCAACACCTCAATTAACAAATCACTCCAAATAGGCGTAGCGGGCCGACACATATCGACATGCTCAATGACCACCTTATCCAGCCGCGGCAACACTAACCCGACGATATTATCTTCGCCATAAACCAGCTCAGTGATCTGCACTACCTCACCCAAAGCCAACGTACTTTGATCTAACGCGGGGAAATTCTTAATGACACTCGCTTCTAGCACACTTTGTTCTTGGGCAACCGTCGCCAACGCATTACGCGCTTTTGAACGAGCAGCCATCAGTTGTTTTCGCTTCATGTCTAGCGCAGGAACAACACGCTGATACACCACGAGCTGGCCTACTTCGCGATTTAGCGTGCTTTTATTTAGCGAAAGGCGGCTCATGAGTTCTCCACCTCTGCGATAGCTTTCTTGGGTAAATATTTATCAACTAGCGCTTGTTTCATTAACAACTCATCCGGTTGAAAATGCTCTGCCAGCGTCGACCAACTCAAATCAAGCGCGGCCTCCAATGGCATTGACGCGCTAATGTCCATAAAACGTTCGCGAAATTGAGCACCAAAAGCCAATAACCGCTTATCGTACTCGCTCAGATCAAATGACATGGCTTGCTTTTGCGCCGCTTCTTCTGAGGCCGCATAAAAACGAATCATCGTATTCATTATCTGACCATGATCTTCGCGCGTCTCTTTACCGATCACATGCTGTTTAAGACGAGATAAAGAGCCAAATGGATCGATCACACCATCATGTAAATAAAACTGCCCCTCTGTAATATATCCTGTGTTATCCGGCACAGGGTGCGTAACATCACCACCAGGCATGGTGGTCACGGACAATATTGTGACCGAGCCTGCGCCTTGATAATCACAAGCTCGCTCATAACGTTTAGCAAGCTGTGAATACAGATCGCCAATATAACCTCGGTTTGACGGCACATGCTCCAAGGCTATGCCGACCTCTTTTAACGCATCGGCATAGGCTGTCATATCAGTTAATAAAACCAACACCCGCTTGCCTTCCTCTACGGCAAAGCGTTCGGCAACGGCTAGCGCCATATCAGGGATAAGTAATGCTTCGACTACTGGATCCGATCCTTGATGAATATACATAACGGTTTTGGCGAGCACACCGGCTTCATCAAAGGCTCCGCGAAACGCATAGTAATCATCAAATGTTAGGCCAATCCCACCAAACACAAGAATATCAGCATCCGCATGTGCTCCGATTTGCGCCAGCAAGGTGTTGTATGGCTCCCCCGCTACAGAGAAAATAGGAATTTTCTGGCTCTCAACCAAACAATTGAAGACATCGATCATAGGCACATTGGTACGAATCATTTTGGACGCTAAGACTCGCCTCGCCGGATTCACGGTAGGCCCATCGATTGCTACTTTGGGCTCATCCGCTAACGATGGCCCATGATCAAGCGCCGCTCCAGTACCGGTAAAAATACGACCTAAAATATGAGGGGAAAATACAGCCTCCATAGAGTGCCCAAGGAAGCGAATAGAGGAGTGCGTGGACAAACCTTTTGTTCCAGAAAAAACCTGGAGTGAAATATGAGACTGTTCGAGCAGGATGACTTGCGCAAGAAATGAACCTAGGTGCCCGGAAGATTCACTTTCTATAATGGCTAAATCACCAAAACAAACTCCAGATTGTCCCTGGTCATTGAGTGGTACTTCTAATTTAACGATATCCCCCACAATCTCTAAAATGCGGGAGTAACGAACCAACCACTGAGAACTATTAAGAGACAAAGCCAACCTCCTTGCGGCTCGTCTCCAAAAACAAGAAAGAGCCTAATTAAAAATCGGCGAGTTTCCACACGTCGTAAGCCACTGTTTCATAGGGATGCGATGACTTGAGCGTTGCGATTAACGTTGGGATTAACTCGTCCTTGCATACCATCTCGACTTTCCATTCGGGAACTTTCTCAACACAGCCAAACTGACCGATAAATGGCTGGCTCCCTTCTGTCGGTCGAAACTGACCTTCACCAAGCACTTGCCAACAGCAATGTTCATAATCTCCAATTTTGCCTGCTCCTTGCTCAAACAAAGCCGCTTTTACAGACTCCAAATGGGACTCGGGAACAAAAAAAGCTAATTTATACATACATTACCGTTTTCCATAAAAATGAATATTGATCTAGCGCAGCGAAGCAGCCGCTAGCGAAAGTACACAGCCATTCTTATTAGACAGGATAGCAAGGTTATCGCTCATCATTAAAATAAAGAAAGACGCAAGCCAGAAAAGTAGCGCGGGGAGAATTCAAAAAAGGGGAAAGATGGCGCAGGGAAAGTGAGCGGTAGTCTCATCCTAACTGGATAAAACTACCACGCTAAGCAGTTAAAGCTCTTCGATTTGACGACGCATATCAGCCAGCTTACGCTCGACCACTTTTTCTAAGTGCGACATTTCTTCTAACAAGCGCTCTTTACGCGACTGTGTGTTACGTTCTTCAGCAACTAACTTATCAAGCTCATCAACCGCATGAAGAAAATAAGGCGACGACTCAGTCGTATCAATGTACGGCACACGCCCTTCGTTAACACGTAACGTTTTATGAGTACGTTTAAACTTAAACTTCTTACTTTTTGTAACCCAGTCGCCCTGATGACGGTGGAAGTAAATCTTTAACACATCAGACTCACCTTCAATACGGGCCGTATATCGTTCGATATCATAAGGATCATCAATGCCCATCTCTTTTAAGATGGGAAACTTTTCAGCAGACACGCTTTACTCTCCAGCATGGTTATTTATTAATCAATTGTGCAAGTATAGACCCTGTAACAGCTTATGTGGTATGACTGAATGCAGATATGTCGCAAAAACAAAAAAAGCTGCGAAAAGGCAGCTTTTAACAAAATTTTTTCTGGCTATTAGCGTAAATTCAGCACATCTTGCATATCAAACAAGCCTACTTCTTTACCGGCTAACCAACCACAAGCACGCACCGCGCCTTTAGCAAAGGTCATACGACTGCTCGCTTTATGCGTTATCTCAACCCGCTCACCTTCAGTTGCAAATAACACAGTGTGATCACCCACCACATCGCCGGCTCGAACGGTTTCGAAACCAATTTCTTTTTGCGTACGAGGCCCTATTTGTCCTTCGCGGCCATACACGGCGCATTCTTTAAGGTCCCGTCCTAACGCATCAGCGACCACTTCGCCTAAGCGCAAAGCCGTTCCCGATGGAGAATCCACTTTATGACGATGATGCGTTTCTATTACTTCAATATCGTAATCATCGCCCAACGTTTTCGCGACAAGCTCTAAAACTTTAAAACACACGTTAACACCCACACTCATATTGGGTGCAAACATCACTGCTGTTTTATCTGCACACGCTTTTAAATGCGCTGTTTCCGCGTCGTTTAAACCGGTTGTGCCAATCACAATCTTTTTGCTATGGGCAACGCAAAAATCAAGATTCTGTTGAGTCAGTGCGGGTGTAGTAAAATCAATTAACACATCAAAGTCGTCTTTAGCCGCCTCTAGACTGCCAACTAACGCAATGCCTTGGCGACCGACACCAGCCAATTCTCCTGCGTCCGCACCGATTAACGAGCTTTCAGGATGCACAATTGCGGCCCCTAGCGTCACGCCTTCGGCTTGGCATACAGCCTCTATAAGCGTTTTACCCATGCGCCCAGCGGCACCAATAACTGCGACTCTCATGTTTTTAATTCCGTATTATTTAGCAACAACATCATCGTTTTTTTCAAGATCAAAGCGCTGGTTCATGTCGAGCGCGGGTTTATCGCATCCCGATGACCCAACCACCCGAGCAGGCACACCAACAACGGTTTTGCACGGTGGTACATCGTCTAATACCACACTTCCGCCGCCCACTTTTGCCCCTTTGCCTACTTCGATATTACCAAAGATTTTAGCACCCGCTCCAATCAGTACGCCTTCGCGAATCTTAGGATGACGGTCACCCGTTTCATTTCCGGTACCACCTAGAGTCACCGATTGTAAAATCGATACATCATTTTCAATGACACAGGTTTCACCTACAACAATACCGGTAGCATGGTCAAACATGACGCCTGATCCGATAATGGCAGCCGGATGAATATCCACCTGGAACACAGAACTTACGCGACTTTGAATATAGGACGCCATCGAACGCCGTCCCTGCCCCCATAACCAATGCGCCACTCGATGTGACAGCAAAGCATGAAACCCTTTGAGATACAGCAAGACTGTTGAGTACTTATCCACCGCTGGGTCGCGCGTATGTACCGCTATAATATCCAAACAAGCCGCGTTAAGAATGAAAGGATCAGTTGCCATCGCTTGATCAAGCAACTCGCGCAACAATATAGGAGACATCACATCATCAGCTAACTTACTCGCTAAGATAAAAGACAATGCTGACTGTAAATCATTATGGTTAATGATACTGGAATGATAGAAGCTGGCGAGAAAAGGCTCTATTGACACCTCCGCCTGCGCTTCTTTCTGAATGCTCAGCCATAAATCAGCTGGCGCTATGGTCAAGTTGGTCATGCTTATCCACCAGACTAAACGGGCCGCTTAGCGGCCCGTTAGGATCAATCTTCGAAGAACTTCTTCACTGAGTCGAAGAAGGAATGCTTTTTAGGGCTGTGCTTACTGTTACTACTGCCTTCTTCTGTTGCCGCCTGGAACTCTTTGAGCAGTTCCTTCTGACGAGAAGTCAATTTCACAGGGGTTTCAACAGCAACACGCACCATCAAATCACCCGCTCCACCGCCACGCACAGGTGCTACACCTTTTCCACGTAAGCGGAATAGTTTACCTGTTTGTGTTTCAGCTGGCACTTTCAGTTTTACACGACCATCTAATGTCGGTACTTCCAGTTCTCCGCCTAAGGCTGCATCAACAAAGCTGATCGGCACCTCACAATATAAATGACGACCATCACGCTCAAAGATAGGATGCTCAAGTACATTGACCTGAACATACAAGTCTCCCGATGGTCCACCATGAGAGCCTGCTTCACCCTCGCCGGATAAACGAATACGATCGCCCGTATCAACGCCCGCTGGAATCTTAACAGATAGCGTTTTGGTCTTCTTAACGCGTCCCTGACCATGACATGAGTTACAAGGATCAGAAATAATCTTACCTTCACCACGACACGTAGGGCAGGTCTGCTGAACAGAGAAGAACCCTTGCTGCATACGTACTTGGCCCATACCACCACAGGTGTTACAGGTTTTAGCACTTGAACCAGGCTTAGCACCGCTACCGTCACAGGTCTCACAACCGACAAGCGTAGGCACTTTGATCGTTTTCTCGATACCGCGAACGGCTTCTTCTAGTGATAAGTCCATGGTGTAACGCAGATCAGCACCACGCTGAACTGAGCTACGACGGCCACCGCCGCCTCCGCCACCAAAGATATCGCCAAACACATCACCAAACACATCCGAGAAGCCACCGTCAAAACCGCCGCCCCCGCCGCCCATATTCGGATCGACACCCGCATGGCCGTACTGATCGTAAGCCGCTTTTTTCTGGGCATCCGACAATACTTCATAAGCTTCATTAACCTCTTTAAACTTATCTTCAGAGGTTTTGTCATCGGGGTTACGGTCAGGATGGAACTTCATCGCCATGCGACGAAATGCTTTTTTAATTTCCTGATCACTGGCGTTGCGATCAACACCTAAAACGTCGTAATAATCTTTCTTAGACATATCCGGTTCTATTCTACTTCAGCGGTTAGCTCCCGCCGGGAGCCGGACACGACAACGCGGGCCAAAGCCCGCGCTGCCACACATACTACTGATTAGGGCAAGCGCGATGCTTACTTCTTATCATCTTTCACTTCTTCAAACTCAGCATCGACAGCGTCATCAGCCGTGGCTTGCTCTTCACCTTGCGGCTGAGCTTCGCCTTCTTGAGCGGCTTCGGCATACATCTTCTGAGCCAATCCAGACACCGCTTCAGTTAGCGCCTCTGTTTTGGTATCGATGTCTGCTTTGTCATCAGCTTTCAATGCTTCTTCCAAGGCAGTGATTGCGGCTTCAATCGCAGCGGTTTCTTCAGCTGTAGCTTTATCGCCAGCTTCTTTCAGCGTTTTCTTCGCTGAATGAACCATTGCATCACCTTGGTTACGCGCTTGAGTCAGCTCTTCGAACTGCTTATCAGCATCCGCGTTAGCTTCTGCATCACGAACCATTTGTTCAATTTCTTCATCGCTCAAGCCTGAAGACGCTTTGATAACGATCGACTGCTCTTTACCTGTCGCTTTATCTTTAGCTGACACGTTCAAGATACCGTTAGCATCCAAGTCAAAAGTTACTTCAACTTGTGGAACACCACGTGGAGCTGGTGGAATATCAGCCAAATCGAAGCGACCCAAAGATTTGTTCTGAGATGCTTGCTTACGCTCACCTTGAACAACATGGATGGTTACCGCGCTTTGATTGTCTTCAGCTGTAGAGAAGATTTGAGACTTCTTCGTTGGAATAGTCGTGTTCTTCTCGATCAACGGAGTTGCCACGCCGCCCATTGTTTCGATACCCAATGTCAACGGTGTAACGTCTAATAAAAGCACGTCTTTAACATCACCCGACAGTACAGCACCTTGGATAGCTGCGCCAATCGCTACGGCTTCATCTGGGTTTACGTCTTTACGCGGGTCTTTACCAAAGAACTCAGAAACAACTTTCTGAACCAATGGCATACGAGTCTGACCACCAACCAAGATAACTTCGTCGATATCAGAAGCGCTTAAACCAGCATCTTTCAATGCAGTGCGACAAGGGTTGATTGAGTTAGTAACCAGCTCTTCTACCAAAGACTCTAACTTCGAACGTGAAATCTTAACGTTCAAGTGTTTTGGTCCAGTAGAGTCAGCCGTAATGTAAGGCAAGTTTACGTCGGTAGACTGCGCAGACGACAACTCAACTTTCGCTTTTTCAGCACCTTCTTTCAGACGTTGTAGCGCCAACGGGTCGTTGTGCAAATCGATACCGGTTTCTTTCTTAAACTCAGCAGCCAAGTACTCGATCAAACGCATATCGAAGTCTTCACCACCAAGGAAAGTATCACCATTTGTAGCTAATACTTCGAACTGGTGCTCACCATCAACATCTGCGATTTCGATGATAGAAATATCGAATGTACCACCACCCAAGTCGTAAACAGCGATCGTTTTATCGCCTTTAGACTGGTCCATACCGTAAGCTAATGCAGCGGCTGTTGGCTCGTTGATGATACGCTTAACGTCTAGACCAGCGATTTTACCTGCGTCTTTTGTTGCTTGACGCTGAGCATCGTTAAAGTAAGCAGGAACCGTGATAACCGCACCTGTCACTTCTTCGCCAAGGAAATCTTCGGCGGTCTTTTTCATCTTTTTAAGTACTTCAGCTGACACCTGAGGAGGCGCCATTTTCTTGCCGTTTACGTCAACCCATGCGTCGCCGTTGTCGGCTTCGATGATTTTGTAAGGCACCATGCTGATGTCTTTTTGTACGACGTCGTCTTTGAAGCGACGACCAATCAAACGCTTGATAGCATATAAAGTATTATGCGGGTTAGTCACCGCCTGACGCTTAGCAGGCTGGCCTACTAATGTTTCGCCATCTGTAAAAGCAATAATCGAAGGCGTTGTGCGGTCGCCTTCAGCGTTTTCAATAACGCGTGTTTTTTCACCATCAAGAACCGCTACACAGGAGTTTGTGGTTCCTAAGTCGATACCGATTATTTTACCCATGTTTCTTACTCCGACTATTCAGCACCGCTATTTAGCGTGCGTTCAATCAATTAAATACCGTTGATGTCTATATGGTTGCGCCAAACGTTTTTTCAAGGCAATTTGGCGATTTTTTTAACCCTGAACGACAACAACCATGGCAGGGCGAATCAAACGACCGTGCATTGTGTAACCTTTTTGCATCACCGCCATTACGGTGTTTGCTTCATGGTCAGGCGACGGTACCATCGACATTGCTTGGTGCAATTCAGGATCGAATGGCTGGCCTTGCGGATCGACTTGTTCAATATTAAATTTAGCTAAACCACTGACGAACATTTTGTGCGTCATTTCAACGCCTTCACGCAACGCTTTTGTGGCCTCATCATCAACGCTACAAGCGTCCAATGTGCGCTCTAAACTATCGATGATAGGCAGCATTTCGTTAGTGAATTTATCCAAACCAAATTTGTGCGCTTTTTCAACATCTTGCTCTGCACGACGGCGAACATTTTGTAGTTCAGCGGTTGCTCGCAAGGCTTGGTCTTTCAGTGTAGCGACTTCATCTTGCGCAGCGGCAAGTGCCTGCTGTAGCGCCTCAACATCAGCAACCACTTCGTTGGCCGCATCGTCAGCCGCTTGTTCTGCTACGTCAGCAGCGTCCGTTTCCTGAGTGTTTGTCTCTTCAGGGGTCGGCTCATTCGGTTTTGTCTGTTCTTCAGCCATTGGGGTCTCCGATTTAACGCAATCAAACTCAACATTAACTGCTGCGTTTTATGGGGACATAGCAACGGGTTTCAACCCTTGGGCAGATAATTTTTTACTAAACGTCTACCGTTAGTCATTTTTTTATTGATCAACAATTGCGCAACGCTTAAAAATGCCTTATACATAAACACTGTATAAATAACCATGTGTGAGTTTAGCGATGCTAGCACAACTATCGATTCGAAATTTTGCAATTGTTGAAGCTCTTGATCTGGATTTAAAGGCAGGCATGACCGTCGTCAGCGGCGAAACAGGAGCTGGCAAATCGATTATGCTTGATGCCCTTGGCCTTACGATGGGCGACCGAGCCGAAGCCGGAAGCGTTCGCTTAGGTGCCGAACGTGCTGAAATCATAGCCAGCTTTGATATCAGCCAGCTAACCGAAGCCCGTGAGTGGCTAACCAGCCAAGATCTGGATTCTGATAATGAATGCATTATTCGTCGTGTTATCACCAAGGAAGGACGCTCGCGCAGTTATATTAACGGACAAGCGTGCCCATTGAATGCACTAAAGCAGTTGGGTGAACACCTCATTGCGATACATGGCCAACACGAACACCAACGCCTGCTTAAAAAAGAGCACCACCGAGAATTACTCGATCAGTTCTCACAAAGCACGGCCCAAGCCAAAAAAGTCGCCCAACTGTTTAACGAGTGGAACGCACAAAAAAAGCAATTGAATACGTTGCTTAACCAAAGCGCAGAGCATCACGCCAAAGTACAGCTGCTTAGTTATCAAGTTGAAGAGCTTGATCAAATCAATTTACAAACCGACGAGCTGGCCGAGTTAGAGTTAGAGCAAAAAGAACTCAGCCAAGCAGGCGAAATTCTGCATAACGGGCACCACTCGCTCAATTTAATGACCGATGGCGATGGTGACAATTGTGAGCAACTGCTCAATCAAGCATTGCACTCACTCGCCAACCTGAATAACGGGGCACCAGCAATCAACCAAACTATTGAGCTGCTTCAAAGCGCTCAAATTCAAATCCAAGAAGCTGGCAACGAACTCCGACATTACTTAGACCGGGTAGAAATGAACCCGTCGCGCTTACAAGCGGTTGAAGATCGCCTCTCAGTCCTGTTTGAGTTAGCGCGTAAACATCGCATTACACCAGAAGAGATCCCCGTATTTCATCAAGCATTGCAAACCGAGCTTGATGAACTTAATCATTCAGATGAAGCTCTAGAGGCCTTATCGCAACACGTTGAACAGTTGCAGCAAGATTACACACAAGCGGCCGCCAAACTCACGCTGCTTCGCCAAAAAGCCGCCAAAAAACTCAATAAACTGGTAGATGAGCAACTACACCTACTTGGCATGAGCTCTGCGGCATTTATAGCCACACTGCACCCTGTGGACAAACCGCAAGTCACTGGCGCTGAGGATGTTGAATTTCTTATTACGACGAATAAAGGGCAACCCCCTCGCCCGCTGGCCAAAATAGCATCAGGTGGTGAGCTGTCACGTATCAGCCTAGCTATACAAGTAATTACAGCCCAATGTTCAACCACACCCACGCTCATTTTTGATGAGGTAGATGTCGGTATCGGCGGAGCTATCGCCGAAGTCGTTGGCCGCTTATTGCGCCAACTGGGTCAACAGGCCCAAATACTTTGCGTCACGCACCAACCGCAGGTTGCCTCACAAGGACACCAGCATTTGTTTGTCAGCAAACGGTCTGACCGTGCATCCACTCATACACGTATCAATGAGCTGGCTAAAGATGAGCGTGTTCAAGAAGTGGCGAGGATGCTGGGCGGCATTGATGTAACACAGCGCTCAATCGATCATGCGCGCGAAATGTTAGGCACCGTCCATTAAGACTGAGGCATGTCACTTTAATAGGACACAAAAAAACCGATTAGGCCGCTACAGCCTAATCGGTTTCTTGGCATACTGAAGGGCTCTAGCCTACACAGAGCCTGACACAGTCACGTAATTTATACTCTAGCTTTCTACACAACCGTCTGCGCACACACCATAGAGGTACAATGTACGATCAGTGATGTTAAAGCCAAGCTCTTTTGCAATTTCATTCTGACGCTCGATCAGAACTGGGTCTGTAAACTCACGTACATGGCCGCACTTAACGCATACGATATGATCGTGCTCTTCTTCTCGCGCAAGTTCAAAAACAGAATGACCACCTTCAAAGTGATGACGAGATACTAACCCGGCCGCTTCAAATTGAGTCAGCACACGATAAACAGTTGCCAAACCAACATCTTCGCCCATACCCATCAGAAGCTTGTAGATATCCTCTGCACTGAAGTGATCGCCTTCTCCCGCCTTCTCAAGGATCTGATAGATCTTAACGCGAGGCAGGGTAACCTTCAGGCCGGCTTTTCTTAACTCTTGATTTTCGAGAGACATTTTCTTTACTCTATTGATTCAGTCTACTGGATGTTAGACTCTATTATCTTTATTTACACGTCAAAGTGGAAGTCATTTACCCATGCGAAAGGTTTTAATCAGCGTAGCTTTAGTCACCTTACTCACCGCTTGCTCAGAATTCCCCGGTGTATACAAAATCGATATTCCTCAAGGTAACGTCGTTACGCAAGAGCAACTCAACCAACTTGAAAAAGGTATGACACCTAACCAAGTACAATACATTTTAGGCACACCACTTGTCACGGATACCTTTAGCAACAATCGTTGGGACTATATTAGCAGTCTAAGCGTCGCTGGCGGTGACCGCGTCCAAACTCATATTACTGTTTTCTTTGAAGAAGGTAAGCTAGATCATTTAGAAGGCCTACCTACCGAAACAGTACAACCTGCTGTAGCTCCCGCCGAATAACAAGGTTGCTAGCGTACTTCTTATGCGAAAAGGGCTGATTTTTTCAGCCCTTTCGTATTTTAGCAGTCATTTACACCTTAGGCATAACGCCTGCACAATTATGTACCTGAAGCTTCTGCCTCTTTTTGCGCTTTCATCTTCGCTGCACGTTTAGCGCGGGCTTCTTTTGGATCAGCAATTAACGGACGATAAATCTCAACACGCTGCCCCTCTTTAAGCACCGTCGTTTTTGGATCTCTTATCGCCTTACCGTAAATCCCCATGGGGTCTGATTCGCAATTAATCTGGGGAAATATTTTTTCAATCCCCGACAATTTTACAGCGTCATACACGGTCGTACCCGGCTCAACCTGCAAGGCCACAATACGCTGCTGGGTTGGCAACGCATAGGTTACTTCCACATTTATTAAATCTGCATCATCACTCATGTTCTTCACCCACTATACGGCCTAGCCATGAATTGCATCAGCCCGCTGCACAAATGCATCGACCATCGTTGCAGCAACCTGATTAAACACTTTACTCATCGCCAAAGCGGTGAGCTTTCCTGCAAATTCAAAATTAAGATCTAAATTTACTTTGCAGGCTTCATCGCTTAACTTTTGGAACGTCCACACACCCGACAACGTCGAAAAAGGCCCTTTCACTAAGGTGATTTCCATTTTTTCCGGACGCTCTAAATGGTTAAACGTCGTAAAACTATACTTGAGGCCAGCCTTAGCTAAGTGCAAGGTTGCCTCTATCGACTTATCATCTTCATGATGAACCTCAGTACTAGCGCACCATGGCAAAAACTCAGGGTAGGCATTTACATCGTTCACAATGTTAAACATCTGCTCTTGTGTGTGCATCACCAATGCACTGCGCTTAATATGGGTCATTTTCACCTTCTACTCTATACAGCGAGCTTATTGTACAAATTTAGCGCGAAAATTGCTGCAACGGCTGTTGGTGCGATAAATCGAATAGCCAAGTACCACGCGTTAAACCAAAAAGGATTGCGTATAGCCAATTCGTTTTCCAAAGCCGGACGCTTCATCCACCAGCCTACGTAAATAGAAACTAGCAAACCACCTAAAGGTAGCATGATATTAGCGGTTGCAAAGTCCAACAGATCAAACACACCCATGCCTAACAATGTGTAGTCAGATAAAACATTAAATGAGCCGATACTCAAAAGCCCCAGCCCCCAGCCTAACAAGCCTAATCCGGTACAGGCGATTAAGCGATGAACCTTAAAGCGTTCGACAACCCAAGCGATCGAAGGCTCCATTAACGAAATAGCAGAAGTCCAAGCCGCCACTCCCACAAGCACGAAAAACAGAAACCCGAATACTTGGCCGCCAGCCATCTGCCCAAAAGCAACAGGCAACGTAATAAACATTAAGCCTGGGCCTGCTTCGGCACTCAATTGGTTAGCAAACACAATAGGGAAAATAGCCATACCTGCGACTAACGCTACCAGGGTATCTAACACGGCGATAATTAAAACCGTCCCCCCAATAGAGGCCTTTTTAGGCATATAGGCACCGTATGCGATCATTGCACCGATACCCAGCGACAATGTAAAGAAGGAGTGCCCCAGCGCGGTTAACACGGCTTCCCAGCTCAGTTCATCAGGGGAAAAGTGGAACAAGAAGGTCACACCTTCCATAAAATGCCCTGTGGTAAAAGAGTAGCCTAGCAACAATAGCAGTAACAAAAACAACGCCGGCATCAAAATGCGCGAAGCACGCTCTAACCCTTTATTAACTCCACCCACTAGTACGGCCATCACCAACACGACAAAAACCGAGTGCCAAATAAGCATGGTTTCAGGGTCGGCTAACAGGTTCTCAAATGTTGCTCCCACTTGCGCTTTGCCGGCATCAACAAAATCGCCATTTGCCATCGCCGCTATGTAATACAGCACCCAACCAGCAACCACAGAGTAAAAAGAGAAAATCATGAAACCTGCCAGCGCCCCGAGCCAACCAACAAGCCCCCAGCGACGCGAGAGGCCGGACTCTTTAGCGGTTTCGATCATCGAATTGATAGGGCTCATGCGCCCACGACGCCCCACCAGCACCTCGGAGATCATGATAGGAACCCCTACCAATAAAATGCACAGCAAATAGACCAGCACAAACGCGCCGCCGCCATTTTCACCTGTGATGTAGGGAAACTTCCAAATATTACCCAAGCCAACAGCCGAGCCGGTAGCCGCCAAAATGAATACCCAGCGGTTAGTCCATGAACCGTGAATTGACAGTTTTTCCTGCATAATGCTCTCTTAATACTTAACCAATAACGCCTAGAAGCGGGCATTGTTAACGTAAATAGCGATAAACACAACTTTCACCGCCTATCATATATACCGTTCAATGACTCATCCTCCCACCGGACACTGCTGTTTACTACCATCCGACAAAGACAACCAGTCACATAACGATAAACAAAATGCCATCATATTGCTTTCGCATCCCTGAACGCATCGCTATAATCAGCGGCTATGGCTAAACAGAAGAAATCAAAAAACACGGGCAACACTATCTGTCTTAACAAGCGCGCTCGGTATGAATATCATATCGAAGAAAAGCTTGAGGCCGGACTGTGCCTGACCGGTTGGGAAGTAAAAAGCCTTCGCGAAGGCCGCGGACAACTTGTCGATTCATACGTCATTTTCAAAGACGATGAAGCATGGCTAGTTGGCGCTCACATAACTCCACTTATCCAAGCCTCGACTCACTACGTGACAGAACCGCGTCGTGATAGGAAGCTACTACTCCACCATCGCCAAATCAGCCATTTTATAGAAGCAACAGAAGCAAAGGGTTACACCTCTGTCGCCTTGTCTCTATATTGGAAAGACGGCAAAGTTAAGTGCGAAATAGCCTTAGTAAAAGGTAAAAAATTGCACGACAAACGAGAGACCGAAAAGAACCGTGATTGGGACCGCCAAAAACAACGCATCATGTCGAATGCGAACTAAAACGGCTGAACCTCTTTCCATTTGTTAGGTCTTACTCCATAATGCTCCACCTCCTGGGGGTGACTTGGATTCGACGCCGGTTACAAAACCTTAGGTGCATGTCGTGAGTGTAGTGAATCACGTAAATCCATTACTACACAGTTATAGTTGCTAACGACGATAACTACGCTCTAGCAGCCTAAGGGCCGCTAGCGCCGCACTCAGAGGTGTCTGTAACTCAGAGGTTCGCGGTGTCATTTGAGACAGAACCGCCCGGATGCTTCGCCTTAAGCTGAACGGTTAAAACTAAAAAGGCTCGCCCTAAACACCCTGACTCTCGGGTCGTGCTGGGTTAACTCAATAGAGAAGTCTAAACATGTAGATCTTAGGGCAGCGGATTGGCGGACGCGGGTTCGAAACCCGCCACCTCCACCAAATTCAGGAACGATTCAAACCGTTCCAGACCAACGCAGGCTAGCAAATACGCGGCCTGCAGCGGTTCCCTAAACCTTTCCCACTTAGTCCACACTGGTCAACATCGGCCTACAGCTCGTCTCAATTTCGTCACAAATTCGGCACCGAATGATGTCGATACGCTTTGTGATGCACTCAAGCCTATTGGTACTCGCCAGTGCCACGACTTCCGCAAACGCATATTTACTACTCATCAGAGCCTTGCTGAGGACCTTGTACGAAGCTATTTAGAAACCGCCCAAGAAAAAAGCTACGTCGATGCCAGCACAGCACGATTAGAGACTATTACAGCTCGATGTACTTCTACCTGATTCCAAACTTCGGAAAACTGACTCTTGAAGAGCTCAAGATAGCTCATGTTTATGAATGGCTATAAACCGTCAATATAAGTAACAAACGTATTAATAATGTTGGGGCCTCTGCGCCAAGCCTTTCAAGAAGCCTCTACTAAAAACGAGCACCGTGTTTTTCATGCCCCTAGGGCTGATAAACCGTGGAGTGGGGGTCACATCATAAAAAAGCGCTTATGGATTCCTGCGCTTTATAACACTGGTGTAGACTATCGAAACCCCTACCAGACTAGGCACACATTCGCTTCAATGTTACTCTCGGATAATAAGAATCCCCTTTGAGTTACGCAACAAATGGGACATAAGGACTGGGGAATGATAAGGAAAGTCTATGGCAGATGGATTAAAAAAAATTAATACAGATATCAAATCAGTTCCTTTAAAAAAAGACTTTTGGTTCTGGTTTCTCACATTAGCCCCAATCTTACTATCTTTGGTAATAGGGTTATTATTTGCCTACAACGAAAACTACAAATTCAACCCAAGCATAGAAGGTATAAAAAAGCTAAGTGAAGAATTTAAATTTTTCATTTACTCTGCAGGTTTATCCATACCTATAAGCGGGATATACGCTGCAATAAAGAGATCCGAAGAAACTCATCACCAAATTGAATTAACACAAGAACAAAATAGATTCACCAACTACTTCAAACACTTAGAAGAATTCATAAAGCATATTGAAAAAAGAAAATAGAAATATTTATACCTCCTTCCCAAATGCACAAGTTTGTTTATCCTGACTTTACTTTTGACCCTTCCGATCAATCTATACTTATTTACAATAGAATAAGCGAATTCCTCTATAACAAAATTGGACTTAGAGTTGACATAGAATGTGATTTAGTTGAAATACACAATATTTTAATAGATATCCACCTTCAAGTTAGACTACAACATACGTTTAAACTAAATGACAAGCTTATTGATTTCTTTGATTATTTAGCCTACAGCTTAGAGTTTTCACCGTTCAGTACAAAGCTTGAAAAAATTTATATTAAAGCATCAGAAAAGACGCCGCAGATAGAAGCGTTAGATATTTACTACGATACAATCTCAGCAATTGAATTACAAAGTTTCACTGAAAAGTATTTTTCAGAAAAAAGTATTTATTATATCTTATTTTATATTTTTAACTCTAACTACAGAAATACCCCGCTACACAATAAAGATAAAATTTTAAAAAAATTGAGTCTTTAAGTACGGTTCAACTACAATCAGTAAAAAATTTCGCAGAAAAGAGGATAACCATGACAAAGCAAACATATATTGTCTTGGATATAATTACCTATCTATATGGCGCTATCGAGACACGAAAATATTTAACAAATTGATTTAATTATGAAAAAAGAAGGTTCAAAACCCTCCACCAAACACCTTGAAAGCCTCGCAACTGCGGGGCTTTCGTTTATTTAGCGCATAGCTTAATAACCTAAATATAGCTCGCCACTATAGTGTCCAGCTGTTGCATCAGTTGAGCTACCTTTTGGCTGTTGAGCGCGTCGGGGTGCGGGTCTGAAAAATCGGGAATGTCGTTATCGAAATACAAGCCCGATGCTTCGGCAAATTCATCAGAAAGCGCGGCTTTGACCAAAATATCCGCTCCTCGTGTTAAGTCGCTTCCAGAGATGCCATAAGCCTCTTTAACCATTTTGCTCCCTAAAAGGGAAGCGGGGTTAACGGCAACGACTACAGGGCCTTGCTTCCCTAGCTGTTCAGCGAGGCCGCGCGACCACATCGTGAGCGCGAGCTTACTTTTGGCATACACTTGCCCGCTGGGTAGAGAGCTTGGTTGCTGTAACTCAGCAGGGTTTAAATCGGCTTGGGCTGCCGATGATAAGTTAACAACCCTAGCATCAGGTTTGAGTTGCGCCAGTAGTCGTCGTGTTAAGAGGTAAGGCGCTATGGTGTTAACGGTAAAGCGAGTATCTAGACCTTCCTGTGTGGTGGTGTCTGCAATCGTGTGTACTCCCGCATTATTAATGAGAACATCCAAGGTTGGATAATGCTCACTCACCGTCTTGGCTAGGGAGGTTACTTGTTGCAAGCTCGATAGGTCTGCTACAAAAGCTGCCAGCTTAGCGGTGGGCGTTTCTTGCAGTATGGCAGTCTGCGCAGCCTGCAATTTTGATTCATTTCGGCCATGCAGAAGGACGGTGTGCCCCAATTTAACTAGCGCGTGGGCTGTGACTAACCCGATACCGTCTGTCGACCCTGTAATCAGAATCGTTTTTTTCATCCCTTTATCCCCTTGGTCTGCGATCTGCATACCTTTATACCGTGCTTAGGCGTCAGAAATAACAGCGTTAAATAAAGAAAGAGTTTTGTGTATTTATTGATTATGAGAAATACGGCGATTCTGTAAAGTAATCCGAGAAATAATCAATAAACGCCCTAACCTTAGGTGCTACAAGCCGAGAACTTGGATACATCGCCCAGAGAGCAGTACTGCTAATGAGTGGATAATCTTTTAGTACGTGAACCAACTCCCCCCTTTGAATGTTGTCATAACAGCACCACGTTGAACTAACAGTGAGACCTAAGCCGCTAATGCAGGCATCGCGCGCGGCTTCTCCATTATCTGTGCGTAATTTGTTGTTTGTTTTAATGCTTTGCTTGCCGTCTGGCGTTTGAAATACCCATGTTTCTAAGCCCATTAAGTTGACACATTGGTGATTAACAAGCTCAGCGGGAGTGGCGGGTTCGCCATGCTGATCAATGTATGCTGGGGCAGCGCATACCAGCCGCTTTACGGGCGCTAGTTTTCGGGCAATCATGCTGGAGTCGTGCAGCAGCGCATCCCGTATTGCAATATCAAAACCACCTTCTACCATATCGACAACGCTGTCACTAAGATACAAATCGACAGACAAGTCAGGGTAACGGGCTAAAAAAGGTTCGAGCGCGGGCAGTAAATGCATCCGCCCTAAGGACGCTGGTGCCGCAATGCGTAATCGCCCCTGTGGCTTTGCGTTACCAGCACCAATTGAAGCTCGCGCCGCCTCAGTGGACTCAAGCACTGCCAGTGCATGCGGTAAAAACGCCTCGCCCTCTTCCGATAATGAGACTCGACGGGTAGTGCGATGGATAAGCCGAACTCCCAAGTCCGCTTCTAATTTATTCATGTGCGCACTGGCCACAGCAGGCGATAAGCCCAACTCTTTCCCAGCTAAACTGATGTTGTGAAGTGCCGCAACACGAACAAAAAGTGCTAGATGATCAATATTCATACGCACCATTATCAATAAAAACTAAAAAGTGATTAGCTTATTTAACATATTATCAACGTTCAAAGCTATAAATATACTGGCTCTATCACTTTTTAAGGAGCCATCACAATGAAAGCAATGATCATTAACGCCTATGGCGACAGCGATGTTTTTGCATTAGCCGATGTCGCAAAGCCCGTTGTAAAACCAGGCCACGTTCTTATTAAAGTCGCGGCTACTAGCGTTAACACCGTAGATACTATGATACGTCAGATGGGCAAAGAGCTTCCGCTTTCTCCTGATTTACCAGCGGTACTTGGGATGGATTTTGCAGGCACAGTAGAAGCCGTCGCTGACGATGTCACCACTTTCAGTGTAGGCGATGAAGTATATGGCTGCGCAGGTGGCCTAGCCGATATCCCCGGGGCGCTGGCAGAATATATGTTAGCAGACGCCAAACTGATTGCTTTTAAGCCTAAGTCATTGTCGATGCAAGAAGCCGCTGCCATTCCCTTGGTCGGTATTACCGCTTACGAAGGCTTAATGCGTGCAGGCATTAGCAAAGGCCAAAAGGTGCTGGTTCATGGCGGGTCTGGAGGCGTAGGTCATATTGCATTACAGCTAGCTAACTACTTTGGCGCTGATGTTTATTCAACAGGCGGTGGCGACAAACAACTGGATTTGATTAAGCAACTGGGGGCTACTGCCATTAATTATCGCACCGAGTCTGTTGCTGATTATGTTGCCAGCTACACTGACGGTGCAGGTTTTGATGTGGTATTTGACTCTGTAGGGGGCGCTAACCTAACGAACTCTTTCGATGCAGCTGCCTTAAATGCTCATGTGGCGACAACTGTGTCGATGCTGGAAGTTGATTTAAACACAGCTCACTTTAAAGGCTTGTCATTACATGTCGTGTTTATGTTGATACCTATGCTTTACAACCACAAACGGGAAGTGCATGGCGATATCTTAACGACTCTGGCCGAAATAGCTGATGCAGGAAAGCTTAAGCCTATCGTAGATAGCGAGCAGTTCAGTCTTGAAGACGCCGGTAAAGCTCATGACCGCCTAAACAGCGGCCAAGCATTAGGCAAGGTCGTTATCAACGTGTAATCCGGCTATCATCGGCCCCTATAAAGCTTCGCACACGCGGAGCTTTTTTATTGGCACTTAATCAGCAAACAAACGCCGCGATAAATGACACTGATTACCTTAGCGCATTGAATGAAAAGCCTTAAAAGTAAAACCCAAGCTTGAGGGAAAGCTCTTCAGCTTGGTCATGATCATATACTAACCGGATATCGGTTACTTTTGACAAGGCTGCACGCAGCTCTGCTCTAAGCTTATAACGGCTACTGGCATCGTTATCCACAGCCGTGAGTGACTCCACAAAAAAGGTACCACTCAAGCGATGACCTGTTGTTACGTTTGTAAACGCTCGCACAGCAAGCTCTACGTTCGCATTGTGACTCACATTATCTTGCACAACGCCGCCTAAATACCCCCCTACCAGTAGATGCGGAGTTAATCTTTTAGATTGCCCGTAGTAAGCTTGTGTTTTAAAGGCCATACAATCATCACAACGCAAGTCGAGGGGCTCAATAAGGATATTCAGTTTCCAACTCTGCCCGTTATCTCCAGGTAACCCCGTGACGGCGGAATTTACGCTTTCCAAGTCGATCAGTGACAAGCGTTTCAGCGAAACCGTGCTGTCTTCTACCAACAATTCTGCGCTACCCATGCTTAATACTGAATCCGCTACGTGGCTCTTATCCGCATCCAGTACATCGTAATAAGCTGGGCGTAACCTAAACAGCAATCCATCGCCTTGCGCCGAATTGTGCCTTAAACCCACTTGCACCAAACTAGGAGCACGCCCTTCATGCGGTGCTGCCGTGCTTGCCGTTACAAAGCTGGCCTTTCCCACCGGCAAACGATAGCGCTCTAATAAGGCTCGCTGATAAAAAGCGTTTATTTTATTACTCGCTCTATCCTCTAACTCCCGAGAGATCTGTAAATAATCCAATAAGGTTTCAATAACCCTCTGTTGCGAAGCTACCGGCTCATGCTTATAGGTATCGCTTTCCAGCAATTTTGGATCGTCTACTAACTCATGTAACAACTTCTTTTCTCGTGCGGATAAAGAGGCATATTTGTCGTATAGCCTAGATTGGCGCGAGGGCCGATAAACCATTGTTTTAACCAAAGGCTGGCCTTTTACAGAGGCACGATGAACTGCCGTAATGAGCGATTGTGGTATGGTTACAGGCTTATCATCTAGGATATTAACACCGGTAGCGAGCTCGACTATCTCCGCCATTCGGTAAGCACAGTTTTTCTTAAAAAAGAAATAGGTATACTCTTTTTTTAAGACCTCCCACGCATGAGCCGCCATGAGTGCTGTATCCTCGGCACTCACATTGAGTTCGTACTCCCACATATCACGGAGTTCGTTATCACCATAGTTATTTGTATGGAAGTAATAACCAACCTCGCTGAAACCTCCGTCATAGCCGCCAAACACTCCTTTTAAGATGTAGGTAATCGGGTTTTCGGCATCGGGGACAATAGCTCCAAAGTTGATAGTTTTATCCAAATCGTGCGAGCGTTTTTGAGCCGTATTGAACTTTAAAAACGTATGCCCATAAAATGATGCGGGATTGCCTAAGTAGCCAGTGACATAAACAATGCTAATGGACTGGAAGTTCTCGCCTTCAGACCAATCCTCATAGGCTTTACACGGCACAGAAGCCGGTAAGGTTAGTTGCTTAGGCGCCCAACGTTTAAACCATAAATAACGAGCCGGAAATCGGCATTGAGCGTGTAGGTCGTTCGAGGAATCTTCTGCATAAAATGCGGTTAGTGTTGCACTAAGCTCGGCGATTGGGTCAGAGCGTCCGTTCTCGTCTAGGTAAAAATCAGGATGTTTGATCGCTCCCAAATAGCCTGAGCGCGTCGATGTATCACGCTCATAGTGCATTAATTTAAGCCATAAAATATCGGCCGATCGCTGCTGAAGGAGTCTACTATTAAATTCAGGCAGCGCGGCCGCCTGTGCACAAGACATCATAAAGCACATAACCACAAAGACGATACGACAGAGCATGAATAAGCATCTTTTCAATATTAGGTAATAAGAGAGAACTTCACCCAATGCTAGGCTTTGAGTGAAGTATATGTGTGCTTAGGCAGCGCAGACCTTAGCAGCAGAGGTTACCGTGTTGTAATAAGCCGATGCTTTTTCAACTGTGGTTTGGTTTGTGTAGTTTGCTGAGCCTACTTGCTCAGCCATGTCAGCTCGCACTGCGCTGATGACCGAAACGGCTTGTTCTTGCTGGCACCCGTAAATATCCATCATCGCGGCTAAACTTTCGCCTTGCCCCTTTGCCGTGTCTTCTGCCAGATTTTTATACGATTCCAAAATAAACTGTGCAGCCTGAACATTCTGAGCAGAACACGTTTCAGGGCTCAAGGTCGCAGAAGTAACAGCGGTTGTCCCTAAATCCCAAATGATATTAGACGATACTGCCGCCCAATGTGTGTCCTTAAATAAAGCGGCACCGATACCACAATCAGTGAATGGGTTTGGCCCTGTACCAGGTGCTTTTGTATCAGCTGCAAATGCAGTTGATGTCCCTGCGACACAAGCCGACGCCAAAGCCAAAGCACTAATTATCTTTTTAGTTTTCATAATTTATCCTTAATTTCCGATAGAACTTTGAACATCCATCCAAAGCGGCCGCCGAATATAACAAACGGGAGATATTGAAATATATAGGAATTTTTCCTAATTACAGACACTTTGTATGGATTAATACTAAGAAGATTATTGATCTACAGACGATACGCGGGACCGATTAAGGCATGTGTAAAAATAAAAAAGCCGCCAAGGGGGGGACCCTTAACGGCTTTATGTCACTGTACGCCTGCGCTGCTATTCCTGGTTGGGCTTCAGCTTGTAAGCAACAACATAATCGCCAATAGTTGTGCCTATTGAGCCATGACCACCAGCCACAATGACAACCATCTGCTCGCCTTTACTATTTAAGTAAGTCATGGGTGTTGCTTGACCACCCGCAGGTAAACGGGCTTCCCAAAGCTGCTTGCCATCGGTGAGGTTGTAGGCACGAAGGTAGTCATCTACAGCTGCCGCCATAAAAACAACACCTCCTTCAGTAATCACAGGACCGCCTATCCCCGGCACTCCCATTTTAATCGGGACTGGAATTGGCGATAAGTCTTCTACTGTGCCGTTTTTGTGCATCCATTCAATTTTACCCGTACGTAAGTCAGCACCCGCGACGAAACCCCATGGGGGCTGCTGACAAGGCACTCCTAACGGTGATAAAAAAGGTCCCATTTGTACGGCATAATCGGCACCGGCATTTTCATTGACACCTTGCTCACCTGTGTTTGTTTCACCTAATGCGGCTCCCTCTTTAGGGATCAACTTAGACGTAAAAGCAAGGTAAAGGGGCATACCGAACATCACTTGGCGCTTAGGATCTACCGCTATGCTACCCCAGTTGAAGACGCCAAAATTACCCGGATAAACGAGCGTACCTTGCGTGGATGGTGGCGTGTACTGCCCATCATATTTAAGTGATTTAAACTGGATGCGGCACATGAGTTGATCCAGTGGAGTTGCACCCCACATTTTCGCTTCAGTTAAAGGCTCAGGCTTAAAATTAAGTGCTGACTCAGGCTGTGTTGGCGAAGAAAAATCGCCCGGAATCGTTCCTTGCGGCGCTGGCTTTTCGGTAATGGGGAAGATAGGTTCGCCTGTTGCCCGATTAAGCACATAGACATCGCCTTGCTTAGTCGGGACCACTAATGCGGGTTGTACGCCACTATCAGTATCCAAATCTAACAACGAAGGCTGAGCCGGCGTATCCATATCCCATAGATCATGATGAATAAACTGCTGAACCCACTCAACTTGACCTGTTTCCAAACTCAGTGCAACAACAGATGTGGCGTATTTTTCTTCTGCCGGCGTTCGATACATGCCCAGTTGATCAGGCGTTCGGTTCCCCATAGGGAAGTACGCTAGGCCTAACGCGGGGTCTGCACTTGCTGTCGACCAACTATTCGGAGAGCTCGTGGCATATACTTCGCCTTCGCCTATGGGAGCTGTATCATCAGGATGACCTGAGTCCCAGTTCCACTTTAGCTCACCTGTTTTAACATCATAAGCACGAATAACGCCTGATGGGGCATTCACTGCATAGTTATCATTCACTGACCCAGCAACAATCACTACTCCACCAGCAACGAGCGGTGGTGATGTGGAGTAATAATAACCCGCCTGTTTGAAGGGCATGTTATGCATGAGGTCTAACTCGCCATCATTAGCAAAGTTGCTGCATCGCGCGCCCGTTTCAGGATCAATGGCGATTAAGCGTGCATCTGATGTTGGCAAAAACAGTTGTGCATCACATTGCATACTTGGCATGTTTTCAGCAGGGCGACTAGCTTTAACGGCTACGATCGATTCTGATGTAGATAAACCCGCTGGCGGTAAGTAAGAAACACCTCGGCATGTTTGGTGCTGACGCTGACTTTCAGCAGGTACTTTGGCGTTGTAGACCCATAGTTTTTCGCCAGTATCGGCATCTAATGCAACCACCCAGTTATGCGGGGTGCAAATATACAGTGCATTGCCAATTTTAAGCGGCGTTGCTTCATACGTTGTTTCGCCGACATCTTTAGGACCTTTCAGGTCCCCGGTGCGGTACTGCCAAGCTTGCTCTAAGGTTTCTACGTTATCAGGTGTAATTTGCGTAAGCGGCGAATAACGCTGCCCCAAGTTGCTTCGGCCATAACTTAACCAACTATCCGCGGGGACATCTCCTGTATCTGGGTTAGCAGAGACCGTCTCATTAGATAGGGTCCCCGACACCGTAGAGCTATCGGGCACAATAAGTGTAATCAGCGTGATAGCAGCCGTAGCTCCCCATATTGGCAGTAATAATTTATTACCGCCTTTTCCTTTAGTCCCAGTAGAGATAAACAAGGGAATGGTTAATATCAAAAACATCCCCATTCGGGTTGCCAGTGGCCACCAATCAAAGCCTGATTCGTAAATAGACCATATAAGGGTGCCGACAAGAAAAGCAGCATAGAGCAGCCGTGCAGCACAGCGGTTTTTCTTTATAAGAACGCCTACCGCCAGCAGCACAACACCGGCTATGGCATAGTACAAACTGCCACCTAACGTGATTAACCAGACACCGCCCAATAGCAGTGCCAAGCCTATCAACGCAAATAAAATGGAAAATATGATCATACAAAGATCCTTTTCATTGAGATTCCAGAAATATCGCTCGGCCACATTACGATAAAACAATCAGCGCTGTTTTTGACGGCCAAATGTTACTGAGCTTACTACAGGCAGACACAAGAAGAGTGTGTATGTTCCATAACATACACGAATGAATGTAATTTTCTTTTGTAACGAAATTGTCTTTTTGTAACAGCAAGTTACAAGCAAGCCTCAGTGGGCAACTCATTACGTAGACAGTGCTTTACGAGAACTCTTTCACCAAGTCCAGTGATGAATGTTTGCCAATCGTTTCGTAATGCTGATCTAGGAACTGCTGTGCAGATATTCGCCCTATATCGCGAAGTTTTTTTAGAAACTCCCACTCAGCATTTAATTTGCTGGAAGCCGACAATGGGTTTATTTCATCCGTCGCTTCAATACGATGAACATGAATATTCGAATAATGATCTTTATCGACTTTTTCGGATTTAACCAATCGCTGCACAAACTCAATGGATCGTAGCTCGCGTAAAAGCGAAGTATTAAACGAAATTTCATTCGCTCTATTGGCTATTTCTCTAGCCGTACGAGGAATTTCGCTTCTTTCTATCGGGTTAATTTGCACAATGACAATATCTTTGGATTTGGCTCCAAACAACGGATAAAGTGGTGGGTTACCAACATAACCGCCATCCCAATAAGATTCACCATCAATATTAACCGCTTGGTAAAGCTCCGGTAAACACGCCGATGCCATGACCATATCCGCTGTCAGCTCTTCTCGTTCAAAGACCTTGATTTTACCGGTCCGGACATTCGTTGCTGCGATAAACAACTTGAGATGCTTGCAAGAGCGTACTAAATCAAAATCCACCTGAGATTCCAACAGCTCTTTTAATGGATTGATATTTAATGGGTTAAAGTCGTAAGGCGAACTGACATGACTAATTAAATCGTAAAAGAAGTAACTAGGCGATAAATCAAAGCTCCAATTACCCGTGAGCACGTCCAACGGAGAGCGCTTAATTGGGCTCAAAGCACCGGCTTTAGATACTGCTCGCCAAAAGTCTTCTAAAGATTGGCGCGCGCCGTCTATACCACCTCTCATATAACCTTGCGCTAGTATCGTCGCATTCATCGCCCCTGCGCTTGTACCCGAGATCCCCTCAATACTAATGCGGCCATCTTCTAACAGATAATCTAATACTCCCCAAGTGTAGGCGCCATGAGAACCGCCACCTTGAAGGGCTAAGTTAAGCGATTTTTTTGGCATGTAACACTCCCGTTATAAACGCGAACTAGAACGTAATTTCTGAATATTAATACAGATAGAAAAAACGCCCAGTAAATACCAAGCGTCGTTCTAAAAAATGGTTAGCATTGATTAGTGTGCGGTCCAACCACCATCGATAGGCAAAATTGTGCCTGTCATCGATGAAGCAGCATCACTGCATAAAAATACAGCCATCGCCGCTACTTGCTCAACCGTAACAAACTCTTTAGTAGGTTGGGCAGCCAGCAATACGTTCTCTTTAACTTCCTCTTCCGTAATCCCGCGAGACTTAGCGGTATCAGCTATTTGAGCTTCCACCAAAGGCGTCCACACATAGCCTGGCGCGATAGCATTAACCGTAATACCCTTTTCGGCGGCTTCCAGCGCCACTGTTTTGGTTAAGCCTGCGATACCATGCTTTGCGGCTACATAAGCTGATTTGTACGGGGAAGCCACCAGCGCGTGCGCAGACGCCGTGTTAATAATGCGCCCCCAACCTTTTTCTTTCATGCCCGGCAGTGCCGCTTTAATCGTATGAAATGCCGAGGTTAGGTTGATACCGATAATGGCATCCCATTTTTCAGCGGGAAACTCATCAATTGGAGATACAAATTGAATACCAGCGTTATTCACTAAAATATCAACCGAACCGAGTTCTTTTTCTGCGGTTGCTATCATTTCGGCGATCTCGTCTGGCTTTAGCATGTTCGCTGATGAGTACAAGGCTTTAACACCAAACTCGGCCTCTAGTGAGGCACGTGTTTTTTCAATCTCATCCGCATCACCCAGGCCATTAATCATTACATTGGCACCTTCTTTGGCGAAGGCTTTAGCATAGGCTAGGCCGATACCTGATGTGGAACCGGTCACTACTGCGTTTTTTCCTTTTAACATGATCTTGCCCCTTACCATTTGGGATTGCTGAAGGCCCTGTGTTCGGTGGTTGCTAAATAATCGTGATCACACGCCTTCAAAAACTGTTAATTGACGATGCGATTTGTCGCTATACATCTAAGACTGCTCCCTAAAATACATCATAGGGATCTAGAAACTACCATATTTGTGTTGCGGCGCACAAAAAAGTTCCCATAGGAATGCGATAGTCAGTGAGGGATCAAATCAATAGTAGTGTTCCTAACCCTAGGAAAGTCACGAAGCCAACGACATCTGTCACTGTTGTCAAAATAACCGAGCCTGACAACGCAGGGTCTATTTTCATTTTATCGAGTATGAGCGGAACAAATACACCAGCAATGGCTGCTGCCAATATGTTAATGGCGATAGCCGAGCCTATAACCACACCGATCATCGGATCACTAAACCACCATGCGGCAATAGCACCAATGGCACCTGCCCACAAAACACCATTAAATCCACCGACACTCAGCTCTTTTCGCAATAGCGGCCATAAGTTACCTTTTGAAATCTGCCCTAAGGCTATCCCTCGAATAATCAGCGTTAACGTTTGGCTACCGGCAATGCCCCCCATCGAAGCCACTATTGGCATTAAGACAGCTAAGGCCACTACCTGCTGTAATGTTGCTTCAAACAAACCAATCGCCCACGACGCTAAAAATGCCGTCAGTAAATTAATCCCCAACCACGTCGCTCGACGCATCGAACTTCGTAAAACTGGCGAGAATAAATCTTCATCTTCCGACAAACCCGCTTGCGCCATCATTTCGGCATCATGAGACTCGCGTAAAATTTGCAGGCCATCTTTTAGTGTCATACGTCCAATTAACATGCCTTTTTGGTCAACTATTGGCAGTAACACATAATCAGACTTCTCTATAATATCGACACTATCTTCTAGGGAGACCTCAGCCGCCAGCGGCTTAACTTGCTCGTCCATCAGTTCAGCCAGCGGAATATGCCCGGGCGAGCTTAACGGTTTATGTAGGGATACTGTGCCGGTATAGCGCCCTGCCCTATCGGTCAGAAACAACGCATCAGTACACTCGGGGATATCACGACGCATCAGTCGCAAGGCATCGTAAACTTTCGCGTTTTGCGGCAGCACCAGCAAACTATGATCGGCATAACGGCCTATTTGGTCTTCATTAAATTGATTACTGTGCTCAAAGTGCTGGCGCTGTTTTTGATCCATTTGGCGCAGCGCGATATCAATGAACTCATCAGGGAGGTCATCAGATAGCTCTATCAATTCTTCTGGCGTGAGCTTAGCGAATAAACTTTCAAGCGCTGCGAATGACAAGGTACGTAAAATACTGAGGCGAGTGTCACCTCCTAACTCCACCAGGATTGCGCTTTGCTCATCGGCGGGAATACGTTCCCATTGCTCCAAGCGCTCATCTAAGGGTAGCGCGCCTAGCAATAAGGCTAATTGCTCTGCATCTAAGTGTTCTAGTTGCTCGGCTAAGGCTTCGGAAGGAGCGGTATTTTCATCTTTATCGACCTTTAAAATCTGCTCAACTAGTACGCCTATTTCTTCGCTCATATACCGCAACTCCTTAATAGCACCGCATTAGAATGGGTGGCTACACCGCTTAATCTAGCCCATAGGTAACATACACACAGTGCACTATGTTTTCACCTATTCCGTCATCAGAATCCAATAAATTTACTCAACTTTATCAATTATCTATGCGATTATGCCGAACATATCTTTTTTGCTCTTAGAGGTAACAATGGAAGGTTTAATTCACGCATTTGATCTTGACGGTTTAGGCGGAGTCACACCCTCTCCATACCCCTTTGAGAGAAACCACTGTGCTCAATGGATCCACCTCAATTTTGATAACCCCGGTGCAAAACAATGGCTTCGTAATGAAAGCCAAATAGACCCTATTGTGGTCGAAGCACTTTTGGCAGAAGAGTCCCGCCCACGCTTTAACCAATATGATAACGGGGTGTTACTAATTTTGCGTGGCGTCAACCTCAACCCCGATGAAGACCCCGAAGATATGGTCTCTATTCGCATTTGGTTAGAGGAAGGCCGGATTATTAGCACCCGACGCCGCGTGCTCCTGAGTGTTCAGGATACCGTTAAACGCCTCGAAGAAGGCAAAGGACCACGAGACTCAGGTGAACTCATCACCACCTTATGCCAACGACTAACAGGGCGTGTGGCTGATTTTGTAGACCGCGTAGATGATCAAGTAACCAGTATTGAAGACAGGGTTGTTGATCAACCTAAACAAGAGCATCGTAAGCAAGTGGCTGATCTTAAACGGCAAATCATTGCGCTGCGTCGCTACTTGTTACCCGAACAAGAGGCCTTTGACGGGATTATCGAGTCAGACTCACCCTTATTAAGCGAACATGACCGTCGCGTAGTTGAAGAAATTAACGAGCGATTGATGCGCAAGCTCGACCAATTAGAATCTGTGAGTGAGCGGATCAGCGTCATTATCGAACAGTTAGTCAGTTACACAACCGACCTGCTGAATCAGCGCATGTATTTACTTTCTATTATTTCTGCTGTTTTTTTACCTTTGGGCTTTTTAACAGGGCTTTTAGGCGTAAATATAGGAGGCATCCCTGGGACAGAATCCCCATGGGCATTTACGTATTTCGTCGCTGGTTTAACGGCTATTTCAGCTCTCATGCTATGGTATTTCTATCGTAATCGCTGGATGTGAAGGTTCGTAAGTGGTCGTTACAGTTGTGACTACTCGTAAGCGCCTTAAAACAGTATAATTAATGATCAATTTTAAGGTTCTTTAATATGCTCGACTGGGTGCTAACAACGAACGGCTTTATCATCGAAGCTGTTTTAATGACTGCGGTTATTATTTATATCGGCACGCGTGTGTAGCAACAACAAAAATACGGGTTACTTAGTAGATGTCCCTTTTAAAAAAGACATGTGTTCGCAGTTTATTGACGACTTCTTTCTTGCTGTCACAGGATGTGTTCAGTTACAACGAAACGGATCTTTTTAACGACATACCAGAGATATCCTCTGTATCCCGATTACCTCAAAACCTGCAAGAGCTGCCGGTATCGACCACGATTATTTCTCAGGAGATGATTAAAGCGTCAACGGCAACCGATATCACAGAGCTATTTAAGTTGGTACCGGGTTTCCAAAGCTATAATCCCAATGCCAACAAGCATGCGGTTAGCTATCACGGCAACTCCGGAGAGTTTCCGAATCGGCTAGATATACGTATTAATGGCCGCCCAGTATACTTGGCTATGCTATCCACCGTGGCATGGAATACTCTTGGTATATCCATCGAAGATATTGACTATATTGAAGTGGTTCGCGGATCAAACGTTCCATCATATGGATCAAACGCATTAATCGGCGCGATTAATATTGTTACGTTCCAGCCTCTCGATCAAGAATCCCACCATATTAGCGCCACTTTAGGCAGCCAGCAGACAAAGCGTGTGAGCGCTTCATTTTCTAAGCGTACTGATGACATGAGTATCAGAGCCAGCCTGACCCATGATCAGAATAACGGGTTCGATGATGTAAATGATGGCAAGCAAGCCAATATGGGTAACGTATCGCTCACGTTTACACCCACTCTGTTTGACACCATCAATATATCGGCAGGTTTCAGCCATGGTTATATTGATATAGGCGCTGCAGACGACCCAGCAGACGAGCCTTATAACTACCTGCCACGTGAGCATCATTCTCACTATGAGCAACTAGATTGGCAACGAACACTAACAGACAACAGCGATATCCGTATTAGCGTATTTAATAACTATTTAAAACTTAACTCGCCACGCATAATGGCATCAGAATTTTTAGGGGATCCCGGGCTTGCAGGTATAAACGGTTTACTACAACAGTTAGCAGGGCTTTATGGCCCAGCTTATCCATTCCCTTCGCAAACCGTCTCTGACTTCGCCGTCTGGCCTGCAGGAGAAAAAGGAACAGCTCAAAGCTCCGGACTAGAGCTTCAGTACACCCAAGGTTTTGGCTCTACTATCAACATGGCAAGTGGAATTGGCTACCGACAAGATACGGTTAAGAGCGCTGTCTACTTAGGCCAAGAAGAAGCTATCAACGAAGATCTATTTTATGCGTTTAACAATGTAGAATGGCAACTTTCACCAAAGCTCTATACTAACTTCGGACTGATGGTTGAAGACTCGACGATTGCGGGAACAGCAACATCAGTCCGCCTTGGTGCAAACTACCAAGCGTCAAAAGCTATCACATTGCGCGCAGCAGCGACTAAAGCGTACCGCATGCCCTCTTTGCTAGAAGAAATGACGCAAGTAAGCTATCAATCTCCTGAAGGTGTTGTCTTTGATTATGTGTCTATGCGTAACACAAACTTGGACCCTGAAAAGCTGATCAGCACGGAATTAGGCTTGTTGTGGGCCCTGCCTCGTTACAAGGGCTATATCGACATCAAACTATACCAAGAGAAAATCAGTGATGGACTAAACAGCTATTTCACGAACAGCGACATTGACCTGTTAACTATCGTTGATGGAGACTCTAATAGCCGAGTATTTATCGTCAAAAATGCATCTCATAGTTACGCTAAAGGTCTCGATTTACAGGCGACTTTTCACACAACGCCTAATGATTTAGTGCACCTTGCTTATAACTATAACCGTCTGACGGGTATTAAAGATCGCGGAGCTAAGAAAAACCAAACGATGGATGAAAGATCTCCACGCCATACCTTATCGCTCTTATACAATCACACCTTCACGCCTGCGATAAATGCTAGCTTAGTTTATAATTACATGTCTGATGTAGAGTGGTTTGACAGTAGCCAAGTTGATAGCTTTAGCACATTTGATTCACAATTAAGCTTTACTCATCCTCTTTCTCATGAGCAAGTATTAACCACGAAAATTATCGTAAAAAATCTTTTTAACCATGAATATCACGACTTTGGAGAGAACAACTTATTTGATCGGCGCTTATATTTAACGATGGATCTTAGCTTTTGATATTCATAGCAAGGAATGCAAATGCACGTACGCTTCACACTGCTTAAGTTGAGAGCCTATATTGGTAGTGCAGCTTTAGCCCCATTGCTATTTATAGCGTGTGTATCAGCCTACGGGCAATCAAATTTATCGCAAATGCATGTAACTGTTCTGTTAAGCAGCAACGATGTTTCGTATCGTTCTGTCACTGAGCAGATTATCAATACCTCTCCTTCGCAAATTGAAATAGAGGTATTTAAGCTATACCCCAACGAACGATCATCAATCCAAAGCGACTTGGTGGTCACATTAGGAAGCAAAGCGTTCGAAGCCGCTTTGTTGGACTACCCTGATACCCCCATCCTAGCTAGCTTTATTCCGAGGCGCAGCTACGAGCGCCTAACGGCAAAATTTAATCGTAACGACCATCAAGTGAGCGCTCTATTCATTGACCAACCCATGTCCCGACAAGTACACCTAGCTCGGCTGCTAGTACCCGGTGCAACCGTCATTAGCACGTTGTTTGGACAATCTTCTTTCAAAGAAAAGCCCTTCTTTGAAGAGGCTGCAGCGCAATATCAATTCACAAGCCGATCAAGCGTTTTAGCGTCTACAGACAACCCAATCAACATCATTAATCCACTTATATCTAATAGTGACATCTTCCTTGCCATACCGGATCAGGGTGCATTCAACAGGGCAAGCGCCAAGTGGTCTTTATATCTAGCACTGCGTCACAAAAAGCCACTCATCGGATTCTCCGAGACCTATGTTAAGGCGGGAGCCCTAGCAGCCGTTTACTCCACAACCGTTCAGGTAGGAACAGAAACAGGCGAGCTAATTAGTGATTTTCAGGTAAGTCGCCAGTTAAACAGCCCCCGATACCCCAAATACTTTGATGTCAAGATTAACGCGTCAACGGCTAAACAGCTCAAGCTATATCCGCCGTCCAGTGATCGACTGCGTACAACGCTACAGGGGAATAGCTAATGCCAACATCAATCAATACCCGCTTTGGTATTCGCCAAAGACTGCTGTTGTTAACTTTATTCCCTCTGTTATTTATCTCTCTTGTTTTGGGCGCATACTTCACAATGACGCGCTTACAAGATGCAGAGAATATTCTTGTTGAACGAGGGCAGCTATTGGCGAGGCTGGTCGCTTCTTCATCCGAGTTTGCTTTAATGACCGGTAACAACGAGTTGCTCAAATCAATTAGCAAAGGACCATTTCAAGAAAAAGATGTAGCGGATGTACTTTTCTTGAACGGCGAATATCAGTTAATTCAACGCTCAGCTCAATTTCCTATTAGTTTAAAGGTCGCTGCGCCATCGGCCTACATTCACGATCAATACTGGTATTTTACTCAGCCAGTTAGCACAACAGGCATACCTTTTTTGGATAACCCAGAGTTTCAAGAAACTGAAAGTATTTCAGATACTGTCGGTTGGGTTATAGTCATCATGTCCGAGAGCCGCAAAGAGAAACAAGAGCAACAAATTCTACTGGCCAGTATATCTTTATTACTACTGGCTTTCGTATCTTCTGCTGTATTAGCGCTGCGTTTTGGCAAGCGAATATCCCAACCTATCCTTGGGCTAACGCAAGTAATGGAACGGATCCAAACAGGCAGCTTAGACACGCGAGTTACCAATACTTATACAGGGGAATTTAACCTCTTAGCGCAAGGCTTAAACGGGCTGGCTGATACCATACAAAAGTTAGTCACTAACCAAGAAAACCGCATTAACCTAGCCACCCGAAAATTACAGGCAACACTCCATCATTTGGAACAACAAAACACTGCTCTTGCAAAAGCCAGCAAAAGAGCCGATGAAGCAAATAAAGCTAAGGACGAATTCTTAGCAAGAATGAGTCATGAGTTGCGCACGCCTCTGACTTCTGTTGTGGGTTTTGCGAAGTTAATGAAGCAATCGCCATGCTCACCAGAACAACTAGAGCACATACGGATCATCAATCAAACGTCGCTGATGCTGCTATCAATTATTGATGACATACTGGACTTTTCTAAACTCCAGCAAGATGCAATTACACTTGAACTAATCGACTTCAATTTAGAAGAAATCATATATGATGTGCTAGAAATGCAAGCGCCTAAAGCTCATGAAAAAGGCCTTGAGCTGATAACACATATGCAGCCACGCCAAGACCTCGACGTTATTGGCGACCCTACACGTTTACGCCAGATAATCTCTAACCTTATAGCCAACGCGGTTAAATTTACACAAAGCGGCACGGTAGAAGTCCATGTCGATATTAGCCCTATCAACAATCAGCAGAGTTTATACACTCTAAAAGTCATCGATACTGGTATAGGTATTCCGCAGGAGCATCTAGAACAGCTTTTCCAAGCGTTCATGCAAGCCGACACATCAATCACCCGTCGTTTTGGAGGCTCAGGCCTCGGGCTTGTTATCTCGAAAAAGCTGACTGAACTCATGGGCGGCCGTCTTGAGATGATTAGTGAGGAAGGTGAAGGGACTACCGTCAGTCTCTACTTGCCTTTCAAACCTAGTGAAAACCGTCCGCTTATTAAAGTAGAGCCGCCAACCTATAATAACGAACAAAATATAGTTATTTGCGAAGGTAATGTATCTCAACGCCGATCCCTTATTGAAATTCTATTTCGACAAACTGAGCGCGTTATCAATGTCCGCTCCATTGACGAATGCTTGCAACACCTCGCACCTCACAACACATTTATGGTTGGCTTGCCGGCTAAAGCAACATCTGAGGAAGAGCGCATCTTTCACGCCTCTCTATCGCTACTTTCCTCACAAGGAAACCTTGTCGTAGCTATGCTACCTTCCGATTGTCAACTTCCAATTGAACACCCGACAAACCTCATTCCTATTTCCAAGCCAGCACGGCCAGATGCGTTATTTAAAGCCCTTGATCTACCGTATTACCTACTTCAAACAGGACAAGAAAATAACGAAAACCTGCTACCTATTAGCGTAGTCCTAGCTGAAGATAACGAGTTCAACCGGTTGTTAATCAGCAAAATTCTCGAGAAATCTGGCATCAATGTATTCCCCGCAGCGACGGGAGTAGAAGCCATAGAACAGACCCAAGCCCAACAGCCGGACTTGGTGATCATGGATGTGCATATGCCAGTCATGGATGGTTTAGAGGCTACCTCACACATTAAGCAGAAGTACCCTGATCTGCCCGTAATAGCCCTTACAGCTAATATTATTGCTCATGAACATCACGCACTCATCAGCGCTGGAATTTCAAAAGTGCTGCTCAAGCCTGTGAACGACGACGAACTAATTTCAACCATTAGATACTTAACAGTTGGAAATACAACCAATAGCATATCCCAGTCGCCTCATAGCAAGCAGGAGAAAGTTACCAATATAGAGGATTACGATGTATCAACCTCTCAGATCGAAGAGGAGCTCGGTAGATTGTGTCAACAGATACACGATAGTTTTACGGCACGCAACACTCAAATTATTGGCGAAGTAAACCATCAACTTATTGGGCTAGCTGGTCTGTATGAGCTACCAGAAATTGAATGCTGCGCTTCCGAAATACATAACATATTACATACTGCACCAGTTAACTGGAAAGAACTCTGGTATGCAATATGGCAGCTTAAGCGCGTGCTTAAATCAGTTGATAACACAGATGGTTAAAAAGACTTAAATACTGGAGTTTTGAGAATTAGCTGCTCCAGCTCACCTCGTAATAACTTTAAACGATCCATACCTTGGTCGTTATAACGGTAGCGAGCCGAACCAAAACTAACAGCACCACCAGATTCCGCATCCAACTCTAACTCATAGCAAGACTGCCTAATTTCCTCTAATTCAGGATCATGAATAATAGGAAGTCCTACAAAAAGCGTCCATGCATCTTGGTCTTGTTCTCCGCTAATCATGCCTTCAATCATATTTAGTACATACTCACGGCTTGGGCGATAAACAGGCGGCCGTCCAAAAACTAAAGCGACTACGAGTAATAGTAGAATGAATAAGCACACCAAAAAAGTGGCAACAAACTCCACCTTTATTGCTTCGCTTTGTTGATATGGGCATGGAGTTGACCGGCGGCTTTGACGACCTCTTCCCCGTGGGCTATCTCCAAACGTGCCATGAATAGCTCATGCTTGCGACGGATAGGCTTTTCTAGCTTTTTCCACGCTTCTTTAATAGGAATATGCTCTGTCTGTTCATGTATTTCAGTAAATACCGCATAAGCAGGCTCATCATGTAGAGCTGGATTATAATAATCTAGCAGTGATTTAACGCGAATAGCGCCCTCAACCACTCCTATCTGAGAATTAATTAAGGCATCGGTTAAAATATTGAGGCTACTCTCAATATATTCATAACGCTCTTTTTGGATTCGTTCCAAATTCTCTTGATTTGCTAATCGCTCTTCTTGTT
The DNA here is from genome assembly GCF_030397555.1 of Neptunomonas sp. CHC150. Taxonomy (NCBI): domain Bacteria; kingdom Pseudomonadati; phylum Pseudomonadota; class Gammaproteobacteria; order Oceanospirillales; family Oceanospirillaceae; genus Neptunomonas; species Neptunomonas sp. CHC150. The sequence continues at coordinate 487,854 of NZ_JAPNXU010000010.1, forward strand.
TGCGTCGCAAACTTCTAACCTGCCGATAAATAACAACCATCAATACAGCAGAAATCAAAATCCCCGCAACTAACAAAATATACATCACCGAATCAGACAAAGCTCACTCTCTCTATTTTACGACTACTTAAATAATTACTGTCACTAATTATATAGAAAAGGTAAAGCAAAACACCGCCTGTTTAGCCAATCGTAAAAACAATAACCATAAAAAAACCCCTGACTGCAGCGCAATCAGGGGTTCGGTAT
>NZ_JAPNXU010000011.1:0-416232 GCF_030397555.1 Neptunomonas sp. CHC150
AAAAAAACATCGTCACCGAGCGGGGTATCAATTGCCAACAAACGGCTTTGCTGCTTAAAATCAGCCATACACTTCCCTGTACATCACAATAATAGAAATAGACTACACACCCATATTTTAGACTTTACTACATCAATAAGCCCCTAACGACAACCTTACATACCTGTACAACGTAAACTGCCACTCAAAGTATTCCAGTGGCCGTCATTGTTCTCTACATTAAACTCAAAACCATAACTCCATGGCGACTCCTCATCGACCACCTCAAAGCTAATAGCGATACGGATATGAGCCGATTCAGGATGGCTGGTTACCTTGATACGTGATTCGTCGAATTGAGCCAAAACAGACAAATAATAACCTAAGATATCTCGAACTGTTTCGCTGCTTACATCACTAACTGATTGGCAAGAGCTGATTGTGCTAAACGGTTGATCACCTTGCTGCATCAACAGAGCAAACGCCTCAGCATGGGTTGGTAACGAAACCGCCTTATGCGACGCTTCATCATTATGAGCCAGCGCCATTTGTGCGCTCAGCATCAAAATAACTGCCCCCATAAAACGACTAATTGATGAACGTTCCATAAAAGACAGCATAACCTGCTCCTTGATAATGATTAGCAAACTGAGCTGGCGTTTGCTTAACGACTTCGTCTTTAGAGTTAGAGTAATGGTAGATATAACCATCAGCGAAAATACCAATATGCTTACGAGGTACGTTCGACATAGTTTTGCGAGCAAGATCAACGTTGCTACGTTTCGTTACAAAAGCGAGACAAGCGCTAAGGCACGGACCTTTATCACTCCACAAGCCAACTTTAGGGCATCGAGAGAAAACTTCTTGCACTCGAATTGTGGCACCTTCACCTGACGATTGCTTCTGATTACCGCATTGATAACCAAACTCATACCCTAAAACATGAGACACAAAATGCGCACAATGGTTAAGGTTATCAGCGACTAAGTTTTGGTCGCAGTGGCTTGAAATATGGTCACCTAATAATGCTTCTAGCTCTTCCTTGCTAATCATTTTGACATCCTTTGGTAAAAATAGAGCGCAATAACCTGAGCCATTGCGCTTTGTAAAACGTTACAGACGAACACCTGTAGCGATGTCATAACCAGCAGGCACACTACCTTCTGGTTGATGCTGCTCGTTCCATGTTGTGTATTTCATCTCTACTTTAGTAAAGTTAAGAGAAATGGCTTCAACAGGACGGTCACCGTTACTCATCACACTATAACCACTGATTAGCGTATTAGTCAGTGTGTACTCCATGTAAGTTTCGATACCTGAAGAGCTGGTTTGAGCCATATGAATTTTTGCTGTTTTACCTTGGCCAACGCAAGATTCAGCAAAGAATAGTGGAGAAGTCTTATCCATTTTAGTCGTTAGCGTGATCTCACCAACAACCGGCGTCGTTGATTCACGATCTTTACCCTGACCAGGTTTAGTGGTCAAGCTACGAGTCACGTTCCATTCCATTGAGTCACACTCGACCCAATTCTCGTGGCCCGCTGCCGTCACATCACCATCAATGCCATCGATTTTTAAATAAATTGCCATGAGTTTGCAGTTCCTTTTTTTGACAAATTTATGATGCAGAGAAAGCCCCTACACTTAATAATCCTTTAATTAGGCAAATTACAGCTAAGCTCAATTAAAGGGTGTTCTCCAGTTAAAACCTACTACCCTATTCGGGCTTCTCTTAGAAAAACACGCATAAAAAAGGAGGCCAGCGCTATTCACAGCAAGATACCGTGATACTCATGGAAGACATCCTTTTCTCACCTTTATTGGGTGGCAAATACCTTTATTTAGCTATCTAACAACAAATAATTGGAATGACTATGTATTTACTTTTCAGTAAATAATTGAGGAATCAAAGCCCCTTCTTCACCACAGTCATTACCTGAAATACAAAAACCACTGTTGTACAAATATTTATCGAACCACTTAATTTCATTGCGAGCAAACTGGTGGTTTTTGTTAGCCGATTCATTAATGTGGCTAATAAAGTATGCGCCTGTAGCGGATAAGAACATACGACCACGCTCAAACTCGAACTGACCCGGCTGATTCGCTAACTCACAACTGGTCCACCAATTGATGCGAGTTTCACCGTTTTGTTCCCTGATTTTACCGGAGTCTACCGTAGAACTTGTACATTTGGATTGCAGTTGTGTTTCGATAACTGTATTTAAAAATTCGCGCGGTTTGGATGTTCCCAAAGCTTGCAAAGACTCTGGATAATACTCAGACGGGTACGTTTGTAAACGCAGAATACGCTCCTTAGAAGAAGCTTCAGCAGCAGGAGCAAAAATAACGCTCCCCCCTTGCAGTGCAGGGTTAACTTGATGCTGAACTACCGCATAATCGTCAGGTAAAGCAAATCGAAAATTCTGACTGCCCGCGCTTTTTTCGGCCGCATAAGCACCACTAGCCAATGTGCTAGAAACTACTAACGCCATCACAAACGTACGACTATTTTTCATGTGCTGCATCCTGCTCATCTGTAGAAAGGTTAAAACTAAATTCGCTATTGTCATCCACATCAATATGAACCGAAGCCAACGCGTGACTATCACCCATGGACTCTAAGATTCGCATTGATATTTCAGGTAATAAACTACGATTAATAATATGGATTGCATTACGAGCCCCTGTATCGACCTCTTTACAACGAGCGACGATGGTATCTACAACAGCATCGCTGTATGTAAATTCGGCACTGTATTGATCAAGTAAGCGCTGTCCGACTCGTGCCAATTGTAAACGCACTATTCCTGTCATCACCTCGTCATGCAACGGCATGAAAGGCACTAAACGAGTACGCCCTAAGAAAGCTGGCTTGAAATAAGTTAAAAGCTCATCTTTAACAAGGGATTCTAATTGATCCGGTAACGGAGCTGTGTCGGGATCGGAGCATACGCGCGAGATGGTTTCGGTGCCAGCATTGGTCGTCATGATGATCAGAGTATTACGGAAATCAATATCTCGCCCCTCTCCATCTTTCATCGCGCCTTTGTCAAACACCTGATAAAACACATCTTGAACACCGGGATGCGCTTTTTCCATTTCATCTAACAAAATAACGCTGTAAGGCTTACGGCGAACAGCTTCTGTTAAAACCCCACCTTCTCCATACCCAACATAGCCAGGAGGAGATCCCATCAATAAAGAAACCTTATGCTCTTCTTTAAATTCAGACATATTAATAACGGTCATATTCTGCTCACCGCCATATAACAAGTCAGCTAAAGCCAGCGCTGTCTCGGTTTTACCCACACCGCTGCTACCGCAAAACATGAACACGCCGATGGGTTGTTTAGGATCTTTTAATTTAGCACTGGATATACGAACGCTTTGGCTTACTGCATCTAGCGCATGATCTTGACCAATAATTCGCTTTTTAAGCTCGCTTTGCACGTTAAGTACTTTTTGTACTTCTCCGGACATCATTCGTCCTGCGGGGATGCCCGTCCAAGAGGAAATCACTTCAGCAACCACCTGTGCATCCACGTGAGGGCGAATTAACGGAGCTTCGCCTTGGATATCTTTCAAACGAGCTAATGCCTCGTCTAGTTGCTCGCGCGTAGCATCATCTTGATTGCCATGACTAATCGCTGTACGCAGCTCAAGCACGAGCTCTACAGCTTGTTTTTCTTGCTCCCAACGGCTTTCTATATCGGCGCGTTCATTACTCAAAAGCACTAACTTTTCAGTGAGTGTTTCGATTTCTTGACTGTCACCACCGTATAATGCAACCTCGCGCTCAGCGCTGCTTAATTGCTTCTGATACTGATCTTCTAAGGCTTGCAAATCATCTAATGCAGCGGGCGTGTTACGTAACTCTAAATTAACCCTAGAACATGCGGTATCAAGCACAGAGACACATACATCCGGTAGCTGACGGCCTGAAATGTAGCGTTTTGACAGTAAAACAGAGTCACAAATCGCTTCATCTAATATCAGCACTTGGTGGTGCTTCTCAAAGGCAGGCTGCAGAGTGCGTAGCATGCGCATAGCTTGTTCTGGTTCAGGTTCTTCTACCTTTACCACTTGGAAACGGCGTGTGAGCGCGGCGTCTTTCTCAAAATACTTTTTATACTCAGCCCACGTGGTTGCAGCAATCGTGCGTAATTCACCGCGCGCCAATGCTGGCTTTAAGATATTAGCCGCGTCTCCCTGGCCACCCGAATTGCCAGCGCCAATCAGCGTATGCGCTTCATCAATAAATAAAATAATAGGCTTAGGAGACTGCTTTACTTCATCAATGACTGACTTCAATCGATTTTCAAACTCACCTCGAACACCAGCGCCAGCTTGCAGCAAGGTCAAATCGAGTATATGAATATCAACTTCTTTAAGAGAGTCCGGTACTTCCGCATTTACAATTCGTTGAGCTAGCCCTTCAACCACGGCCGTTTTACCAACACCCGCTTCCCCCGTCAAAATAGGGTTGTTTTGACGGCGGCGGCATAGAATATCAATCAGTTGCCGAATTTCGGATTCACGACCCACAACAGGGTCAAGATCACCTGCTCGCGCACGAGCTGTTAAATCAAGAGTATAAGCCTCCAGCGCTTGCTTACTAGCCGGAGCAGGCGCCATCAACGCGTCATCATCTTCATTATCAGAAGGGGCTGCCACTTGAGTTACTTGCTCAAGCTTAATCAGGTTAGGTCCATTACGCACATAGTCGGCATCGTCAAAATGACTAAACGCCTTTAAACGAGACGTAATTTGCAAGTTCATCGCCTCATCTTTAAATAAGGCTACCATAACAGCAATACCAACTACTTCATTCTCACCGTATTCTAAACTAGATAACAGCCATGCCTTACGGATGAGTTCGACAACGTTGGGAGAAAAAGAAGGGGCGCTCGTGTGACCTTTTTCAAATGATTCAAAGCGGATAAGAATATCGCCTTCGAGCTGATCAGTATTTACGCCGTATTTTTTCAATGATGACCGAACCCCAGTACGCTCCTCTTGCAGAAGGGCTAGCACTAGATGCTCGATTTCTATAGCGTAGTGGCGCTGAGTTACCGCCAAAGAAGCAGCCTTTTCGAATGCAGCAAGACTGGTTGCTGATAACTTACCAATGAGCGCGCGAGTATTCATTTAACATCCCCTGTTTTTCTGATTACGACAGTCCTGTCTTCAGATTCTTCTATCTCTGTTTCTGGTAACGTTTCTTCCTCAAAATCAGGATCTGACTCAAGAATAAACGTCTCCATTTGTTCAGCCAATTCATTGAATTGACGTTTTGCATACCCTATCTCATCGATTCTATCGACATGGAGACGCGTATAATAGTTCCCTACATACAAGCTTTGCAACGCCTGCCCTAATTGACTAAATTGGCGCGTAAAGAATCGGCATAAATAATACACAATCGCTGTAATCATAATGCAGGCTATTAAGATAAAGAGCCCCAGTGCCCAAGCTGTTCGAGTCCAAACATCAGCGACTGAGTTAGCCGAAAGCCCCATGACTACTGCACCAATTTCTTTACCGTTGAACAAAATGGGCGAGGTTAAATGGTAAATGCGATTGCCATGTTCATCACGTTTAAGCTGGAAGATATTAACATTTTGCGCTTGTTCAACTCGAACCAAATCTAAAGGAGGACGGTAAACCTTCCCCATCATATCTGGCTGCTTGCTCGCTTTAATTAATCCTTCATGGTCTGTCACATACAAATATTCAATTTCATCATTGTTCGACAACCGCTCGACGGTAATCCCCAACGCTAGGTCGTCGCCCAATAGCAAGGCCTCATCAACTTGCTCTTTTGTTTGTTGCACTAGCATTCGACCATAGCTGCCCAATACTTCCGACAAGCTGGTCGATAAATCATTTAAAGTGAAAGCCAACAAGGCTACTAACAAGGTACTTAATGCAGTTGCCACAATGGCGGTATAGCGCCAGGTCGATGTGATTTTTTCAGACCATTTTGGGTCTTTAGTAGACAATTCGACGCTAACAGCATTGAGTTGTTTGACTAACTCACCAGCACTGCTATATCGGAACGTTGGCTTTTTATGCAATAAACGGCGAATAACCTTTTTGATCGCGTGCGGGCACTTAGAAGCAGTTAGATCCACTTCCGATTTTTGAATGAGATCGACCAAGTTACGAATGCTGGACGCCTCAAATGGCAATGTACCGAAAACCAATTGGTAAAAAACCACACCCATTGAATAAAGATCACTTCGGCTATCTGGCACACCACCAGCGAGTTGCTCTGGCGACATGTAAAAAGGTGTACCGACAATTGTCTGTGTTTGGTCAAGCTCTGTTTGCTCATGCAAATAAGCCACACCAAAATCAGTCAGACGCACGCGGCCATTCGTTTCAATGAGAATATTACTGGGCTTAATATCGCGATGGATAATGCCTTTACTGTGCGCATACTCTAAGGCTGACGCCAATTGCGTCATAATATCTGTGACTTTATCCAAAGAGATATCAGTTTGCTCTTTCATCCAATCATCAAGGCTTTGACAATCCACAAACTCCATCACTATAAAAGGAACTTCGTCGACGGACCCAACATCAAAAATTTGAACAATATTGTGATGGTTAAGCTTACCTGAGACATGTACTTCGTTGAGAAAAAAGCTGAGGCGCTCTTTATCTTCCGAGAACTCGGGTTTTAGCACTTTGATGGCAAGCGTTCGTTGTAGCACAGGATCATAAGCCTTATAAACCTGTGACATGGCGCCTTCGCCAATCATTTCCTTTAATTCGTATCGTCCAAGTTGATTCATTATTCCTTCCTGTTACCGACTTACTTCGTAGATAGCATCAGCAACGTTTTGATGATTCGATGCAGCACTTAGCCACAAGCCTTCGCCCAATCGGAGTGAGTCCTGCAAGGTTGTATCATTAGCGAGAATAAAAGGTGGCTTTTCGACACCTTTAAGCACCACTTGTAAGTCAATCAAATAATCTTGACCCACATAGAGGTTAATAAGCTCTTTGAGAATGAGGAACTTTGGCTGGCCCGGTTGCAAACTTTTAAAGTCAGCAAGCGAGACTGGCGCGGTTTGTATCCGTATACTACACGACCCTTCAAACACAGAGCTGCCAATAACAAAATCTTTCCCTAGCGTGGCATTCTTACATCCAATTGTATTTCTTTGTTCTGGTTCTAGATCAAACCAACGCCCATAAAACTGTTGCAGTGTCACCTGACACCCCAACACTCGACTGATAATTTTACTCAAACCAGCCGCATTACGAGGACGTTTACTATAATACCCTGAAAAATAGAGCGCCAGTGATTCTGTATCCGTTTTGATACTTTTTTCTTTATCACCTTCTGCCAGCCCTACATAGGCTTTTAGCATCGCCTTTGCCGGGTCAACTTGACGATTTACCGTTGCTCTTGTCAGGTGCTCTTGCATGATGGGCAGACGGTTTTTTTGCCAAGCCCGATACAAAAAACTTACTGAACGTGCATTAAAGCCATCTAATAATGTTTTTAGTGCGGTATCTTTTTGTCGAGCCCTACTACTTAGTAATTCAGTGTAATGAATTGGCATGACACCCGATGGGCCCGTTAATCCAAAACACGCAATATGCAGCTTACTCTGAGTAAACTCACCATGATCAACCCGATCAATTTTTGTGCAAGCACTGCCCGGGAAAGCGGCTGACTGGATAACAGCAAAGTCGGCAAACTCTTTCTTTAGTGGTAAATCATGACCAATGGCTCCTGCGGCTACCCCTTTGCTTTTGCGTGCTGTTAATTCTAAATGCCTAAGCAACTGAAAAAACTGCATATCGGGTAACGCACTAGTTGTCATTGCGTGAGAGACCGTACTCATAGCAGTGATTGATCCCCTGCCCGCGCTGGCCAACATTTTAACTCGTGGTCTTTATCTCCCAACACCACTGACAACTGAACAAACGAATTGATATGTGTATACAACCCTAAAAACCGCTCAATAACGCTAGCAAATAAAAATGGGCTGCTGCCGGCAAATTTAGTTTTATCCAACGTTATTTCAACTTTGCTACCACGACAGAAAAATGGCATACCTCGATCATCAGCGATGCGTAATGTGGCTGGTGATACATCAGTGATTGCCACTGCATCTACTACGCTACTGCTTTCTTGATGACGCGTCACATTATAGAGAGACAATATTTTGCGCAGTGCAGCGGTCCCCTGATTACCTTGCGTCAACGAGATATAATTTAGATTCAGGTGAGATAGCAACTGCCAATAAATATCATCATCTAAACGAGGTCTAATCACATCCGTAAAAGGAATTTCTGTCCTAATACGATCCACAGCAGACGCCCCGGAACTCAATATCAGCTTTGGCTGGCTGTGCGTCTGAGACAGACGCTTAGGCAAACTACCGTTAAAACACCGTAATTGAGTTAAGACAACGGCTTCGCCTTGTTCTTTAAGAATAGGATCTATATTGATTAAGGATAGATGAGATTGGCTGCGGGTATTACCAAACTCAATTTCCTCTCGACGAGAGTGCCAACGAGCCTCAGTCGTCTCTGACGGAGGTATATCAGCTATTCCAAAAAACGGCGTCACGACTTCTATCTTGTCTTGATCCGTTGTAATCGATACGCCTTCTACACTGTAGATTTCCACTTTGTCCGGATTTCGCGCGTCAGCTACCAGAGGATATTCATAATCTTTATGCGTTAGCCTAGTAGGCTCTGAAAACTGATCATATAAATTAATAATAGGTGTAGCATTTAAGACAAAGTTTTTGGCCTCAACCGTAGCCTCTATATCCGGCACACTCTTATTAAAGTAAAAAAACAGTTCCATTTGCTGACCTTCAATGGCTAGCTTTACTGACTCACTGATTTTTAAATCGAAGAACAGAAATTTTTCAGGATAAGCAAAGTACTCTGTCAGCAATCTATAACCTATAAACGACTGTTCTGGATAAGGTAGTATTCCCTCATCCTCATTAAAGCCCACTTGAAACAGCACGTCTTCTGGGTTTAAAAAAATCGCTTTGGGATCATGATCATTCTTAGCGACCGCGATGGTCACTGTGTGGTTATGAATAAGCTCATAAAGAGCAAAACTGTAGTGGCGGTTGCCTTTAATGTAAAAGCGCAACGTCTCAAAATCAATTTTTTCGAATACAGCATCGCTATTTATTGTTGATAAACGTAGTCGCAATACCGATTCAAGGTCAGTAACTTGCTGAGGGTTAGGCGCTTGAGCTGGATAGCTCTGCAATACGGCTTTATCAACCTTAGCAGGTAAAACATCTGTTGGATAAACAGTCTTAAATCGACAGGCAAAATGCTCATCCACATCAGCCTCAATAACAGAACCTTGCTTGACTCTCGCCCGAGAGGTGAGGTCCTTTTCAGGCTCAAAACTTACAATCGAATAGCTCGGTAACGGCCGCAAATAATGGGGATACATAACATCCAGCACGCTTTGACACAGCTGAGGAAAGTCATCTTCTATCTTTTTACGAATCCGTGCGTTTAAGAAGGCTACCCCTTGAATGATCCTTTCGACATGCGGGTCTCGCGCAAGGTCATCATTAACCTGAAGTCTGGCAGCTATTTTAGGATATTCATCGGCAAACGCTTCACCGCGACGTTTTAAGTAATTCAGCTCACGCTGATAATAATCGACTAATGACTGTTTCATCGCACTTCAGACTGAAAGTTAAACTGTTTGCGGGCAGGCTCAAACGAGGCACTGATAATTACCGGCTCCGCATCGGTATAAACGCGTAGCTTTGCTTCAATTCTAAACCCAAGACGGTTTGGGTCGTCCTGCTTATCCAACAACGCAACACGGATATCACTCAAACGAGGCTCATTTGTACGAATCGCATCGAGAATTTTTCGTCGCAGCGCTTCCCGACCACTGAGGGCAGCTATGTTGATATGCGCAAAATCAGTGACCCCATAAGTTAATAAAAGCTCACCGGCTTCTAACAATTCAGCACTATTTAAGCGACTTCGGTTATTCAGTAAGTTTTCTAGGTCGCGCATTACCGACTCTTTGTAGGCGCGATAGCGTGCCGCAGGGTTATCATACCGATCCGATTGTTTATCCGGTTCATAGTCCAATACCTGCTGCATAAAGGACGATTGAAAATGCTCAGTATCAACCATACGGCCCACCTGTTTTATGACAGTTCAAGAGCTGTGAGTGTACCGATCTGCAATATCGGAACGAGTTGATCACCCACTAACAAACACTTTTGACCTGAACCAGAAACCAGCCCGGTCTCATCATTTGCAAGCCAATCAGTTGTCCTTCCCATGCACGCAGCAACATCATCACGTGAAGTATTAGCATAGATAGCGGGGACATAAGCCTGTAATGGAGGCGTCTCCTCTGTATCTCCTTTACGCTTTATAACGGCTCGGCGATACATCAGATCCATTGGTTTTTCGTAGGGGTGGAACTCAATAGATGCGATATTTTTCCAAGCGAGCCAGGCATACCCTTTGCGTGCAGAAAACACTTCTAGGCCAAATGCGGTTAAATCATCAGGCTCTGCAAGCTCACCACGAATCTCATCATCTTGTAGCTGACACACAACAGGCAAAAGAGGACGCTGGCCAGTTATCGCTTCAGCCTTCTCTGACGTTAACGAACCGTTTTGAGCATTAGTTACCAACGCATACGCGTCTGATAGTAAATCGATCTCATCATCAAATAATGCAGGCACTTCACTACTGGCTTTCTTATAGAAAGCATGGCGCTGAATTTCACAATCAATCATTTCACCGATGACTTTTAACGTCATATAAGAAGGCAAGTCATCCTTCTTTTGAAACTCTAAAAACTCTAACTGCTTTTTAGCTTTATCGAGCTCCCCCGCAAAAAGATACAACTGCAGTAACAGCCCTCTCCCTTCACCATTTTCTGGATTATCTCTAACAAATGCTTTGGAATGCACAAGCGCTGCCTGTAAATCGCCTGCTTTATATAACTCACCAATACCTTTGATATCCATATCTACCCTGTCACCCTGTTTGATACGACTTCAGCGCTGAACTGAATCGATGTTTCTATAGATTCCAATTGAAAGTGCGGCTTTAAATGCGCCACACAAGTATAAGACCCACTGCCTCCCGCTTGCTCTCTGACACTAACACGCGCCTCACGCAACGGGTATTGAGCCAACAGAACGTCACTTGCCTCATCCGTTGACATCACATAATTCATAATCCAAGTTTGTAGGAACTGACGACATTCCTCAGTGGTCGAGAATGCCCCCACTTGGTCTCTTACAATAACTTTCATATAGTGCGCAAACCGCGAAGTACAAAGCACATACTGCAACATAGAAGAGTAACGAGCATTTACGCGTGCTTGTGCCGTGTTGTAATAAAGTGGGCTTTGGATCGACGATGCACTATAGAACAAACCACTAGCGCTATTGACTGAGTAACAAACAGGAATAAACCCATGATCCGATAACGAGCGCTCTAACGCATCAGGGATCATAACCTCAGCCGCGATATGAGACTGGCCATCAATGTCAGAATCGTGGGATATAAACCCCGGCACCACGCCTCCACCAAAATAGCGTTTACCGGTAATTTCAGCTAGCCATCCTGTATTCGAAAAACAACGAGCCATCACAGCGCCCAGTGCAAAAATAGCCCCCACTTTCAGATAATCGCTGCGTTTTTTTATCCCTTCACGATAGACAAAGCCATCGTTTCTAAACCGGCTGGGTCTATAAGTTTTACGCAAATATAAATAGGGTAACGTTAATCCAATAAAGCGGGCGTCTTCTGTCTGGCGCAGGGCTTTCCATCGAATAAATGACTCTTGCTGATAGGTTCGATCCAAATCGAGCTGGGAGTGCATTGACGAGAAATCATCTAAATCGAGTAACGATGGGTCTGCATTAAAAATAAAAGGAGCAAAACTTGCAGCAGCAACGGCGGCAAGCCCAGAAAGAACGCTCAGATCATCTCTACCAGAGCGCTTAGGTGTCAGACCAATTGCATAGTTGCAGAGCATGGCACCAAAAGGCTCACCACCCGCCATACCAAACTCTCGACTATACACTTTGTGGAATATTTCGCTGTGATCAATCTCGATCGCACGGGTTATGTCTCGCGCTAATTCATCCCAAGTAACATCCAATAATTTAACTTTAACTTGCTGAGCAAATGATGTCTGCTCTAACAAATACTGGCACCCCATCCATGTGGATTCTAGAGCTTGAAACTGAGGGTGATGGAGTATCGCATCTACTTGCTGTTCAAGTAGCTGGTCTATGCGAGCAATTTCACGGTTAAGTAAGCTGAGGACTGTGAGGCGAGAATGCTTCGTGCGCAGTGAATCTGCACCGAAATAATCGACGAGATCATGTATCCAAACACATTTGTTCAGGTTTGCATCCGACCCTAAAGGGTGATCAAGCAGTTCCATTAATACCTAATACATCCATGTTGACCAATACCAGAAAATTACAGTAGGCAACAACATGCCTACTGTAATACTACAACCTGATCGACCTACTTACCGAGTTGTGGGATACGAGCAACCATTCGCATAGATGCACTCAACTCTTCCATTTGCAGCCATGGACGCATCCAAGCAACCACATTGTACGAACCAGGACGGCCCGGCACTTCAGTTACCTGAACTTTACCAGCACGCAGCGGATATTTTGCTTTCATATCTGGACCCGAATCCGGGTTGTCATTGACATAGTTGAGCAACCAACGGTTTAGCCACTGCTCTACATCATCAGCTTCCATAAATGAGCCAATTTTGTCGCGTCCCATCACTTTCAAGAAATGCGTAAAGCGAGAGGTAGCCATAATGTAAGGCAAACGAGCCGAGATAGCCGCATTGGCCGTAGCTTCGGGTGTGCCATATTTAGTAGGCTTTTGAGTAGATTGGCCGCCAAAGAACACAGCATAGTCAGTGTTTTTATAATGGCATAATGGCAAGAAGCCCATTTTAGATAGCTCAGCTTCTCGGCGATCGGTAATGCCGATTTCAGTTGGGCACTTAAGGTCCATGTCGCCATCATCACTCGTAAACACGTGTGTAGGTAAGCTATCAACGCGACCACCGCCTTCAGCGCCACGAATAGCCGTACACCATCCTGTGCTAGCAAAGGACTCAGTTAAACGAGCACCCATTACATACGCAGCATTCATCCAACAATAGTTATCATGATCAGCCGCACGGGATACGCCATTCTCGTCAATAGGCGCCTCTTCGTAGCCGAAATCATCGATTGGGCTAGTTTGAGAACCATATGGCAAGCGCGCTAGTGCTCGTGGCATTGTCAAGCTTACAAAACGTGAATCTTCAGAGTCACGGAAACCGCGCCATTTAGAATACTCTTTAGAGTCGAAGATCTTCTCAAGATCTTTAGGACGCGATAGTTCTGTCCAGCTCTCTAGACCAAATAACTCAGGGCCTGACGCCGCGATGAATGGGCAAAATGCAGCCGCCGATACGTTAGACATTTTTGAAAGCAGCTCGATATCATCCGCATGATTAGAGAATTCGTAATCACCTACAATGGCACCAAAAGGCTCACCACCCGGCGTACCGAATTCTTCTTCATACAACTTCTTGAACATTTCGCTTTGGTCAAACTCAACCGCTCTATCTAAATCTTTAAATAGATCTTTTTTGTTGAGGTTGAGCACTTTTAACTTTAATGAAGAGCTTGTTGCACTGTTATCAACAAGGTATTTCAAGCCGCGCCATGAACCCTCAAGCTTTAAGAACTCCGGTGCATGCATGACTTCTGCTAGCTGAGTGGATAACTTAGCGTCAAGCATCGCAATCGCTTTGTTGATAGTTTTTGCAATGTTGCGGTCCCAAACAACCGTTCCGTCCATTGCTTCATCAACCAGTGTTTTAAGCAAATCTTTAGCCACGTCGCTTTCAGTTTGCTTTGTGGCACTGATTACTTGGTCCAGCAAGCCGCCAGTTTCTTCAAGAAGCGTGGTTGCATTTTGCTGAGTAGCTGTAGTTGTATCAGTCATCCTTGTCACCTTACTCAGTTTCGCCTGCCTTCAGCTCTTTCGACAATGATTGCATGTCGTCCGTGCTCTGTAATACTTTTTCCAAAAGAGTTTCTAACTCTTCGGAGCGGTCTGCTTTCGTTAGCAAGTCACGTAGTTTATTACGTGTTTCCATTAAATTTTTTAACGGTTCGATTTGCTCAACAACACGACCTGGCTCAAAATCTTCCATCGACTTAAATTCAAGGTCGACTGACATAGAGCTATTGCCATCCTGCAGCGTATTATCAACTTTGTAACGAAGGCCCGGCGCCATTTTTGCCATGACTTCATTTAGGTTGTCACTCTCAATTTGAATGAACTTACGATCTTTCAAACTTTTAAGTGCATTGGCCGGATTATTACCGGTGAAATCACCCATAATACCCATGACAAATGGAAGCTCTTTATGTACAACAGCACCTTCGGTTTCAACATCATAAGTAATGTGAACACGTGGTTTTCTGACTCGTTCGAGCTTCTTATGAATGCTTTCGGTACCCATAAGTATTCCCCTTTATTTCCCTATTAAGTGCGTTCGATTCTAACTAATTAGAATCTTTTGATAATCCAATTAAGCGGAAGAACTGATGTCTAGTTGTGTCATCGTCGAGTAGTTCATCCATTAACTCTGCCAATCCCATTCTTCCCCAACGCTCAACACGCTCCATCTGATAAGACAAAGGCGAGTGTGGTTCGGTATCCCTGAAAAAGGCACTAAGCCTCGACACCATAATCAGCGCTTCCTCGCGAGAGGATGGGTAGTACGCTTCAGGTCGGAATTGTACTACGGTATTCTGAGCCGATTTAGATGAGCGTACTTCAGGTTTATCGCTATCGTCTTCAGGCTCAGACGCCTCTTCCTCAGCCGGCTTTGGATCCTCTAAAATAGAAGTATCAATGCGGGCAATCGCTGCCAGCGCATCCCAAGCTGTAGAAAGAACGTTTTTAATCGCCGATGTCGGCGGAGAATCATAGCCACATTGATCCTGTAAAAAGTCATCAATAGAGGCAAAATTTTGTTTGCATGCGTCGATGGCACGTGCCGTCGTTTTGATCTGGGCACTGTCGGTGCCTTGCATTAATTGCTGAAGTTGATCGATTGTTTTAATGCCATCATCGATTTTGCGCTGACGCTTACTATCATCTGTCAGCTGTGCTAAATCACATGCTTTTATGTAATCCCAGCCACTAATCATTTCTCCAGCAGGTGTAGTAATGACAGAAGCCATACGAATAGGCATGACCAAGGTGCCTTCTCCATTATCGCCATTTAGGCCAGTTAACGGAAATAAGGTAGCACTGATCCCCTCTTCATCAGGAAGCGGATAAATCCCCCCCCAATACTCTCGCAGGGTTTGATCGATAACATCGAAAACTTCAGCAAGGCCCACAAAGCCGTCAACCCGAATAGTCGCTTCGGCGAGCCATGCCAGTACTTCAACATCTTTACTTTGCGTTGCCAAAATGTCGACACAGGCGGTTTGGACTTGCTTCCATTCTGACCCCAGAGCGTACAGGTCCTCAAGCGATAGCGCACGCCGCTCTTGTGCACGTATAGCGTTGCGTAAGTCGCGCAACTCATAGAAGGCATCGGCGTATTCGGGGTGATTCCGAATATCAAACCCTGCTTTCACATCTGCATTGATGGGTGTTAGTGCTGCTGAAAAATCCATTTACTGCCTTTTATATCCTTGTTGCACAGAGGGCGTGTCAACGTTAGTGAACAGAGCCCCTGTGTACATTATTCAATATTGCTTAATTTATCGAGCAATTTTTGACAACGCGCTTTATAAATTCCTGCTTGCCCATGTGTAGGGTCAGCAGCCAATACTTTATTAAATTCAGCAATGGCCAAATTTAGCTTTTGCTCTTGGTAGTACTTTAAGCCCTTAGCGTAAGGCTTAGAGACTAAACTGTCCGTTAATCGATTCAGCACCGCATTCCCTTGCGCCGAACGATCTGGCACTTGTTTAAGTAAACGATAGGCACGAATCTGTTGGCCTGCAGCGTTCGCCGCTAAGGCCTGCTGCTCTAATGGGTTACCTTGAGGTACTTCTTCTACAGCTTCGGGTTCAGATGGCACATTAGCTTCACTCTCTACTGCTGGAGTACTCGCTTCTGCTACCTCTTCGACAGCGCTAACGTCAGTTTCTAATTCAGCTGCACTATCATCAACCACCCGCTCAGCCGCTTCTTGGTTCTGAGCAGAGGTTACTTCACTTTGTTGATCACCCTCGGTCTCCACTGGCGCGGCTAATGTATCTTCCAAGCCTTGCTCAATGTCTTGGGCAACTTTGGCCTCATCCAGAGACGGCGCCTCAGCTTCCACAGTGACATCCGGCTTGCTTAGCGGCTCTATCGGTGTAGCAACAGTCGTCGGTGTGATTGCTACGGATGGCTCATTTTCTACTGGCTCCACCACCGGCTGAGCTACAGTAGGAGCTGACGGTTTAGGTGCGGCTGGTTTAACAACTTTACGTGGTTTTCTAACGACCGGTTTTGGCGTCTTATCAGGGCGAGGCAAACTGATAACCGCTCCAGCTAATAGCGTGCTATCACTTAGGTTGTTGTAACGCATGATAAATGGGTAGTAATTTGAACTACCGTAGATTTTACGAGATAAACCTTTAATGGTGTCACGCTTTTTAACAGTATAGTTGGCCACATCGCTGTTCTGATTAAAGTTTTTTGCTTGCGCAAAAACCGATGGCTCATTAACCAACTGGCTCATCAGTAGAGCCGCGGTCTTATTATCGGGATCTAAGTACAATGCTCGACTCAAATTCAAACGAGCATCAGCGTAGTCTGCAGACGAGAGTATTACTGATTCGGCACGTCGCAAATAAGTGTTTCTACTACCTTTTGTAACAGGGTTAAGGTAATGCACGCCTACTTGATCTAGACCCATGTATTCAGGAAAGCTATCTTTGAGCAAGTCATCGTCATTGACGATACCCACTCGGCTCAGGCCGCCAACAGATCGATCGTCAACTTGCTGCTGCACAGCACATCCTTGGAGAAGAACAAACACAGAGACCATACTGGTCAGTATTACGCGTTTCATCGATTACATCCTGTCCACAATTAAAGCGGTAACGTTATCGTTCGCCTGGCGAGCTAGCGCCATGTTAATTAAGTTTGCTACAGCACGTTGTTTGTCTTCGCTGTAGTAAATAGCTTTGCCTAAGTCTAATTGCTCAATGACATTCGATAGTCCGTCACTGCACAACAAAAACCTATCTCCTGGTTCGAGTTCTAAATAAATCGTGTCTAAATTCAGCTCTCGGCTAACCCCTAAAGCCCGAGTTAACATATGGCTAGCGGGGTGAGTTTTTTCTGACGATAAATCTTCAATCAGACCTCGACTGACCAGCTCCTCGAACTGTGTATGATCTCGTGTGACCATTTCAAAAGCCGTTTCACGCATACGGTATAAACGCGAATCGCCCACCCATACGACAGCACCCCGACCTCCTCTCACTAACAACGCTACTACTGTTGTGCCAATGAGATCCTCACCATAAAAGCTGTCAGACATATCACATAACGCTTGGTTCGCTTCTTGGAGGATTGATATGGTCTCAGTTAACAGCTCATCAAGTGACTGAGGCTCTTTTTGTTGCAAGCTTTCTAAACTCTGCGTGACTAAATGGCTCGCTATACCACCTTCTTTGTGGCCTCCCATACCATCAGCAACACACCATACTCCAGAGTGATCCAAAACAGCTAAACTATCTTGGTTTTCCTCTCGCACAGAGCCCACGTCCGTTTGGCCGTAGCCATTCCAGTTTTTATCTGCCATTGACTTCCATTTACTCCGATACGCTACCGACTAACATAAACTGGTAGTCATTCGCGTCGGGCATCTGACTAAAGCTACATAACGGTTTGACGTGGCCATTGATATCCATCATTGACCACCACAAAGTAACATCGCCCAATTGAACGATCATTTTATCTAATTGTTCTTCTACATTTATGACCGACTTAGGGGTTTCTATTGGCAACATTAATTGCTCACCCACTTCAAAATCGGCTGTAAACTCATCTAACAACACTTGTAAATCATAAACCGTGAGGCGTTTCTGCAATGCTTGAATACCGGCATTCTCTAGCACTTCCAAAAGTGTTGTCGCTTCCCGAAACAACCATTCTGTTCGCCTTTTCTCAGTATCGAGCTTAAACAGTAAGAAAATAGGAAAGTAACGCCCAACAGAATCAACACTAGGCAACATGATACCCGTAACAGCCCCCTTACGGTGCTCTGTAACCGGCAAATAAAATCGCCAAATAGGAGAGACCAAGTACGCCGTAAGCCAGTCACTATCACTCATGACCTCTTTGCTTTTGAAGATGACTGTTTGCATCCAGTCATACAGCTCTGCTGTTAACTCAGAATCAACATTCACACTCACAAAATCAGCGTGTGATGGCAATTTTCCGTATATACCGATTGCTAGCCCAGCCATCACTGACACCTCACTTGCCGAAGTTCCGCCATTTGGAATGGGTTGTAAACACTGCCAGCACGCAACTCTAACGAGACGGTAAACTCATTCTTGAGCCTAAATGTTAGTTTGTAGCGTTCCCGGTCCATGCGCTCCACTTTGGCTTGATCAAACAGTCTAAACAGCGCCCAATCGCCTTGCTCTGTAATCGATTCTTGGCCGGCGCTGGTCACAATAACTAAGCGTGCTAAACCACGATCAGCGTTACGAGCCTGATCAGGCCAGCGGAAACGTTTTCCACTTTGCGGGCCATGGGCATATGTCATCTGCTGCCCATTTACAAACAAGCTCATCCGCAATATGGACTTATCCATATTAATAGGGCGTAACTCAAAGCTGATAGCTGGGTCAGGTGATCCTGTTCGATAGAAAGTATCCCGGATGACACGCCCTATCTCTAATTGACGCAAGACTGATTCAGAAAAACCTAAGCTAACGCCATTATTCTCATTCCAACGCCATGGTCGGCGAGAGGTATCGATATAATCAACAACGACATCATCAAAATATCGCTCTAAAATACCACCAGGACCAAAGTACGCTGAGACATCATCGAGTGTCGCCTCTCGGCTACTGCGTTTATTAAACGGGTAACGATTAGCCAACATATTGGTACAATGACGCGCCACTTCGTTATCCCACTCACGCTGCATATACCCTTTAGCATCTTGTGCTGTTTGTAATTTAGCGCGATCCGAAATTTTATCGAGCAGTGTCGATAAAGGCTTAGGTTGTCGAGCAGCCTCTACATCCATTTCACGAAGGACAGCCGCCGACCCAAGCGGGTCAGAAGCGTTTTCGAAAGCCACTTTTCCTGTATTTGCTGCGCCATCAATAGCACTCATATAGACATAGAGCTCGTCCAGCATTTTAATGGTTTCTTCAATAGGCGGAGCGTGCTCATCATCGCCTTCGGTTAGCTTATTCAGCTCTGCAAAGTACTCGATTACTGGGTTCGAACGCACCTGTACTTGCTCTTCTATTTTCTCATCAAGCGCTGGTGTTTCCGTATCACCTGCTACATTCTCAAGCGCCCCCAAAAGCGAAAACGCATCAGATGAAGTGTTAGTGCTAATCGATTTAAGCAAAGGGATAATAGGAGAGTTAGGCCGTGATAGCTCTTTAAGAATGGCCAGTGTTTCACGCGGATTTGTCATAGGCGCAAAATCCAAAGACTCCAAGTAGCTTTTCCAGGTACTCAAGTAATCATCCAAATACATAGACTCAACCTGAGTTTGCAATAGCTCACCATTCAAACCAACAGACTCCAGTCCGTACTCATCACCCATGACCCATTCATCGGTCAGGTAACGTTCAATCATTTCATCACGATCAACAATGAAGTAATGCTGGTAACCTGCTTTTGTAAAGAACCCGTCAATTTCGCTGGTGATAGGCTGTCCATTTTTAAACTGGAACAAGTAAGCCGCTTCGCTGCCAATAGCATCAACCATGCGATAAGGTGCTAGCTCTTTGTTTAACATCCCTTCTTCTTTTAAGCGGAAGTAGAAACGACGGGCTGGGGGTAAAGTGCTCAACAAAGTTCGAACACTAGCGACCAACTCATCGTTGGGCTGCAAAGGCGTTTCTTTGGGTAAGTATTCTAATAAAGCATCAAGATGTGCTTGTAAGTTTTCGTATTCATTTTTACGAATATCACGAGGAAGCACACGTTTCCAATCGTCCAGCACCCAACTTTTCACTGACGCTGGCTCCAAATGCGCAGGGTCACTGAGCATCAAATAAACGCGTAAGGTGTCGTAAAGGTACTCTGCATCATTACGCTTTTCATATAAGGCCGATTCTATTTGCACTAACAAACGCGGCAAGAAAGTTTTATACAATAAACGACCATAAGCATCACTGGCTTCTTGGCCTAACTTATCGCCTTGATATAAACCGAAATGACGCCAGCTTTTGCCTCCTTCTTGGATGTCATCATAGCCTGTCGGCAACGCACGCACTGTATTAAGTGCATCCACCGGTACCAAAACATCTTTCTCATAACGGCTAATATCTGCAATAACCGCTTCTGCTTCGACTGTTTTAGCCTGCACCTCATCAACTAGTGACTTATTCTCTAGGTAGCTGTAAATCCATAACCCCGAAAGTGCTACCGCTGCCGAAAAAACAAGACCGTAAGCCAATGAGTGCAGCACAAACAGACGACGTTCGTGCTTAATATTAATACCGGCTAAACCGGACTCGCGAAAAATAACTTTAGTGAACAGGTTATGTAAGAAATACCCCTTCCCTTTACCTGATCGCTGTGTCGAGCCATCTGTACGCAACCCAAATCGCGAACCAAGTGCATTAACAACACGATCCAAGGTCGTACCATCTTGCGTGCCGCTGGTGAAGTAAACACCTCGTAACAACGGTTGCGTCTCGAAGCGCGTAGGTTTGAAGATTTCCTGTAAAAAAGTGGCTATTGGATCTTGCAGCAAACCTAGAGTACGCGGGAAAACGTAGATCAAATCCCGACGGTTAATATCAGATTCCATTTGCAAACGATCAGCTTCACGTGACTGAACGCGTTCTTGCAGAGTGCGAAATTCCATTAAAAACTGCGGGACAACATCTTGTTCTTCACTATCGTCATCATAAGGATAAGTAAAGCCCCAGACTTGCTCTCGCTCTTCGCGGCCTAAGTCATCAAAATACTCAGTAAAGCCGGGCAACAAATCAAACTTAGTAATCGTAATATAAACCGGAAAACGTATCTGAAATGTTTCTTGGAACTCTTGTATACGCTGCTTAATAAACTTGGCATGAGTGATTAAGTCCGACTCTTGCATTTTGAGCAAGCTATCGACTGGGAACGTAATAATCAGCCCGTTAATAGGTTTACGACTACGAAACTTTTTAAGCAAGCCTAAAAAGCCTTTCCACTCAACTTCATCTAACTCATTTTGATTATTTTGCGTGGTATAACGGCCCGCCGTATCGAGCAGCACAGACTCATCTGTAAACCACCAATCGCAGTTACGTGTACCACCTACGCCTTTAACAGACGCCCCCACTGAGTCCATGAGCGGAAAATGTAAGTCGGAATTAAGTAAGGCCGTTGTTTTACCTGAACCGGATGGACCGATAATGACATACCATGGCAGCACATAAAGGTAATTCCCCTTGCCGCCTTCTTTTGTTTTTACTTTTTTAAGCAGGCTCAAAGCCTCCTCAAATTTGTGACCTAATTCAGAGACCTCTTGCTTACCTAGCTCTTCTTTTGGCGTTTTATCCGTTGCCGACATTTCGGTGGCAAGCTGTTCATTTTTCTTTTTGGCCATCAAATGTGTACGTAATTTATACACCAGTGCCATAGCAAACATGCTGCCAATCATCATGCCCCGAGTCATGGCCGAGCCAAAGGGGTCCGAACCTCCCATCGTTACTGCCGGTAATACAAACCAAATCAATACGGCAATAATTATAAGGGCTGCAAATCCCAAAACCGTTTTCAACTTCCCTGCGATAGACGTTAGCAGACGCATTATTCGTTCCCTCCATTCGTGCGCCAAACAACATTTGATAACAATACAATCTCTACACGTCTGTTCTTGGAACGTCCTTGTGCGGTTGAATTATCGGCGATAGGGCTAGTGTCCGCCTTGCCCTCTGCATCATAACGATCAAATTCTTGTGTGTTATTCGCTAACAACTTTGTGACTTCTTCTGCTCGGGCTAACGATAAATGCCAGTTAGATGGGAATTTAAGCGTGTTGATAGGCTGACTATCAGAGTGCCCTTCAACCAAAACTTTGCCATTCACCTCATAAAGCGCCAAGGAAACACGGCGCAATAAAGGCTTATAGTCGCCATTGATAGTGGCCTGTCCCGACTGGAAGAGGCGATCACCCTGGATAATTATTCGTACCTGACCATCGCGCTCTTCTACTGCGAGCAAGTTTTGATCAATTTCTGGTTTCAGGAAGATCCGTAATTTTTGCAGTGCTGACAAATCAACCACTTTAGGGCGGTCAAAAGATGTTTCAGCCTCACTACCCAGTGTTGCTAATGCTTGGTAAGGAGGGTTTGATATTTGGTTAAGTTGATATAATAAAAAGAAAAATATGATTGATAGAACCCCTGCTAATACAGAAGCAAAAACCCATAACGGCATAAAGCGACGCAAATTGCGGTTTGCAACGGTTACGCCCTGCCAATGCGGTGATAACTGTCGTGCAGGCTCCCCACGCTGTGTACGTATCGTGCGATATAAACGTGCCCGCACCTCAGCCAAACGACCCACCCTATCAGCTTCGACAGCATAACGACCTTCAAAACCGAGTGTTAGGCATACATACATCAACTCCAACAAATCGATATTGGTTGAAGGATCTTTTTCAAGGTTTTCGAGCATTACGAAAAAGTTTTCGCCGCCCCACGTTTCTTTATGAAAATGGCTTAGTAAACTGCGCGTTTGCCAATCACTTTGTCCACCCCAAGGGGTATTGAGCACAACCTCATCTAGCACAGAACAGAGGATATAACGTCCTATCATAACCGTCCGAGAATCAATGCCCGACTTGCGCGCAACAGCTTCGTATTGCTCGATTTCCTCGACCATTTGCTGACGCAACAACCCCGCACTGGGGTTGGAATGAGACTTTTTAATTGTGGGAATCAGTGAAAGCAGCTTGAACGCTGCATTTTCTAAGCGATTAAACCCTGAACTGATGAACTTATCAGCATCATCAAACAAGGTGCTCCAATTACCACTATCGCTAAACGTTTGGGCAGGTGCTACATCTGCTGTTGCTGGTCTTCCTCCCGGCGTCGGGATTATAACCGTGCGATCACCTTTAAAATCCATTTTTCATTACATCCATGTTTGCTAGTAAGGCGCTATTTAATAGCCCATAACTCTAATTTAACACCGGGAAATTGATTACCAATATGCAACGCCAATCCTTTGGAGGCATGTATCACGTTCCACCATTGCCCTTGCGTATCTAACTCAAAATAGACAGCCCCCGAATAATAGGGAACTTGCCTTGGAGCAACAGGTAGAGGCTCAATTCTTACGCCTGGCAACTGTCTGTTAACTAAGTTATTAATCTGCTCAATTGGCCCCACTTTAGCCTGTACTGGAAACAAGCGACGTAAATCTTCACGAGGCATATCCGCTCTAACCGACAGCACAAAATTAGTCGCCGCTATTTCTGTTTCAGGAATAAACCCTACTCTAATCCCAAAGCCTTTTTCGCTCAGCTCGATTCGAACCGCGCTCTGATCCAGCATTGTACTGAGTGGCTGCTGTAATAGTTGCTCTAGTGCCGTAAAGGTAGCTTCTAAATCCAGATGCTGATAAACCGGCATCTCAGCTACTTTTTTATCGGGATGTGTAAATGTAGCCAACTCACCTGCGAACTGAATCAATGTTTGATAAACAGTTTGCGGATGTAGTTGATCACTGACTAGATAATGCGCCAACACAGGCTCGTATCGATTTAACAATTGAAGTAGTAGAAAGTCGGCCATTTCGGCAGAGCCACCACCGGACGTTGACTTAATACGTTCAGCTAATGCTTCGCTTCGCATATGGGTCAAGCCATGGATTTCTTTCAAACTACGACCAAGCCCTTCTACCGCAAGGAAATCAAGCGCTGGCGGAATAAACCCTTCGTCCAGAATCACCGAACGATTTTTAATCAGCTTAACTCGCGCGATAGGTATTGCCGAATATTGCTGATGATACTGCTGCTGCGATAGCACAGATAATTTTTTCCCTGCAACCTCCACATCAGCCAAGCTGCGACTACCCATGACGACGTCAGAAACTTCGATATTATCAATACGAAAGCGTGCATTGGCATCAGGTGCTGCTTGTCTATCCATCTCTTTTGCGCCGGCTCGCCATAACGGCAACCCTAGATAAATCAATCCCCCCTCATCCTCAACACTGAGCGATATGGGTTCGGGGACATCATCCTCTGCTGGTACATTAATAGGAGTACCGTCAGGCAAAATAGCGCGGCAACGCCTTATGACTATATTACCCAACCGTAAAGCCGACTCATCAATATCAAGCTCTGATACTCCCCAACCATAGCTGGTTAATTGAGCATTGAGCGATGAGACCATTCCTTCAACATAGCGATCCTGCTGCTGAAAATGCTGAGGGCGTATAAACATCCCCTCAAGCCATGCGACCTTTTTATGCCAACTCATTGCCTTACTCCTGATCGGTCAGCAGTATGCGGCTTGTCAACGCTAAAGCCCGCAATGTCATTACCTTTTGCGAACTAATCATTCTTTTCAAAAAGCCGCGCGAGTCACGTACCTGGATCACATCTTTCCAGACTGCATTATCAATATCCTGATAAGCCGCAATGATCGCTATATATTGCGCGTCAGGCTTAAGGTCAGTTTTAAGCTCTTCTAATTGGCTAGGGCTCATCAAGAAAATGCGCGTATCTAATAATGTCGACTGCAAAGGCTCTTCATTATAAAGCGTGAAAAAATCAGCCTGATCAAACTCCGACAATGAATTCAGCTGATACAAACGGATCTCTATTGGTGAAGGCACACCGTTACTATCAGGGTTAACATCATGCGCGGCTTCTATAACCATTTCGAGCTTGATATTAGTTTCTTCGTCTTCAGAAAAAGGGTTCATGGATGAGCACCCTGATAATAAAGCGACACATAGAATCAGACTAGCAACATGCCGTAGTACCATCATTTGTCCAAACTCCTTAACTGATCTTCATAAGCTTTACCAAACTCGGCGGAAAACAGGTCTTGAAATTGATCTTCCATCATGGCGCAGATATCATCATAAAAATCGACATACTCAAGCCAATAATCCACGCGCTGCCGCCCCAAAATACCCTTTTGATGACGCGGGCGACGATCAAATTTACGTTGCAAATCTTCCGGATTAAAGCGCTCTAACAAGTGAGCAAAAGCGGCTTGAATACCGGACATCATCGCCAACTGGTGTGCCTGAATATCTTTAAAGCCCTCATCTACCGCTCGTGGCGCTGACATGTAAGCAGCCGAATCAGCTAGCATCATAATTTTTAATGCTTCTGTTCCCGATGGCGAAAATTTCAGAGGGTTATTATCTACTGGGCGAATCATAGTTTGCTGCAGACGGAATTCACTTTTAACCAAACTACGCGTCGCTAAGGTCTCTACTACTCCCTGAGAATAGTTCTTAATCATAGCGCCCATTTCTTGAGCAAGCTGTGATTTATCTTTGCCTTCCAGCAAAGCAACAGGGATACCCGCCGCTTCTAAAAACTCGTCAAAGAGATCCGATTGACCAACCTCACCCGTCGAAGGTGTTTTATTTGTCTCTAGCGGCTCATGGAGTGGCGCCTGATGATGAGTCACTGTCTTAAATTGAGTTTGTGCAAGCGTCACCTCAGGCTCAGGGCGAGCAGCAAATGCGGAGCCATCCTTCTCCTCGAAGGTCGATTTAACCGGCACATTTTTTGGCTCTTTATTCAGCAGTGCAGCCAACTCGTTTTCGGCGTCTTGCTGCTCTTTATCAAGTACCGGCGCTGGATCTGGTTCAAGAGGCGCCGCAGGCTTTTCATTTAACAAAGCTAGTGCAGCATCAATAATTGAATCAGCTGCAGGCTCAACCGTATCAACAACTTGTTTAGTAGCGGGAGGTTCTGCGCTTTCAACAGGAGTACTTAAAGACGCTTTTTCTGTTGACGGCTTGCGTGGCGTGGAAGTAGAAGCAGCATTGATCAACCCTTCAAACTCCTCATCAACAGAAGGTGCAGGCACATCCACTGCCAACTTAGCAGGTGCAGGGCTTGAAGTACTTACCGCTGGTTTTTCTACCGGCTCAACAGGCTCTTTATCGCTAGCAGACGGCTGACCTAACAAATCCAACCAGTTATCAGGAATAGATGGAGCAGGCTCTTTGTCGGTATCGGTCTGTGGCGCATCATTTAACAACGCTTCACGGTTAGCAGTTTGAGGCCGCACTGAAGGCTGTTTGGCTTCTGGTGGCTTGAACTGCTCCCGCTCGGGAGAAACCGGAGCCATTAACTCACTGACACTTGGTGTTTCAGAAGACAACTGGTGACTTTTAGGAGCGAGTAGTTCATCAATCTCGCTAATAGCGATCTCTCGTTCACCTTGGACTGCCACCTGATCCATAATTTCAGAGAACTCAGGTGTCGTCTCACGAGTATCGTTAGGTGTTAGCAGCTCCTCTATGTCGGTTTGAGAAGCAGTACCATCAAAGGGCGAACGCAAGTCCACTCTGATTTTAAACTCGCCGATCGTCAACATATCGGCATTTTTTAGAATAACCGTCCGACCACGTCCTACAGGGTCTTCGTCATCATTAACGAAAACACCATTCGTACTGATGTCGGTTAGATGGTACTCGTCATTTTTTTTATGAATAACACAGTGCTTGCTGGAGATATGAAGGCGAGCATCGGGCAGAACCCACGTATTGTCCGCAGACCTTCCAATAGAAAAAATGTCTGAATTAACATCAACTTGATAGACATCACCAAGTAACTGGCGCTGCCCACTGGTAACTGTGAGTCTTAAGTCCATTTAAACAACATCCTGTGTCAGTAAAACATCCATCATCTGATGGCCGACAATAGTAGAACAACCAGCTATAAATTTAAAGCAAATAGATAAGCTTTGTCTGCTATAGATAACAAAAAAAGTTACACTGGATTCCCCACTATCTGAGTGTGAGCATTCTCGCATAAGCCATTTGAAATAGTAACGAGCGTACTAATAAATTGGCTGTATCTGTGATAGCGTTCAGTTCGAAAGGTTCAGGCTAAAAAACGATCTAATCGTCATCTCTATATCAACAAAGCCGGTTATAAGGACAGCACATGCCCGCATTGGAAACAGGGATCCCGCTATGGCAGCTAATCAAACACGCTACTCAATGGCTTACCAATCTAAATAGAGCCAATAATAAGCGCAAACTGGAGTCTATCTCTGCTTTACGAGAAGTTGTTCTAGCAGCAAGAGCTACTTCAGTCTATGTTCAGCACATTAATAACGCGGGCATAAGGAGCCATCAAACTGAGGCTCAATTAACAGAGCGATGGACCCAACTAGGGTACACTCTTGAAGACTTAGGCATTCACAAACTAGCTAAGCGCTGTCATGTTTCAGGCACATTTTGGTACAACCCAACCCAAGCCGACCAAGATTTTTTAGAAAAAGCGGATATCGGCTTACAACGTATGCAAACCTTGGCCAATAGCATGCTACAAACACTCAAGTGATACGCCTCACCACCTGAGTGCCGCCCACCTTTACGCTACTTTTCGGCGGTCGTTTTCAACATTCCTAAAGCATGGGTCACATTACTCTGCTCTTGCTGACCAAACCACGCAAGCTGCTCGTGAAGATCAACCACTTCACCCACGATGATCAGCGCAGGCGCCTCTAGCTTCGCATCGGCCTGTTTATCAACGATATCTTCCAGGGTTCCCGTCAATACACGCTGATCGGCCGCCGTCCCTTTAGACACAATAGCAATCGGCGTGGCAGACGGCTTGCCATGATCCAGCAAACCTTGAACCAAAACAGGCAAGGTATGGAGCCCCATATAAAACACCACCGTTTGATTAGGGTGCACTAGCTCCGCATACTCTAAGGCTTGCTGGCGATTCTTAAGCTGACCGGTTACAAATTTGACTGACTGCGCATAGCCTCGGTGCGTTAGCGGAATACCAGCATACGTGGAGCAAGCACTTGCAGCGGTAATGCCCGGCACCACCTGAAAAGGGATACCATGTGCTTTCAACTCTTCTAGCTCTTCGCCACCACGACCAAAAATGAAAGGGTCGCCACCTTTCAGGCGAACAACACGTTTTCCTTTTTTAGCATGCTCAACCAACAGCTGATTAATACCTTCTTGAGGGACAGCATGGTTATCTCGACGCTTACCAACATACACCAAGTCTGCGTCACGACGACAAAGATCCAACACTTCTTTGGATACAAGGTTGTCATAAAAGACGACATCTGCTTGCTGCATCAAGCGCAACGCTTTAAACGTAAGCAACTCAGGATCACCGGGACCAGCCCCTACCAGGTAGACCTCTCCACTTCTATGCCCCGTATCACCTTGCTCTATAGCCGTTTTCAGCTGTGCTTCCGCCTCTTCATTGCGCCCAGAAAACACCTTTTCCGCGATCTGACCTTCTAACACATTCTCCCAGAAGCGACGACGATCATTCAACGATGTAAAGCGTGCCTTCACTTGGCTTCTAAATCGGGCAGCCAAACCACCCAAGCGACTGTACCCTGAAGGGATTAGCGTTTCTAAACGCGCCCGAAGCAGCCTTGCCAATACAGGTGATTCGCCGCCAGAAGTAATACCAATAACGATAGGGGAACGATCCACAATAGCAGGGAATATGAACGTGCATAACGCAGGCGTATCCACAACGTTAACGGGGACATTCTTATCGAGTGCATCAAAATGAATCCGCTCATGCAGCGCGTTATCATCGGTTGCAGCTATTACCAAACACTTACTATCAAGCAATGAGGGGTGATATTCACCGATAATGATTTGATCATCAGGGTCACGCAGCATAAGCCTTAGCTCATCAACAACCGCATGAGAAACAACCGTTAACGACACGCCAGCCCGTTTTAGCAAACGCGCTTTACGCAAAGCGACATCGCCACCACCAACTAATAGCGCCTGACGACCTTTAAGATTAAAGAAGAGAGGTAAAAAATCCACAATGAACCCTCAATGACTGAACGAGCCAACAAAACCTTAATGGCTCAGGCAATGATCACTTCGGGCCCATTCAGTGGAAATTAGCGAGTAAAGTTACAGCTGAGTGTGCAATCCACACTCGCGATTTTCAACCGCTTTTGTAGGGTCAAAGTAATCATGCTCGTTTGGCAGATTATGCTGTTCAAGATACGCCTCAAGATCAGCATCTGTCCAATTGAATAATGGAGCCACCTTAATTATGCCGTCTTTGCTGGCAGAAACAATTTCAAGTGACTGGCGAAACTCGGTCTGATCTTTACGAATCGCGTTTAGCCACAAATCCGGCTTCAACTCGGCCAAAGCACGCTGAAAAGGCTCAAGCTTAACTTGACGAGTAAACTCATCATGCAACTCATCACCTACATCAGGAATACCTTTCATCAACACATTACGGCGCGCCGATGTTTGCTGAGGAATGTATGTTTCTACATTCAAGTTTAAGTCTTGAATTACTTTTTCAGCAAAGCGATAGGTAGCTGATGTATTGTAACCCGAATCAACCCATAACACTTTAATATCAGGCTTTGCTTGAACAGCCATATGCAGTATGACGGATTCGTAAGGTCGAAAATTCGTAGTTACTAACGGGCTCTCAGAGTTTTCTATTGCCCAGGCAATAATTTCTTGAGGCGTTTTACCCTCAAGCGCCGCATTAGCAGCCGCTAAATCAATACTCATTACACTTCACTCCTTTCTCCTGCACATATTTGGCAGGAGAATCTCACCTTATTAGGCTTAACGACGGAAAATAGGACGCGGATCTGCAGCTGTACCTTGATAGTTCACCGTAATTTCAGTGAACGCTTTAAGCGTGTCATCACTGAACGCCTCATCACTAATATCAAAAGCGTTAAAGCCACAGTTTTCCATGTACTCTAGGCGGTCTCGACCAACATCACCTACAGCCCGCACCTCTCCTTTAAAGCCTGCGCGCACAACCTTACGCGCAATACTGAAACCACGACCATCACGAAAAGCAGGGAAATCAATTGCCACCAATGACAGCTCAGACAAACAAGCAATAAGCGCCTGCAAATCATCATCACCATTGACGACCACAGCCACTTTTCCCTCACGCGCTAGCAACTGTGTTTTATTCTCTAGGTAATAGGCAAAAGGAACGACAATATCACCTACCGGTAAGTCCGCATTCGCCTCGATAGCATCCGCAGAGACAAACTGCCATGGATCATTTTCAGCAACCGCTCGATTAATTAACAGGGGCATAAACTCTCTCCTTAAACGGTGCAATACCTAAGCGCTGAACAGTGTCAGCAAACGACTCTTCTTCAGTGCGGTTTTCAACATAGACCGACAAAACGGTTTGCAGGGTTTTAGCAACATCATCTGCGGCAACCGCCTTACCCAGCACCTTACCTAGACGTGCATCGGCTTTAGATGAGCCACCCAGCGTAATTTGATACCAATCTTCGCCTTTCTTATCCACGCCCAAAATACCAATATCAGCGACATGATGGTGACCACATGCATTGATACAACCAGACATATTGAGTCGTATATCACCCAGATCATACAAATGATCCAAATCATCGAAACACTGGTTGATCTGCTCTGCAATATTAATGGTTTTAGCGTTTGCCAAAGCACAGAAATCAAAGCCTGGGCAGCAAATCATATCGGTTAACGTACCGACGTTGGCACGCGCCAACTCATTAGCCTCTAACACCTTCCATAACGCATATAGATCGGATTTTTTAACTTCACCCAAAACGAGGTTTTGATGATGCGTAGAGCGAATCTCACCCATGCTGTATTGGTCAGCCAAATCAGCCACCAAATCCATTTGCGCATCAGTAATATCACCCGGTGCTTTCAACAGCGGCTTAAGAGACACAACCACTGCACGATAGCCATCCACTTTGTGCGCTACCGTATTGCGCTCATACCAAGCATTAAAGGCTTTATCATCTGCTAATTGCTGCGCCAAGCTGGTGTCATTAGCCGCAGAAAGATCATAATCCAGCGGTTTGAAGAATGATTTAGCACGCTCAATTTCAGCCTCAGTCAATGTTAACTGACCATCCTTACCAAAGGATTGCCATTCTGCTTCGACTAACTCAGAAAATGCTTCAACACCCATCGCATCTACTAAAATTTTGATACGCGCTTTGTATTTGTTATCACGACGCCCATTGAGGTTATAAACACGTAAAATAGCATCCAGATAAGATAACAAATGCTGTTTTGGCAGAAAGCTGCGTACTACCTTACCAATAAACGGCGTACGGCCTAAACCACCACCAACCAGCACTTCAAAACCAACCTCACCTTCATCATTACGCACAATATGTAGACCTATATCGTGCACTTGAGAAGCGGCACGATCTTCAGGACCACCTGTTACTGCTATTTTAAATTTACGTGGTAAATAAGCGAATTCCGGATGCAATGTTGACCACTGACGAATAATCTCGCAATACGGGCGCGGATCTTCAATCTCGTTCGCATTAATACCTGCATACTCATCCGTTGTAGTGTTACGGATGCAGTTACCAGAAGTCTGAATAGCGTGCATCTGCACTTCAGCCAATTCAGCCAAAATATCAGGCACTTCTTCCAGCTTAGGCCAGTTATATTGAATGTTAGTTCGGGTGGTGAAGTGACCATAACCCTTATCATACTTACGGGCGATATGAGCCAGTTTACGCATCTGAGTAGAAGACATCAGACCGTACGGCACTGCCACGCGCAACATTGGCGCATAACGCTGAATGTATAAACCATTCATTAATCGTAGCGCTAAAAAATCATCCTCTGGCAGCTCACCGGCCAAAAAACGTCGTGTCTGATCTCGGAACTGCTCGACTCGTTCCTGAACCAGCGTCTGATCGACTTCATTATACTGATACATGTTTCACCCATTTGGCAGTTAACTGCCCACTTTGATTCTTAATTAATGTCTAAAATTTCTAATTATGATCAGCCTGCCAAGACAAAGCGCAAGCCGATAGCAAACAACACAGATCCCATAATAGGCTGCATTACCTTAGGCGAAAGCTTTGCACCTAGGTAACTGCCGACAAACACGCCCGGCAAAGAACCTATTAACAAATACCCCAGTAACGCCAAATCCACACTACCCATAGTGTAATGACCAGCTCCCGCCACACCCGTCAAAATAACAGCGTGAAATAAGTCGGTACCAACGATAGTTGGCATGCTCATCCTTGGGTACAAGGTAATCAACAGCGCCGTTCCCAGCGCACCTGCACCGACGGAAGATAATGTGACCAAGCACCCCAGCACAAGACCCATAACAAAAGTTACATAAGGTCTTATTTTTCGTGCGCTAGATACCCATGGTTTACTCTCTTGCTGCAGCGCAAACTCACGAATGCGGTTACGCCCAAAAACAGCAATAGACGTTAGGATTAATGAAAAACCTAACGTTAGATTCATCAAATGCTCGATTTGCGATAAATCAGCAAACCCTTTTAGATAATTAAGGGTCAGCAGACTGCCGGGAATACTACCCAACAACAGCAAAATCACAACCCGCCAAGCAATTAATTGTTTGCGCGCATACGCAAAAACCCCACCACTTTTGGTCACAGACGCGTATATAAGGTCCGTACTCACGGCAACAACCGGAGGTATGCCAAATATCACGATCAAAATAGGGGTCATTAATGCCCCACCGCCGATACCTGTAAGTCCGACAACAAAGCCAACTAGCAGCCCAGCAAAGCTATAAGCAAATTCCATAAACGTCAGATACCAGTATCATTGTGCAGATAAATTTCTATGCGGCATAATACCAGCAATTTATATAACCTAAAATAATAGTTTTTTATTTTCTTATACCGAAAGGCGATATAAGAGACATTACCTCACCAAACCTAAGCGTTTGCTCTAAGCACACCGCCATATATTCCATTTAGAAATAACAAGATTGCTATTTATTCCTTTTATTAGATAAGCGTCTTTGCAATAATGCGCCCCATTCTAGAGGAGCTGCACCCACAACCTTCAGCTTCGACTAACCTATTTTAAAGTTAAATGAGTAGGCACATACTGATGACATCTTTACCAGAACACCGTCTGACCCACTTAAAACAGCTGGAATCAGAAAGTATCCAAATTATTCGCGAAGTAGCCGCTGAGTTTGACAACCCAGTTATGCTTTACTCTGTCGGTAAAGACTCAGCTGTTATGCTGCACCTTGCTCGCAAGGCCTTTTTCCCTGGCAAGCCTCCCTTCCCTCTACTGCATGTGGATACCACATGGAAGTTTAAGGAAATGATCAGTTTCCGTGACAAAATGGCCGAAGAAGTAGGCATGGACTTGATCGTCCACATTAACCAAGAAGGTGTAGATATGGGCGTAGGCCCATTTACTCATGGGTCATCTAAGCACACCGACATCATGAAAACGCAGGCACTCAAGCAAGCACTCAACAAATACAAGTTTGATGCCGCTTTTGGTGGTGCCCGTCGTGACGAGGAAAAATCACGAGCTAAAGAGCGCGTGTTTTCTTTCCGCGATAAGAACCATCGCTGGGACCCAAAAAATCAGCGCCCTGAGCTATGGAACATCTTCAACACACGTGTTGACCAAGGCGAAAGCATTCGTGTCTTCCCACTATCCAACTGGACAGAGCTAGATATCTGGCAATACATCTACCTAGAGAGCATTCCGATTGTTCCTCTTTACTACTCAGACATCCGTCCTGTGGTTGAGCGCGATGGCATGCTCATTATGGTCGACGACGAGCGCATGCCTTTGCAAGAAGGCGAAAAACCCATGATGAAAAATGTGCGTTTCCGTACGCTAGGCTGCTACCCATTAACTGGGGCTGTTGAATCTGACGCAGCAACATTGCCTGAGATCATTCAAGAAATGCTACTAACGACCACATCGGAACGCCAAGGCCGCGCCATTGACCACGATTCATCTGGCTCAATGGAGAAAAAGAAAATGGAAGGTTACTTCTAGGCACAACAACAGCCCGCTTCAATAACGCAAGCCAACGCGTTAGAGGCAGGGATAAATGCCTAGCGCAGTACAAAACCTGTATTGCATCCATTTTTAGGAACGAATTTGTAGAGAGTAAAACTCATGAGCCACCAGTCTGATCTTATTTCAAGCGACATCAAAGAGTATTTAAACCAGCACGAAAACAAAGAGCTATTGCGCTTTTTGACTTGCGGCAGCGTAGATGACGGCAAATCCACACTTATTGGTCGTCTTTTACATGACTCAAAAATGATTTATGAAGACCAGCTCGCGGCAATCCAAAGTGATAACGCTCGTGTAGGTAACGCTGGCGAAGAACTGGATCTCGCATTGCTAGTTGATGGCTTACAAGCCGAACGCGAGCAAGGAATTACAATTGATGTAGCGTATCGGTATTTTTCGACAGACAAACGCAAATTTATCATTGCGGACACCCCAGGGCACGAACAATACACGCGCAACATGGCTACCGGTGCTTCGACATGCGATCTAGCCATCATCCTGATTGATGCTCGCTATGGTGTACAAACGCAAACTAAACGCCACAGCTTTATCGTGTCGCTATTAGGTATCAAGCACACGATTATTGCTGTCAACAAGATGGACCTCGTTGAGTTTAGCGAAGATCGATTCGAGCAAATCAAAGCAGACTATCTCGCTTTCTCTAATCAGCTGGATTTGCCGGATATTCAATTTGTTCCGATGTCAGCATTAAAAGGCGATAACGTTGTTAACGCCTCTGAAAAAATGGCTTGGTACGATGGCCAGCCATTAATGAAGTTGTTAGAGACGGTGCCGGTTATCAATGATCAGAACTTTGATGAATTACGCTTCCCCGTTCAATATGTTAACCGCCCAAACCTGGATTTCCGCGGCTATTGCGGCACGTTAACATCGGGTGTTGTTCGCCCCGGTGATGAAATTACCGTTATGCCTTCTGGCAAAACCTCACGCGTAAAATCGATTGTTACTTTTGACGGCGAAATCCCTGAAGCCTTCCCTCCTATGGCTATTACATTAACGCTAGAAGATGAGATCGACATCTCGCGCGGTGATGTCCTCGTCAATAGTGCTCAGGTCCCACGTACCACTAATCGTTTCGATGCTTCATTGGTATGGATGTCTGAAAACTCATTGGTTCAAGGCAAACAGTACGATATCAAATTGTTAACTAGTCGCGTTGCTGGCTCAATTACTGCTATACGCCATAAAATTGATGTTAACACCTTGGAAACGTCATCCACCGCCACCTTAGGCCTTAATGAGATTGGCCGTTGTGAGCTAACACTAGAACGCTCAATTATCGCTGACAACTACAAATCGTTCCGTGGCACTGGCTCTTTTATTGTCGTAGACCGCCTAACAAACGAAACAGTAGCAGCTGGCATGATGATTGAAGCCGATCAGCAAGCCGACCTCAACTTATTTGAGAGTTCACAAGTCTCAGCAAAAGATCGCGCAGGCCGTTTTGGCCAGAAGGCCGCTATTGTCAAAGTTGAAGGTCCTTATGCGAGCAGCCTGATCTATTCGCTTGAAAAAGCCCTGTTTGATCAAGGCCGTGTTGCCTCAGCGCTAGTTAGCACCGAGATTACAGCTGAGCTAGCCGATAAAGTTGATGCCGTTGCCCAACTCCTAAAACAACAGGGCATCATTGTGTTAACCGATACCGGCACTAGCAACACTGATTTGCTGTTAACAGCCAATAATGAGCTAGATTCAGATCAACTCAAGCAAGCAGTAGCCTCGTTGCGGGAGCAAGATCTGGTATAATTGCGTTAATTCAGCGGCGGGCTGCTCGAAAAAGACTTTTTTAGCATTACCTGTCGCCGTTACCACATGGAAAACGTTGGTAACGTTAACGCATACCAGCAAGGTACTCATTAACCTTTCCGACGGTCTTTAGCCGTCGGAAAACGTTTTGAAGCAGACAATATGACCGATTTCCTTCTGATTCTCGTCAGCACAGTATTAGTGAATAACTTCGTTCTAGTGCAGTTCCTAGGGCTATGTCCGTTTATGGGCGTTTCTAATAAACTAGAAACCGCCATGGGCATGTCATTAGCGACCACGTTCGTACTGACACTGTCATCTGTCTGTAGCTACCTTGCTTATACCTACTTATTACAACCTTTCGATTTAGGCTACTTAAGAACCATTTCATTTATATTGGTTATAGCC
Organism: Neptunomonas sp. CHC150; assembly: GCF_030397555.1. NCBI lineage: Bacteria > Pseudomonadati > Pseudomonadota > Gammaproteobacteria > Oceanospirillales > Oceanospirillaceae > Neptunomonas > Neptunomonas sp. CHC150. The sequence goes on from NZ_JAPNXU010000011.1 coordinate 36,442, forward strand.
GTCGTTGTGCAGTTTACCGAGATGGTGGTTAAGAAAACGAGCCCTCTTCTTTATAAGGTGCTAGGCATTTTCTTACCCCTTATCACAACTAACTGTGCCGTGCTGGGTGTAGCACTATTGAACATAAAAAAGCAAAACGGCTTTATGGAGTCTATCTTTTACGGATTTGGCGCCGCCGTTGGCTTCTCGTTAGCGCTTATCTTGTTTTCCGCTATCCGTGAGCGTATTGCTGTTGCCGATGTTCCTACACCGTTTCGTGGAGCTGCCATAGGCATGGTAACCGCAGGTTTAATGTCACTAGCATTTATGGGCTTTACCGGCCTCGTCTCGTTTTAGTAGGTGTCAATAATGAGTGCCGTATTAATTGCCATATTGGTCTTGCTGGGTTTAGCCGTCGTGTTTGGCTTAATTCTCGGTTATGCCGCCGTTCAATTTAAAGTAGAAGGCAACCCTATCGTTGATCAAATTGACGATATATTGCCACAAACACAGTGTGGGCAGTGTGGCTACCCTGGATGCCGTCCGTATGCCGAGGCCATTTCTAATGGCGACGCTATCAACAAGTGTCCTCCTGGAGGCCAAAGCACCATCGATGCATTAGCAGACCTATTAGACGTTGAAGCAGTACCTTTGGATTCCGAGCACGGCGAAGAGCAAATCAAAAAAATAGCCTACATTCGTGAAGACGAGTGCATCGGCTGTACCAAGTGTATTCAAGCCTGCCCTGTCGATGCCATCGTTGGCGCAGCAAAACAAATGCACACCGTAATAACCTCCGAATGCACAGGCTGTGATCTATGCGTAGAACCCTGCCCTGTTGATTGTATTGATATGTTACCTATCCCAACCACGTTAAACACATGGAAATGGGAGCAGCCCGTGCCGGGCGTTGCATTAATTGCAACCGACTCAGGCCGAGGAAGTGAGCAGCGAGGCGCAGCATAATGGGCAAAATATTCGCCTTCCATGGTGGTATCCATCCACCCGAAAACAAAAAGCAATCAACACGTTCGCCCATACGGCCAGCCCCCGTACCAGCGCAATTAACGGTTCCGTTACAACAGCACATTGGTGCACCGGCAAAACCGTGCGTTCAACCAGGGCACCATGTACTCAAAGGCCAGGTCATTGCTCTTGCACAGGGCAAAATTAGTACCTCAGTCCATGCTCCTTCGTCCGGCACCGTAATCGAAATTGCGCCTAAGCCTGTACCCCATGTATCTGGTTTAAGCGCCCCTTGTATTGTTATAGAAACCGATGGCAAAGACACATGGATTGACCATACCGGTTTACCCGATTATACCCAGCTTAAACAGAATGAGCTTATCGACTATATCCGGCACCATGGCATTTCCGGTATGGGCGGAGCTGGTTTCCCTACGGATATCAAGCTACATCTTGGCGACGACCACATAGTGAACACGTTAGTGATCAATGCCGCTGAGTGCGAACCCTACATCACAGCTGACGATATGCTGTTGCGTGAGCGTGCAGAACAAGTTATTGGCGGTATAGAGATCATTAATTATCTGCTACGCCCCAGCCATATTTTGATCGGTATTGAAGATAACAAATCACATGCCATACGTGTTTTAGAGGAAGCGGTACGGAAGAGTTCTCTGAACATCGATATTGTTGTCGTGCCAACAAAGTACCCTTCAGGCGGCGAAAAACAACTCATTAAATTATTAACAGGTGTGGAAGTCCCTAGCGGCAAAATTCCCGCCGATGTAGGCATCGTATGTCAAAACGTGGGCACCGCTGCTGCAATTCATCAAGCGGTTACACAGGGCATACCTTTAATTTCACGTATTGTGACCGTAACTGGCGATGCCGTTAGAAAACCACAAAATCTAGAGGCTTTAATTGGAACGCCTTTCAAAACGCTGCTCACAGCTGCCGACTTGCAAGAAAATAAGCTAAGTCGCTTAGTTATGGGTGGGCCAATGATGGGATTCACTATTGAAGACGATCAGATCCCAGTAATTAAAACCTCAAACTGCATCATCGCCGCCACGTTAGATGAAATGCCGCCCGCCCCACCCGCACTAGCGTGCATACGCTGCGGTTTATGCGAGCAGGTCTGCCCTGCGGAGCTATTGCCACAACAATTACATTGGTTTGCTAAAAGCCGTGAACTTGAAAAAGCAAAACATCACAACCTATTTGATTGCATTGAGTGTGGCGCGTGCTCCTATGTTTGCCCGAGCAATATTCCGTTGGTGCAATACTACCGTTATGCTAAAAACGAAATTCGAGAAGAAGAAGCAGAACAACGCAAAGCTGAGCAAGCTCGCCAGCGCTTTGAAGCTCGTCAGGCACGCTTAGAGCAAGAGAAGATCGACAAAGAAAATCGCCGCCGCGAGCGAGCAGAGCAAGCTGCGAAAGCCCAAAAAGCAAAACAAGCGGCCCCTGCCAGCGAGTCTACACCTAAAGCAACAGCGCCTGGCGATGAACTCAAGAAACTAAAAACAGCGGCCGCCATTGCTAGAACAAAGCTAAAGAAAGCACAAACTGCGCTAGAAAAAGCTAAAGCCGAAGGGATGGATGATCTTTCAGAGCTGACGGAACAGCACCAATTGGCCGAAAAAGCAGCCAATGAAGCCCAGCAAGCATTTGAGCAAGCCGAAAAGTCCGCGGCTACCGCCGCTCCATCTGGGCCTGATCTCAAGCAGCTAAAAACGCAGGCTGCAGTGGCTCGTACAAAGCTCAAAAAAGCACAGCAAGCACTTAAAAACGCAGAAGAAAAAGGGCAAGACGGTATTGAATCTCTGCGCACTACCGTTCAAGAACTTGAGGCAAAGGCAGCCGCAGCCCAGCAGGCGTTCGACGACGCCGAACAAAGCAACGAGGCTAGTCATACTGCGCCGGGAGAAAATCCTAAACTCAACGGTTTAAAAGAAGACGCCGAAAAAGCCAAGGCGACACTCGATAAGGCCGAAAAAGCATTAGCTGCAGCGATTGAATCAGGCAGCCCTGCGGCCGAAAAAATGAAAGCAGGTGTCGAAAAATTATCAGCTAAATACCAAGCCGCCCAATCAGCTTATGAAGCGGAAGCTAAAAGTACGACACCCACAACTGCCCCCGCCAAGAAAGAAGAGGCCCAGCTTGACGCAAAGACACTGAAACAGAATGTGTCGATTATGCGTACCAAGCTCAAAAAAGCTGAAAAGGCATTAGGGGAAGCCGATGCAGGTTCGGATACCGCTGTCGAATTAAAAGCCGAAATTGACCGGCTCACCTCGCTACATAACGAAGCAAAGCTTGCTCTAGAGGCCGTCGAGGCTAAACAGCAGGCTGATGCCGCGAAACAAGGTATCGACCTCAAGCAATTGAAAGTCGATGCAGCAATGGCTAGAGCGGCTGTCACAAAAGCTGAACGAGCCATCAAAAAACAGCAAGAGACAGAACCTGAAGCAGAACTGACTAGTTTAAAAGAGTCGCTTGTAGCCGCGCAAAACCATGCCGAACAATTAAACAAAACTTTAAGCCAATTTGAGTAGGAAACATTATCGCTATGGCGCTAATTCGAGTGACATCACCGCACGTTCATAAACCAGCAGGCACCTCTGAGGTCATGCGTCTGGTTATTCTGGCAACCGTGCCCGGAATTTGTGCGATGACCTTTTTCTTCGGCTGGGGCACTCTTATCAATTTAGTCTTAGCTTGCAGTCTGGCTTTAATGTTTGAAGCTATTTGCATTAAAGCCCGCCACCGCCCGATCTCCTTCTATCTGAAAGATAACAGCGCTTTGGTTACAGCGGTGCTGTTGGCATTATCCCTCCCTCCATTTGCTCCTTGGTGGCTCACTACGGTTGCCGTATTTGTAGCCATAGTTATCGCCAAGCAGCTTTACGGTGGAATAGGACAAAACCCGTTTAACCCAGCGATGATCGCTTATGCATTAGTACTCATTTCTTTTCCTATCGAAATGACACGCTGGACTGGTCCTTTTGTCATGCAAGCGGCAGAAGGCTGGCAAGTACTCAGCTTTACAGACACGCTCAATGTTATTTTTGGAGGATGGCAAACGGCTGCGGACGCTTTCACTTCAGCAACGCCACTAGACGAGATGCGTCACCGAGCAGGCATGACAACAACCGAAATTTGGCGTAGCTCCAGCGTGCTCGCCAACATCGGTGCATGGCATGCGGTTAGCGCCGCTTATCTCATGGGTGGTATTTTCTTACTGTATAAAAAAATATTTACATGGCACACGCCCGCCTCTCTTATATTAACCCTAGCAGCGGTCTCGTTGCTCTTTTACGTCATTTCACCGGATAACTATACCGATCCAATTTTTCACATTAGCGTAGGCGCGACAATCTTCGGTGCTTTCTTCATCGCTACAGATCCCGTTTCTGCAGCAACGAGCAACATTGGCAAAATTTGGTATGGCGCAGGTATTGGCTTATTAATTTATATCATCCGCACGTGGGGGAACTACCCAGATGCGGTTGCGTTTAGTGTACTTATTATGAACTTAGCCGCTCCTTTTATTGACCAATACACCCAACCACGCACATATGGTCATAAGTCAGCTAATCGCGGCATGAAGGAGTAGGTCATGGAGCTTATAGCCTCATTACGTAAAAACACCTTGGGCATCTCTATTTTTGCCATTGTTACAGCTGGGCTGATAGCCGTAACACAAGTACTGACTAAAGATACGATTACCGAAAACCGTCGCCAGGAAGAAGCGAGTGCGCTTTATCAAATTATTCCTCAAGCGAACATTGATAATGATCTTCTGAGCAGCAAAATTCACATACCAGCACCCGAGCTAGGTTATGACAATGCGGGAGTTTACCAAGCCCTGAAAGACGGGAAAGTAACCGCTGTCATTTTACCTGTGATCGCTCCTGATGGTTACTCCGGTAACATTAATCTCATCGTTGGCGTTAATGCAGACGCGTCCGTTGCGGGTGTTCGAGTACTTGCACATCAAGAAACACCAGGATTGGGTGATAAAATTGATTTAAAAAAATCACCTTGGATCTTAAGCTTCAACGGCAAACAATTTACTGGCGCTATTGATTCTGAATGGGCTGTCAAAAAAGACGGTGGACAGTTTGATCAATTTACCGGTGCCACTATCACTCCGCGCGCTGTTGTCAGTGCCGTAGGCCGTGCCCTACAATTTTTTGAATTAAACCGTGACGAGCTTCTGGCACCAACGACAGGCTCAACAGCCACCCAAGCCCCACGTGAGGATGCATCATGAGTATCGATTATCGAAAAATCACAACGGATGGCCTATGGACTAACAACCCTGCACTTGTTCAGTTATTGGGGTTATGCCCATTATTAGCGGTTACCGCATCCGTCGTAAATGCGCTGAGCTTGGGGGTGGCCAGCACACTTGTGTTAACAGGTTCCAACCTAACAGTGTCTATATTCCGAAAGTTTGTTCCAGATGCAGTACGTTTACCTGTGTTTGTGATGATCATTGCGGCTTTTGTAACGGTCATCGAGCTATTAATGCAAGCCGTTACCTATGAGCTTTATCTTATTCTTGGCATTTTTATCCCACTCATTGTTACCAATTGCGTCATCATGGGTCGCGCCGATGCATTTGCTTCAAAAAATCCGGTCCAAGCTTCTGCACTTGATGGGTTCATGATGGGGCTTGGTTTTACTCTGGTACTTATCGTATTAGGCGGCTTAAGAGAAGCTCTAGGATCAGGCACTCTTTTTGCTAATATGCAGCTATTGTTTGGACCTGTGGCGCAAAACTGGGAAATTACGCTAATAGAGGATTACAAAGGCTTTTTGTTTGCTATATTACCTCCTGGGGCATTTGTTGGTTTAGGACTGTTGATCGCTGTTAAAAACATTATTGACGCACGCGCTAAGCAACAGGCTGCGAAAAGTAAGCCCGAAAAAGAACCCAGCGAAAGCCGCCGAGTTAGAGTTACAGGACAAATCAGCTAGTACACATTCAAAGCAAACCTCTGTTTTCTTTGAATGCACTTTTCCTGTAATTTCAAAGAGAGTAAAACAGCATGATTAAGGAACGCTTTTGAATACGCCTATTCCTGTCGTTATTTGTGATGACTCCTCCCTCGCCAGAAAACATATGGCGAGGTCGCTACAAGGCTGGAATGTTGATATAACCTTTGCATCAAACGGTTTAGAAGCGCTTGAGGCAATACAAAACGGCTTAGGGCACCTTGTATTTTTAGACTTGAATATGCCCATCATGGATGGTTATCAGGTCCTAGAACGCATTCAACGAGACGATCTCCCCACGCTTGTACTCGTGGTTTCAGGCGACATACAACCCGACGCAACCAAGCGCGTAAAGTCACTAGGGGCCTTAGATTTCATCAAGAAGCCAATCAACGAGCAAATCGTTAGTGACATTCTGCATCAGTATGGCCTTTTACAAGAGCTAAGCCCTAATTCAGAACAACCCAAACGCCATAACCCCATAGATACTACGATTGATTTACAAAGCTATTATCAAGAAATCGCTAACGTTGCTATGGGGCGAGCAGGCGACCGACTAGCTAGATTACTGGGAGTCTTCATCCACCTCCCAATTCCCCGGGTCCGCTTAATCAGCATTAATGAACTTGCGATGACTTTGCAAACACATATCCAACGCGAGGCCAGTGCAACCGTCAGCCAAGGCTTTGTTGGATCCGGGATAGCCGGAGAAGCGCTGCTACTTTTCACCGAAACAAGCATCAAGGATATGGCAACATTGATGCGATACGACGATGCACTCACACCCGAGGCCGAGCGAGAAATACTCATTGATCTTGCCAACGTGCTCAGCGGCGCCTTCATAAATAGTCTAGCATTACAGTTAGACGTAAATTTTAGTCAAGGCCCCCCCTCCATCATCGGGTTGCATGGTAACTTACCAGAAATGGATACCCAGCAAAAAAACTGGGAAAAGACCTTATCTATTGAAATAGGATATCGGATTGGAGAGAAAACCATCAGTTGCGATCTGTTATTGCTCTTTACTGAAGACTCTTTAACCACTATGAATAACCGAGCCAAATTTTTCGAGACCTTATGAGCACAGAAGATCAAAGCGTTACCGAGTTACATCAGCAACTCAGCTTACTCCAAAACCTTGATGTCGGCGTTCTCATTTTAGATAGGGAATACCGCATTAGGCTATGGAACGAGTTTATGGAAAACCATTCAGGTCTTTTGTATAACGATGTGAACAAAAAGAACGTTTTCGAACGCTTTCCCGAGCTCCCAGTGCAATGGTTTAAGCATAAAGTCGATTCGGTATTTTTATTAAAGAACCGATCCTTTATCACATGGGAACAGCGCCCGTACTTATTCAAATTTAAAAGTTACCGCCCTATCACCGGCCTTGCGCCCACCATGTACCAAAATGCAACTCTGTTACCCTTACCCTCTCCAACGGGTCGTATCGAGCAAATAGCTATCCTCATCTATGATGTTACTGATACAGCATTAAGCCGCCAAGAACTTGAGTCAGCGAACCATCAACTAAGAACCCTCAGTGAAACTGACCAGCTCACAGGCTTGTACAACCGAGGCTTCTGGGAAAACCGGCTCAAAGACGAGTTCTCTCGTTACGCTCGCAGCTTGTCTAGCTCAGCATTAATCATGTTAGATATTGATTACTTTAAAAAAGTAAACGACCAATACGGCCACTTAGCCGGTGATGCCGTTCTAAAAAACCTAGCCCACATTCTACGTGAAGCCACACGGACAACCGACTACGTAGGGCGCTACGGAGGAGAAGAGTTTGCACTGCTTTTAATCGGTACAACCGCTCGCAAGGCACAAAGCGTCGTTGAACGCATCCAAGAGCTCATAGCCGCGGCACGTGTATCGGTTGATGATTATACCATTACTTATACCGTGAGCATGGGGCTCACCGAAGTGCACCCCATATTCCAAACTCACGAACAGTGGATAAAAATGGCCGATCAAGCCTTGTACCTGTCCAAAGAGAATGGGCGTAACCAAATGACCCTATTAGTTCCTGACAGCTAACCAACCGACCAAAACGCTTCTTTTTTATGAATAAAACCAAACGATTTGAAATTTTTAGTCGCTGGCAAGCAGAGAATCCTCATCCCAAGACAGAACTTGAATACACGACCCCTTTCGAGCTGCTAATTGCTGTTATTTTATCTGCCCAAGCTACAGACGTCAGTGTTAACAAGGCCACCCGCAAGTTATACCCAATAGCCAATACACCCGAAACCATTTATGCCTTGGGGGTAGATGGATTAAAAAGCTATATAAAAACCATTGGCTTGTTTAACAGCAAAGCAGACAATGTCATCAAGGCCTGCAAAATGCTTATTGATCTTCACAACTCAACGGTACCGGATAACCGTGAGGCGCTAGAAGCGCTCCCTGGGGTCGGGCGTAAAACGGCTAACGTTGTGCTTAATACAGCCTTTGGGCAACCAACCATGGCTGTTGATACCCATATATTCCGCGTCGCTAATCGAACCAAAATAGCCCCCGGAAAAAATGTTCTTGAAGTTGAAAAGCAGCTATTAAAGTTTATCCCTAAGCCTTTCTTGATTGATGCCCATCACTGGATGATTCTACATGGCCGCTATGTATGCACAGCACGCAAACCCAAATGCGGCAGTTGCATCATTGAAGATTTATGCGAATTTAAAGAAAAAACAGAGCCATCAGGTTAAAAAAAAGCGTTTATTACAGCTTGTACACTTTTCCCCAATATCTGTGGATAACTTTGTTTATATCTTTTTAGTAGATTGCTATAAGCCCCGTATTTACTGGCTCGTCAGCAAATTGCTCGATTTTCAACCAACACAAATAAACACTTCAAAATCAACAGCTTACATTAATCAACAGAATTTTTAATAAAAAAAATCTTGTTTTTTCTTACCTAGGTGTTCTACAAAATTAGTATGTGGATTATCTATAAAAAAGAGATAAATTTGCTAGATTAATGCTTGAATTATTCATAGATATCGCGTTGCAGTGGATATTTTGAGCGCTGATCATTCTTCTGTAGATAACTTTTACAAAGTCAGGAGGTAATTAAACAACAGTGGTGATACTAAGAGCCGCCAGATACTATATAAGGCAGCTCATTAATCTTACTAGGAAGGGTTAGCAAACTAACCAGCTTGCTATAGAGGCGGCTAACGCTATTGAGAGTGTTAATCCTCTGGTAGCTCTATTTCAATATGTGTTTTTGGGACACAACAGCACGTCAAAATCTCGTCGTCATTAAGATCAACCAGACTCTCTTGAACGTACTCGACTTCGCCGTCAATCAGACGCACCTTACAGCAGCCACAATATCCGCCACGACAGCTGTAAGGAGCCGGTATCTCTTGAGCCTCTAATGAATCAAGCACCGTAGGCTCATATTGATAGTAAAACGTATGAAAATGATTAACTTTAATACGTGGAATCGACATACCTGTCACCTAGAAATCGAAGTCGTCAAAATCACCATCGTCAACTTCGTTGTCAATTTGCCCCACTAGATATGAACTGATTTCAGATTCTTGAGGAGCGACCTGAACATTATCACTGACCAACCAAGCATTCATCCAAGGCAATGGATTTTGCTTAGCAGGGAACATTTCAGAAAAGCCTAATGCCTTCATGCGGACATTAGTTATGTACTCAACATAATCGCTTAAGATTTGAGCATTCAGGCCAATAATAGATCCTTCACTAAACAAGTATTGAGCCCAATCCTTCTCTTGCTGAGCCGCCTCAGCAAATATAGCCAACGCATCCTCCCGGCACTCTTGAGCAATCGACTTGAATTCAGGATCATCATTGCCCGATGCCAATAAATTCAACATGTGCTGCGTACCCGTTAAATGCAAAGCTTCGTCACGGGCAATCAATTTAATGATTTTGGCATTACCTTCCATGATAGCTCGCTCAGCAAACGCAAAGGAGCACGCAAAACTTACATAAAAGCGGATTGCTTCCAATACATTGACAGAGACCAGCGTCAGGTACAGCTTCTTCTTAAGATTGCGCATCGAAACATCATAAACGCGCCCCTTAAACGTATGCACCCCTTCGCCATGGATCGAGAACACCGTATTAAGCTCAATCAACTCATCATAAAGACGGGTTACAGAATCGGCACGCTTAACGATTTCTTCGTTCGTAACGATCTTATCGAAAACCTCAGAAGGCTCCGTAATTATATTACGGATAATATGCGTGTATGAGCGGCTGTGAATGGTTTCACTAAACGCCCATGTTTCAAACCATGTTTCTAACTCAGGAAGGGAAACAATGGGTAAAAACGCAACATTGGGTGAGCGACCTTGTACCGAATCGAGCAAGGTTTGGTATTTCAAATTACTCAAAAATATATGCTTTTCGTGCTCCGGCATGTTCATAAAGTCCTTACGGTCTTTACTTAAATCAACCTCTTCCGGACGCCAGAAAAATGAAAGCTGCTTTTCGATTAACTTTTCGAAAATAGGATATTTTTGCTTATCGTAACGTGCCACGTTAACACTTCTGCCAAAAAACATAGGCTCTAGGGTGGCATCATGACTGGATGGATTAAATGTAGAATAGGACATAGTTATCTATACAGCGTAAGAAAGACTTAAAAGGGGAAGCAACCAGCAAGCATAATAATCACTTACTGGCGCTCATGAATACTAGCTTACAATTTGCAGGCGCCGCCTTCACAGCCACCGTCGTCTTGCTCGTCTTTCGCACCATCTCGGGTGTTATGGTAATACAGTGTTTTAAGGCCGTATTTGTAGGCTGTCAGCAAGTCTTTTAATAGCTGCTTCATAGGCACTTTATCACCCGGGAACACAGTTGGATCATAATTCGTGTTAGCTGAAATCGACTGGTCAACAAACTTCTGCATAATCCCTACCAACTGAAGATAACCTTCATTAGATGGGATTGACCAGAGTAATTCATAGTCATCTTTAAGCGCCGAATATTCGGGAACTACTTGCTTCATAATCCCATCTTTACTCGCCTTAACCGATACAAAACCACGAGGCGGCTCAATACCATTGGTTGAGTTTGTAATCTGAGATGACGTTTCGCATGGCATGAGTGCAGTTAGGGTACTGTTACGTAAACCAAACTCACGAATGTCTTCACGCAATGTTTCCCAGAAGTAGTGTAATGGCTCATCACAGAACTCATCGATTTCACGCTTGTAGGTATCAATAGGCAAAATGCCTTTAGCATAGGTTGTTTCATTAAAGAGCGGGCATGGCCCCTTCTCTTTAGCCAACTCATTAGAAGCTTTAAGCAAGAAGTACTGAATCGCTTCAAAAGTACGGTGCACAAGACCATTCGCCGAACTATCCGAATAGCGCACACCATTTTTAGCAAGGTAATAGGCAAAGTTAGTCACACCCACACCCAGCGTCCGGCGATTTTCCGTCGCATTGAACGCAGCAGGAATCGGATAATCTTGGTAATCCAATAAATTATCTAAAGCACGAACAATCAGATCGGATAAGTTTTCCAGCTCATCTAAGTTTTCTAACGCTCCCAAGTTGAATGCTGAAAGCGTACAGAGGGCAATCTCACCATTTGGATCATTCACATCGTCCATGGCCTTAGTAGGCAACGCAATCTCAAGGCACAAGTTGGATTGTTTAACGGGTGCCACAAGCGGATCAAATGGGCTATGCGTATTACAGTGATCTACGTTCTGAATGTAGATACGGCCAGTCGAAGCGCGCTCTGAGGCCAATAAACCAAATAACTCGACGGCTTTTATTGTACGTTTACGGATATTTTCGTCTTGCTCGTATTGAACATATAAACGCTCGAACTCATCCTGATCAGCAAAGAACGCATCATACAACCCAGGCACTTCATGCGGGCTAAACAACGTAATATTTCCACCTTTAATTAGGCGCTGATACATCAGTTTGTTGAGTTGAACCCCGTAATCTAAATGGCGAACTCGGTTTTCTTCAACTCCACGGTTATTCTTTAATACAAGTAAAGACTCAACCTCTAAATGCCACAGTGGATAAAACAAGGTTGCTGCACCACCACGCACACCGCCTTGTGAGCACGATTTAACAGCCGTTTGGAAGTGCTTATAGAAAGGTATACAACCCGTGTGGAATGCCTCACCGTTACGTATAGGGCTGCCGATGGCACGAATGCGACCAGCGTTAATACCAATACCAGCACGTTGCGATACGTATTTAACGATCGAACTCGCCGTCGCATTAATCGAATCCAGGCTATCACCACACTCAATCAGTACACATGAGCTAAATTGACGTGTTGGAGTACGCACCCCCGCCATGATAGGCGTAGGTAACGAAAGCTTGAATAGAGAGGTCGCATCATAAAAACGCTTAACATAATCCAAACGCGTTTCTTTTGGGTAAGAAGCAAACAAGCACGCAGACACCAACATATAAAGGATCTGCGGGCTTTCATAAATTTCGCCTGTGACACGGTTTTGAACCAGATATTTACCTTCCAGCTGCTTAACCGCTGCATAGCTAAAGTTCATATCACGTGTGTGATCAAGGTAGCTATTAAGCTCGTCAAATTCTTCGCGCGTGTAGTCTTCAATTAGATGTTTATCGTAACGACCAGCTTCGACCATCGCTGTTACATGGTTAAACAAATGTGGGGGCTCGTAGCTACCGAATGCTCGCTTACGAAGATGAAAAATAGCTAAGCGAGCGGCAAGGTATTGATAGTCGGGCGCGGTTTCAGAAATCAAATCAGCTGCTGACTTGATTAGGGTTTCATGGATGTCTGATGTGGTAATGCCTTCGTAGAACTGTATGTGCGATTTGAGTTCAACTTCTGATGGTGCAACTTGGTCTAATCCTTCAGCGGCCCAAATAACAACTCGATGAATCTTTTCGAGGTCTATCGGCTCTTGTCGTCCATCACGTTTAGTAACCATCAAATTCTGCTGCATACCGAAGCTATTCCCCACAAAAGATAAATACGGATGAAAGTGAAATTTTTTCTTGATTTTTAATAAAGATCGCGGCTGGTATTAATGAAATATTAAGCCGAAGTAACACTAGTGTCTTAACTACGTCATAAACACTAGATATTGTACAACCAGAAAAAACAGGCACTAAATATAGAGAAAAATGCCTTTATTTCAACTCTTGATTTTAGTGAAAATCTATGCCGATTTACGCCTAAATCCAGCCAATATCAAGCCAACCCTAGCTCTCATGGGGATAGCGACCGCATGACAAAAAGATTAAGAAATTTTTTCAACTCGCAAGAATATAAGGGTCTTAAATTTCATGTGAAAAAAAAGAGAAAAAAGCCCATAAAAGCATTTACATAACCTGCTTTTATCTCTATTATTCGCCCCCTCTTCTGGTGGGGTTCCCGAGTGGCCAAAGGGATCAGACTGTAAATCTGACGCGCAAGCTTCGATGGTTCGAATCCATCTCCCACCACCATTTTTTCTAAGCCAAGCTCGTTACGTTTGCTTATTGGCTAAAAATGGCTACCACCAATCCCTTCTTTTTTATTAACTGAGCCCCAGAGCTTTTAATCACTCTTAGGTGCTGGTATGTGCCCACCAGGTCGATAATAGCGCATAGCGGCTTGCTTACGATAATCAGATGGTGTCATTCCCTTTAGGCTAACAAAACGACGATTAAAATTGGCGATGTTGTTGAATCCCACTTGGAAACAAATATCCGTAATCGACTCAGTTGTCCCTACTAAACGCTCGCAGGCGCGGTTGATTCTTAAGTTATTAACAAACTCAATAAACCGTATCCCGGTACTGCGTTTGAAAAACTTAGAAAAATAAGTCGGCTTCATTCCTACCTCGCTCGCTACATCTTCTAAGGTAAGCCCCGCTTGGTAATGCTGCATGATGTAATTTACCGCAACGTTTACCCGATCAATTGCTGACTCGTCCAGCAAAGGGTCAAACGATGTTGACGATAATAAGCGATAATCTTTTTCACGCGATAGCCGCTCAAGAATGTTAAAAAAGAGCACCAATCTACTAAAACCACTGGTCTGAGAAGCCTGACGAAACAAGGGTTCAACTTCTAAAGCTACACTTTGCTCAAACATGACTCCCACACTGGCCTTTTTTAACAAATCATCAATCATGCCCATTTCAGGCATGATTGCCTTACATTGTTGAATAAAGTCTCCAGAGAACTGCAGCAACATATCCCTCAAAGGCGCGGGTTCATCTTCATCTAACCGGCTAATCCAATTATGCGGCAAGTGAGGCCCTGTCAGAACTAAATGCATCGGACTAAAATTGCCAATGTAATCGCCTATAAACATTTTACCTGACGTTGCCACAATCAAATGCAGCTCATATTCTTTATGACAGTGCCAACGAATTAAAGGCGAGTCAGCCCCATGTTGCAGGTAGCGAACCGAACCCGAATAATGTGGATCTGAAAGCTCCAGCTCTAACTTAAAAGAGGTATCTAAAGGCGTATCGTTACGCGGTGCCATAACTGACCTCCGCTTCAGGATAATGCGCTGCCACTGCTAATAAGTAAGCTCGATAGGCCTGTTCATAAGCCTGTACAGCATCCAGTTGTGGCTCTGCCATCAACGCGTCATTCATTACGACTAGATCAGAGCACAACTCGGCCAAAGAGACGTCTTGGCCTTGCTCATGTAGATCACACCACACAGCTTGAATAGCTCCCCCTAATGCCGCCGCCTCGCTGCTGACAGGGCAAACAACACGGGTATTCATCACGTCAGCAACTAACTGCCGCCAGACTGGGCTTTTCGCGCCACCACCAATCAAGCAGATTGTTTCACTGCGCACGCCCGATTCTCTTAAACGGTCTAAACCGTAACGTAAAGTGAATGTTGTGCCTTCCACTACTGCCCGACATAAGTGGCCTGGTGTCATGTTTTGCATGTTTAAACCGAGCAGACTGCCCGTAGCATCGGGTAGGGCTGGTACTCGCTCCCCGTTAAGAAAAGGCAACATGGTTAACCCCTCTGCTCCGATTGGCGTATCAGCAATTAACTGATTGAACGCTTCTAAGTCCAGACCTAACGTGTCACGCATTTTATTAGCAGCACTGGTTAAGTTCATTGTGCATATGAGAGGTAACCAACCATTGTTAGATGAACAAAAAGAAGCGACATCTGGATGTAAGCGGGAGGGAGCCGTCGACGAGTACGCATAGATGGTTCCCGAGGTACCAAGGCTCATGGTAACCATGCCATCTTCAATATTAGCGGTGCCAATTGCCCCCATCATATTATCGCCCCCACCACTGGATACAATAACGTTATCAGATAACCCCAATGCTTGAGCAAGCTCTTTACGCACCCGCCCAATGGATTGCTGCCCTGAAAGGATAGGCGGTAGCGCATCTGCCAATTGTCCGTCGGAGCTTATCAGAGACAATACGTCCGTATTCCATTGGCGGGTGCGTACATCAAAGTAACCCGTACCCGATGCGTCACCGCATTCGGTAGCCATCTGTCCGGTTAGCCAGTAATTAATATAATCATGCGGTAGTAAAATATGAGCTATGTTTGCAAAATTTTCTGGCTCGTTCTTTTTTAGCCAGAGCAATTTTGAAAGGGTATAACCGGTTGCTAAGACCAGCCCTAATTGCTCAATGGAACCTGACTCTTCTCCCAACATAGCGAGCAGCTCAGCATTTTCAGGAGCAGTTTGGGTATCACACCACAATTTAGCCGGGCGAATAACCTGCCCTTCACGATCAAGAACGACCAAGCCATGCTGCTGTCCCGAGACTCCAATTCCACGGATGCAGCGTGTATCAATACCCGCTTGTTCAACGGCAGCGTGATACGCTAGGACAAAGGCGTCCGTCCACCAATGCGGTGATTGCTCTCGACAGCCATTTGATTCACTGACCAAAGCATGAGGAGCGTAGCCTTCACCGCGCACCTTTTGCTGCTTAGTATCTAGAATGACGACCTTAGTACCTTGCGTACCGCAATCAACACCAACATACATTAAAGCGCCCTCTTATGATTATTCTTGAGCGTCACACCCACTTCATTATCCCAAACGGTTTAAAATTAAGGCTTCTAGTTTTCCTTGGTCTTTTTCAAAACCTCGAATACCTTCAGCTAACTTTTCTGTTGCCATCGCATCTGCATTAAGCGCGTGACGGAAAGCCGGTTCAGTTAAAGCGTCCACCTCTACAGGTGATGCATCAGTAGCCACTAGAGAGGCGTTTAGCGATCCTTCTGTTGACGCTAATTCTTCTAGCAGTGCTGGGCTAATGGTTAGTCGATCACAACCAGCTAACGCAATAATTTCACCGGCATTACGGAAGCTTGCTCCCATAACAACCGTTGGGTAGCCCTGCTGACGAAAGTAGTTAAAAATACGTGTGACAGATTCCACACCTGGTTCTTCTGATGGTGCATAGTTAGCGTCAGGATTTTCCTTACGGAACCAATCTAAGATACGGCCTACAAATGGGGAGATAAGGTAAACCCCCGCTTCTGCGCAGGCTTGGGCTTGGGCAAAACTAAAGATTAGCGTCAAGTTGCACTGAATCCCTTCTTTTTCAAGAATTTCAGCCGCACGAATACCTTCCCACGTTGCCGCTAACTTAATCAGAATACGCGACCGACTAACCCCTGCCTGCTCATAAAGAGCAACCAACTTGCGGGCCTTAGCTAGACTAGCCGTTTGGTCAAAAGATAAACGAGCATCCACTTCTGTTGAAACTCGACCAGGTACATGCTCAAGAATTGCCACACCCATAGCGACAATTAGACGGTCGCTAGTTTCTTCCAAGGCTGCATCTTTAGTTAAATGTAAAGCGTTCACTTCAGTAACAATGTCATTCAGTAAGCCATCGTAGCTACCAGACTCTGCCGCTTTTAAGATTAACGAAGGGTTTGTCGTTGCGTCTTCAGGCTTAAATCGTTGAATCGCTTCTAGATCTCCAGTATCAGCAACAACAGTACTTAGTGATTTAAGCTGTTCTAGTAAATTCATGCGCACTCCAAAACTAATTAAATTCGATGAGGTTTCCCTACCTGCCTATCTTACCTGCAAACGCGCGCGGGTCACCCTTAACGACGACTAATCGGCCAAATAAAACCATCAACTTTCAGTATTTCTAGTGATTCCAGCAATGAGTTACAGCGAGCATCCGCAATCGCGAACTTTTCTGGCGTGGGGTGGTTTTTTTCAGGTACGGCAACGACGGCCATACTGGCTGCTTTACCAGCAATCACACCGTTGACAGAGTCTTCCCAGACCATGCAACGCTCAACAGGCATTGATAAACGTTGAGCACATAACTCAAATACCGCGGGGTGCGGTTTAGATGCGTTCACCTCAGTCCCTGAAGTGAACATGTGCACAGGTAAATGGTGCCGAGACACTACCGCCTCGATAAAATGCAGAGGCGAAGAAGAGGCTATTGCCAATGGAATTTTTTGATCATTAAACCAATGTAAAATGGCTTCGGCCCCAGGCAGCAGAGCCGCTGTCGTAATCATTTGGCCCATACGGTCTAACAAACCGGACAGCAGATCCTCTATTACAATGCCTGCATCAGTAAAACGTTTTGCCATACCCTCACAAAAAGCGAGCGTGCTGCGACCTTGAAATGGCATTAGATCGGCCTTTACGAGATCAATACCATAGAGGTCTTTCATAATTTGAGCCTCAGCCGACATCCACACCGGCTCGGAATCAATTAAAAGACCGTCCATATCAAAAATTGCAGCTAACATCGAATCAGAGGTATGGCTCATTAAACGCTCCACGTTTTTACAGGTTGAGTACCTGTTTTAGCGTTGCATGCACACCCTGACTCTGCAAGCGTTCCAGTTGGCACGTGAACGCTTCAACAAATGCTGTACTTTTAGGGATGTCAGAACCAAAGACATCTTCCAAAGCGAGTATGTTTTCAACTAAGGCGCTCTTATCCGCAACGGCCAGCTTCAATACTTCTGACTGCGGGTCTACGATAGGATAATGGTTTCCCTTCTCATCAACCCCATTCAAGTAATGAGCCCACGCAGCCACTATTAATGCGGTACGATCTAATGGCGCCCCAGCTTGAATCTGTCCACGTAGAGTAGTCAGTACAAATTTGGGTAATTTTGCCGCTCCATCAGAGCAAATACGCGCTAACTGGTCACAAATGGCACGGTTAGAAAAACGTTTAATTAATGTGTCTTTGTATTCGGTGAGGTCAATACCCGGCACATCCGCCAGTAAAGGCGTGACATCAAGATCCATATACTGACGAACATAAGCACAAAGCAGTTCATCTTCCATGGTTTCATGAGCAAACTCATAACCCAATAGAGCACCCAAATAGGTCATAGCCAAATGACTGCCATTAAGAAGCCCTATTTTCATCTCTTCGTATGGCGTTACGTCAGATGTAAATTGAACACCAACCGTTTCCCACTCAGGGCGGCCATTGCAGAACTTATCTTCCACAACCCATTGCAAAAAAGGCTCGGCTACAACAGGCCATGCATCTTCAATACCGGTCTCATCAAGCAACTGCTGCTTATGAGCATCACTTGTCATCGGTGTAATACGATCTACCATCGCGTTCGGGAATGTTACATTCTCAGCAATCCAGTCATGTAAATCACTGTCTCGTAACGCCGAAAAGCTTAACAACGCTTTGCGCACAACATCACCATTGTGCGGCAAGTTATCACATGACATAACGGTAAACGGCGCGACACCAGCATCACGACGACGTGCCAACGCCTCAGTCATCAAACCAAATACGGTATTAGGCGTAGCGGGATGCTGGAGGTCATGCAACACATCGGGATGCGATGCTTTAAACTGGCCTGTACTATCATCAGTAAAATAGCCACCCTCCGTTACTGTTAGCGAAACAATACGTGTGCTTGGAGACGACAGTGTTGCCAATAGTTCTTCTCGATCATCTTGCACAACTAAGAAGTTGTTAATGACACCTACTGTTTGGATGTCTGTATTCTCACCGTCACCCAACTCGTACAGCGTATATAAGTAGTCCTGAGCAGCCAAAGCATCGCGCATACTGCGATCAGCTTCTCGAACACCAGCACCACAAATACGCCATGTTTGCGCCTTACCCAGGTTAAGTAACATTTCTGTATAAATGGCCTGGTGAGCGCGATGAAAACCGCCCACACCAAAGTGCACGATACCCGCTGAAGTGGCAGCACGGTCATACGCAGGCTTAATAATAGAGTTAGGCAATTGAGCTAATGCCGCTTGTGTTATTTTCATTTTTTACGCACCTCGTGCTCATTTGGGGGTTTGAACACCGCAAATGGCTTCGAACATAGATCACGGGTCAAACTGGATTAGCCGTATGGCTAATCCGCTGTTTCTTTAAGCCTTTGCAAGGCGCGGCAGTGCTTTACCTTGAGCATCAAATAGGTGGCTATGCTGCAAATCAAAACTAAGACCTACCATTTTTCCGTATCGGCCTTCGAAATCGCCCGGTGCTCGTACAGTCAAAGGTTCGCCACTGTCAGTTTCTACATAACAGTACGTATCTGCTCCTAGGTGCTCAGATACCGTTAATCGGCCTTGATAAGCGCTTTCTTCGGGCTCGGTTACCGTGATGTGCTCAGGACGAACACCCAACGTAATAACCTCACCCGCTTGCAACGTGCCACCATCAACTGGGACTAAGAACTGACTACCACCGCTCACTGTGATTTCGACACCGGCCTCATTCACTGATACCACTACACCCTCTAAGAACCCCATTTTGGGGGTACCTATGAAGCCCGCCACAAACTTATTAACGGGGTGGTGATAAAGTTCAAGAGGACTACCGACTTGTTCGATATGGCCACCGTTAAGAACAACCACTTTATCTGCCAGCGTCATCGCTTCGACTTGATCGTGCGTTACATAAATCATGGTGGCATTTAAATCTTGATGCAGACGCGCAAGTTCTAAACGCATTTGCACACGTAAAGCCGCATCTAAGTTCGATAATGGCTCGTCAAAGAGGAAGATTTTAGGGTGGCGTACAATGGCTCGACCAATCGCTACACGTTGACGCTGACCGCCAGACAAAGCTTTCGGCTTACGATCTAACAAGTGATCGAGCTCTAAAATTTTGGCTGCATCGGATACTTTAGCGTCCACTTCGGCCTTATCAATACCAGCCAAATCCAATGCAAACGACATGTTTTTACGGACTGTCATGTGTGGATATAGGGCATACGTCTGGAATACCATGGCTAAATCACGCTTAGCCGGTGCTGTATCAGTGATTTCTACATCATCGAGCTCAATCTTACCGCTGGTTACCTCTTCCAGCCCCGCAATGAGACGCAATAATGTCGATTTACCGCAGCCAGATGGGCCTACAAAAACAACAAACTCATGGTCGTTTATTTCTAGATCAATGCCTTTAATAATATCGACATTATCAAAGCTCTTTTTTAGATTTGTTATTTTAAGATCAGACATGAGAAACCTCGTTCCTTACTGAGGCGGTCAATCAACCACCTCATCAATATTCAGCTAAAGCTGGCGTTTAATTTCGCCGCACTTACATATAACGTTTATTTAACCGCACCAAATGACAAGCCACGTACCAACTGTTTCTGGCTCAGCCATCCAAAGATCAGGATAGGCGCACAAGCGAGCGTAGAGACCGCTGATAACTTAGCCCAAAATAGCCCCTCTGGACTTGAGTACGAGGCAACTAAGGCGGTTAATGGGGCGGCTGTAGACGCTGTTAGGTTAAGAGACCAAAACGCTTCATTCCAACTCAAGATAAGGGCCAGCAGAACTGTAGACGCTAATCCACCTTTTGATATAGGAAGCAAGACACGGACAATTTCCTGTATGGGTGTTGCACCATCTAAGCGCGCTGCTTCTAAAATATCTTTTGGAATTTCTTTGAAGTAGGTATAAATCATCCACACCATGATCGGTAAGTTAATCAGTGTGTAAATAATAATGAGGCCGGTACGCGTATCTAATAAGCCAAAGTCTTTGAACAACAAATAAATTGGCACTAGCACGCCCACTGGCGGCAACATTTTTGTTGATAACATCCACAATAACGTCGACTTTGTCCGTTTTGTCTCAAAAAAGGCCATGGAATACGCCGCTGGAACTGCGAGCAGCATTCCAATAAAAGTGGAACCAAAAGAGACAACCACTGAGTTCCACGCATAAGTTAAATAACTACTGCGGCTATTGATCTCAATATAGTTTTCTAACGTCGGCATAAAGAACAGCTGTGGTGGAGAGGAGAAGGCCTCAATCTCCGTTTTGAAGCTCGTCAAAATCATCCAAAAAATAGGGAAGAAAATGATCAGCGCAACCAACCAACCTAATGTGCCTAATAGAACCGTACGTAATTGACGGGCTTGTTTAAGTGTTAACATGTTTAGTCTCCCCGCCTTATTGCTTATCAGTTAAGTTTTTGCCAATGATGCGAATCAAAATAAACGCGGCAATATTGGCAATAATGACAGCTACTAGACCACCGGCAGACGCCATACCCACATCAAATTGCAGCAAGGCTTGGGTGTAAATTAAGAAAGCCAAGTTTGTCGTTGCATAACCAGGGCCACCGCCTGTTGTAGTGAAGATCTCGGCAAAGACTGATAGCAGGAAGATCGTTTCAATCATCACAACAACAGCAATTGGACGCATTAAATGCGGCAAGGTGATATGCCAGAAAATAGCCAGCGGTCCGGCACCATCCAAGCGTGCTGCATCCTTTTGTTCTTGATCCAGTGACTGCATAGCGGTCATCAATAACAAGACGGCAAATGGAACCCATTGCCACGACACAATCATTATGATGGCACCCATGGGGTACTCTGCGAACCAGTCAACGGGCTGGGCTCCAAAGAACCGCCAGACGGCAGCAAACACCCCAGAAACCGGGTGTAGCAGTAGGTTCTTCCATACCAACGCAGTCACGGTAGGCATGATAAAGAAAGGTGATATCAACAGGACTCGAACAATGCCGCGTCCCCAAAAATCATGATCTACTAGCACAGCAATGAGTACGCCAAATATCACACTAATCGCTAGCACTGACAAAACCAGATACAAGGTATTGAATGCCCCTGCTGCAAAGCCTTCGTCAGTCAAAAAGTAGTAGTAGTTTTCTAACCCAACGAATGGCTCATCGCCTGGGTAGAGTAAGTTATAACGGATTAGCGAGAAGTAAATCGTCATGGCCAATGGAACAATCATCCATACCAGCAAGACCAGTACCGAAGGCGATACCATCGCTAAGCTGATCCGGCTTTTTTGACGATTTTGGCTTTTTACAGACGAAGCAGACCCTTCTGCACCTGTCGCTTTATCGACTTGCAGGTTTGAAATACTCATAGCATGTGCTCTTAAGATTCTTATTGTGTCAGTGAAGTCAGGTAAGCGATCTACCCAACCTCACTGCAAAACGCTTTGTGCTTATTGACTATTACTTGTAATAGCCAGCACGCTTCATTTGACGATCAGTGGTCGATTGAGCGCTTTTCAACGCGTCATCAACTGACATTTGCCCTGCTAATGCACCAGCAAACACTTTGCCAACTTGCGTACCTATCGCCTGGAATTCAGGGATTGCAGCAAATTGAACACCAATGTACGGCTTAGGCTTGAGCGTTGAGTTAACCGCGTCCGCCTTGTTCATTGATTCTAAAGTCATGGCAGCAAAACTAGCGGCTTCCATGTAATCTTTATTTTCATAGGTTGAATGACGCGTGCCCGGCGGGATACTAGCGATGCCATATTTTTCGGCAACTAAGTCGCTATACTCTTTAGATGTAGCCCATGTCATAAATGACTTTGCAGCCTCTTTTGCATCTGAGCTTACTGGCGCAGCCAAAGCCCATGACCACAACCACCCCGCACCGCGCTCTGTAACTTGCTTAGGCGCCAACGCAAAACCTACATTATCTGCAATATTACTTTGCGCTTTATCTGTTACAAATGATCCCGCTACGGTGGCATCAATCCACATAGCACACTTGCCAGAGTTAAATAACGCTAAGTTTTCGTTAAAGCCATTAGAAGATGCTCCTGGAGGGCCATAATTGCCTAGCAGATCCACATAGAAGCTCAATGTATTTTTCCAATCAGCACCGTCAAATTCTGGTTTCCATTCTTCATTAAACCAGCGAGCACCAAACGCATTAGACATTGTTGAGATAAGGGCCATGTTCTCGCCCCAACCCGCTTTACCGCGCAGACAGATACCGTATTGTTCTTGATCTGGTTTGTGCAACGTTTTAGCGAAGGTCATCATTTGATCCCAGCTAGGACGTTCAGGCATTTCCAAACCGGCTTTTTCAAACAAATCTGTACGATAGTACGTCATTGAACTTTCAGCATAGAAAGGCAATGCAAACAACTTTCCATCAGCGGTTAATCCGTCTTTTACAGACGTGAAAATATCATCTACATCGTATTCAGCAGGTAGCTCTCCAACAGGCTCCAACCAACCTTTGGCTCCCCAGATTGGCGCTTCATACATACCAATTGTCATCACATCAAACTGACCACCACCTGTGGCAATGTCCGTTGTGAGGCGTTGACGCAAGACGTTTTCTTCGAGTACTACCCACTCCAGCTTGATATCTGGATATTTAGCTTCAAACGCAGGCGATAACTCTTGCATACGAATCATGTCACCGTTATTTACAGTACCAATTGTTACTGTAGTGGCAGCAAAAGAAGATGCAGAAGCCATAGCGATAGCCGAGGCCATAAGGGTAGGAATCATATAGTTTTTCATTAGTAGTCTCTCCATTACTGACAACTAAGCCAGTGGATTTTTATATTTTTTGTAACTCCTACGAAGCGCTCTTATAAACACTTCAGAAGTGAGAGCAAGCCCATTACACTCCTCAAACCAAATAGAAACAAATCCAAAATTTACCTATCAAAGATACTTTTTTGCACTATAAAGCAGAGGAAATATGAGAGGAAATACATAGCTACTACAAAATAACATTAAAAAACAACAAGTTATTAAAAAACCCTGTTTTTCCCACCTCTATAGAATGTATAGATCTAAAACTTCTATTTCACAATTAATTCGTATCTATCCACACTCGACTACACTAGACCTTTTCAAGACAACCTTCTACTAGGCAATGAAATACCACAGCGAATCACCTATAATCTTTCAGCATTTCGGTAGCGTTAGCTCACCGTTTTTCACAAAAGCAATTAAATAAAATACGAGAGTTTACATGCGCTTAGCTGACTGGGAAGGTTTGATGCTCAATATCGGCATTTTTGTTTTTGCCGCTTTTGTTTTTTTTATTATTTACGACTTAGCTAAACGATCCAATGCCGGAAAATTCGGAACTATTATTTTGTTTTTAGCGCTAGGCTTAGGTTTGGCTGCCTTTGTTATAAAAACCATTATTGTTGAACTGATGGGTATTTAGACGTAAAAGCTCTAACAAATCACACCGCCAAGGAACCAATTAGATGACGATTAGCACTTGGGTTACGTTAGCTATTTCCATTCTAGTCTTACTTTATGCCATTTCTATCTATAATCACCTCATTCATTTACGCCATAACGTGGCCCAAGCTTGGTCAAACATCGATGTGTTAATGAAGCAGCGACATGATGAAATACCTAAATTAGTCGACATATGTCGCGAACACATGCGCTATGAACAAGAAACTTTACTCAAAATAACACGTGCTCGCGCCCGCGTGAGTGATGCAGCGAACGCAGAAAATATGGTGGCCTTGGGGGCAGCGGAAACAGCCTTACGAGGAGGTTTAGATGAGTTATTTGCTGTAGTAGAAAACTATCCTGATCTAAAAGCCAACGAGTCCTTCCAGCACCTTGAAAGTCGCATCACGGGCCTAGAAAGCAGCATTGCCGACCGCCGTGAGTTCTATAATGCATGCGTCAACATTTATAACATTCGTGTAGACCAGTTTCCGGATATTATCATTTCCAAGGCTTTTAGCTTCAAGCATAAAGAGTTGCTGGTATTTAGTGACTTGGAAACCGCGGATGTAAATATCCACCAGCTATTCAAACGCTCATAAAATGATCTGGCTAACGCTCCTATTATTATTTAGCTTAGTTGCCACAACGTGGATAGGCTTTCGTTTTTTAAACCACTATCGTTTAATTACCGGAACACCAACCTCCCTAATACGCTCAGCCCATCAAGGGTATGTCGAAGTAATCGGCCACATCCAAGACGGTGAAGGAGACATTTTACGAGCACCGCTCTCCAATATGGAATGTGTCTGGTACCGTTTTAAAGTAGAAGATCTACACGAAAAGAAAACGGGACCGGTAAACTCTGGCGAATCGCAGCAGTGGTTCCAAGTTTCTGATTCCAGTGGGACATGCTTGGTTGATCCGAACGGGGCAAGAGTAAAACCAGACTATACCCGCACCTGGCACGGCAACACCTTAAACCCCAGAGACGAAACCTACCACCACACCAATACGACAAGCCGAAGCCTGCTGACTAAAGAATTATCTGGGCCGCGTTACCGTTACACTGAAAGCTTGTTAATGCGACACGAAAAAGTCTATTTACTCGGGCAGTTTCGCAGCGTAGGTGGTGGTCGGCATGTAGAATCCGTAAAAGATCTGACAAAAGAAGTCATCACCGAGTGGAAAGCGAATTATACCGCTTTGCTCGAGCGCTTTGATGAAAACGGCGATAATAAAATCGACATGACGGAATGGGATGCCGTTCAAAAAGCAGCAGCGGTAGAAGCCAATGAGCGTCGGCGCTCTCAAATAAACAGCCCTTCAATGCACGTCATGATCGCCCCAAACAACCCAGCTCAACCTTATTTGATATCTACCCTAAACGAAGAAACCTTAGCGCGCCGTTACGGCCTTTACTCACTCGGCTGCCTCGTGGCCATTACAGCGGAGATTTACGGTTTATTGTACCTCTGGTATTAACCGGTCTTCTCGCAGCGGTTTCGTACTCCACATCTCATCTGATTCGCGTATACTTTGCGCTTTAATCAACGAGCAAGTAATCCTGCTTACTCGTTGATCATTAGCTTTCGTTAAGCGTAACCGACAGAGATTTAAATGATGGAACAGAAAACAATTCAGGTAGGCGCGTTAGAAGTCTCTAACGACAAACCCATGGTGCTGCTAGGTGGCATGAACGTTTTAGAGTCGCGTGATTTAGCTATGAAAATTGCTGAAACTTACGTAGAAGTCACCACTAAACTGAATATTCCTTACGTTTTTAAAGCCTCTTTCGACAAAGCTAATCGCTCATCTCTAACGTCTTATCGTGGACCAGGCTTAGACGAAGGCTTGCGAATACTGGAAGAAATCAAAAATACGTTTAACGTGCCTTTAATTACCGACGTCCATGAGCCCTTCCAAGCGGCGCCAGCTGCTGAAATATGCGATATCATCCAACTTCCTGCTTTTTTGTCGCGCCAAACAGACCTTGTTGACGCTATGGCGAAAACAAAAGCGGTTATTAATATTAAAAAGGCTCAATTCTTAGCTCCCCACGAGATGAAGCATATCCTCCATAAGTGCGAAGAAGCCGGTAACAGCAATCTAATCCTCTGCGAACGCGGTACAAGCTTTGGCTACAATAATCTAGTGGTAGATATGCTTGGCTTTAGCGTAATGAAAGAGTTTGGCTACCCTATTGTCTTTGATGCTACACACGCACTTCAATTACCCGGTGGACGTTCAGATTCAGCGGGTGGTCGCCGAGCCATGGCCGCCCAATTGGCCCGTGCAGGTATTTCGCAAGGGATAGCAGGGTTATTCTTAGAGGCCCACCCAAACCCTGCCGAAGCAAAATGCGACGGTCCATGTGCACTGCCACTCGACAAACTTGAGCCATACCTAGCCCAAATGAAAGCAGTGGATGAGCTTGTAAAAAGCTTCGCACCACTACAAACAGACTAACTCGCTGTATTTATTAAAGAGTGGGTAAAGATCTCAAGTAGAGTATTGCCCGATCTTGTCTATTATTAGTGATATTGTATATGACTAGTTTCAATGGATAGGTTCGGGTAATGCCATCACAACCAAACACGCTGTATCAATCACTTAGCAAAGATCAAATTTTAGGCCCTGAGCATCGCCGTTTTAAGCTAGACACCCTGCTAGGGAAGCACTTATTAGGACAGCTTTGGTCTGCCACAGACCTTTCTCATGCTAATGCTCCCGTTGCGGTGGTGGTAATTAGCCCAGAATTAATGGCCGACAAAGGCTTTCAAGAAGCCTTAAAAAAACAAGTCATTATTGCACGTAAGTTAACCCATCCTCATTTACTAAAAACCCTTGGCTTTTTTGTACACCGTGCCGGGCTGCTACTGTTAGCCACCGAGCCTGTTGATGGGCTTACCCTTCAAGGGATGATCGAAAAGAAACACATCAAAAAACTTAAACCCAGTCAACAACGCGGATTATTGATGCAAGTCGCTGCTAGCATCGATCATTATCACGAAAAAACTCGTCTACCGTATGGGTCATTAGCGCCCGATCAAATTTTTATCAATCGCCAAGGCGGAGTTAAGGTATGGCCGCTTTCCAACAAAGTGCTGCTTGAGGCGTCTAATTCCGCGTTAACTGGCGACTACATCGCCTACCAGTCTGAAGAAAACTTCCACCCTAATCTATTACCAATCAACAGTGACACCTATGCTGTAGCGACGATTGCGTATACGGTCTTGAGCGGAAAAAGCCCATTTACCCAAGCACAAGGGCCTGATTCACGACTTTCCGCTTCTTGGAAGGCACCGCAAGGCCTTGAGCCCCCTCAATGGGACGCCCTACTAACAGGGTTAGACAACGATAGCGTACAACGCCCTGAGTCATCCGCAGAATTGATTTCCGCTATTTTTGCCGAAGCTGACAAACCGGAACAGCCGGAAGCAGCCAGTGATGATCCCGAACCAAACGAACCACCCTTGGTTAATACAAAAGCGACCTCTAAACAAACCAATGATAATACGCCCAAAAAGTCCAGAAGCGTCTTGCCTAGTTTTCGCTTTCACTGGATAAAAGGAGCCGGTTTGTTTACAGCGGGTCTTCTCCTTGGATTATCGTTAAGCCTTTGGTTTTTTCTGCAACAGCAACAACTTAATCAGCAAATCAATGCGTGGAAGGAGCAAGCGTTTGCTTTGAAAGAAAGTGCACAAGCCAATGCATTAGTTAACGAAAACTTACAACAGCAGTTAAACCAACTTCAGGAGAAGCCTACAGCGCTTGATACTGCCCAGCCCCCTAAAGCCCGTGATGCTGCAGAAGCTGATGCCAACTTTGCGCACTTCCAAGACCAATTAAGCACAGGCGTTTACGGGCCAGAAATGGTTAGCTTACCGGCCGGACGGTTCTTTATGGGAGACCAACATGGTCTGGGTGATGACAATGAACGCCCCGTCATTGAAGTGGTTATAGACAAACCTTTCGCTCTAGCTAGACACGAAGTCACCTTTGCTGAGTATGACCGTTTCGCCACAGCCACCAACCGTACTATGCCGGATGATAATGGCTGGGGCCGCGACAATCAGCCGGTGGTTAATGTCTCATGGCTTGACGCAACAGCCTATGCAGCCTGGCTTTCTAAGGAAACAGGGCAAAATTATCGGCTCCCCAGCGAAGCAGAATGGGAGTACGCAGCCCGCGCGGGAACTAATACAGCCTATTGGTGGGGCGATGAACTTTACCCCAATCGCGCAGTCTGTGATGGATGTGGGACGCAATGGGATGCCCAACAACCTGCACCCGTTGGCTCTTTACCAGCAAATCCATGGGGGTTACTGGACATGAATGGCAACGTAGATGAATGGGTGCAAGATTGCTACCTAGAAAATTATCAAAACTACCCAAAAGATGGTTCAGCCTACAGTGAACCTCGCTGCGCCTACCGGAGTATGCGCGGTGGCTCATGGTTTGATATTGACCGCGTTGTTCGATCTGCTAGCCGTTACCGCCATCCAGCAGACACGTCACGCAATGCATGGGGGTTTCGTGTCGCACTAGATTTGTAGGTTTACATTAGGATTGATTAGGCCACGGCGCCTTTACACTGTTAAGAAAGGATGACTTTTATGCGTTTCACCTCATTTAGCGGAGCACTGTTTCTGTCGTGCTTACCGGTATTTACACAAGCAGCTACTCACCTGCGCGCTGACCAACAAACGCAACTCGATGTCACTTTATACACCGACAACCTAGGGCTGGTTCAAGAGACTCGCTCCCGCCCTGCTTTACCCGCTAATCAGCCGGTCTACCTCGAAGACATCAGCCAGCAAATGCAAACAGAGACACTACGTTTAAACAAGGTGGGCCGCATCAAAGAGCAAACGCTCAACCAAGCCGTACTGAATTTAACCACTTTATTAGATAACGCTATTGGTAATAATATTATTTTAGCCAGGCGCGGCGCAGACGGACAAGAGTTACAGCAAACCGTTCGTTTATTAAGCGCGCAAGGTAATACCTTAATGATAGAACATAACGGGC
This sequence comes from Neptunomonas sp. CHC150, assembly GCF_030397555.1. Classification (NCBI taxonomy): domain Bacteria; kingdom Pseudomonadati; phylum Pseudomonadota; class Gammaproteobacteria; order Oceanospirillales; family Oceanospirillaceae; genus Neptunomonas; species Neptunomonas sp. CHC150. The sequence goes on from NZ_JAPNXU010000011.1 coordinate 65,856, forward strand.
GCATTGAGACTATTACACGGGGAGATGAATGGCGCATTATATTCCCTGATATGCCTGATAACCTTGTGCTCAAACCCAGTCTTCAATTCACTACTGCAGGTGCACCTAAAGCTGGCGAAGCCGACATTAGCTACTTAACGGCGGGCCTGAGCTGGCAAATGGATTATGTGATGACACTTAACACCGCCAGAGACGCCATGCAATTACAAGGGATGGCATCGTTACAAAATATGACAGGTACCGATTTTAAAAACGCGCGTATCAAATTACTTGCGGGTAACGTAAATCAAGTACAGGGCAATGGGCGCATGTATGCCAAAGAGGCCATGATGCGAGCAACCATGGACGCACCGATGGCTTCAGCCGTATCTGAACAGCAATCGTTAAGCGATTACCAACTCTACACATTAGAGTCACCTGTAAACCTACTGGATCAACAACGTACGCAAGTTCCTTTTATATCCCAAGAGGATGTTAGCGTAGAGCCCGTTTTAACTTATCGCTTTAGAATTGGAGCCAACCCAGAGCAACAAACAACAACACTCAAGCCCAACTCAGTTATTCGGTTTTACAACAACCAACATCACGGAATCGGCAAACCATTGCCAGCGGGAAATGCGCGTTTTTTCATACCGGATAATGACGGACAGCTCCAATACGTAGGTGCCGCTCACTTACAACAAACGGCTATTGGCGATCGAGTCGAACTACCGATGGGACAAGCCTTTGACCAATCAATTGTGCGCAAACAAACCGACATTCAAGAAGCCTTCGATGGAACCGTAGTCGCGCATGAGCTTTTACTACGCAACAATGCGAAAGAAAGCCGCGTTTTCGAAATCAGTACCGACTTTTACCAACCTTGGTCCATAGTGAGCAGCACCATAGACCCAACTGAAAAAACCGGCGGGAATGCTGTATGGCGAGTAACCGTACCCGGCAATGCCGAAACTACGCTCAATATGCGTATTCGATTGCGTACGGAAAAGAAGCAATAGACAAGCTCACGCAAAGATTATGCTTTCTGCCCTTGCCAGTAAAGGTATTGGGCAGTATCTACTGGCTGCGATAACTCTCCGTGCTGATAGATCGCAGCCAGCCTTGATATAGCTAAACCATGGCCTTGCTCTGCAGCTAGCCTATAAAAAGCCAAGGCCTTAGTGGGTGAAGGCATGAAATAATTCTCAAACCCAGATTCATAAACCCGTCCCATTTGATACTGAGCCTTACTGTCTCCTGCAGCGGCTGCACGCTCTAAATATATCCCACCTTGTATTCGGTTTTGCTGACCATCCCCTTTATAAAACAACAGGTGTCCGTATAGGGAGAGAGCCCGAGTACTTCCATTATCAGCCGCTACACGAAAAACCTTCATGGTAAAGTTATGAACAGCTTTAGAACGACGAGCAAAAGGAGATCTAAAGAGAAAGTAACCCAAGTAAAAAATAGCCGGAGCTATGAGCTTTAGGACCAGACGCATAACTTTGCCCAATGGATAATTAAGATAAATCTAATATATCAAACATTACACCACCAAACTACATTAGGCGCGACTAGGCAGTGCAGTATGATTTGGCTTGTTAGGCCAGCTGGTCAGTAATTCGGTAAATGCCTCAGCGCTAATTGGCTTAGAAAAAAGAAAGCCTTGAAACTCATCACACGACTTTTCCAACAAAAAAGACGCTTGCTCTTGCAGCTCAATTCCCTCGGCCACTACTCTTAAATTTAGCGACTGTGCCATTGCTATAATGGCTGTCGCTAATGATTTATCTTCATCATTCGTGGTTAAATCTCGAATAAAGGCGCGATCAACTTTCAGCGTATCAAGTGGGAAGCTGCGTAAGTAACTTAACGATGAGTAGCCTGTTCCAAAATCATCAACAGCGATACGTAACCCCATCTCTTTTAAAACCATGAGCGTGGCTTGCGTTTGGGAGACGTCTTCCATGATGGAGGTTTCTGTTAGTTCAACTTCTAATGTGCTTGGGTGGATACCTGCATTTTGTATAACGTCCCGCACTTCTTGCGCTAGACGAACATCGCGAAACTGTACAGCACTCAAATTGACAGACATAACAAATTCGTGATGCCCCATGTCTTGCCATATTTTTAACTGTTTACACGCCTCCCTAAATACCCAAGCACCAATATTATGAATCAACCCCATTTCTTCGAGTAAAGGAATAAACTCAACCGGAGAAACGAGCCCTAGCGTCGGATGCTGCCAACGCAGTAAAGCCTCAGCCCCTACAATAATGTTTTTAGCCGCATGGATTCTCGGCTGATAGTGTAAATACAGCTGATTTTCTTCCAACGCCTTTTGAAGGTCTCCTTCTAGTAAAACCCGACGTTCTGACGCCTGGCTCATTCCCGAATGATAGCAATGTGCCGAGTTTCGTCCTTGACGCTTAGCGTGGCGTAACGCCGTTTCAGCATTCCGGACAAGAGTATCTGTATCTGCAACCCGATCAGATACATGGGCATAGCCAATACATCCCGTTAGCGACACTTCATGACCATTAGCCGATATTGGTTCTACGAGGGTCGCTAACAAGGCTACGGGTATTTCGCCTGACTGATCTGATGAACGCTTAGCATGAACAGCCACACCATAAATATCACTGCCCCAGCGGCAAATTTCCGTACCGACATATTTATCGCTTTTCGAGAACGTTCCCAAGCAGTGTTTTAAACGACTAGCAACTTCAATTAAGACATGATCACCGGCGGTATGACCAAAGATATCGTTTATTCGCCCAAACCGGTTAATATCCAGCAACACCAGTGTTACCACGCCCCCTAAACCTTGATATAAGCGGATCATGCCGTCTAAAGAGCGTGCAAACGATTCTCTGTTTTGAAGATGCGTTTTCCGATCAAAGTGGGATAAAAAACTAATTCGCTCTTCTGCGTTAACGCGCTCGGTCACATCTTGCACAGTTCCATGAATAGCAATCGCCTCCCCTTGCAGGTCACACTCCAAGCTCGATTGCACGTGCATAGTGCGCTTTCCTTGCTGACAGACCAATATGTGCATGAAAAAGTCGGTAGGAAAACTGGTGGGTAACGTCTGGGCTAAAGAGATAACTTGACGCAAGTGCTCTCGATCTTTAGAAACGACGGCATCCAAAATACGATCGACTGAATCAATCTGGGTACTCGGGGATTTAATTATTTCTTGCAGCTGTTGCGACAGCGTTAGCACCTTCCGCTTTAAATCCCAGTGCCAATACCCCAACTTAGCAATGTCTTGCGCCTTGGCCAATCGAGCCTCACTATCAGACAGCTCTTTAATAGCAGTGGTTGCGCGCAGCATAAACTTCAAACGCTGTTTGAGTAATGTCCAGTTCACAGGCTTGGCAATAAAATCCGTTGCCCCTACTCTATATGCCTCTTCTATAGAGCTATTGCCTTCAAGTCCCGTCATCATCAAAATAGGTAAGTTTTTACAAGACTCGAATTCACGAATACGCTTACATGCCTCAAAGCCATTCATGGTAGGCATATCAACGTCTAATACAATGAGATCAGCCTCGTACTCAACAAGAAGCTCTAATAGGCGATGGCCGTTTTCGGCTGTAACTACCTCATAACCTTCTTTGCGAAGATGAGCCGCAGCTACCATACGCAAAGTAGGGTCATCATCTGCCAATAGCACTGTTTGCGCTTTTTTATAGACTTCCAATTAAAGCTCCTTACATCCACTCTGGCAGGCTGACTAACCCCACAAGCTCTTCGTTAGCCTGCCGACACGCGTTAGCAAGCAATACGATCTCATCGTCAGCTGCATCGACATTTCCTCGTTGGCACCTTAATTCGATAGATCGCGATAATTGCGTTACTTCACTTAAACCTAAATTGCCGCTACTCGATTTCAAGCTGTGAGCCAAACGGCGTATTTCTTCAAAGTCTTGCTGCTTTGCAGCCTGCTTGAGATTGGCCAAAATCTCATCCGCATTTTTAATATAAATATCTATCAAACCCCGAATCAATGGCTGCCCATCTTCATCATAAAGCTGCTTTAAGTGCTCTAAATGAGCATAGTCAATAATTTGTGTTGGCTCGCTGCTGTATTGATCACTTTCTTGCTCAAGATCACTGAATGCAGAACTTCCATCACTCAACCAGCGAGTCAGCGTCTTATGTATACCCGCTCGGCTAAATGGCTTGCTTAAGTAATCATCCATTCCATTGCTTAAGTACAGTTCTCTATCACCGTCCATTGCGTTTGCGGTAACAGCAACAATTGGCGTGTAAGCCTGCTGCCCGGCTATTTCAGCTTCGCGAATTTCAGCTGTAGCAGAAATCCCGTCTAAAATAGGCATTTCGATATCCATTAAAATGATATCAAAGCGATCATTCCTCCACTTTTCAACGGCTTCTCTACCATTGTTCGCAATCACAAATTCATAACCGATAGAACGCAATAAGCCTGAAGCAACTTGTTGGTTGACCAAGTTATCTTCGACCAAAAGAACACGGCCATTTAAGTGTTCATGGTCAGTTTCATCAAGGTTATTAGCATCACCTGTGGGCTGAGTGCCCCCAAAAGAAAGAGAGTCAGGAGCTAACATTCCTGACAAGGTATCCAATAAAACAGAGGGGCGCACTGAGTCTGAATGTTTGAAAATCACCTTTGCATTGGTGGGTAAACAGCTATAACTCTGCTCGGGAGTACTCACCAATAAATAGGCAGGTTCGCTGAGGTTCGCTCGCCGTTTCACCGATTGCATTAAAGAGATACTTTCTCGTGCTATACCTTCCCGATCGATGATCATCACATCGAATGATTTACCCCGTTCGGAAGCCATTTGAAGCTTCTGCTCTGCCATATGAACTGAAGCCGCTATATCGACATACACATCCCAACAGTGAAGTTGCTCTTTCAGCTGTTGCGCAAAGGTACTGTCCAATGACACAACCAGCATTCGATAACCGCCGAGTAAAGTCGCGCCATCATGCCCTTGCTGAATATCCGACTGTTCTACCGGTAGCTCAAACCAAAAAGTAGCGCCATCCCCGGGAACGCTCTGCACACCAATACGCCCTGACATGCTCTCCACTAACTGTTTACAGATCGCCAAACCTAGGCCGGTGCCTCCATATTTACGGGTAATGGATGAGTCGGCTTGCGAAAAAGACTCAAAAATACGCTCTTGAGCTTCAGGAGAAATACCCGGCCCACTGTCAATGACATCAATTCGAATAAACGGTGAATCGTCTGAGAAGAAGCTACGTACTTTGATGACTATAGAGCCGTCCTGAGTAAACTTAATCGCATTACCCACCAAATTAATGAGCACTTGGCGGATACGAGTAGAGTCTCCTTTTAAGTGCCCACTAAACTTAGGGTCGTATTCGGTGTGAAGCTTAATCTGCTTATTGTGTGCAGACTCGCCAAGCAGCTCGAGCACATGATCTATCTGCTCATACATATCTAAACGAATCGATTCCAGCTTAAGCTGCCCGGCTTCAAATTTAGAGTAATCTAATATGTCGTTAATAATACTTAATAACGATGCGCCTGAGCTATGAATCGTTTGGGCGTAACGTAACTGCTCTTCATTCAGCGGTGTGCTCATTATCAGCTCAGCCATGCCGAGCACCCCGTTCATAGGTGTACGAATTTCATGACTCATTGTCGCTAAAAAGCGTGACTTTGCGTGGTTGGCCTGCTCGGCAACATCCCTAGCGTGTTTTAGCTCGGCGTCCCGGTTTTGAATTTGAGCCAACATGTTGTTAAAGCCTTCAACGAGCTGACCAAGCTCGTCTTTTGAACGGTAACGCACACGGCTGCTGTAATCGCTAGACTTAGCTACCTCGCTCATCGTGTTTACCATTTTATCAAGCGGCTTAATAATAAAGCGCTGCAGCCTTAACGAGATAAAATAGCCGACTAATAAGACGAGGAATAAAATACCTACACCGTATAACACCCAGCGCCGAATACTCTCTTGGTAGTTCTCTAAACTCACCGCAACCCCGAGCATACCTATCAAGCGTTTCTCAACCATGACTGGCTGCTCAATGATTAAGTAATTATCAATAAAGTCGTAGCTCCAATCGGTGCTCTGAACAGACATAAAGTTTTCGAATTGAGTTTTATCTTGAGGTGAGAGTAAATCACCGTATCCCGCAAAGAAGGCGCCTTCTACATTTTGCAGCACGGCATACTCAACATTAGGGTTGGCATTGAGTGTGTTAAGGATTTCTGTTGCCGTTAAGCTATCATCAAAAATCACCGCCGCTGATACGTTCGCGCTAACGGCTTTCGTAAGCGTATGAAGCGACTCAACCAGTTGATCTCGACTGGTCAGCCAAAAATTCACAATAAATATAGAGTAAGACAGCATAACAACCGCTAATGCAGTTGCCATTACGATAGCAGATAACTTGTGGCGAACAGGTAGGTCGTACAGTAACTTTTTCAAATATCACCAATTTCAATTCTCAAAGTTTAAGCCAGCAAAGCGACTATGGTTGGGTCTTACACTGTCCCTAGACTCTTTACCTAATTAAGGGCATACGCTTTATTCATTAGATAATATAGATATAGCAAAGGAATCTGTGAAAACAAACTTATCGGCAGGTACACTACAAATTAAAGTACATTTTCGTTATAGGAGGCACTATGAAGGCTTTTTCAGACAATTCCCTTAGTATTGGCAATACCCCACTTGTTCGCTTGGCTCGTCTTGCTCCAGACGCAGAAATTTACGCCAAAATAGAATCTCGTAACCCAGCCGGTTCAATCAAATGCCGCATAGGCGCCAGCATGGTATGGGAAGCAGAGAAGTCGGGAAAACTAAAACCCGGTGTTACACTTGTTGAACCAACAAGTGGGAACACGGGCATCGCCTTAGCCTTTGTCGCTGCATCACGAGGCTACAAACTCATACTCACGATGCCTTCTTCAATGAGTATCGAGCGTCGCAAACTAATGAAGGCATTAGGGGCTGAAATTGTACTGACACCGCCTGAAAAAGGCATGAAAGGTGCTATTGAGCAAGCGCAGTCAATTGTCGATGCCGATCCAGACAATGTCATTATGCTCCAACAATTTCAGAACCCAGCCAACCCGGCCATCCACGAAAAAACAACCGGACCAGAAATCTGGGAAGATACGGAAGGTGAAATTGATATTTTGGTGGCCGGTGTCGGTACAGGCGGTACGATAACGGGTGTTTCGCGCTATATTAAAAACACTAAAGGTAAGGCTATCAAAAGTGTAGCTGTCGAGCCTACAAGTTCACCTGTCATCAGCCAAACTATCAACGGCGAAGAAGTAAAACCGTCTCCGCATAAAATCCAAGGTATTGGTGCCGGCTTTGTGCCTGGCAATTTAGATTTATCTTTAGTGGATCAAGTTGAACAAGTCAGTAACGAAGACGCTATCGCCACTGCACAACGTTTAATGAAAGAAGAAGGTATCTTAGCAGGGATATCATGTGGTGCGGCCACAGCAGCAGCACTAAGGGTAGCGGCTTTACCTGAGAACGCTGGTAAGAAAATCGTTGTTATATTACCTGACTCAGGTGAACGTTATTTATCTACCGCTTTATTTGAAGGCGTCTTTACTGAAAACGAAACTCAACAGTAAAAGCGTCTAAATCACCTAAGCCCTATCAAATGATGGGGCTTAGGCTTACTAAAACGTTTGCTAGACCGATTAACGTTCAATCCGCACTACGCGCAGCAACTTAGAACTCACTTTAAAGCCTGCATTTTCCATCGCCGTTAAATTCATAGCTACTCGCACCTTACGGCCCCGAGTCTCAAAAGCAACCATGCCCACGCCGTTGGAAATAAAGTTGTTCTTGTCACTCACCAATAGCGCATTACTCGCCTTCAGTTGCGCAAGCTCTGCATCACTTATTGGCATGCCGGCTTGCCAATAGACAAGATGGCACCCGCGTATATCACTCTCTAACATGCGCATGCTTATGGGTCGCCCCTCGATTTGCTCACCACTTACAACAGCCGCGATACGCTCATACATAGAGCGCTGAGCAACAATGCATAACTGGTAGTGATCATCTTGAGGCTCAGGCCAATCGATAAATGATAAAAAGTTAAAGATATAAACAGACTTGATATCATCCAACGGGTTAGAAACTTCCTCTGCGCGTGCCGTTGAATGGTACATAAATAGCATCGCCAACAAGATTAACGTCAATCGCGGCAAAGCACGTCTTTGAGGAAGGTGGCGCCCAATTTTTAAGGTTTTGAGTGTAGACATCATTTTCATCTCCACCCCTAAAACCGCAATGTGAATTTAGCAGAAACACTGCGCTTCACATCGGTGTTTTCAGAAACACCTCCGACATTGATGGGCGATGAAAAAAACTCCTCATGTGTGCTATCAAAAAGGTTTTGTCCAATTAAGCTAATTTCTGCTTGAGGTGACAGTTGCCAACCTAGCCTTATGTCCGTGCGCAAGTAGCTATCGATTGAGTGTTCGTTACCGAGTAATATTTGCGACCCTGATTCGCCAATGTCTGATACATAGTAAAGACTAACATCAAGCTCAACATCCTCGGTGACATCCCAGTAGGAGCGGAGGCTCCACTGTTGTTCGGCCGACTTCTTGGTCGAGATGATTGATTCAATATTAGAAGCCAAGCGCTTTTCGTTCTGAGAAATCCAGCTATAAGACGCCTGTAGCTTCCAACTAGGAACCACTTGCCAGTCGACTGCCAACTCTGCTCCATAGGCATCCACCGCTGCATCATTACCAAACGTTAGCTCACCAGGGGTGCTCGCAATAGGATCAAACGCCCGTAAGATTACTAACGAGGTAAGGTTTCGATACCAGTACTTATAAGCCGATAGGTCGATAGACAGGTTATTGGTAAAACTGTGTCGCAGCCCTAACTCTAATGAGCTGAGCTGCTCTTCTGCATGATCACCATTTGTTTCGACCCTATAAGCAGAGTTAGCAATTGCGCCCGTTTCAATTCGCGAAGCGGTACGCGAAGAGAAAGACATAGCACTCCACAATTGTGTGTCAGGAGTAACACTCCATAACCCTCTTATGGTCGGTTGCCATTGCACACCTGTTTGGCTTGAATATTCATAACCTAAACCCGATAAAATCCGAATATCATCAGTTAATTGATACGAATTTTGTATAAACAGGTTAACTATATTATTTCGACTATTAGATGGGTTTAACTGTAGTACTGGTGTAAACGAGCGATTAGTTTTAATTGAATCATCGGTTGAACGAAATCCGGCTCCTATCGCAAAATCACCCAAATCCGAATTCCAACCATGCTCTAAATCGATATCAAGTGACAAAGCCCTTTGCTTAATCTGATACTCCGACCTTTCTACATAATCTACATAGGCTTGAATGCTATACCACTCTTTCCCCGAAACTTGCCGCCATTTACCCAGTAGATGTGCACCTTCATAGGTTTGCTCATCGCGGATATCATAGGTGCAGTGGCTTGTTAAGCAATCCCAACCTAGAGACGAATCCCCATTTTCATCTAATAATAATGAGGTGAACTCGTTAGTATTTATTAAACCTTGTTGAAAGAGCCCTAGAATATTGTAAAGCTCTAGCCCTCTATATTGCTGATACAGGGCAGGGTCGGTTATTTGGTTTTCTTCAGCAACGAACATCCGCTGCTCTGACTTTCCTCTAAAAACGCCAGCTTCTAACATAAGAGAAGAGCCCTTACCGAAATCGGTATCGGTTCTAAAGTTTAGCCGGCCTTGCGAGGATTCGTCCTCAGCCAATTTCTCTCTAAAGCCAAGTCCAGAGGTTTGAGTCGGGCTATTTTGCTCGGTGGACTGCACCTTACCACTAACTCGGTAAGTGGTATCAGTGTTTAATTCACCACCATAACGTAAACTCAATTCATTCCGTTGATTACCAAGGGTTGTACTGACTTCCCCTCCTTGAGCGTTGAAACTTGAACGGGTAATGATATTAATTACTCCGTTCATCGCGTTAGCTCCCCACACGGCAGAACCTGGACCGCGAATGACTTCAATACGTTCAATATCCTCTGTACGGATATCGTTCATATCCCAGTAAACACCACCAAATGTCTGGTTATATAAGCTACGACCATCTAGAAGGACTAAGAATTTATTCGAAAATGTTTCTTGGAAACCGCGCGAATTAATAGCCCATGAGTTTCCTGAAACAGATCCGACATTTAAACCCGGAACCATTCGCAATGCTTCCGCTACGCTGCTGTGGCCAGAGCGTCGGATATCTTCTGACGTTAGTACATATACCGCTGCCGGGGTTTCTTCTACTTTTGTGGGTATTTTGGAGGCGATACCTACTTCAATTGAAGATAACTCTTCAATGTCCATACTTTTGAGTTGCTCAAGGCTGAGGCTATCAGCAGCTAAACTGCTTTGGCTTGCAAAGAATAGAAATAAACCAGCACTCTTCCTGATATGTCGGCTAAACAGCATAGGATGAAAAACTCTCCGCTAAAATGATGAACCAACCCTAAACTTTATGGCTTACCTTCAGTATAGAAACGAATGCTGAAAACGCCTTATTTAATAAAGTTTTTTCGTATCTAAGGTTAGTTGAACAATGTTAAGCGAGCTATCGGCCAGTAGACGTAAAGCTTGTGGGGTTTTTTATGGAATTGAATGATTTTCTAAACAAATAAAAAAGCACTGGTAGTTGCCAGTGCTTTATTTCTAGAAACGCCGCTGCGCATTATAGCTAGCCGTTGGTTTTCAACCATTGAGGCGATGGCGCAAAAAAAGCCTGCCCAGTCACAGCACGTGTAAATTGCAGCATTCGATCTGTATGGCCATGCCCATCACCGTCAACCATACTCTTCAAGATCAAATTGAAATTGTCAGGTGTACGACAATAACTAGCGAACATCAAACCTGATTCTTTAACGCCTCCATAAGGTAGGCTCTGCCTCAACAGTTCCAAAGATTGCCCTTGGGCATTCTTGATAGACGCACGTTTAGTATGCGCTGTTAATGGTTTATCAGCCGATGCATATTCAATGTTATCGTCTTGAGTTCGGCCGTATGTATCCTCTTTTTCTTTTAAACTTTGAGTAGACCACTTCTTCATATTGTGGACATATCGCTGTAGGTGTAAATATGATCCGCCCACAAACTCAGCGTCCTCGTCACCAACCAACGCCACGCTTAAACGGTCTTCACCTTGCGGATTTTCTGTCCCATCGACAAAGCCGGTCATATCTCGGCTTTCTAAGAAACGGAAACAGAATATTTCTTCTACCACATCTACATATTCAGACAGCGGCTTATACAAGGCTTCTTCTAATAAGTGAGTGATATCACGACGATCAGAACGAATGTGAAGCAAAAGATCAACAGGTGTGTTGGGCATTACTCCGGGAGTTTCAAGCGTCGGGAACGCTTGTAAAAGCGCAGGCTTTGTATCATATAGCCTACCCCATACCTCTGAACCAATCGCCACAACTGCATGAGGATTCACATCACTATAGCGTGCCGTAAACTCAGTGATAACCTGAGGTAACAAAGCAAGAATAGATTTTACAGCAGGCTCATTTCCCGCCTTGATAGACAAGGTCAAAAAACACGCATCAACGGATGCTTCTGCAACAATGCCTGTTTGGAATTGATTAGCCATTACTGCATCTCCTTAACGTTTCTAGAGCTAATTTTGGCGGAATTGACTACATCTAAAAATTTAGCTCACTTCTAAGCTAGCGACCAATAACATATATCAACCTTATTAATAGCAAGGCCTTATCAGTGAGCGTTAATCACGCAAATCTTAAAAAAACTTAGCCAACTCCTCTTTTAAGATATCCAGTTCGTTTTGTGCTTTTTGCTTCGCTTTTTTCTTTAACTGCTCCACTTCCTCTGCTTTTTCAGCCAGCACTACCGCTGCTTCTTTCGCTTTATCAGCAGCCGAATCAATACGTTTAAATACCGGCGTTAATTGCATAAGGATCGCTCGTCGACGACCTTCCTCAGCACGCGCCGAGTCTTGGGCTGGCTTTTCTTTGGTTTCAGTTTTTACTTCTTTAGCGACAGGCACATAATTAAGCGGGCGTATTCCCGCAGCGATGCGCACTTTTTCCATAAAAGGTTCTGAAACAGCTTTGGCTTTCTCTGCACCTTTTTGCAAAATAGCCTCTACGGTGCCTAAATCGTTCATTAGCTCGTTATAACGATTACGCGGCTGCGTAAGCTGACTATCCAAAAATTCAAAAAGCTCTTTTTTGGCATCGCCCCACCCTATACCTTCTAAGAAGCGCTGGCGCATAACTGATGCTTCTTGCTCGTTAGCAAATAAGCTGTATAACTGGAACAAGGTGCTGTTATCAGGGTCTTTTGGTTCACCTGGGGCTTTGATGTCCGTTACAATTTGGTTAATGAGCTTACGTAGTTGATCTGATGAGCAAAAAAGCGGAATCGTATTATCATAGCTTTTTGACATTTTACGGCCATCTAACCCCGGAATGAGCTGAGTTGCTTCATCTACTTGGGCTTCTGGCAAGGCAAACAAAGGCTCATAGGCGTGATTAAAGCGCCCTGCCACATCACGAGCCATCTCAATGTGTTGAATTTGATCTTTACCAACCGGCACAATATCCGCATTAAACATCAAAATATCGGCAGCCATTAAAACAGGGTAGCTAAACAACCCCATGGTAACACCGTCATCTAAATCTGGATTACCTGCATCACGATTCGCATCAACCGAGGCTTTATAGGCATGCGCACGGTTCATTAAACCCTTAGAAGTCAAGCACGAGAGAATCCATGACAACTCCGTTATCTGAGGAATATCCGTTTGGCGATAAAACGTCGCTTTATCCGTATCTAGGCCTAATGCTAGCCAAGTTGCTGCTATTTCACGAGAAGATTGCGCTACACGAGCCGGGTCCTGACATTTAATCAATGCATGGTAGTCCGCCAAAAAAAAGAAGCTCTGAAAAGCATCATTTTGGCTAGCATTGATTGCAGGCTTGATAGCACCCAAGTAGTTACCAATATGTGGGGTACCTGAGGTGGTAATACCGGTTAAAACCGTCTTCTTAGACATAACAGATCGATCCTGAATAACATAAACTCGATAAAAAAACTTTAAAACGAGGCCACATGATACACAAATTTAGCCACTGGTTCGCCTGACATTTAGATCCATTCACGTTATGCCACTCATTACTTTTTTCTAACACGGCAATAGCCACAACTCATAAAGAACCGGTGGTAAATCTGTCAGATGCGTGCAAAATAGTCATCATACTTACTGACCCAGATAACAGAGTTGAGCGATTGTTATGTTAATTGTTATTTCACCAGCTAAAACCCTCGATTACGACACACCACCTACCACCAAAACATCAACGATGCCTCGGTTCTTAGAGCGCTCTAGTGCACTGATAGATGAACTCAAACAGCTATCTGTTCAAGACGTTGCCCAGTTAATGAAGCTAAGCGATAAGTTGGCCAGTTTAAATGTGGCGCGCTACAACTCTTGGGTAAAAGATTACGACGATAGCCAAGGCAAGCAGGCTATTTTAGCCTTTAAGGGCGACGTATACACAGGCTTAGATGCCCAAACCCTCAGCGAAGAAAAACTCGCTTATGCACAAGATCATCTTCGTATGCTGTCCGGCCTCTACGGCGTTTTACGGCCGCTGGATTTAATGCTGCCCTACCGGTTAGAAATGGGAACGAAGCTAACCAACAAAGCCGGCAAAGATTTATACCAGTTCTGGGGCAATGAGCTAACGGAGTCACTCAATGATGATTTAGCAAAGCAAGACAAACCCGTGCTTGTAAACCTAGCATCGAATGAGTACTACAAAGCTGTCAAAGCTAAACAAATAAACGCACAAATTATTACACCAGTGTTTAAAGACCAAAAGAATGGCCACTATAAAATCATTAGTTTTTATGCGAAAAAAGCGCGTGGATTAATGACACGGTTCATTATTGATCAGGCTATTACAGACCCTGAGCAACTCAAACAGTTTGACTACGAAGGCTACTATTATTGCCCTAGTGAATCGGAAGGCGATACTTTTGTGTTTAAACGCGAAGAACAAGCTTAAAACACAAAGTTAATCCACAAAAAAGGCACCTAGATAGGTGCCTTTTAATATGACTAGCCCTTAAGAAGTCTGCTCTTGCTCCATCCCTACGATAAACCAATCTGCGTTTGGCTGAGTCATGTCACGCGTTAAATGCCACACTTCACCAAACTCTTTTGGTTGTTCTGCACGGCTCTCTTTAATCCAACCATAAAAGTGAACACTAGCAACAACATTGCTCTGATTGTCGATAAAGTTAAATAAATCAGCCATCACAGAAACCACTTCGGTTGTTTGATCTGCTGGGTGCTTTGCTCGCTCAGCTTTTAATTCAGCGAGTAGCTCAGGAGTCGTGTAGGTAGCAATTTCTTCCCAATTTTGTTCGTCCCACGCTTTTTGTAAGTTTTCAAAGTGGCTTTGAGCTCCCTTAACAAACGCCGCTTTATCGAACCATGTAGGTGTTTCGGCCTGCCCATATTGACCATGCGATGTCGTCGGGAGTGTATCGACAGACGCATTACTAAGATCTTGCCCATTGCCCGACGGCTGCTCGGGTGCTGTCTCACGATACTGAGCGCCACCCGCCCCCGCATACTGGGCTTGAGACTGCGCTTGCTTCTTACTTGCAAACAATTTGAAAAGCACAAACGCCACCAAGGCAATGAGTAATACATCCATTAACTGGATACCATCGAAAGCACCCCCAAAGAATAAAGCAGACAATAATCCACCTGCTAACAAGCCACCCAGTAAGCCCCCCATCATCCCTGGCTTTTTACCTGAAGCAGCCGTTTGAGTTGGCGTTTTCTGTTGCGTATTACTGGCCGCCGGTGAGCTTTTTTTAGGCGCCGTAAAGGTTTTACCCAGCTTAGCACCGCCACCGAATCGGGCGGCATCAGCTACTGGGGCTGTGATTCCCACAACAAAGAAAGACATTAGTAGAGCAATAAAGAAGTTACGCATAGGTACCTCAAGTAGTTTTTTGAATTCTTTTCAATGCATCCGCAACAACGGCTAGATATATCCCGCCGAAAATAAGAGCCATCCCAACAAAATGGTAGCTACGAATCGCTTCACCTAAAAATATAGCGGACAGCACAATGCCAAATAGCGGCATAAGATGAATAAATAGACCTGCTTTAGGAGCACCAAGTTCCGCGACACCTCGGTTCCAAAAAATATACGCAAGAATAGATGGGCATATCGCCATATACACGATGGTTGCTATTGATTTAATTGACCAAGCTGGGGGCGCTACCGTTTGCAGCTCTAACAAAGATAGGGGCAACAAAACCAGTACGCCTACGACAACCGTTACACCAAAAAACGTAAAACCATCCAATTCAATAGGCTTCCAGCGTAACGAAATCGAATAAAGGGCCCAACTAAAAACGCCTCCCAGCACCCATAAATCACCTTGATTGATCGATAAATGAAGTAACGTTTCCAAATGCCCTGCTGTAATTAGCGTCAGCACTCCCATTAACGAACAGGCCACCCCACCCCACTGACGAAGCGAAACTGGCTCCTTAAAAAACAGACCGGTCACTAGCAAAATAACAATAGGAACCGCCGACTGCAGCAAGGTAGCGTTGGTTGCAGTAGTATGGGTTAAGCCTACATAAATAAGCGTATTAAAGCTTGCAACGCTCAAAACGCCCATGAAAAGTAAGCGTTTCCAATATCGACAAATAACAGACCAATGCAAACGAAGGCGTGGTAATAAGAAGGGCAAAATCAATAAGAGCGCCAAACTCCAACGCATTTCCGCCATTGTTATTGGCGGTAACACCAAGTGCATTGCGCGCCCTAAAACAAAGTTCCCAGCCCAAAAAAGAGCTGTGAAACACAATAAAACATAAGCCATGAGGGATCCCTAGCGACGTTACCGTTTTTTATTATTCAGGCTTTTCCCGAAACCAGCGCGATAGCAAGGTACGGCTCCTGTCCTCTCCGGTTAAAACGTAGTACAGCACATTATAATTATTAATAGTCCATTCAATTTGGCTAAAACTAGTCGTTAGACCACACAGCAGAATTTGATCACCGGCCATGAGCTTATCTAACTCGCCGGGTAGCATATACACCTCGCCACGACGGTACAAGAGTAACGGAAAGACATTCAACATACGTTTGCGTTCTCTTGGATCTTTCATGAAAACATTAAGCTTTAATGATTTCCCTTCATTCAACGCCATCATTAAAGCCGGCGTTTGTTCTTCATTTACAGTAAAGGCCCAGCTATCGACTTCTTGATCCCCAACTACACGGCTCATGCGGTTAAGTAACTCATGTGCCCAAATATCGTTATAAGCATTCATTGATTGAATAAACTTTGCTAGTAACGGCGTTTTTATTTGGGCAAGAATCTGATTAGCAATGATTCCACCCGATTCCATAATGAAGTTTGCCTTAGAGTTAGAAAATATCAGGTGATTGGCGTCTAAATTTTGGCGAACCACTGTAATTAATTTAGGGTTTAATTCCCGTGCCGTCATGATGATCGATAAATTGTCCGCATCATTATTGGTACCCGCAATAATCCCTACTGCTTCCTCAACACCCGCTTCTTTTAAAGTATGAGCTTCTGTACCCACACCCCATACTTGCTGTTGTGTTTTATTAACATTGATAGGGTCTGAGTCGATGATGGTTACCGTAACGCCACAATCACGAAACGCCTTATATAACTGTCGTCCAAAGCGGCCAAAGCCACAAATAATCCAACGACCAACGATTTTTTGATTAGCACTGGACAGAGGCCGGTGTGTGGGGTTGATTAGCCAATCGTATACCAAGTGCTTGTATCGGGCGTTTATTGCCATCGACAAATAACGAGCGTAGGTAACAAAAGGATCAATCACGATATCAGTGCCGAATGACAATAAATTGCCCGTTGTAACATCAGACTCCGTTCGGCTAATGACGAGACGATTAGGTTTGAGCAATTTACTAGCGATAGAAATTGAAAGGTTAGCGTTATCATCGTCAGTTAAAGCCAACACTCCGATGCAGTTATCACGCTGTACACCAGCATCATCTAAAATGTCAGGTAACGCCGCATCAGCGCACAAGCCGGGAACCCTTAAAGGTAAACCACACATATCGAGCTCATCGATGCAGTCTTGGTCCACATCAATGACGACGGTTCTGATATCCCGCAGTGCTAATTTTTCGACCACTATTTTTCCGGTCACGCCATAGCCACACACAAGATAGAAAGGCTCTGTAATAGAAAACACTTCATTAGTGAACGACCGGCGGCGCAGCATGCGACCAAAACCTGGCTCTTGCAAAAGCGCCAGCATGGAACCGATGCTATATAGCCACGAGATAACCGTGGCATAAATCATAATAAGCGCCCACATGCGTTGCGCATCAGTAAACGGATAAGGGATCTCACCAAAGCCTATTGTGGACCCCATGAAGGAAACAAAATAAACGGCATGAAAAAATCCCATGCGCCACGGGTTGCCCTCATCATCTTGGCCCGGAATAAGCACAAAGCCCAACACAGAAATTGCATAAATCACAATCAATGTGATGAGCGGCATTCGTAACCGGCGTAGTACCAAATAAATAATATTATTCATGGACTAGCGACGTACCACTACCGTCTCAACCACTAGTAATACAACCGATACCACATTGGCCAAGACGGCCCCACCCGACAATGACACAATACTAGACATCATATGAGGTGTGAGCCCTCCGCTAATTTGCTCAGCAAAGCCCCATAGGAAAGCCGCTATAATAAGCTGCAAATCGGCCACCAAACTGGTCGCCAACATCAGTGCTCCTAAGTGAGTGCGATCACCAAACTTAAGTACGGTACAAATCAAACTGACGACTAAAGCGGCAAACAACTCGAACTCATTGTGATGAATAGGGTCATCGATATCACCGATAAAAAAACCAAAGTTAATGGTTAGCGCTAACACTATAAAAAAAGCAAAGATCACTTTCTCGCGATTCATCAATTCATCCTTTGTCTGTTTGCCACTTATCCCAAGTGAACACCAATTCTTCATTCTAAGGCGTTTAACCAGAAGAACAACCGCATTTAACCAGCGCGAGTCACATATCTGTATATGTACAGGGTTACTGTATTCACGGAACCAGCTAAATAGGATACTGTCTATCCGCTCAATGACCAACTAAGTTAGTAAATTGATTTTCATTGTCTTTTTAAGACTTTTTCTTAAGGAAGTAGCGATGTCAGCCAGATGTGCACGCGTAAAACAGCCATTAGGAGTAATCTACACGATTGCCGTCGTAGCCCTGTCCCTATTTATCTCCCTACCCAGTCAGGCAGCTGCTAACCTCATAAAAAGTCCCAATGATAGCCGGGCCTATCAAGTCCTTACTCTGCCTAATCAACTTGAGGTGCTGCTAATATCTGACCCGGCCACCAGCAAGGCCGCTGTATCAATGGATGTTAATATAGGCTCGGCCGCTAACCCAAAAGGTCGTGAAGGCTTAGCGCACTTTTTAGAGCACATGCTGTTTTTAGGTACCGAGAAATACCCCAAAGCCGGCGAGTATCAGGCCTTTATACAATCTCATGGGGGGGCTCACAATGCCTTTACTGCACTCGAAAACACCAATTACTTTTTTGATATCAATGCGAACGACCTAGCGCCAGCTCTGGATCGTTTTTCACAGTTTTTTATACATCCACTTTTTTCCGAAGAATATACCCAGCGCGAACGTAATGCCGTTCACTCAGAATATCGTGCAAAAATCCGTGATGATAACCGCCGAGTTTATGCAGCTACGCAACAAATAATGAATCCAGAGCACCCTGCCAGCCGCTTCTCAGTTGGAAATTTAGAGACACTAAATAATGAGAACGGCCAACTGCGTAAAGATGTTGTCGCTTTTTATAACCAATACTACAGCGCTAACCAAATGAAACTTGCTATATTGGGCAAGCAATCACTGGATCAACTAGCCGAACTTGCCCAACAATATTTCAGTGCAATACCTAACAAATCGACCCCAGAATTTACTATTAATACGCCTTTGTATGACCCAAGTGATTTACCCATCCAGATTAACATCCAAACGTTAAAGGATGATTATGGTTTAAGTCTGAGTTTCCCCATGCCCAGTGACCGCGACTATTGGGAGACAAAACCGCTTAGCCTTATCAGCAGCATGGTTGGCTATGAAGGAGACGGCAGCCTTCTTGCGTTATTAAAGTCCAAAGGGTGGGCAAATAGCCTTGGGGCTTCTCCGGGGCAATCTTTTGATAATGAATCGGCCTTTAGCGTCTATATTGGCTTAACACCCGAAGGCTTCAATCACAAAGACGAAATAGTCAGCCTATTTTTTAGCTACATTGCATCATTAAAGACACAAGGCATCAGCCAAGCTCTTTTCAATGAAGAAAAACTCCTGAGCCAGCAAGCATTTCAGTTTTTAGATGAAAGAGAACCCATACATTATGTTACGCAACTCTCCCAACGTATGGCAGATCAGACCTACCCGCTAGAAGATTTATTAGTCGCGCCCTATCGGCTCGACCGATACGACTCTGATGTAATTAAACGCTACATAACCCAAATAACGCCAGAAAACATGGTTTTGGCACTACAAGCCAATAGCTTAAACAGCGATCAAAAAGCACCATATTACAATACGCCTTATCAAGTCATCCCATTAACCAGTGAACAACTCGCCACTTGGAGCAAGGCACCGACTAACCCTGAACTTTTTGTTCGTCATACCAACCCTTTCATAGCGACTGATCTTTCGTTGAAGGGCGGCACAAACGAATCAACACAAACTCAGTTAGTCCCAACTCAGCTTGACACCGGTGTCCCTGGGTTAGCTTTGTGGCACTTACACAATACTCAATTCAACGTTCCTAAAGCTGACGTTTGGTTTACCTTGCTATCACCTGTAGCACGCGAAGGTGCTGACGCCTCCGTCGGCCTTCACCTCTATACGGACTTGATTAACGAGCAACTCAATAAGCTGCTTTACGATGCTCAGATGGCTGGGTTATCAACCCAAATATATTCCCATGCTCGCGGAATTAGTGTTCGCATCTCAGGCTATGACCAACAAATCGGCCGTTTACTCACGCCTGTCGTTAGTGCTTTGCGCCATCCAGAATTATCAAGCGAACGCTTTAACCGCGTTAAACAAGACCTTCTACAAAGCTTGAGCAATGCCGACAAAGAAACACCCTATAACCAATTATTTTCTGCCGGCTATGATTTCTTATTACACGACCCGAACCTACATGAACAAACCGTCGCGGCTCAGTCGTATACACTTGAAAAGCTCTCAGCGCTCATTGATCGCTTTTATCAATCAGTTGAGGTGCGTGTCCTAGCTAACGGCAATTTGCTTGCTCCACAGGCTCTAAACCTTACCCGCACCATTGAAACGCAGCTTTCGCCTGTTTCATTAGGAGAAGTAGCGCCCGATACTTCCATTGTGAAAATCGAAAGCGAAGAACAATTTACCCAGGCAGTACCGGTTAAACACAAAGACCATGCCGTTGTGCAGTATTTACAAACCGCCAACGCGACAGAAAAAGAAGCGGCGGCCGTCACGCTAATTAACGAGATTTTCTCAGCGCCTTTTTACTCTCAGCTAAGAACCGAACAGCAGTTAGGTTATATCGTTTTTGCATCGCCTATGACAATCCGTAAACAGCCTGGTATGGCACTGGTAGTGCAGTCCCCTTCGACGGATATCCAAGTCATTAAAGAGCGTATGGACGCCTTTATGCAGGCATTCACTCAGCAACTTAGCGAGTTAGATGAGACAACGTTAAATCGATTTAAAGCCAGCGTACTCTCCCGCATCAACGACCAAGACCGTCAGCTATCCGACAGTACTAATCGTTTTTGGCGTGATATTGATAATCAAGCATTAAGCTTTGATAAAAGAGAACGGTTATCGGCTTACATATCAGCCCTAACGGCTCCAGAATTAAAAAGCATTTATGAGGAAATGATTACGCGCCGTCTCATACTGCAGACACTGTCTACTGATCCAGATTTATGATGGGAGTAAGGGGTAACACGAAATACCAACTGTATTGGAAAGGGTAAAAAACCTGATTAGCGAGGAGCGGGAGCTAGATCGCCAGAAGAAATAAACTGACGATTTTGCTTCTTCTCCTGTTCTTCTTGTTCACACGCTTGTCGATTAAGCACACAACGATCAGCCTCCTGGTCGTCATAGATACGCTGAAATACCGCATCTTCACCGGTGAGGTCTGATTTACTAGCTACCTTCCCAGCTTTAAACTCAAATACCGCTGGCGAAGACGATGGCGCTATGATTGTCGGTGGCGGTAAATCAGAAGGCTTATCTATTGGCTGAATCACAGTCATTGGCTCGCTATCAAAGTCTCCTCTGCGCTTACTGGCATAGGCTGTCGCGCCGTTGTCCGTCCCTTCAGCGTAACCGTTTGGGTAAACTAGAGTATACGGCATAGGCTCGTCAACGGCTGCCGCCAAACCACTAAATAACGAGCACACAACGAGTAACCAACGAGCGCCCTTAGCCCCGACAATTTGACAGCGCAAAGTATTATTTTGCATTACCCTGCTCCTTAATTGGTTACTGGTTGCTCAGCATTAAGCTAGCAATGCTAACTTAATACGTGTCATCCATAGGGATAATCGATTCAGCGTATATGGCCAGTTCCTCTAGCAACTCACGCTGGTTTTGATCCAATTCGGGCGATCCATACAATGTATTTAAACGCTCATAAAATGCCTTCATGGTCATCAAATTACGCTTATCAGATTTCATAAGTTTATCGGTACGGTACTGCTCCCATTGCACCTGCTCATCACTACTGAGGGTATACGGGTAATTTCGCGCACGGTAACGAAACAGCATTTCTTCTAAACGTGGATCTTGAAATGCTAAGGATAGGTCGGCTAATTCCTCAGGGTGTGCTTCGCGAATCTGAACCATCGCTTGCTTATCGGCTTCTTTGAAAAAGTCTGACCCATACAGCATATGGTCAGGATCACCATCCGACTCCATTGCATCATCAGTCATGATATCGGCCAGTTTAGATTTTAGATCAGTAAAACCTCTCAGCATGGTTAAATGTGCTCGACACTGATCCCCATTAATCCGAAACCGAGCCGCTTCTTCTGTATTCAACATACCGGCGGGCGCTAAAATTGGGCTTTTATTAGCATGCACCTGCTTTAGCGCTATTTTAGGGTCGTTTTCACATCGCTGATCGGCGGGTAAGTACATCAAACGTTTGATTTCATCCACAGGCAAATCAAACAAAGGGGTTGGATCCACACGTAAATCCCAAACCAATGTGCTGTTTCGGTTAACCGGATGGTTCGCTAAAGGAGCAACAACGGCAAGATTGCCCAACTCTGCTGGATAACGAGATGAGACATGTAAAACCGGCTTCATGGTCGTCACATCCAAAAGGCGCTGTGCCGCCGCCTTAGTTCGATTATTTATGACGTACTCATATAATTTGGGCTGTTTTTCCTTTACTAACTTTGCCATCGCTATGGTGGCATACACATCCGATAAAGCATCATGTGCATGGCCATGATCTATATTGTTTGCTTTGGTTAAATCCTCTAAGCGCAAACTAGGCGAGCCATCTTCATAAGTAGGCCACACAATACCTTCGGGACGTAATGCTCTGGTTAGGCGCAACATATCGATAATGTCCCATCGCGAGCAATTATTTTGCCATTCCCGCGCATAAGGATCATAAAAGTTACGATACAGCGTGTAGCGTGTTACTTCGTCATCAAATCGAATACTGTTGTACCCCACACCACAAGTGCCTGGGCGCGCTAACTCATCATGGATAACCTTAATAAATTCTGCCTCGCAGACACCTTCTCTCATCGCATGCTGAGGTGTAATACCAGTAATAAGACAAGCATCTGGATTAGGCAGTACGTCATCAGCCGGCTTGCAATAAAGCATGACTGGCTCTTCGATAATGTTAAAGTCAGCATCAGTACGCACACCAGCAAACTGTACGGGACGGTCACGCTTTGGATCTGCCCCAAAGGTTTCATAGTCATGCCAGAAAAAAGTTAGCGGTGGAGTCATATAAGGATATTCCATGAAAAAGCTAAGTTGAACAGGCTATAATACGGATAACAGACGTGCTCTTAAAGCCTTGACCTTTGGTGAACACCTTCTGCGAATAACGATAACAACAAGTGAGGATCTTCAGCCATGTTGACAACACCTTCATCAGATCAACACTGCCCTTGCGGTTCTGGATTACTTTTTGATAAATGCTGTAAATCCTACATAGAAGGCGCACAATTAGCTCCTACCGCTCAAGCGTTAATGCGAAGCCGTTACACGGCCTTTGCCTTAGGTGCTGTGGATTATTTAATTGATACGACAGCGCCCAGCAAACGTCATGCTGACGATCACTCTGTGATTAGCGAACAAGTTAAAAATACACAATGGTGCGGCCTAACCATTCGGCAATGCAAGCAAGGCCAAGCGAAAGACTCGACTGGCGAAGTCGAGTTTGATGCATATTTTATAGCGAACGGCGAAGCCGGTGTTTTGCATGAACGTTCGCGATTTTATAAAGAGAATAACCAATGGCTATACATCGATGGCGACGTATCATTTGATAAAGAGTAGCCAAAAAGCAACTGTCAAGCCTTAAAATTGCACGACAAGCCCGCTAGAATAACCCACCCACTTTTGCTGGATGATTGACAGCCAGCTCGTAGAACAAGTAAACGTTGATGTTATCGAAGCTTTTTAGACCTAAATGGCAACATGCTGATCCTAGTGTTCGCGCGGCTGCAGTGCGCAAATTACGAGAAGACAATCCAGCTCACATAGAAATCCTAACGCAGCTAGCCACTCAAGACCCCGCTGCTGACGTCCGGCTACTAGCCGCCGGAAAAATAACGGATATCGATCAGCTTATTAATCTATTGAACGAGGAACAGGCTCATTTATCCGCTATCGAGCAACAACTCATTCATCAGCTAGGACAAACGAATAACCCTACATCCGCGTTTGATAGACTCATCAATGGGCAAAATAACGAACGCGCTTTTCAAATTGTTTGCTCAAGCGGCCATGGTGCTCTACTGCAGGACCATCTACATCAAGCCAATCATCAACAATTACTCGGCATTGTTTTATCCAACGCTCCTATTCAGCTTCGTAAAGAAGCCGCTGAAAAAATAACCTCACCCACTGATATAGAAACGTTGCTTAAAGAGACCCGTCAAAGCGATAAAACCATCCATAAAATTATGCGCGACAAGCTAAATGCGCTTAAAGAACAAGAAAGGTTAACTAAACAGCAAACCGAGTTAGCTCACGATATTTGCAGCCAGATGCAACAATTGAGTAAAGGCGAATGGTTTCCTCTTTACCCAGCTAAGCAAGAGTCACTATTGAGCGCATGGGAGCAATTGGATGAACGCTTGCCGATCGACTCACTTAAAGAGACCTTCGCACAAGCCCTGCAACAAAGCCAACAACGGATTGATGAGCATCAAGCGACATTAGAGGCACAAAAACGCGAAGTCGAGCGACAAGAACAAGCGCAGCAAAAAGCCATAGAGTTACTCGAACAACAAACACTACTCGTTGCTCAAATTAACGACAACTATGCATTGGTTAGCGAGTCCGATTGGGCTCATATCAAACAAGCTTGGTCCCACATCAGCCCTACTCATGAAGGGCAAAAAGCAATATTCTCTCGTCAATCGCTTTTATTAGATGAATACTTTACTCATCTTTCTATGCGCGACCAGAAGATTAGTGAGGCACAAGAGTATGTATCGGCTTTACTACCCTCAGAGCTTTCAGCACTTGATAACCGTGCTTTAAAAGCGCTCCGCTCGGCACTAACAAAAGCCTTGAGCACGTTAAACTGGCCTGAGCAAGATGCCCAGCCAGAACCCGTAACGCAGCTAACCGAGACTCTCAACACAGTTGAAAACCTCTTGCGCCAAGAGCAACAACAGAAATCCGCCACACAACAACTTATTCAACAACAGCTGGATGAACTGAACCGGTACATAAAAGCCGGCGAGGCGAAACAAGCGGATAAGTTTGTGAAAAAGTTAAATGACTCTTTTAGGTCCAATCAACAAAAGTTGTCCACCGCTCAAGAACAGCATTTACGTCAACTCCAAGCACAGCTACAAGAACTTAAAGATTGGCAGGGCTACGCGGTAACGCCTAAAAAAGAGCAACTCTGCGAAGAAATGGAGCAATTAGCTGCGCAAGATTCGATGCCTGCTCCTGAGAAATCACAACGTATTAAGGAGTTGCAGCAACAATGGAAACTTCTCGACTCTACCGACCCTATTCATTCCTCATTATTGTGGAAACGCTTTAAAGCCGCATCTGATACGGCTTATGAGCCTTGCGAAGCGTATTTTAGCCAGCAAAGAGAGCTACGTGCCTACAACTTATCTCAACGTGAAATGATCGTAGCTGAAGTGTCACAGTACTTAAACACTGTAAACTGGGACGAAACCTATTGGCGAGATATTGAAACCGTTATTACCGCCGCTAAACGAGAATGGCGTCGGTTTATTCCAGTAGACCGTAACCCAGGACAAAAAATACAACAGGCATTTAATGAACTGATTGTCTCTACTGAAGCTCGCTTCAAAGTCATTAAAGAAGCCGCTCTTCAACAAAAAGAAGCGATCATTAATGATGCTCACCAACTCGCCCAATCTGATGACCCAAAGGCTGCTGCCGAACAAGCTAA
This sequence comes from Neptunomonas sp. CHC150, assembly GCF_030397555.1. Taxonomy (NCBI): domain Bacteria; kingdom Pseudomonadati; phylum Pseudomonadota; class Gammaproteobacteria; order Oceanospirillales; family Oceanospirillaceae; genus Neptunomonas; species Neptunomonas sp. CHC150. The sequence goes on from NZ_JAPNXU010000011.1 coordinate 91,632, forward strand.
GCTGCTACAAGAGCAATGGAAAGAAGCTGGCCCAACCTTCCACAGCCAAGAACGCAAGCTATGGAAGCGCTTTCGTGTCGAGTGTGACGCCATCTTTAACCGATTAACAGAGCACCAGCAAGAGCAACGCAGCATTATCAACCCACGCACTGAGCTACTTGCACACACTCACACCTTGCAACACTTTTCAGTTAAACCTTTGGCATTAAAAACGGCTGTAGCTGCTCACCATGCAGGCTCCGAAATTATTGACAACTTCCCTGCTATATCGGCACGCGATAGCCAACAGTTTCGCAAGGCCGCACACCAGCTAGAGGAACAACTGCAACAGTTAAAACGGCTAGAAGCACAAGAAAGCACTCATGCTTTTATCGCGTTAACCAAAGAGCTCGATCAGCTTGAAGAGCAAATTTTATCAAGCAAGCCAACGACCGCCATTACCGTTAATATAAACGATTGCAAAGGCAGCCTGCCTGATAGCCTGATTAATGCTATTAAAGCTCGCCAGAGCGCTGTAGAAGCCGTTATATCAAGCTCGGCGAGTGACATTGACGATCTATTATGGGCGCAAAGTGACAGATCGTTACGAGAGTTGTGTATTCGCCTTGAGATCGCTCTTGGAGAAAGCACTCCTGAATCTGATCATGCACTTCGCATGGAATATCAAATGCAGAGGCTGCAACAGGTACTAGATCAACCATTGCAAGTAACGACCTTACTTGATATCCGCTTACTGGAACTTGAGTGGAGCACTGTTGCATTTAATCAAACATTCGACACGCTTTGTGAACGCTTTGAGGCTTTAACACATGCCGTCTTCGAAGGAATGCCTGCATAACAATACAGGTCTGCAAAACTAAAAAAGCCTGCAAATATGCAGGCTTTTTGATTAATTACACAAGCTTAGTGCATGTGTAAACCACCGTTTATAGACATGTCTGCGCCGGTGATGTAGCCCGACTCATCTTCTGCCAAGAAGGTTACAATACGACCAATTTCTTCTGGTGTACCAAAACGCTTAACCGGAATGGTTGAACAAATTTTATCTTGGATCTCTTCTGCGATCTGCGCCACCATTGGCGTCATGATATACCCTGGAGAAACCGTGTTCACGGTCACGCCTTTTGCAGCAACTTCTTGAGCCAGAGCTTTAGTAAAACCGTGTATGCCGGCTTTTGCTGCCGAATAGTTACATTGCCCAAACTGACCTTTTTGAGCGTTAACAGATGAGATATTAATGATGCGACCAAACCCTTTCTCGATCATTGGGTTGATCACTAGGCGTGTCATATGGAACATGGAATCAAGGTTAGCGCTGAGTACTTCATCCCATTGCTCCCATGTCATTTTCTTGAACTGACCATCCCGGGTAATACCTGCATTATTGATCAAAACATCAATATTTCCGCCGGTCATTTCCTCTACTGATTGAATGCAGGATTGACAAGATTTATCGTCTGTGACGTCACCGTACGCTACTAAAATATCATAACCATCGGCACGTTGAGCTTCCTGCCATGCCTTGGCTTTTTCGTGGTTTCCGCCACTGTTATAACCAGCAACTACAGTGAAGCCTTTATCGACTAATGAACGACAAATTGCAGCGCCTAAACCACCAGTACCACCCGTTACAAGAGCAATTCGTTTACTCATTTTCACATCCCCGTTTTTCCATTTCAGTTTGGTAGTGCTACTGAATTATTAATTTTTATGTTTCAGATCCGTTCTAATTTGACGGATTTTATAGCCTCTTCTCACACCGCGTGTGATGCAACAACATCAAGCATACAACTACTTTATGAAAGCTTAATGTCTATTCAATTTATGCCTATTCAGTGGAGAGAATCAAGCCCTCTTTTCAATTGTTGCCGGACTAAGTAGAAAGCAACTGACGCAGCGCAAGTATTTGCCACCACAAAAGCAATAAACATCGCTTGTAAACCTAACAGCATATTAGCCCCCCAAGCAAGGGGAATAAAAAAAACAAACAAGCGTATTAAACTAATCCGCAGCGCCCGTAATGGCTGGTGTAACGCGTTTAAAGTGGATGCACTCAAAAAGATCACAGCTTGCATACCAAAGCCTAATGGAACCACCATTAACCACATCGACAATGGTACTTTCACGGCATCTGTATCCGTAAAAATATCCACAATTGAACCGCGATTTAGCAGCAATAAAACAAAGATCAGGAGCTGCCATACCAAAGCAAACTTTACCGCCCCATAATAAGCAATTTTTACCCGTTCAAACTGTCCGGCTCCCAAATTCTGGCTCACAAAAGGCGGCAAAGTCATTGATAAAGCCAAGCAAACTAATAAGGAAAGCGATTCCAAACGGTTTCCTACACCAAAGGCGGCAACGGCTTCTGCACCATGCGCCGCGACCATAGCCGTTAAAAAACCGCCGGCAATAGGCGTCATAATATTAGACAGCGCCGCAGGCAGACCTATTTTCATCACCCGACGCCAGTTGGAAATAATCCGCATCAAGTCTGGTTTAATCAAAACGATTAATTGGTACTTTTTGTATAACACCCACACAAGCACCAAAAAGACACATCCCCATGAAATCACGCTCGCCAAAGCCGCTCCTGATATACCCATTGCAGGTACAGGGCCCCAACCAAAGATCAAAATAGAGTCCAAAAAAACATTTAAAATAGAGGATGTCGCCATCACTATTCCAGGCGTTTTAGTATCCCCACGAGCACGCAAGCTACTACTAGCAACCATATTGGTTACCATAAATGCAGCACCAAACCACCAAATCCCCATATAGTCGATAATAAAAGGGAGCTGTTCAGTATCAGCACCTAACCAATGATAGAGAGGTGTTATTAGCGCATGGGCCAGCGTGCTAACACACAACACAACGATTAGCGTCATGAGGAGATTGTCCGTTGTAAGCACAGCGGCTTCTTCATGGCGCCCACTACCAATCAATCTAGCTAAGATAGCTGAAGTCCCTATACCAAAACCAATCGCCAAGCTTACAACCGAAAAAGTGACAGGGAACGTAAATGCTAAAGCCGCCATTTCCGTTGCCCCTAACTGGCCCACAAAATATATATCAGCCAAGTTAAATAGCATTAAGCTGACGATACCCATCATCATAGGAAGGGTCATTTTTATAAGCGCGGTTCGAACAGGGGTAGTTAGTAAATCAGAGCTCGACATTGAATCATCTTCTTGAAAGGGTGCCACATCCTAACGGGAGAATATGAAAAGAAAAACCGTCATAATGGAAAGAATAATTTCCAAAGACAGTAAACTATAAATGAACCTCATCATTTTTTCTGAGAAAGACATCATAGCCAACAGCGCTAGCACAGTAAGAATCCAGTTAGGCGGGCGACAGCTAAATCATCTTTTATCAGTCCATAAAGCCGAACCTAACAGCATATTGAGAGTTGGCCAGTTAAATGGAAAGCTGGGGCAAGGCCGAGTTGTCAGCATAAACGAGCAAGCGGCCATGCTTGATGTAACGCTCCATCAAGCTCCACCTACTCCTTTACCCTTAACGTTAGTACTCGCTTTACCTCGCCCTAAAATGATGAGGCGCATCATAAATAGTATCAGCATGTTAGGTGTTAAAGACCTGTACCTTATCCATAGCTATCGCGTTGACAAAAGCTATTGGTCGACACCTTTCTTGCAGCCCGAAGCACTGCATGAACAACTCTTACTAGGCCTTGAGCAAAGCATTGACACGCAGCTGCCTAACATTCATCTACGTAAGCGTTTTAAACCCTTTGTAGAAGATGAGCTACCTTTACTGTGCAGTAATAAAAGAGCGTTAGTAGCCCACCCCTACGACGCACAACCATGCCCCCCTAGCTCTTTAGAAGAAAGCATATTGGCCATAGGCCCAGAGGGCGGATTTATTCCTTACGAGGTCGACAAACTACAAGAAGCCGGTATGCAAACAATTGAAATTGGTCAAAGAATACTGCGTGTTGAGACAGCCGTGACTGCTTTGCTATCACGCTTATTTCCAGTGATTTAACATCATACACATGAAAACAAACGCAATTGATAATAAATCTCATGTGCATTGACATTAAGAATGCATCACTGAATAATTACCACCTACAATAAATTGACAATAGGTTAGTGTACATGTTGCGTAAAACTCTACTCACTTTAGCCACAGTAACTTCTGCTTTCTCATTTGCTCCCGCTTATGCTGAAGGTGAGGTCAATGTTTACTCTTATCGCCAACAATTCTTAGTGGAGCCTCTTCTACAAGCTTTCACGAATAAAACAGGCATAAAAGTCAATATTGTTTACTCCAACAAAGGTTTGTTAGAGCGATTAGAACAAGAAGGTCGCAACTCGCCAGCCGATGTTATGCTTACCCCAGATATCGGCCCTATGTATGATGGCGCTGAAAAAGGTCTGTTCGCCACAATCGACAGCGCTACAATTGAGCGCAATGTCCCAGAGCATTTTCAAGACCCTGAAAACCGTTGGGTTGGCCTGACCTCTCGAGCGCGTGTTATTTACACTTCTAAGGAGCGTGTAAAAGAAGGCGAGATTAAAACATACGAAGACCTAGCTGACCCTAAATGGAAAGGTCGTGTTTGTACACGCAGCGGCAAGCACACATATAACATCTCTCTTATTGCAAGCATGATTGCCCACGACGGTTTAGAAGCCACTGAAACTTGGCTACGTGGTGTTAAAGATAACTTAGGGCAAAAACCGCAAGGTAACGATCGCGCTCAAGCAAAAGCGATTAAAGAAGGCATCTGTGACGTAGCTCTTGGCAACTCTTACTACTTTGGCCATATGTTAACTAACGAAGAAGAGCCAGAACAAAAAACTTGGGCCGAAGCCATCAACCTGGTCTTTCCTAACCAAGATGGACGCGGCGCTCACATGAATATTTCTGGCGCTTCGATCACTAAATACGCTCCACACCCGCAAGAAGCACTCGAACTTATTGAGTTCTTAACGGAACGTGACGCGCAGTATTTATACGCAAACGCTAACTTTGAATTCCCGGTTCGCCCTAAAACAAAGCGCTCTGATATCATCAAGAAGTATATGGGTGACTTTAAAGGCGATGAAATCAATCTGACCGAAGTAGGCGCTCTGCGTAAAGAAGCCGCGAAACTGGTTGATAAAGTCGGCTTTGATAACTGATTACAATCATTTAATCGACAAATCTGCTCACAAACGGTAGTCTCTTGGCTGCCGTTTTTTATTGTCCGACATGTAGTATTTTGTTGTAAAGAGCCCTCATGCAAAGCACACCCTTCGCTAAGAAAACCACTAACAACTGGCTTGTTAGCAGCTGGGCAATTGCCCTCATCGTCGCTTTGCCAATTTTATCCGTTTTTTACATTGCCCTTTTTCCAGAGGAAAATATCTGGAAGCACTTATACGATACAGTTTTACCTGTTTACATCATCACGACCCTAAAGCTCTTAGCTGGTGTTGGTTTTCTTTCAGTTATTTTGGGCGTAGGCACTGCATGGTTGGTCACTATGTGCCAGTTCCCTGGAAGGCGCTTTTTTGAATGGGCCTTACTGCTTCCGTTTGCGGTACCCGCCTATGTTATCGCCTACGTGTATACGGATATTTTAGAATATTCGGGCCCTGTTCAAGGCTTTTTACGCGATCTCTTTGGATGGCAAACGCCTCGAGATTATTGGTTTCCAGAAATCCGCTCTTTAGGCGGCGCCATCACTATGCTCACGCTAGTCCTTTACCCGTACATTTATTTAATGTCTCGTGCCGCTTTCCTAGAACAATCTGCTAGCCTAAAAGACGCTAGCCGCTTACTAGGGTGCAGCCCATTACAGAGCTTTTTCCGTATATCACTACCCATTGCACGACCAAGTATCGCCGTTGGACTCTCACTCGTATCCATGGAAACACTCAATGATTTTGGCACGGTAGATTTTTTTGCTGTAAAAAGCCTAAGTGCCGGAATTTTTGATACTTGGTTAAATATGGGGAATTTAGGAGGGGCTGCCCAAATTGCATCATTAATGATGATTTTTGTGGTCTTTCTCATCGTGGGCGAGCGTATGAGTCGCTATAAGCAGCAGCAGTTTCATAACCAAGATAGATTTAAAGCGCTGGCCACTTACCCTTTAACAAAAGGCAAAGCAGCATTAGCATTCCTTGCATGTTTTGTTCCTCTGTTAGCCGGTTTTTTAATTCCGGTTGGTTTACTCCTTTTTTATTCTCTCAATTATACTAAACAATTTTACACAGAAGACTTTCAAAGCCACGCCCTGCATAGCTTTACGCTGGCAATATCCGCCTCGGTGGCATGCCTTATTATTGCGGTTTTGCTCGGCTATGCCCAACGACTAAATCCCAATAAACGATCACTCAAAATAGCCATCAACTTTTCTAGCCTTGGTTATGCTCTCCCTGGAGCCGTCCTTGCGTTAGGCGTGCTTGTACCCCTCGCCCACTTCGATAACAGTGTCGATGCTTTTATGCGCAGTCATTTTGATTACTCAACAGGCTTATTACTCAGCGGAACAGTCTTCGCTGTCATCTTTGCTTATTGCGTTCGCTTTTTAGCAGTATCAGCTGGGGCAGTTAGTAGCTCATTAAACAAAGTAACCCCTTCGATGGATATGGCCTCTCGCTCATTGGGCATGACTCCGATGGGGACATTACTTCGTGTGCATTTGCCGCTTATCAAAGGCGGTCTTTTGACATCACTATTAGTCGTGTTTGTGGATTGCATGAAAGAGCTACCAGCCACGTTGATTTTACGGCCGTTTAACTACGATACGCTAGCCACCTTTGTCTACCAATATGCGTCAGATCAGCGCTTAGAGCAGTGCGCCCTTGCTGCACTACTCATCGTGGCCGTTGGGATTGTACCTGTTATTCTACTCAGCCGATCAATTACCAGTAGTCGAGACATCAAGCCAGCTTAAAGAAACCGCTGACTAAGTAGAATATTAGGTAAATAGAATAGGGTTTTGAGTAGTTACCGAAATCCCTACATGATCACCTGGCTTAAAGTCTAAGCGCTCATGACACGTCGAGGTAATCACTCGCCCACTAGGCAGGGCTAGACGAAAACGTACAGTATCCCCCATAAATTCCCGCGACATCACAGTAGCTTCTACGGACGTATCAACAGAAATAATCGGCTTAATTTCGGATGGCCTCACAAACAACTGAATACTCTGCGCTAAAGGACAACTTTGGTTGTTAGCAACAGATAAGACACCCAGCTCCGTTTCAAAAGCATCCGCTGATATACAACGAGCCTCAAACAATTCCCCCTCACCCACAAAGCGAGCTACGGTTAAGTTTTTTGGGCGGTAATATAAGGACTCTGCGCTACCCCATTGCTGCAGCCTGCCTTGCGATAACACGCCAACAGCATCGCTAATCACAAAGGCTTCATCTTGATCATGCGTTACCATAATTGCTGATAAACCCTGCTCTTTTATTATATCTCTCACTTCAACTGATAATGACTTGCGCATCTCAGTGTCCAAGTTCGAAAAAGGCTCGTCCATAAGTAACAACGAGGGCTTAGGAGCCAGCGCACGCGCCAAAGCAACACGCTGCTGCTGCCCTCCCGAGAGTTCATGAGGATAACGTTGTGATAAGTCTGGCAAACGTACTAATTTAAGCACTGATTTAACAGCTTCACGGCGTTGTCCAGAAGACAGGTTCCGCAACCCAAAACCGATGTTATCGGCAACTGTAAGATGAGGAAATAAGGCATAATCTTGAAACACCATTCCCATGTTACGCTTCTCGGGAGAAAGTGTACGGTTTAAAGCCGAGATAGTCCGACCATTCATAATTATCTGGCCGCCAGAAACATCATTGAAGCCAGCTAGCGCACGAAGGATTGTCGTTTTTCCGCAACCGCTCGGGCCTAGCAAACATGCTATATCGCCTTCTTCAATCGCAAAGTTAACATCCTCAACAATAGATTGAGTTCCATAAGCACAGGCAAGTGATTCAACCGATAACAAAGACATGTATTACAACCGCATCAGATTTATAACCACATGATAAATAAAAACGATTCTCAGTTGTAGTTATCTATCAACATTTATGAACAAAGTGCTGTATTCGCTTAATAAAATGGCTACCGCTCTTAACGACCTAAAGATGCTCGGTATCGCAGCCAATCAAAACAAGGGCCAGGATCCGTTTTACGTCCCGGTGCAATATCGCTATGGCCAGTAATACGATGCGAATTTATTGACGGATAAGCCTCCTGAATGAGCTTAGTCAGCGAGGTTAAACTCGCATATTGCTCATCAGTAAAGGGGATATAGTCAGTCCCTTCAAGTTCGATTCCAATCGAAAAATCATTGCATGACTCCACGCCATCAAAACAAGAAACACCCGCATGCCAAGCACGATCATTTAAGTTTACAAACTGCGTAACAATACCTGATCGGGCAATCAACAAATGAGCCGAAACCTGCAGGTGTGCTATTTCAGAAAAATAAGGGTGGTCTTGCGCCACCAAGCGATTTTGAAAAAAAGCCTCTACATAGCCGTTTTCAAACTCACCAGGCGGCAAACTGATATTATGTACCACCAATAAATCAATGTTAGTCGCTACCGGACGTTCATTAAAATTAGGAGAAGCGAGCCATCTAGCCCCAACGACTAAACCATTTTCAATGGATGACAACGTCAATGTCTCATCATCAGAATGTTTACTGGTATTATTTATCAATGCTAACTACTCGCGACAGAGCTAATCCGTTAAAATTCCATCATACCAGCAACATGATGCCAGCTTAACGTCTTTAGCACCTTCTCTTTGCTTAGGATCAACCGCTGTGTAAGATTGCTTTCTTCAACCAGCCAGCGATGGAACCTAAGCGGAATATTATGTTATCAATCGACACTTTACGCCCTACTATCGAACAAAACGTGAAAACCGCATTACAAGAAGATATAGGCGACGGTGACATAACGGCCCGGCTTATCCCCGAAAGCGAACAAGCAACAGCGCGTGTGATCTCACGTGAACATGCGACGATTAGCGGCACCGCATGGGTAGACGAAGTATTCAGACAGGTTGACGCTGGGATGGATATCAGCTGGAACGTAAAAGATGGCGACCACGTCACGCCTAATCAAGCGTTATTTACCGTTACCGGGTCGGCGCGCTCCATACTGACAGCAGAACGTGCAGCGCTTAACTTTTTACAGACCCTTTCTGGTACAGCCACCGTTAGCCAGCAGTATGCCGATAAAGTCGCGACGACCAAAGTCAAACTATTAGACACCCGTAAAACAATACCAGGCTTACGCCTCGCTCAAAAATATGCAGTTACGTGCGGATCTTGTTACAACCACCGGATTGGCCTGTACGATGCGTTTTTGATTAAAGAAAATCATATTATGGCCTGCGGCGGTATCAAAGCCGCCATAGAAACAGCACAAAAAACCGCGCCTGGTAAACCCGTTGAAATTGAAGTGGAGACGCTAGAGCAGCTCCATGAAGCGCTCGCCGCTGATGCCGATATCATCATGCTGGATAATTTCACTTTAGAGCAAATGCGCGAAGCCGTCGCCATCACCAATGGTAAAGCAAAGCTAGAAGCCTCAGGCAACATTACTGACGAAACCCTAGTCCCTATTGCAGAAACCGGTGTGGATTACATTTCTATTGGTGCGCTAACCAAACATTGCCGCGCTGTGGACTTATCTTTACGGCTCATTTAGCCACGAGGTACGCGCGAGCTTTAGAGAACCATCAAAAAAATAATACTCCGGCCGATAGATAAGCCTTATAACCGCTAATTAAAGCAAAAAAAGCATAAACGTTTAGGCCGGAGCAATTCATGGAGCACGACCCTTTTATAAAAGGACTCAAAGAACGCCTTCCAGATGATCTGAAAGACTCCTTCACCAAAGAGCAGCTAATGGCCTTAAAAGTTGCCTTTGGCGCAAGGCAATGGGGCCAGCACCCCTTAGATTTACGCGGCACGTTCAAACTTTGGCGCTGGCGATATTATTTCGTGCTACTCGCTGGCCGAAACCGCCGAGATCTCAGCCGAACCGAACGAAACCTATCTCGTGCCGCAACAGCCGCCTCATTGGCTGTATTTCTCCTAATGTGCACCGTACTAGGTCTGCTTGCTCTATACCTCATAAAATCGGCTTTGGGCATTAACATATTCCCCAATTTCTCGTTTGGTATCTGGGGTTGGTTTAAAGACACCATGATGTAGCCGGATCATGTTAAAAAGGTGTAATCTCAGACACAAAAAAGCAGCCTTCGCTGCTCTTAGTTATCTTATTATTTACCACTCAAGGTGTAACTAGCTTACTCACACACGGCAAAGCCCAACAAGCTCCACTCATCTTCATTCTGAATTTTAAGCACATCATAAACCTCGATACGCAGCCCAGACACAGGGAGTTGCTCAGCAACCAATAAATCACACGCCGTTTGTGCAGCAGCGTCACCTGTAGATGAATCAGGAAGAATACCAACGGCTAAGATTTTGCCATCACTCCACCAAACTGGCCGAGCGGGAAAGAGATTATTATCCAACAAGACATTTTCTGCGGATCTCTTTTGATTATCATTTAATATCTGACTTGTAGAGCTAACGTAATAAGCTACCAAGCCAGATAAAACAACTAAGATGATAAAAATAATACGTTTCATAAAGTGAGCCACTCTATCGTTTTAATATTAAGACGGGAACCTTTCCTAACTTAAAATCTTCATGGACCGTACTTTTGTCAACTATTCTTGGCTCATGATCTCCAACCACGACTACTAATATATCTTTTTTATCTTTGAGATAAACAGAAAGGTTGTGAAAAAACTGTTTTTGGAGTTTTAGATTTCTACAAAATTCATGCCCAGATATCTTAAATATCTCACAATCAAAAAGATCTTTATCAAGATCACGCATGTCATATGAAGCGTGGGTATTCAAGGTAAGCCAATAAATGAATTTTTTTTCGTCGCTTCTATGCAGACTCTCAATAACGCTAAAAATATCCGAATCACATGCACCAGGAAATGAATAACATCTACGATCCAAACTCATATTCTCATAAAAAATAGCTTTATCAAACCCTACTTTTGGATACCAATAAGCTCTATCATACATATTTCCAGTTGCACCATGAATCGCATAAGTTTTATATCCCTTCAGTTTTAAATTTGAAGGTAAACACCCAGAAAAATCATTATCATCAAGAATTTTTAGATTGATATTAGCTACGGACTTCCTACATAGCTCTCTCATTTCTCCTTGAACGGTGTAACCAGAAAAATTGATTTCGTGAACTTCGACTTCAAAATCTTTAAACGAGTCAATTGAAACGATTTCTTTTTGAACTAGATCATTTACTGGGACTCCCCAAGACTCGTTGATTACGAATAAAATATTTTCATATTGATCAATGGTTTCAGACAAAAAGTCTATAGCTGCAATACCTTCATACTCTGAAGCACTATTAGATTCTGTATTGAATCCTTCCGCAAAACCAACAAACCTATATTTTAAAACATACTCAGTCACGCTCGAGATCAGCTTTCCTTTAGCGACTTTCCAATACTTGTCTCCATCATAGTAATCAGGAATTAACTGCCTCATTACAGCAAAAGAAAAAACAACAATATTGAATATAATGAAAACTTTAATTTTACCAAGCAGCTCTGATGACAGATAAAACAAATAAATAATAACAGGAAATAATAATAACGAGAATCCCATAACCATAATATATGGAAAGGGCGCATCAAAAGTGAATTTTGAGAGATATATAAAATCGCTAAATCTTACAAATGGAAAGACCTGACCTATAAGCGCAAAAAACTCGAACAACAAGAAAACTGAGCATAAAATAATTGCAATAAAACGCAAACCAAGAGCATAAAAAAACAAAACTAAAAAATAGTCAAAATTAATATAAGGCCTACCTAAACCAAAGTAACTAGAACCCAAAAAAAACAAGCTATTAATAATTAAAATTATTAGCACGCCATAAAAAAAATTCTTATTTGATTTTTTTTTCAACACTGAAATTTCACTTATTGCAAAAAAATACCCTGCAAGCAGGGTATTTATAGATCAAAATATTCTATTAACTACCGCGGCATTCTGATGGGCGATATTGATCTTCCAAAGTACCACCAGTACAGCTCCAAGAAATAGAACCTGTTGGAGGTGTTCCTGCAGCAAGGGCGTTACCACCACTAGTAGGAGTCATAAGTATAGTGTTAGCTGTAGAAGGAGCTACACGAGTGGTGTAAGTGATCGTAATCGCACCTGTAGTACCATTGATGTCTACACTAGAAACGCTATCTGTAGAGTCAGGTTGCGTCCAGCCAGCACCTAGAGCTGCTGCGCCCGTAGAAGCATTCTCTGATACCGTCGTTTTAGCTGCTGCTGCAAGAGTTAATCCCTCTGTTACACGCGCTCGTACCGTATAGTCTTGGTAAGCAGGCAACGCAATCGCAGCCAAAATACCAATGATCGCTACCACGATCATTAATTCAATCAATGTAAAACCTTGTTGTTGCTTTTTCATCTAATTTTCTCTCCAACGAGTTGGTCATTTAGAAACGAATGTGGATTTCAAAGCGTCTTCCCTGTTCAGTGGCAGCGCTCGGATTTCATTCTAGCCGAACTTCGCACAATTTCCACTACAAGGATAAGATTGTTTGAAATTTAAGTTTGCGTACATTTTCAAAAGGTTACGCTGGTGCTATTGTGTACATATATGATGAACGCTCAGTGAACATCTAACATTTATTTTTTAAGGAGTGGGCGTGCAGACTCAACAACCCCTTAGTGGTCTTGCTCGGCGCTTAGTGAAAGACGGTATTTTTTCGGCCGAAGTAGCTCGCGATGCCATCGAAAAAGCGCGTGCCGCACAAGTACCCTTTATCAGCCATATTATCGATGAAAGGCTCGTCAGCCCTCACCGTGCAGCCACGGCAGCCTCGGATGAGTTTGGCTTACCCCTCTTTGATTTAAGCTGCGTCAACGCCTCATCAGTGCCACAAGGTCTAGTCAGCGATCAGCTCATCAACAAACATCACGCTATTCCGCTGGCCAAAAAAGAAAATAGAATTTTTGTTGCGCTTTCAGACCCTACTAACATTCAAGCACTAGACGAATTCAAGTTCCATACGGGTATCACCACCGAAGGCGTCATTGTTGAAGAAGATAAACTACGGGCTTTTATCGATAGCTTCATGGATAACCAAGGGTCCATGTTGGATGACTTATCCGATAGTGACCTCGATAATTTAGAAGTTGATGACGGTAATCAACAAAAAGAAGAAGAACAAACCAGCGAAGATGCCGCTAAAGATGCACCCATAGTACGTTTTGTAAACAAAATTCTATTGGACTGTATCAAGCGTGGGGCCTCAGATATTCACTTTGAGCCTTATGAAAAGGCCTATCGCATACGTAGCCGTATTGATGGTATTTTGCAAGAAATTGCTCGCCCACCCAATAACTTATCTTCACGCTTGTCCGCTCGTTTAAAAGTTATGTCCCAAATGGACATTTCCGAAAAACGTATGCCTCAGGATGGCCGTATTAAGATGAAGATATCTAAAAATAGAGCCATCGACTTTCGTGTTAACACATTGCCTACCCTTTGGGGGGAGAAGATTGTACTGCGTATCCTTGACCCTTCTAGTGCCAAAATGGGGGTTGATGCGCTCGGTTTTGATCCACAGCAAAAAGAACTCTATATGGGCACGCTGCACAAACCACAAGGGATGATCTTGGTTACCGGCCCTACTGGTAGCGGTAAAACAGTATCGCTCTACACTGGCTTGAACATCCTTAATACTGAAGAACGTAATATATCCACAGCAGAGGACCCAGTAGAGATTAACTTAGAAGGCATTAACCAAGTACACGTGAATGCCAAAGTGGGCCTTACCTTTGCGGAAGCCTTGCGTTCATTCCTGCGTCAAGACCCAGACGTGGTCATGGTAGGTGAGATTCGGGACTTAGAAACAGCCGAAATTGGTATTAAAGCCGCACAAACAGGCCATATGGTGCTATCCACATTGCACACCAACAGTGCGCCTGAGACACTCACCCGTTTACGTAATATGGGGGTACCGTCTTTTAACATCGCAACATCAGTCAGCTTAATCATTGCCCAACGCTTAGCGAGGCGTTTGTGTGAGTCTTGTAAAGTCCCTTCGAATATACCGAAAACAGCACTCATTGAAGAAGGTTTTTCCGAAGAGCAAATATCTAATCTACAATTATTCGAAGCCTCATCAGAAGGCTGCCCAAAATGTAACAAAGGCTACAAGGGTCGTGTTGGTATCTATGAGATGCTACCTATGTCCCAAGAAATCGCGGAAGTGATTATGAATAACGGCAACTCGTTGGATATTATTCGAGTGGCGAAAACCCAAGGCTTTAGAACACTGCGGCAAACCGGTTTGGATAAAGTTGCCGAAGGCATTACCAGCCTAGAAGAAATGAATCGTGTGATTAAAATTTAAGGATAACTGCCTAGATGGCTAAAAAAGAGAAAAAGCCAGTTACCTATAGCTGGCAAGGAAAAGATAAAAGCGGCAACACAAGCAAAGGTAAAATTGATGCCCCTGACGTAGCCACCGCTAAAGCATTGTTGCGCAAACAAGGAATATTGCCCGGCAAAGTAGCCAAACAATCGTCAATTTCTCTTTTTAGCAAGAAGAGCCAACCTATCAAGCCTTTGGATATCGCTCAATTTACAAGACAAATGGCAACCATGATGAAATCCGGTGTCCCGCTATTACAAGGCATGGAGATTGTGGCTAATGGAGTAGAAAAAACTAAACTAAAAGACATGATCTACGAGATTCGTAGTTCGGTTAATGGTGGGCAAGACTTCGCCAAGTCTCTTGAAAGCCATCCTAAATATTTTGATGATCTTTTTTGTAGTTTAGTGGAAGCTGGTGAGCAATCAGGCGCACTCGAAACCATGCTCGACCGCATCGCCACCTATAAAGAAAAGGTAGAATCACTCAAAGCAAAAATCAAAAAAGCGATGACTTACCCTATCGCGGTTTTAGTCGTTGGCATTATCGTTTCAGTTATTCTGTTGCTCAAAGTGGTACCACAGTTTGAAAGCATCTTTTCAAGCTTTGGCGCGGACCTGCCAGTCTTTACAAGAATGATCTTAAATCTATCAGAAACCGTTCAAGCTTATTGGTTTTACATGCTTGTAGGCTTTATTGTCGTAGGTTATATCTTCAGCTATTTCAAACGAAAATCTGTCAAGTTCGCCAACGCCCTCGACCGTTTTGTTCTAAAAATTCCTGTGTTTGGTGCCATTCTACAAAAAGCTGCTTTAGCTCGTTTCGCTCGCACCCTGTCTACAACATTTGCTGCGGGTGTTCCACTGGTAAACGCTTTAGACTCCGCCGCTGGGGCTTCCGGTAATGTCGTATATCGCAATGCCATTATCCAAATTCGTAATGGTGTATCTACGGGCCAGTCCCTGAATAATGCGGTTACCATGACTGGTGTGTTCCCAAATATGGCGATTCAAATGATTGCAATTGGCGAAGAAGCCGGATCGTTGGATATGATGCTTGATAAGGTCGCCTCATTTTATGAAGAAGAAGTGGACAATGCGGTAGACAATATATCTAGCTTAATGGAACCCTTTATCATGGTTGTTTTAGGCACCTTGGTTGGCGGCTTGGTTGTTGCTATGTACTTGCCTATATTCCAGCTGGGTAATGTGGTTTAGCCATGACAGAGTTATACTTTTTTTTACAATCTCATACCTGGGTTGCATTGGGCTTTACGTTTATTTTTGCCTTGTTAGTGGGCAGCTTTCTCAATGTCGTTATATACAGATTACCAGTAATGATGGAGAGAGAATGGCAAAGCTCTATTGAAGATTATCAACAAGATGCTCAGGAAACGCAGACACCTGCTCTGGATGATACACGCTTTAACCTAGCGACGCCGGCGTCTCGATGCGGACAGTGCAATCATCAGATTCGCTGGTTTGAAAATATTCCGCTCATTAGTTATCTCGTGCTGCGAGGGAAATGTAGTCAATGCAAAACCCAGATATCTTTACGCTACCCAACTATCGAACTACTGACTGCACTGCTGTCTGTCGCCGTCATATTTGTATTTGGTTTTAATGTAGCCGGCTTATCAGCTGTTGCATTTACATTTTGCCTAGTCAGCCTTACTTTTATCGACATTGACCACCATCTGCTGCCTGACCGAATTACACTACCACTGTTATGGTTAGGCTTACTGGTAAATACACAGAATATATTCACGAGCTTAGAGTCTGCTGTGTGGGGAGCGATTTTAGGGTATCTGTCCTTATGGTCTGTTTACTGGGCATTTAAAATTATTACGAAAAAAGAAGGTATGGGGTATGGCGACTTTAAGCTTTTAGCGGCACTAGGCGCTTGGTGTGGAGCAATGGCGCTCCCTCTGATCATTCTGCTTTCTTCAGTCGCTGGTGTAATTATTGCCGTTGTATTGATGGCCACCAAAAAGCACCACTCAGGAAACCCACTCCCTTTTGGCCCTTACTTAGCCATCGCCGGCTGGGTAGCGCTTCTATTTGGACAAAGTATTATAGGAGCCTATCTTGGTAGCTTCTAAAACAAACATCTGTTTGAGCCCGCTATGATAGTGGGCTTGACTGGAGGTATTGGTAGCGGAAAAACCTCAGCTAGCAACCAGTTTATGGCTCTGGGCATTCCCGTCATTGATAGCGATGTTATAGCTCGGGAAGTTGTATTACCCGGAATGCCAGCGCTAAGTGCAATAAGCGAGCACTTCGGCACCGCCATAATCCAAGACGACGGCCAGCTAAATAGAGCAGCGTTACGCCAAAAAATATTCCAGGACAACCATGAAAAACAGTGGTTAGAAAGCTTATTGCACCCGTTAATACGGGAACGCACTATTAATCAACTGACAGAAGCAAGTAAAGGTAAGCCTTATATTATTCTGTCCTCCCCGCTCTTACTAGAAACCGATCAGCACACCTTGTGTGATGTCATCGTAATCGTTGATCTGTTAGAACAACAACAAGTAGAACGCGCTACACGGCGTGATAAAAATAGTACAGAGCAAATTAAGCGTATAATAGCTGCACAAATATCCAGAGAAGAGCGATTAACTAGAGCAGATTATATTCTTGATAATAGCGGAAGCTATGAGCAACTAATTGAGCAAGTAAACAGCCTGGATACATTATTGCGCTCTAAACATCTAAGCTAAATGCTCTTTATTATTATATGATTAAAATGAGCTCTTAAACTCTTGGCCGACTTAGTGAACAGTGAACGATGAAAAAAAACATTGAATGCCCGACTTGTGGCGAAGCAAGCGAATACTCCCCAGAAAACCCGAACCGCCCGTTTTGCAGTGAGCGTTGCAAACTGATTGATTTAGGTGAATGGGCAAGCGAGAGTTATCAAATTCCCACTCAACCTAGCCTTGAAGACTACGAAGATTTTAGTACAGGCATGGAATCCGCTCTCAATTCGTCTAAGTCCACAGTGCACTAATAGCTGCAATCCCCTGAGCACCAGACTTTTTCGCCTGCTCTCTATCCTGTGACGACACCCCCCCTAACATATAGATAGGTAGCGGGCTTTGACCTGCTAAATCAGCTGCTTTGCCCCACCCAAGAGGGCTCGCCAAAGGATGAGAATTGGTTTTCTGTACCGGTGATAATGTCACAAAATCACAACCCGTCTGCGCCGCTATATCTAGCTCTTCTTGATTATGACAAGAGGCACTTAACCAACGCCCAGAAAATTCACTCCGAGACGTTAATCTCTTTAAACGGGACGAGCTCAAATGAACAGCTGGCGCTTCTAACTGATTCGCAAGCTCTAGTGAGCTATTGATTATTAATAACGGAGCTCTTTTCCCCGCCTTGCCGCCATCCATGGAAAATATTCGATCTTGACGAATGCTTTGAAACCATTGAGATAATACCATGTCACTTAACTGCGGCTGTCGAAGCATTACAGCAGACACCTTATGTGTCTGGACTGATTTTTTTATCCCCAACAAACAACTTTCGAGACTATCGCACTCAGGTGTAATCAATAACACATCCGGTAGTAACACAGCATTTAAAATGGGCCGATTAGCCGCTGGAAACGGATAACTATCAAGATCCTTTTTATCAACCCATGCCGTTTTCTGACCTTCAGCGCCCCACGCCTCACCAGAAAACTCTGTTACATGGTACACATCTAATAAAACTGACTTGTCTGGGTAATGGTAAGGTACTGTGATCAGCGGTTTAGCAGATATAACCGTGATGCCTATCTCTTCCAGCAGCTCGCGCCTCAAAGCTTCTGCTGCTGTTTCACCTATTTCAACCTTACCGCCCGGAAACTCCCACAAACCACCTTGATGCTTATCATCTGGGCGTTTGGCTAAAAATACCAAACCGTTTGAATCTTCAATAACAGCGGCTGCAACGTGAACGAGTTTTCGGGTCATAAGGCTAATAGGCACTTCTTAGTAAATAAAATTAACGATATTTAGCTACGATATTTAGCTACGATAGTCTGCATTGATAGTCACGTATTCATGCGACAAGTCCGTTGTCCACACTGTTTCATTCACGTCACCACGGTTTAACACTATACGAATTAAAATGTTTTCCTGATTCATGACAGCCTGCCCTGCATCCTCAGTGTAAGACGCTGCTCGACCACCATTTTCCACAATGCAAACATCATCAAGATAAATTTTAAGCGTTTCCAAATCAAAGTTTTCGATTCCCGCTCGCCCTACGGCTGCTAAAATGCGCCCCCAGTTGGGATCACTAGCAAACAGAGCCGTCTTAACAAGCGGCGAATGAGCTACCGTGTAAGCGGTTTTAAGCGCTTCTTCTTGTGTTCCTGCTGATTCAACACTAACCGTGACTAACTTTGTCGCCCCTTCTCCATCCTTAACAATGGCCAATGCAATCTCCAGCATGACCTCATTAATTGCCTCGACAAACAGATTCAAAGCTTCCGTATCACTTGAACTAACAATAGCGCCAGACCTGCCAGTCGCAATCAGCATGCATGAATCGTTAGTCGAAGTATCCCCATCAATAGTAATGCGATTAAAAGACTTGTTAGCAGCGTCTGTCAAAATTTCTTGCAGTAGCTGTGGCTCCACAGCCGCATCGGTTCCTATAAAACCTAGCATGGTTGCCATATTTGGCATGATCATGCCGGCACCTTTAGAAATACCGCTGATGGTTACAGTTTGACCATCGATCTCAATTTGTTTAGTAGCCCCTTTAGGACGAGTATCGGTCGTCATGATACCGCTCGCTGCCGCTTCCCATTGGTAAGCTGATAGATTTTCAACGGCCTGAGGGATAGCAGCGGCAATTTTAGCCACAGGAAGAGGCTCACCAATAACCCCCGTAGAAAAAGGCAAAACAGCGCTACGCGTAAGCCCTACTTCGGCAGCCAGTAAATCACAGCACTCGTAAGCATCAGCTAGCCCTTGCTTACCGGTTCCCGCATTAGCATTACCCGTATTAATCAAAAAATAACGGACCTTGCCCTGAGCAAGATGGTCCTTCGAAATAACAACGGGTGCAGCACAAAAAGCGTTTTTGGTAAACACGCCCGCAACACTCGCGTCTTCGCAAACCTCAAATACAACAACATCTTTGCGGCCTGGCTTTTTTATACCAGCCGAGGCAACACCAATACGAATACCATCCACTGAATACATGCTAGGAAGCGTTGCAGGACCTACAGCCATTTTTTCACCCTCTAAACGAAAAGAAAGGCAGCTCTAAGCTGCCTTCTCTAAAAATGTATATACAAAAAAAACCGATCAGGCTGCTTTAAAGAGCAACCTGATTGCAATTATTTTATGACAATTTACCGTGACATTGCTTATATTTTTTACCGGAACCACAAGGGCAAGGATCATTACGGCCCACCTTTGGTGTGTCTCTAACAAATGTATCAACTGATGCGTTTTGTTCATCGGTTGCCACCTGCTCTTGAGACTCATCTTCGTTTAAGCCCGAATCTGATGCGTGCTCATAGCTCATCTCTTGTTGCGAAGCTTGCTCACGACGTTGCTGTTCCATTTCCTCAACTTGCTCAGGCTGCTGCACCTGTACATGGCTAAGTACTTTAATGACATCGCGTTTAATGTTTTCAAGAAGTCCTTGGAACAACTCAAATGCTTCACGCTTATATTCTTGTTTCGGGTTTTTCTGAGCATAACCTCGCAAATGGATACCTTGTCGTAAATGATCCATCGTTTGCAAGTGCTCTTTCCACAGGGTGTCCAACACTTGCAGCATAACTTGCTTTTCAAACATGCGAATAGTTTCACTGCCGGCAAGCGCTTCTTTTTCTGCGTAAACTCCAGCCACTTGATCTTGAATTTTTTGGCGTAACGATTCTTCATGCAATGTGCTGTCTTCGTCTAACCATTGTTGAATAGGCATCGTCATTGCAAACTCAGCTTCCAGTGCTCGTTCGAGTGCTGGAATATCCCATTGCTCTTCCAAACTTTGTGGAGGAATGTGATTGCTCACCGTTGTGTTGACGATATCTTCACGAATCGACTGGATCGTTTCAGAGATATCATTAGACGCCATCAACTCATTACGTTGTTCATAAATGATAGTCCGCTGGTCGTTAGCGACATCATCATAATCAAGTAAAGATTTACGAATATCAAAGTTGCGCTGCTCTACTTTACGCTGCGCTTTCTCGATCGCATTAGTTACCATTTTATGCTCAATGGCTTCACCTTGCTCCATCCCTAAAGCCTGCATAAAGCCACGAACACGATCAGAAGCGAAAATACGCATCAAATCATCTTCTAGCGATAAGAAGAATCGAGAAGCACCAGGGTCACCTTGACGGCCAGCACGCCCTCGCAACTGATTATCGATACGACGCGACTCATGGCGTTCGGTACCAATAATATAAAGGCCACCCGCCTCAAGCACTTGATTATGACGTTTTTCCCAATCAGCACGCGCAGCAGCGACTTTCTCATCGGTTGCATCTTGGATTTGCTCAAGCTCTAGCTCTAACTTACCACCCAACTGAATGTCGGTACCACGACCGGCCATATTCGTGGCAATTGTTACTGCGCCGGGGCAACCAGCATTTGCAATAATGCTAGCTTCGCGTTCGTGGTTCTTCGCGTTTAACACATTATGCGGGATATTAGCTTTTGTCAGGTATTGAGATATTAATTCAGAAGACTCTACCGAAGCAGTACCAACTAAGACCGGCTGTTTACGCTCTTGGCTTTCGCGTATTTCCTTAATGATGGCCTCATACTTTTCCTGCATGGTTAAGTAAATTAGGTCATTATAATCTTTACGGGCAATATCACGGTTAGTTGGGATAACGATTACATCTAGGCCATAAATTTGACGTAATTCAACCGCTTCCGTATCGGCTGTACCCGTCATGCCCGACAAATTGTTATATAAGCGGAAATAGTTCTGGAACGTCGTAGAGGCTAATGTTTGGCTCTCTAACTGAATCTCGACATTTTCTTTCGCTTCTACAGCTTGATGAAGGCCTTCAGACCAGCGACGGCCAGGCATTATACGGCCAGTGTGCTCATCCACGATAACAACTTGGTTATCTTGCACAATGTAGTCTTTATCACGTTGGAACAAATAATGCGCTCGCAAACCCGCCAACACATGATGAAGCATATTCAGGTTATGAGGTGCATATAGACTTTCACCTTCTTCTAATAACCCTTCTTTATTTAGCATTTCCTCAATTAACTGATGGCCTGCTTCTGTTAACTCGATGGTACGGTTTTTCTCATCGACAACAAAATGCTCATTAATTTCTTGATCCGCATCTTTAGGGTCAATCTCACCATCAAATCGTTTTAAATGAGGAATCAAGGTATTGATTCGCTTGTACATAGCCGAGCTATCTTCTGCCGGGCCGGAAATGATTAATGGTGTACGCGCTTCATCAATTAAAATGGAGTCAACTTCATCAACTACCGCAAAATTGAAGTCTCGTTGAACCTTCTCATCCAGGCTAAACGCCATGTTATCGCGCAAGTAATCAAAACCAAATTCGTTATTTGTGCCGTAAGTGATATCCGCGGCATAAGCGGCGCGTTTCTCTTCAGGTTGCTGACGAGACAAAACAACCCCAACGCTCATGCCCAAGAATTCATAAAGTGGGCGCATCCATTCAGCATCACGGCTAGCGAGGTAATCGTTAACAGTAACAACATGCACCCCTTTGCCAGATAGCGCATTCAAATAGACAGCCAGTGTTGCCACTAACGTTTTACCTTCACCTGTGCGCATTTCAGCAACGCCGCCATTGTGCAGCGTCATGCCACCGATTAGCTGTACATCGAAGTGTCTGAGCCCTAACGTGCGTTTAGAAGCCTCACGAGCCACAGCAAAGGCCTCATTTAAGATATCATCCAGCGTTGCACCTGCTGCGAGACGTTCTTTAAACTCATGTGTTTTAGCTTGAAGATCGGTATCTGATAGCGAGCTGATCTCATCTTCCAGAGCATTGATAAGCTTAACCTGCTTACCCATACGTTTTAGTTCACGATCGTTTTTACTTCCGAAGATTTTTTTTACTAGTGAGGTCAGCATGCTTAAGTGTCTTTCCGTCTTTCCAGAAGCTGTATGCAACTGCGCAATTGGTTGAAGGTCTATAATATCTTTATATGGGCTGTATTGAGAATCCCAAGAGCTTAACAGATTCTTTTTACAGTGCTATTTCGCCCGGATATGAAAATGCCGGGCTAGCCCGGCATTTTAAGATGATCTATCTTAGATAGCGAGCGCTGGTTGCTGATAAGCAACAGGAGCCATATCTAGAGATTCTTCTCCTTCAAAAGTCACAACTTCATACGCGTCTGGCGTATTTAGCAACTCTCTAAGGAGCATGTTATTCATATAATGGCCTGATTTATGGCCATAGTACTCACCGATTAAACTTTTACCCAGCAAATACAAATCACCAACGGCATCTAATACCTTGTGTTTTACAAATTCATCATCGTAACGCAGGCCGTCATCGTTCAGGATTTTATAATCATCAACAACGATCGCGTTTTCTAAGCTTCCGCCTAAAGCGAGATTTTGAGAACGTAAATATTCAAAGTCATTCATAAAGCCAAATGTACGAGCCCGGCTTATCTCACGAATAAAAGAAGTGGTAGAGAACTCTAAGGCCGTCTCTTTGTTGCGCCCTTCAAATGCAGGGTGCTCAAATTCGATTTTAAAACCAACTTTAAAACCATCATAAGGTTTGAATGTTGCGCTTTTACCTTCAGACTCGAACGTGACTTCTTTTTTAATGCGGATAAACTTTTTAGGCGCATCTTGTTCTTCAATGCCAGCAGACTGCACTAAAAAAACAAAAGGTGCTGCACTGCCGTCCATGATAGGCACTTCTTCAGCACTCAATTCAACCACAGCATTATCAATACCAAGACCTGCCAACGCAGACATCAAGTGCTCGACGGTAGCAACGCGCACATCACCCTCACCCAAGTTAGTCGATAAAGTCGTGCTCACTACATTAGTAGCAAAGCCTTCGATATCAACAGCTGGGGTTAAGTCAGTGCGTCGAAATGTAATACCCGTATCGATAGGAGCAGGTTTTAATGTCAAATAGACTTTTTGACCAGTATGCAGGCCAATACCTGTCGCCTTAATGCTGTTTTTAAGGGTACGTTGCTTAATCATTTGTCCGCCACATAAAATTCGTAAAAATATCGCCAAATTGTAACAAATACCCAGTTTTGCAACAACTAAGTACCCGCTCAATCGGCGTTATCTACATTGCTATCAATTAATCAGCTTGACGACGAAGGTACGTCGGAATATCCAAAAGATCGACATCTTTATCCGTTGCTTTCGTCACTGTCCGTTTCTCACCTGGCTCAAGTAGAGCCTCTTGTTTTTGACGACGAAGTACAGAAGGAAGTTCAATTTGTTCTTTAGGCTGCCCATCAATACGCTGACTATTTTGATGGTTATCTGGCTTTACCGGTTCAGCACGTTTATCAAAACCTGTTGCTACAACGGTCACGACAAAATCATCAACCATATCAGGATCAATCACGGTGCCAATAACGATAGTCGCGTCATCCGATGCGTACTCTTCTACGATATTACCAACTTCAGTAAACTCACCTAAGCTTAGATCCATACCGGCTGTGATATTAACCAAAATACCACTCGCCCCTTTCAAATCAACATCTTCTAGCAAAGGGCTGTTGATCGCCGCTTCGGCCGCTTTAGTGGCGCGATCTTCACCGCGGGACTTACCAGTCCCCATCATCGCCATACCCATTTCAGACATCACGGTACGCACGTCTGCAAAGTCGACGTTGATCATACCCGGGCGGATAATTAAGTCGGCGATACCTTGAACAGCGCCTCGTAACACATCATTCGCGGTATTAAAAGCGTTGAGCAAGCTGCAATTACGCCCCATAACCTGCATGAGTTTTTCGTTAGGAATAATGATGAGAGAATCAACGTGCTCACGCAGTTCTTTAATACCTTCCAACGCAATTTTCATGCGCTTCTTGCCTTCAAACGGGAAAGGCTTGGTAACAACAGCAACTGTCAGTATCCCCAAATCACGCGCAACAGACGCTACAATGGGAGCGGCACCAGTACCTGTACCACCGCCCATACCGGCCGTGATAAACACCATATCAGCGCCTTTTAGCATTTCTGCAATACGTTCACGATCTTCAATTGCAGCTTGACGACCTACATCTGGGTTCGCGCCTGCCCCCAAGCCTTTGGTCGTTTCACCACCTAACTGAATTACTGTATGCGCTGACATATTCACTAATGCTTGTGCATCCGTATTGGCGCACATAAAGTCCACACCATCCAGCTCACTCTTGACCATGTGCTCGACGGCGTTACCGCCACCACCACCCACACCGATCACTTTGATCACTGCACTCTGTGGAACACTATCTAATAGGTTAAACATAATACTCTCCTGTCGGGTTCCACGCCTTTAACTGCATTCCGGCGATCTTATCCGAATCCTTTCACCAAAGTCCTAAAAATTACCTTTTAACCAGTCTTTACACCGGCTCAATAAACCCGGCCCTTCCCTTTTCGGTTTAGGCGGCTTTACTTTTCGTTCTTTAATTTCTTGCTTTTGCACAGGCTGTTTTTCAGCAACAATGCGCTCCTCACTACGCATAGGAACATGCGCTGTCGTCGCACTGCGGCCTACATGGCCACCCTGCGCCGCATAATGCAACAACCCCATCCCTGTAGAGAAAATAGGATTTTGCAAAATATCGTCCATTCCTCTAACACCTTGTGGCATGGCTAAGCGAACGGGCATATGAAAAATTTCTTCTGCAAGCTCTACTACGCCTTCCATCTTTGCTGTTCCGCCGGTTAACACAACACCTGCCGGAATCAAATCTTCAAACCCACTGCGACGCAGCTCACTTTGCACCAATGTAAACAGCTCGTCATAACGCGGTTCTACCACCTCTGCTAACGCTTGGCGCGATAAATCACGTGGAGGTCGATCTCCGACACTTGGTACTTTGATAGTTTCATCTGCATTAGCTAATTGCGCCAATGCACAGGCGTACTTAATTTTTAATTGATCCGCATGCTGCGTAGGTGTGCGCAACGCCATAGCAATGTCGTTTGTGACCTGATCACCAGCAATCGGGATTACGCCTGTGTGGCGAATAGACCCGCCTGTAAAAACGGCAATATCCGTTGTGCCACCACCGATATCCACCATGCACACACCCAGGTCTTTTTCATCTTCTGTGAGCACGGCATAACTTGAGGCTAACTGTTCAAGTACAACGCCATCGACTTCCAAACCACAGCGACGGACACACTTTTCAATATTCTGTATGGCATTGGTTGCGCCAGTCACCAGATGCACTTTGGCTTCTAACCGAACCCCAGACATACCTAACGGTTCTTTAATTCCCTCTTGATGATCAATTAAATACTCTTGAGGAAGAATATGAAGAATTTTTTGATCGGCGGGGATAGCAACAGCACTAGCAGCGTCAATAACACGCTCTAAATCATGTTCGGTTACCTCTCGGTCTCGCACAGCCACGATTCCGTGAGAGTTCATACTACTAATATGGCTACCAGCAATACCGACTGTAACGGAATGGATTTTACACCCAGCCATTAGCTCCGCCTCTTCGACGGCACGCTGAATTGAGCTGACAGTTGACTCGATATTAACGACAACCCCACGCTTCAGACCACGAGAAGGGTGCGAGCCTATTCCTACTACTTCTACCTGCTCGTCTGGTAAAACCTTCGCAACCAAGCACACAACCTTTGATGTGCCTATGTCCAGTGCGACGATCATATTTTCTTCTGCCATTAAATTAGCCTGCCTTTGCCTTATCGTCCTGTGTGCGCCATGTAACCGCTGCACCATTGGTGTATCGAATATCAACTCGTTCTATATCAGCTGCTCTCGCGGCTAATTGCTGATCGTAAATTTGTAAAAAGCGCTTAAGACGATCACGTAGATGTTCACGCCCAACAATAACTTCAATACCGTTATTTAATTCCAGCGTCCAAGCACCTCGCGCTTCCATGGTTAACCCAACCATACGTACATCGGCTTCCTGAAACAGCACACTCAAATTGTGATATTGCTCCATCAAATACTGTGTTTCTGTTGCTGGTCCTTTTAGGACGGGTAAATCCTTATATTCGCCGCCTTTCTCGGGCCAGAAAATGTCTCCTTGATGGTTCAACAATCCCTTATCTCCCCAACGGGCAACAGGAATTTGCTCATCAATAACGACCTCGATAGCAGGAGGCCATTCCCGACGAACCTGAGCCGCATGTACCCAAGGCTCTTCCAATAATTTTTCGCGAAGTTGGCTGATATCTAAATGAATCAATGGCGCATTGATCCCAGCAGCCAACTTAGTGGCGACTTCCGTTTTATTGAGATACTTAGTATCTCCCAGTACCCGAACCTCCGACACAGGCTGGTCTAGCCAACCAATAAATCGCTGATACCCAGAGGCCATTGCCGCACAAAAAACAAATGCCGCCGTTAAAATAATAATAGGGCGCCAATACCAATCTGGCTCAGAAGCCGCAACCATCTCTTCGTCAGACACCTGCGCTTTAGGCAGATCTTTCTGGTCGAAGACTTTGAGCTTTTGTAAGCCAGTTGACATCCTTTACGCCTCACTCACAATTTCAACAACCAATTGCTCGAAGCTAATTCCGGCTTCTTTAGCCGCCATTGGGACCAAACTATGATCCGTCATACCCGGTGCAGTATTCACCTCTAGCAGATAAAACTGGCCCGCAGCATCTTGCATGACGTCAACCCGCGCCCAATCTTTGCAGCCTAGCGCTTTAAAAGCTTTTTCTGACAACGTGTGCAGATCTTCTTGTTGTTCAGCACTTAATTCATTATCAAACATGTAACGTGTATCGTTCGCTTGGTACTTCGCATCAAAGTCGTAGAAATCATGCGGCGTTTCTAAACGAATGGCGGGTAATGCTTTATTGTTAAGAACAGCAACGGTAAATTCTGAGCCTGTTATCCACTGTTCTGCAATGACACAACTGTCATACTGACAAGCATCTTCCCATGCTTCTGTGAGCTCTGCTCGATTACGCACTTTGTGCATACCTATGCTAGAACCCTCATGGGCGGGTTTGATCATCATTGGATAATCTAGTTCCACTTCACAACGGTTTAAATCGTCATCTGTTTCCAGAACAACGAACGGCGGTGTCGGTAAATTAGCGCCAACAAACAATTGCTTACTGCGTAACTTATCCATCCCTATGGCCGAAGCTGACACGCCACTACCGGTGTAAGGTAAATTCATCATCTCTAGCAGGCCTTGCAAAGTACCATCTTCACCACCGCGACCATGCAAAATCAAAAACACACGATCAATCTTGTGTTCGCTGAGTTGTGCGATAGGGTTAAGCGCCCCATAAGGGCCAAAAAGATCAATACCAAATGCGTCAACACCCGCACGCAGTAATGCTTGCAAAACAGCTTCACCACTTTTTAAAGACACAGGACGCTCTGCCGAATTACCTCCATATACGACGGCTACTCGACCGAGTGCTTGGGCTTGTTCCTCAGAGACTCGATAGCTCATGGCTTATCTCCTGTTAAATCTATGTCCGCTAACTGGTGGGCCAGCGCAGTAATGTTACCTGCCCCTTGCGTCAGCAAGATATCACCTGGTTGTAACAAATTACTGATAACGCTAGGCACTTCCTCTGGCGTTTTAACATACACAGGATCAAGATTGCCGCGCTGA
Source organism: Neptunomonas sp. CHC150 (assembly GCF_030397555.1). Lineage (NCBI taxonomy): Bacteria > Pseudomonadati > Pseudomonadota > Gammaproteobacteria > Oceanospirillales > Oceanospirillaceae > Neptunomonas > Neptunomonas sp. CHC150. The sequence continues at coordinate 119,929 of NZ_JAPNXU010000011.1, forward strand.
CGAATACTGCGGCATAAACTCTTACTGTCAGCCCCAGCAATTGGCTCCTCACCAGCCGCGTATACCTCCATTAACAACAAGGTATCTACTTCGGATAACACTTTTACAAAGTCTTCATACAGATCGCGCGTTCGGGTATAACGGTGCGGTTGGTAAATCATAACTAGACGTTTCTCAGGCCAACCCGCCTTAACCGCTTTGATAACCGCTTCTACTTCACGAGGGTGATGCCCATAGTCATCCACTAGCATCGCGGCGCCTCCGTTCACTGGGATATCACCCAACACTTGGAAACGTCGACCCACACCAGCAAATTTCTCCAGCGCCACACAAATAGCTGTATCGTCAATACCTTCATCGGTTGCAACGGCAATAGTCGCCAAGGCATTTAGCACATTGTGAACACCTGGCATATTGACCGTAATCGCCAAGTCTGGCTTACCATCAGGACGTTTAGCCGTAAAATGAGTATGCATTCCGTTTTGACGAATATCGACGGCACGATAGTCCGCCGCTTCGTTCAACCCATAGGTTAAAATAGGACGGCTAATATCAGGCAGAATTTCACACACCACCGGATCATCAGTACATAGAACCGCCAAGCCGTAAAATGGCAAGTTATGCAAAAATTCGATGAAAGTACGTTTTAAAACATTAAAATCGCCGCCATAAGTATCCATGTGATCTGCATCGATATTCGTCACAATCGATACCATTGGCTGCAAGTGCAAGAAAGAAGCATCGCTTTCATCCGCCTCTGCGATCAGATAGCGGCTAGCCCCCATGCGAGCATTTGTTCCGGCACTGTTTAAGCGACCACCAATTACAAAAGTCGGATCGCGATCACCTTCTGCAAAAACCGAAGCCAACAAACTCGTTGTCGTGGTTTTACCATGAGTGCCGGCAACAGCCACCCCATGACGATAGCGCATCAACTCGGCTAACATTTCCGCCCGACGTACAACTGGGATACGCTGCTCACGTGCTGCTTTTACCTCTGGGTTTTCATCATTAACCGCACTGGAGATAACCACCACATCAGCGCCGTCGATATTCGATTCTGCATGCCCAATATGAATAGTGGCTCCCATTTCAACAAGGCGGTCCGTAGTTGCTGATGCGCGTATATCTGAGCCAAGTATTTGATAGCCTTGGTTACATAAAACTTCAGCTATCCCGCACATGCCCACACCGCCTATCCCCACGAAATGGATAGTGCGGATTCGGCGCATTTCAGGAACTTCGTACACCGTAGGTGCGCGGTCTTTACTACTCATTTCATCATCTCCAGACATATATCAGCAACACGCTGACTCGCCGCAGGCTTACCCACTGCACGCGCTTTTTTAGCCATATCTAACAAGCAATCTCTGCCTGTATTCTCAGTTAACCGTTTTATAATATCGTCGACTGTTAAGTCTCGTTGTTGGATTATGGTGGCTGCGCCAACTGACTCTAAATACTGTGCATTCGCCGTTTGGTGATCATCAACAGCAAATGGAAAAGGCACTAGCAACGAAGGCACCCCGGCAATCGCCAACTCGCTCACTGTCAGTGCTCCTGATCGGCAAATCACAATATCTGCCCACCCGTAAGCTTCATCCATGCGCTCGATAAACGCATCGACTCGCCCTTCTAAACCGTGTTCTTGATATAACGCACGTGTGGCATCAATATGCTGTTTACCGGTTTGGTGCCATACATCAGGGCGCGACTCCGCGGGCATGGCCGCTAGGGCTGCAGGGATGATTTCATTGATCGCTTTTGCCCCTAAACTGCCACCAACAACTAACAACCGGATCGGCCCAGTTCGCTTATCAAAACGCTCTTGTGGGGGAGATAAACTCAGGATATCACCACGAACAGGATTACCAGTCTGCTCTACATTAGCCCGCTGCCCAAAAGCACCAGAAAAAGCCTCTAACACTCGATTTGCTATTTTGGCCGATATTTTATTTGTCATACCCGCCGTAGCATTCTGCTCATGGATCACTAAAGGAATACCCAATAGCTTCGCCGCTACAGCACCAGGCCCAGACGCGAAGCCTCCCATACCCAACACCACATTAGGCTTCACCTTTTTTACAACATGATAAGCCTGCGCCACCGCTTTAATGAGTCTAAACGGAGCAAGTAAAATACTGAGACGCCCTTTGCCACGAACGCCCTGTACGTCGATGGTATGCAAGGGAATATCAGCATTAGGGACAACACGGGATTCAATACCTCGTTGAGTCCCCATCCAATGCACGGCAACACCCTGAGCGCGCAAACAGTCAGCCGTCGCTAGAGCAGGAAAAACATGCCCACCCGTTCCTCCGGCCATAATGAGTGCTGTTTTAGTTTGGCTCATGAGAAACTTCCTTCGGCAAAGTCTTTTTTAGCAGGCCCTGAATTACGTGGGGCCTCCTTATCCTGATCTACGGTGTTAGCAGGTTTCACCTTTTTTTGAGGGCTTTTTACTGCCAAAACTGTCGTTTTATCAAAGGCTCCTTCAGCAAAGCGCATGCGCTTTAACTCAACGTCTATGCGCAAGACTAAGGCAATCATAGCCGTACATACTAACAAGCTACTACCACCATAACTTAGCAAGGGCAGAGTCAAACCTTTAGTCGGCAATGCGCCCACATTAACACCAATATTTATCAACGCTTGACCTGCCAAAATAAAGCCAAATCCATAAGCCACATAGCCCATAAAAAACTGGCGTTGCTTTTCAGCTTGTCGCCCAATAAGGAAAATGCGTGTAATGAGAATGGCATACAGAATTACCACGGCTATGGCACCTATAAAGCCAAGTTCCTCCGCTAATACCGAATAAACAAAGTCTGTGTGTGCTTCTGGCAAGTAAAAGAGCTTTTGCACACTATTACCTAAGCCTTCACCAAACCAATCGCCACGCCCAAAAGCGATTTGAGCTTGTGATAATTGGTAGCCAGCGCCAAATGGATCTGCCCACGGATCCTGAAAGGACTTTAATCGAGCCATGCGGTAAGGCTGAATTACCCCCATCAGACCAACAAAGCCCACGGCACTCACTAAAATGAGAATAAATTGGCCAAACTTCATGCCACTTAAAAAAATCATTCCCATCACGCAGCCCATCAAAACAACGGCTGCGCCATAGTCGGGCTCAAGCAATAGCAATGACACAAAGAAAGCCAGTGGCAAACCCGGCTTTACAACACCTTTCCAACTGGTTCGGACCTCAGCTAAACGGCGTACAAGATAACCACCGAGATAGATAACCATGCAAAATTTTGCAATTTCAGACGCCTGCAAGTTCAGCGGGCCAGCACTAATCCATCGACGGCTACCATTAACTTCGCGGCCAATGCCAGGAATAAGCACAACCACCAGCAGTAAAAAGCCAGCCAATAGCAGATAAGGCCCCGAGCGCTGCCACAAAGATAACGGTATTTTATAGGTGATTACCGCACCAATAATGGATAGCAAAATAAAGATGCCATGACGCTGCGAAAAGAAAAATGCTCCACCAAACTTTTGCGCCGCCACATCCATCGAAGCCGAAGTAATCATAACAAAGCCCGTCAACACTAAAGCGACTGCCGTTGCTAACAACCACGGATCAAACGGCATAACAGCATCGCCCGGCAAAGAAAACCAGCGCGGTATACTTTGCATAGAAGCATTCGGTAACGGTGGCGTTTGCTTTACCTGGCTATTCACAAAGCCTCCACAGCGGCAACAAACACATTGCCACGTTCTACATAGTTCTTAAACATATCGATGCTGGCACACGCAGGGGACAACAAAACTAGATCCCCCTCCTGTGCTTTGGAAACGGCCAATTCAACGGCTTGCTCTAATGTATTCGTGATATCACTAGGACAATCCGATAAGGTTGATTGGATAGCAGAGGCATCTTGGCCAATTAAAACGAGATGGCGCACATAACGGGTAACGGGAGCCAACAAATCATTAAAGGCAGCCCCCTTTCCATCGCCCCCAGCAATAAGAACAATACGCTGACCTTCGGCTAAATCAGGCCCTAAGCCGTCTAGTGCAGCAACTGTAGCGCCTACATTCGTGCCTTTGGAGTCGTTGTAAAAAGTCAGCCCCGCTTTTTCAGCAACCCACTGGCAACGATGCTCAAGCCCACCAAAGGTACGTAGTGTTGCTAACATGGCATCCATTGGAATATGCACAAGATGCCCTAAAGCAAGAGCCGCCAGTGCATTAGCCACATTGTGGCGACCCGGCATGCGAATATCAGATACAGGCATTAAGTTATCTTGCGCTAGGGCTAGATACTCAATGCCCGCCTCTTCGCGTAAACCAAACACACGAAAATCGGGCGCGCCTAATCTAAAGCCCCACGGCTTCATCCCCATGGGCAATAAAGGATGAGTAAGTGGATCATCTTTATTTTCAACGGCAAATTTACAGCCCCGATAAACACGGTGCTTAGCGCGGTAATACGATTGCATATCTGGATAACGATCCATGTGATCCGGGCTAACATTGAGCACTGTGGCAACTTCTGCCCGCAAATCATGAGTCGTTTCTAATTGAAAGCTGGATAGCTCCAGTACATACAGTTGCTTTTCCCCTTCAGAAAGCATCTCTAGCACCGGAGTACCCAGGTTACCTCCTACGCCCACTGATAGGCCGGCCGTTTCGGCCATAGCGCCAACCAATGTCGTTACTGTACTTTTAGCGTTAGATCCTGTGATTGCTATAATTGGCGCGTTTACTTCCCGGCAAAACAAATCGATATCGCCTATCAACTGCACGCCATTTTCGATTGCAGCCACGATAGCCGGCGTACTTTGTGCCACGCCCGGACTTAACACAATTTCAGAAGCCGAAGATAAGAAAGCAGCATCCAATGCGCCTAAACGAATATCAACGTCAGCAAACTCTTTACGGACAAGGTCTATTGACGGCGGGTTTTCACGAGTATCAGCGATCGCAAAACGAATGCCCTTACGTTGTAAATAACGCGCACAAGACAGCCCGGTTTTACCTAAACCGATAACAATGGTGAGCTGATCAGATGCTATTAACGACATATTCGTTTCCTGTTATCGAATCTTGAGCGTGGCCAAACCGACCAAGACCAAAACCACAGTGATAATCCAAAAGCGCACAATTACACGAGGCTCTGGCCAGCCTTTTAACTCAAAATGATGATGAATAGGTGCCATTCGGAAAATACGACGTCCCGTGAGCTTGTAAGACGCTACCTGCAAAATAACGGACACGGTTTCCATCACAAACACACCACCCATAATAACAAGCACCAACTCTTGGCGAACAATCACAGCCACCGTACCTAGCGCCGCCCCTAGAGCAAGAGCACCAACGTCTCCCATGAAAACTTGTGCTGGGTAAGTGTTAAACCACAAGAAGCCTAAACCGGCTCCCACAATAGCGCCGCAAAAAATAATAAGCTCACCCGACCCTTGGATATAAGGGATCAACAGATAGTCAGCAAAGCGAATATTACCGCTCAAGTACGCGAATATAGCTAACGCCCCAGCCACCATCACAGTTGGCATGATGGCTAAACCATCCAAACCGTCCGTCAAATTCACAGCATTGGAAGTACCCACTATCACGAAGTAGGTGAACACAACAAAGAAGATACCCATATCCAAAGCCACATCTTTGAATATAGGTACGATCAACTGTGTTTCTGCAGGGCTTTGTGCCGTAAAGTACAAAAACAAGGCTGCCCCTAAACCACCAACAGATTGCCAAAAATATTTCCAACGGGCCGGTAAACCACGCGAGTTTTTCTCAACCACTTTGCGCCAATCATCTACCCAGCCAACAGCACCAAAAATAAAGGTCACGATAAGCACAACCCATACGTAGCGATTATTCAAATCTGCCCACAACAAGGTACTCACACCTATTGACAACAGAATCAACGCACCACCCATCGTAGGCGTGCCAGCTTTACTCAGGTGAGATTGAGGCCCGTCATCACGTACCGACTGCCCAATCTGCTTCGTCTTAAGAAAATCAATTAAGCGAGGTCCGATAAACAATGACATGCCCAAGGCGGTTAACACGCCCATAATGCCGCGCAAGGTTAAGTATTGAAAAACCGAAACCGCTGAAAAATACTGCGACAGGTAATCGGCCAAAATCAGTAACATCTATTTATCTCCAACGGTCAAACCCGCAACGACTGACTCCATTCCTGCACTTCGGGAGCCTTTAACTAATATTTTAAGATCACTATGCAACAAAGGCTCCATAGCTTTCAGTAAACTGTCCTTATCCGCGAAGTGAGCCACAAGCTCACCTCCCGACGTTTGATACCCCTGTACCGCCTCTTTACACAAATCCCCTACCGCGAAAAATCGATCAATTTTCTGTTCAGCCGCGTATTGGCCTAATGCGTAATGGATAGATTCGGCATCAACACCGAGCTCACCCAAATCCCCTAAAATAAGCATGCGTTCACCCGGTAGCTCTGCCAAGGTATCAATAGCCGCCATCACAGAGCCTTGATTAGCGTTATAGGTGTCATCAATCACCAACGCCCCCGCCAAACCCGCCACTGTACACAATCGTCCCTTAACCGCCTTGAAACGTGACAAGCCATCGGCAACCACATCTAGCGAAAAACCAGCAGCTAACATTAGCGCAGAGACCGCCGCTGCATTGGCAATATTATGTGCACCTAATACCTGCAAAGTAACCGTAGCGCTCGCTGCACCATGCACAATATCAAACGCGAAACAGCCATTTAGCTGACGGCTTACATGGCGCACATACAAATCAGCTTTTTCATGCTTTACACTAAAACCAATCCGAGGTTTATCGCCAATACGTGCAAGCCACTGCTTGGCCGCCGCATCATCAAGATTGACAACCGCCGTGCCCACCGAAGATAGCCCATCATAGATCTCACCTTTAGCGTCGATAACCCCTTGTAAAGAGCCAAACCCTTCCAAGTGCGCTGCCATTGCATTATTAACAATGGCAATATGCGGGTGGGCTAACGCAACTGAATAAGCTATTTCACCGGCACCACTGGCACCCATTTCGATCACAGCATACTCATGCTCAGGCGACAGCCTAAGCAAAGTTAATGGCACACCAATATCGTTATTCAGGTTTCCCAAGGTAGCGAGCGTATTACCACAATTAGCCAATACGGTTGCCAACATCTCTTTTACCGTTGTTTTTCCGCTGCTACCGGTAATAGCGAAGAGCAATCCTGTAAAAAACGAGCGATTATATTCAGCTAGCTTCCCTAAAGCGATACGCGTGTCGCTTACAATAAGCTGAGGCACATCAACGGGCAGTTCTCGTTCTACCAGTAAAGCAGAAGCACCAGCATCGATAGCCTGCTCAACAAAGTCGTGCGCATCGAAACGCTCACCTTTTAAGGCAATGAACAAATCTCCAGATTTCACAGCGCGTGTATCGGTTGTAACACCCGTAATACAATTTATTTCGCGCTCGCAAGGAGCTAAGCGCGCATCAAGAGGCGCTAACAGTTCATTTAGCGAAAACTCAGGCTTCATCATAATTGCGATTCCTCTACTAACTGTTTCGCTAACTCGCGGTCACTAAACGCAAGCTTCTTGCCCATCACTTCTTGGTAATCTTCGTGACCTTTACCAGCGACTAGCACCCAATCGTCATCATTCGCATGGGCATATGCATACTCAATCGCCGCTCTACGGTCTTCAAAAACTACCGCTGCGCCGGGCGAACTTAGACCATCGACGATCATGCTGATAATAGTCAGTGGGTCTTCAGTTCGTGGGTTATCGCTTGTAATGACGAGTTGATCAGCATGTAACTCTGCAATAGTCGCCATTTCAGCCCGCTTACCAGTATCGCGATCACCACCGCAACCAAACACAACCCATAACTTACCGGAGCAATGCTCACGACAAGCCGCCAAAGCCTTTTCCAAAGCATCCGGTGTATGAGCATAATCCACCACCACAACAGTACCGCGCGAAGCAATATAAGACTCCATTCGCCCCGGCACCGCTGTGACACAAGACATAACCGTTGCAATCGCCTCCCCCTTCCAATCAAGGCGACATAAAACAGCAACGGTTAGTAAAAGGTTGGCGACATTGAAGCCACCCACAACAGAAGAAGAAAACGAAATAGTATCCAAAGCAGGGTAAGAGACATCCACGCTTAAACGTATACCGGCTGATGAGAGCTCACTAACACCAGGCAATACATCCGCTTTGTTATTGCCTATCGCACTATAGCCGCAGCAATCTATACCCTGATCTTTTAGGCGCTGATATAACTGCTGACCAAACGCATCATCCAAATTAACAACACGCTGCTTAACCGAATAGTCAGTAAATAATCGTGCTTTAGCTTCGCCATATGCGACCATCGTTTTGTGATAATCCAAATGATCACGGCTCAAATTTGTAAACGCGGCTACAGCAAACTCAACTCCAGCAATGCGCCCTTGATCCAACGCATGGGAGCTTACCTCCATAACAACAACATTAGCCCCTTGAGCGACATAACCCGCCAATAGCTCATGCACTTTAACCACATCTGGTGTGGTATGTGTTGCTGGCGACAACTGGCCTACAAATCCATTGCCAACCGTACCAATCAGAGCTGTTTTCTGACCTAAATGAGTTAACGCCTGCGCCAAATAATGGGCGCATGATGTTTTACCGTTTGTTCCCGTAATACCAATAACGCGCAACTGCTGGCTAGGGTTCCCAAACCACGTACTGATTATTTCACCCGCACGCTGCTGCAAGTTTTCAACCACAACAACTGGAATTGAAAAAGCACTGAGATCCAGACCAGAAGACGATGCACTATCAAGCAAAGCCGCTACGGCACCCTGCTGGGCAGCTTGCTCTATAAAATCTGCACCACGATGGGAAACCCCGTCGCGCGCGATGAACAGGTCGCCCTCTCTGACTTGACGGCTATCAACACACACTCCCTTTACAAGGCAAGATGCCGCACCATTATCTGGGGCGGCAATACCAAGTTCTGTTAGTGAGCGAGGTGTTAATGTCGTCATTTCATCACCACCGTCGTACTCGGTTTTTCAGGCCACTGATCAGGAGCCACATTCAACATACGCAAAGCATTGCCTGCCACCCGAGAGAAAACCGGTGCGGCTACCTCACCGCCATAATATTCTTGCCCTCTGGGATTATTCACCATCACAGCAATAACTAAGCGAGGATCCGAAATAGGCACTACGCCTGAAAAAACCGAAATATACTGATCACCTGAATAGCCACCGTTCATCGCTTTATGAACCGTTCCAGTTTTCCCGGCCACACGATAACCATAAACAGCCGCTCGACGCCCCGTACCTATAGGGCTAATCACGGTTTCCATCATTTCGAGAACAGAATGCGCTACGTCAGCCGGCATAACACGTTTACCCGTAGCAGGCTCATCTAACTTCAATAAGCTAACCGGAAGTGCGACACCATCATTCGCTAACGGAATATAAGACTGAGCAAGCTGTAACGGCGTAACTGACAGACCGTACCCATAAGACATAGTGGCACGTTCAACAACACGTTTTTCAGGGTAATAAGGCAAGCTACCAGCTCGTTCGCCAGGGAACCCGCTTCCGGTTGCCTGCCCAAGCCCTACATTTTCATATAAATTACGTACCGCATCCGCATGCATACTCAGCGCAAGCTTCGTAATACCCACGTTGCTAGATTTTGTAATAATCCCGGTTAAATCCAGCTTTCCGTAATCACGATGATCACGAATAGTCCGCCCTTTAACGCGGATATAACCTGGCGTCGTATCAACAACACTGTCAACCGTATACTGGCCAGACATTAGCGCTGCGGCGATAGTTAACGGCTTGACCGTAGAGCCGGGCTCAAACAGATCGGTTACGGCACGGTTTCGCAACCCTTTAGGGTCAAGATGCGAACGATCATTTGGATTGTACGAAGGCTGATTAACCATCGCCAATACTTCGCCCGTACGCGCATCCAACACCACGGCCGATGCAGAATCAGCATGATGCGATTGCACCACCGCTTTTAGTTCTCGATAAGCCATATATTGCAGGTGCAAATCGATGCTTAATTGAACATCACGCCCCGGCTTAGCTTCATCCAAAGATTTGATATGCTTAATAGTGCGGCCCAAGCGATCTTGCATGACTAACTTTTTGCCTGGATGGCCTGTTAATGCTCGCTCATAGGCTAGTTCCATCCCTTCTTGGCCACTGCCATCAATGCCCGTAAAGCCCACTAAATGCGTAGTTACCTCGCCCGCTGGGTAATAGCGTTTATACTCACGATCAACATGAATACCACCAATATTGAGCTGATCGATTTGTTCCGCTAATTCAGGAGTGACTTGACGTTTAAGGTAAATGAATTGCTTGGTTTGATGGTTCTCTAGACGAGACACTAACTCTTGACGCTTCACACCCAACAAAACAGCCAAACGATCCAGCTCGGGAGCGAAGCGATCCGTACGCGATGGATTGGCCCAAATAGTAGCCACAGGAGCACTTACCGCGAGCGGCTCGCCATTGCGATCTGTTATCAGGCCACGGTGCGCAGGTGTGAGCGTTGTGCGTAATGAGCGCGCATCCCCTTGACGTTGTAAAAATGCTTGGTCAAGCGTGTAAAGCGAAACGAGCTTCGAAACAATGCCAGCCGCTACAACTAACAACAAAACGAAGATAAGAATAAGCCGCCAGCTGCGGCCCGCTGATTGTACGATACGATCTTGGTTACTATCGCTCATATTGCACAATCTCTATCATATTAGTTTCAGGCGACATCATAGCCAGCTGTTTAGACGCAACCCGCTCAACACGGTTATTAGCACCTAATGCACTTTCCTCTAGCAACAATTGCCCCCACTCCACTTGAAACTCATCCCACTGAGTCACCAAAACCTGCTGACGATTAAATAAATCTCGGTATTCAAAAGCCGAATAAATCACACTCAAAGCACTGGCAGTAATAGCAATAACAAGCACTACAGAAATACAAATTGGACGCGCAAGCTCTTCACCCGTCATTAAACGAGTCATTTCTGGCGCCTTTGCTTTTTCTTTTTTCAGCTTGGCCGCCTTTTTGGGAGCAGGCGCTGCTTCAGGCTGCTTTTGTTTTCGCTTAAACCACACGACTTTTACAATTCCCTTACTTTAATTTAGTGGCCACACGCATCACGGCACTGCGTGAACGAGGGTTCTCTTCAACTTCCGCTGTTGACGCTTTAGACATTTTTCCTTCAGCTTTAAGACGCTGATCCAACATATCTTGTGTAAAAGGAATTCCCCGCGGCAGATGCTCATCACCCTTTACATATTTGCGAATAAAGCGCTTAACTATGCGATCTTCTAGTGAATGAAAACTAATAATGACCAATCGCCCGCCCACTTTTAAAGAATCTAATGCGCGGTCTAAACAGCGCTCTAAATCCTCTAATTCACGGTTGACATGAATACGAATAGCTTGAAAGGCACGCGTAGCAGGATGCTTACCTTTTTCCCAGGAAGGGTTAGCCTCGGAAATGATTTTGGCTAAGCGAGCCGTCGTTTCGATTGGAGCTATTTCGCGTTCTTTAACGATAGCTTTCGCCATACGACGACCAAACTTATCTTCTCCGTAGGTGAAAATAACATCTGCTATTTCGGCCTCGCTGGCATGACTTAACCATTGCGCGGCACTTTCGCCTTGCGTTGTGTCCATACGCATATCAAGAGGGCCGTCATGCTGAAAGCTAAATCCTCGCATAGGATCATCTAACTGCGGTGAGCTAACACCTAAGTCCAAAAGGACGCCGTCAACTTTCTCAAAAAAACCGCGTTCAGTAACAAATTCTCCTAATTGCGCAAACGACCCATGAGCAATATCAAAACGTGGTTCATCCGCAAACCGCTTACCGGCATGCGCTATTGCTTCTAAATCTTTATCGATCGCCATTAAGCGACCTTTATCTGATAGCTGCTCCAACACAAGAGCCGAGTGACCACCACGACCAAAGGTACCATCCACATAAAAGCCATCTGGATTTTGCACCAGGGCCTGCACCGCCTCATTTAGCATGACGGTTATGTGCTGAAAGGTTTCGCCGTTCTCGTTACTCACTCGCTTGTCCTGTTTTGGCACCCCTAAACGGGCATGCATCTATCAAAGGGATAAATCTTGTAAACCGTCAAAATTGCCGCTGGCATCATCAATTTGGAGATACTCTTCACGCGTTTCATTCCACGCTGCCTCATCCCACAACTCAAATTTGCGACCTTGTCCTAGCAAAATGACTTTTTTATCCAAGCCCGCATACTCTCTCAGCAGCGATGGGATCAACAATCGACCATTACCATCCATATCCAGATCAGTCGCATGACCGATCAACAAACGCTGCAAACGTCGCGCGGCAGGGTTAAAACTTGGGAGTGCATTCACTTTTTCTTGAATCTCTTCCCAGTCATCAATGGGGTACAACAACAGGCATCGCTCCTCAGTATCAATCGTCAACACCATATGCCCAGAACACTGCACCGAGATTTGATCTCGGTAGCGCGCCGGTATGGCAAGACGCCCTTTGGCATCTAAATTGACTTGATTAACCCCGCGAAACACCGTCTGTATTTCTCCACTTGAGCAACACCTCAACTCACAAAGCGCCACTTTTACCCACATTTACCCACTACCGCACACTATAGGAACTAACCACCCCCTTTGCAAGTTTGAGACAGAGGTATTCACTCACTAACTAAAGGGTGTATTAGCAAAATTGATCTAAGCAAGAGCAGAAAAACGAAAGAAAACAATCGGCTTTATATAAAACAAAGACTTAGGGATAAAAAGAGAAATGACATCCAAGACAATGCTGGGATGCTGATTGAATAAAACGACAGATCAAAAAGCGCGCAGACTAACTGTACAAGCGGCACAAACCAGGAATCAAGGATCGGCCATCTTGCCGCGCATAGCGCAATCGTAAATGCTGTAAATTACTAGCGATCACATCTGATGACACACCTTCGAAAGCCCCCTGCAGTACCTGCTCAAAGATTTCACGACCTCGCTGCGCGTTCTGCGTACTACGTTGATCATTTTTCACATCCGTTAAGAAAGTAAAATGATTCCATCGCACACCGTACTCTTCAGCAAAAATAAAGTGAAACTTAGGGTGCTGCATTACCCGGCTAGACAACAAAGAAGGATCAGGTCGTAATGGCATATAACGATTAGACAAGATCACAAAGACCTGCTTTAAATGAGCACTATCAGGATTGATTCGCTTTTCCAGCAGCCCCAAAGCGAAAGGATCAACCATAATGGCTGAATACTGCGTGTCAACACCATGCTCGCTCGACACCTGCGCCGCTGCATCAACGGCAGCTTTCAACACCTTGGGCGCGCCACCCATACTGTAGTGGATACCCACGTAATCACCGCCGCCGTCTTTCACCATCTGCTCAAGCATTGGCGCCTTCATTCGCGAGCGAACTTCTAAGATACGCTCAGCATAACCTTGCTCCACCAATGAATGCCCCACATCCAAAGCCCGCTGACCACCCCAATCAACCAAAAGCAGCAACCCAGGGTGTACCATAATAGTATTTTGAGTGGCCGAGACGTGAGGGATTGACGGCTGAAAAGGCAAAGGAGGTGCTAAACACATAGGCAAATGCTCGTCAGCAACTGACGAACGCAATCCTGAAGAAGAGCAACCAGCCAAAATAAAACATGAAAATACGAGCAAGGAAAGATGACGCATTACGCACCTATTGGATTTACACCTTTCCCTAGGCTAGATACAAACAATATGTCGGAAAAAGATAAAGCAGCATAGCAAGACAGTCAACAGATGACGCCATATAGAAACAGAAAGATTATGAAGGGAAAGTAGAAAAGAGTCTGAGTTCGCCTGTAAGCCGGGTTCTGTCGAGGACAGTCATTCATCTAGTATGTACATCGCTATACATCTCAAGCGACCTACCCGGATCCGATGCGGGCCACACCTAATGGATCCCTATTTGGTCTTGCTCCTGGTGGGGTTTACCATGCCGTGGAATGTTGCCACCCACGCGGTGCGCTCTTACCGCACCCTTTCACCCTTACCGGTATCCGAAGATACTTAGGCGGTATACTCTCTGCTGCACTGGCCGTCGGCTCGCGCCGCCCAGACGTTATCTGGCACCTTGCCCTATGGAGCCCGGACTTTCCTCCCTCTAGCTAGTGCTAAACGGCGACTGCCCGGCGAACTCAGGCGCGCATCATATCAAAAACTATTCCCAGACACTACTTACGATTAAGCGCAATCTGATAAAGCGCATTCTTCTTCTCACCTGTGATTTTTGCAGCCAGCGCAGACGCCTGTTTAACCGGCAGCTCCTCTAAAAGCACATCTAGCACTTTTAACGCCTCGGGCGAGGGTCCGTCACTACTTTCAAGCTCCACACCTTGAACCAACAAAACAAATTCACCTTTTTGCTGATTATGATCAGCAGTGATCCACTCAATAACATTATCCAACGTATCGCCATGAATCGTCTCAAACGTTTTAGTCAGCTCACGAGCCACCACCACATAGCGATCTTCACCCAACACATCGCGCATATCAGCCAATGAATCCAGTATGCGATGAGTAGATTCATAAAAAATAACGGTTCGCTCTTCCGCAACTAGCGCTTCAAATTTTTGCTTACGCCCCACCCGTTTAGCTGGTAAAAAGCCCTCAAAAACAAACTTATCAGTAGGCACACCAGACGCACACATTGCCGTGATAACAGCACAAGCTCCCGGCACAGGAACGACTTTAAAACCGGCTTCACGTACAGCACGGACCAAAATAAAGCCCGGATCGGAAATTAATGGCGTTCCAGCGTCAGAAATCAACGCGATAGAGTCGCCAGCGGCCAATTTATCCAGTATTGTTTGCAGTCTTTGCCGTTCGTTATGATCATGCAATGAAATCATGGGCGCTTTAATGTTAAAGTGCGCCATTAAACGGCTGCTGTGGCGAGTGTCCTCTGCCGCAATAAGAGCAACGGACTGCAGAACCTCCACCGCTCGTGGCGTCATATCACCTAAGTTACCAATAGGTGTCGCCACAACAAATAAAACTGCATCAAACATAACAATCCATCCATCATCAGGGTGCTAGAGTATATGATGAATTTGAAACGCCTGTCTCTAACTGTTGCTTTATCGGCATTAATTGCCGGCTGCGCTATGCCGCCTATGCAAAGCCCAGATGTTGTGGACAGAAGTGGTAATACCAATACACAGCAATCAGGCATGCAGATGCCGGTTGAGTCACTGATTGATCAAGCCAATAGTGCTCCCCCTATTCAATCAGCCCAGCTCAAACTTGAAGCAGCGAAGCAGCTCATCGCACGAGGCGAAGAAGATCGCGCGCTGAGCTTGCTGGACGGCATTGATACTGACATTTTACCGCCAGCATTGCGCTTCGATATCTTAAGCCTTCAGACTCAACGCGCCATACAAGCCAATGATGCAGAACGCGCATTAAGCTATCTTGCTTATATGCCAAGCCTGAGCACTCTTCCCGAGGAAGACGTCTTATTATCCGAGCAACTGTATGCCGACGCCTTTAACCTCAACGGTCAGGCACTAGAAGAAGCCAAGATCCTTATTGAAAGCACTCGCTATGTGCACGATGAAGCCCAATTACAGGCTTATCATGACCAAATATGGGCCGCGCTTCAGCAACTAAATAATCAAGAGCTATACCAAGAACTGCAACAGCCCAACAACGATTATATCTTGCAGGGTTGGCTAGAACTGGCTCAATCAGCGCGTCAAGTGATTGATGTTCGCACATCAGAAACCAACATTGATAACTGGTTGGCTGTATGGCAAGCGCACCCGGCGGCACAAATTATGCCTCAGGATCTCATTACCGGTGGCAGCGCTAATATTGAAAATGTAGCGCGTATCGGCATACTGCTTCCGCAATCCGGCGCCCTAGAAAACGCTGGCAGTGCTATCACCGAAGGCATACTCAAAGCCCAAGCCAACGCACAAGCCAACGGCTTTACACCCGAAATCGTATTTATCGATAGCGCACCATTGAATACAGCCGAAGAAATTCTCAGCGCTGTTACAAACCAAGGGCTAGAAATGATTATTGGCCCGCTAGATAAAGACAAGGTCAACGCACTCGCCAATTACAACGAGCTACCTTTACCTTTTTTAGCGCTTAACTATGCAGACACCAGTGCATTCAACCTCTATCAATTTGGCCTATCCGCCGAAGACGAAGCTCGGGATGCAGCCACAACAGCTATCAATGCTGGCAAATACAGTGCTTTAATTATTGCTCCCGATTCAGATTGGGGTCGTCGCGCCCATACTGCATTCACCAACACCTTTACCGAATTAGGCGGCAGCGTTGCTGATTCGCTTCTCTTTGATAGCAGCAAACTATCACAACAGATCCCGCAACTGCTGCGGGTAGATATCGGACGCTTACGTGCTAACGAAGCACGACGCCGCAAAAAACAAAGCTACAGCTTCGCCAACGTTCGCCGTAATGATGCCGATGTTATTTTATTAGCCGCCCGACCTCAGGATGCTCGGCTTATCAAACCCTTCCTGAAGTTCTATTTTGCGAATAATATTCCTGTGTATGCTACCTCTCAGGTCTATGGCGGCTCCCCTGACCCCAAAGCCGATATCGATTTAAATGGCGTTATGTTTGGTGATATCCCATGGATTCTATCTCCACCATCGGCTTTACAGCGATCTATTGCCAGCACCAAAAACAACACCCAAACGCGCTATGGCCGTTTATACGCACTTGGAGCAGACGCATACAACCTGTACCCTTATCTACAGGAGCTGAGCATGACTCCTGGTGCGCAACTCAACGGTGAAACAGGGCAATTATCGGTCAACTCAAACAATAAAGTAATGCGACATTTACAATGGGCTGTGTTTAAACAAGGCATCCCTGTATTAATGGAATAATTGTAAACGTATGGACAAACGCACAATCGGCAAGGATGTTGAAGACAGGGCATGGCATTGGCTTATTAAGAAAGGTCTTCGCCCTGTAAAGCGTAACTATTTTTGTAAAATGGGTGAAATAGATCTCATTTTACTCGAAAGCAACGTGCTGGTATTTGCCGAAGTTCGCTATCGCAAAAGCAAACAGTTTGGAGGGGCTGCGCTATCAGTCACCCCCAATAAACAAAACAAGCTAATAAAAACAGCTCAGCATTTTTTGATGACTCATCCCAGTTTTCAAAATTATAACTGCCGTTTTGACGTATTAGCCTATGAATCCTCACCTGAAGACAGTCAGCCAATATGGTATAAAGACGCCTTCAGACTTTGACTCCGGAAAGCGTTAATGGAACTTGAAGATCGCATTATTAATCTGTTCCACAACTCAATGGACACAAATGCCCATACCATTGAGCAATACACACCGTTAATAGCTCACGCCAGCGAACTCATTATGGCGAGCCTAGCCAGTGAGCTAAAAGTATTGTGTGTAGGCAATGGCGGATCCGCTGCATTGGCGCAGCATTTCTCATCACTCCTCCTCAACCGTTTTCGCCACGAACGTCCGGGGCTACCCGCCTTGACGATTGGAACCGATAGCGCCGCACTGACAGGTATAGCGGAAGAAGGCAGCTTTAGTGATGTTTACGCCAAACAGATACGCGCAATAGGACAACCGGGCGATGTACTCTTGGTTATATCAAACCAAGGCAAATCAAACAGCCTAGTCCAAGCGATCCAGTCAGCCCACGATAGAGACATGTCCGTGATTGCCATTACCGGCTCACAAAGCAGCAACATCTCCGCACTTTTACGACCCGACGAGGTCGAAATATGCGTACCATCAGAAGACAATGCGATGATCTACGGTGCGCACCTTTTGGTTTTACATTGTTTATGCGACCTAATTGATTACCAGTTATTTGGAGCCTGATTACATGAACACAACATCAATCAAACTGATTTCTACCCTATGCCTGATAGGCACACTATCAGGCTGCGCCTCACTCATTAGCGCCACACGAGAAGAACCCATCCAAGAAGACTCCGGCAAGCGCACACTTGGGGCTTACGTCGAAGACGAACTGATCGAAAACAAAACGCTCGTCAACATCAACAAAGGCTCAAAGGCCGTAAATAGCGCCCATATCGGCGTTACAAGCTACAACGGCATCGTATTACTCACAGGCCAAGTACCCAGCGAAGCGGCTAAAACAGAAGCCGAGCAGATAGCCATGCAAACTCGCAAGGTCCGTAAAATCCATAACGAACTTGAAATTGCAGGCCCGACATCAGGTATTGTCCGCACTAACGATGCCTACTTAACCAGCCGCATCAAATTACAACTACTGGCCACAGAAAACATCGATGGCGGCCGCATTAAAGTCGTTACCGAAAACAGCTCTGTTTACCTCATGGGGCTAGTAACCGAACAAGAAGCAAATCTTGCGATTAGCATCATCCGCACTGTGCCAGGCGTTCAACGCATCGTAAAAGTCTTTGAATACATCCCTAAGCGCTAACAACTAGACCTTCTCTAGATGTAACCCAAAAAAAAGCCACCAGATCTAATTAAACCTGGTGGCTTTTTTATATTATCAACTCTAACTACACGACCATTACCCTGCCGATATCGACTATTTCACGACCTTAAGCGATGGGCGTGCTGCCTTTTTTGGCTGCTCCGGTTCTGGCGGCTCAGGATCGTAATCATCACTCGCATACAGCTCTGCACCCGGCTCTTGACCAAACCCCATCCCCGCGCCAGTTTCCCGCGCGTAAATAGCTAAAACAGCACTCATTGGCACATACACATTCATTGGCATACCACCAAAACGCGCGCTAAAACTGACAGCATGATCATCAATAGCCAGACCCACAACCGCCGACGGACTGATATTTAAAACAATTTGTCCATCCGAGATAAACTGCTCAGGGACCATTACCCCCTTCACAAAAGCGTCTACAGCAATATGCGGCGTTAAATCATTATCAATAAGCCACTCGTGAAGGCCTCGAATAAGATAAGGACGACTCGGGTTCATATCCTAACCACTCCCAACATTCCAAAAAAAAAGGATGACAACGCATCCCTTTTTAATAATACAGGCAAATTACCAAATACTAGTCGCGCATTTCGCGCTCACCATCCGATAGGCTATCACGGAAAGATTCACGCTCGAACAAACGATCCATATAAGCAAGTAAATGCTTACATTGCGCTTCAGGCAATTCAATACCCAAAGACGGTAAACGCCACAAAATTGGCGCAAGACAGCAATCGACTAACGTGAACTCATCGCTCATAAAGAACGGCTTTTCACCAAAGATTGGCGATATAGCTACAAAGCTATCACGCAAGTCCTTACGTGCTGATTCTAACTCAGCTTCACTGCCTTTGCCCGAAACCAAAAGATCAACATGCTTACACCAATCGCGCTGGATTCGGTACATAAACAAACGGCTTTCAGCACGCGCTACAGGATAAACTGGTAACAATGGCGGATGAGGAAAACGCTCATCAAGGTATTCCATCATCACATTTGATTCATATAGAACCAGTTCCCTATCCAAAAGCGTTGGCAAGCTGTTGTATGGATTCAAACCCGCCAGATCTTCTGGCAAATCTTCAACATGACAATCGATCACATCAACAGCAACACCTTTCTCGGCCAGCACGATGCGTACGCGGTGGCTGTAGTGATCACTACCATCAGAGTAAAAGGTCATGGAAGAACGCTTCGCCACAACTCCCATCAATATATCCCCATATAACTTACCGCTAAAAATAAACAAACGCGGCCTTTAACAGGCCGCGCGAAAGAAGCATTCTAACAGATTTTTTCGATTAGATCAGTGTACATCTCTCCAATATTCTTTCTTAAGCGCATAAGCGATAAAGAAGAATATGAACAAGAAGATTAACACCTTAGTACCAATGCGATGAGAATCGAGTTTTGAAGGCTCCCCAATGTATGCCATAAAGTTAACCAAGTCATAAATGGTGCGGTCAAACTCAGCTGGCGTTTGTAAACCCGCCTTGCTGATGGTTAAGCAGCCACCCATTTCTTGACCGGTTAGCGGGTCAATTTTCTTCTCCGCATGCATCAGTTCTTCAGGTGTACAGTGATTAACTTGCTCACCTTGTAAGTATTCCAAAACGTTTGGCATACCTACATCAGCAAAAACAACGTTATTCACACCCCAAGGACGAGACTCATCTTTATAGAAGCTACGTAAATACGTATAAATCCAATCAGGTCCACGCAAACGCGCTTCAAGCGTTAAATCAGGTGGTGGGTTACCAAACCACTTGCCGGCATCAGCTTTTTGCATAGCAATAGTCATTTGATCACCTATTTTTTGGTCACCTAACAACAAATGCTCTTCAACCAACTCATTCGGCATACCCAAGTCATTCGCAGCACGCTCATAACGCTGATATTGGGCAGAGTGACAACCCAAACAGTTATTTACAAACGTTTGCATACCACGCTGAAGCGACGCCTGATTCTCTAGGTCTATTTCAATGTGATCTAATTTAACCCCTTCTGTAGCTGCCATAGCCACAACCGGGAACAACGACATAACGAAAGCGATTACAAATTTTTTCATTACCCTGTCACCCTTTCCGGAACTGGTTTAGTTTTCTCCAAACGCGTGTAAATAGGCATTAAGAAGAAGAACGCGAAGTACAGACCTGTACAGATCTGAGCAACCAGCGTACGACCCGGTGTAGAAGCAACAACACCTAAGTAACCCAAGATCACAAAGCTTACAGCAAAGATAGCCAAAGCCACTTTACTCATCCAGCCTTTGTAACGGATAGACTTAACAGGGCTGCGATCTAACCAAGGCAACACAAACAAGATAGCAATCGCACCACCCATCACTACCACACCGGGGAACTGGGAAGCAGCAATTGGCGGAATAGCACGCAACATGGCATAGAAAGGCGTGAAGTACCAAACAGGCGCAATATGCGGTGGCGTTTTCAGCGGGTTAGCTGGCTCAAAGTTTGGCGCTTCAATAAAGTAACCACCCCCTTCAGGGAAGAAGAAGATTACGGTACAGAAGACAAACAAGAAGACCACAACACCCACAATATCTTTAACAGTATAGTAAGGGTGGAACGGGATACCATCACGTGGCACGCCATTTTCGTCTTTGTTTTCTTTAATTTCGATACCATCTGGGTTGTTAGAACCCACTTCATGCAATGCAATGATGTGCAGAACAACCAAAGCTAACAGCACGATAGGTAAAGCGATAACATGCAGCGCAAAGAAACGTGTTAGCGTAACACCAGAAATCAGGTAGTCTCCACGAATCCACTCAGCTAAATCAGGGCCAATAAATGGCACCGCCGAGAATAGCGATACAATAACCTGCGCACCCCAGTAAGACATCTGACCCCAAGGCAACAAATAACCCATGAAGGCTTCAGCCATTAGCGCCAAGTAGATTGTCATACCAAAGATCCACACCAACTCACGCGGCTTACGGTACGAACCATAAAGCATGCCACGGAACATATGCAGATACACAACACAGAAAAATGCAGACGCACCCGTAGAGTGCATATAGCGCAACAGCCAACCGTAGTCGACATCACGCATGATGTATTCAATAGACGCAAACGCCCCTTCTGCTGAAGGGTTGTAGTTCATCGTTAACCAAATACCAGTAATAATCTGGTTAACCAAAACGAGCATGGCTAAAGAGCCAAAGAAATACCAAAAGTTAAAGTTTTTTGGCGCGTAGTACTTGGAAAGATGATCTTCCCACATAGCCGTTGCTGGGAAACGGTCATCGACCCACCCCATGAAACCGCCTTTACCCTTATTGCGATAGCCAGCCATTACACAGCCTCCTGATCGATACCGACGACGAGAATATCGTCATCCTCAAACGTATAAGGAGGGATCACAAGATTTGTCGGCGCTGGGGAACCTTTAAGCACACGACCAGACAAATCAAAACGAGACCCATGACATGGACAGTAATAACCGCCCACCCAATCAGCACCTAAGTCAGCAGGCGCGACTTCTGGACGATACGTAGGAGAACAACCCAAGTGCGTACAAATACCCACCAACACCGAAATGTCATCGCGTATTGCACGGTAAGCGTTTTTAGGAATGTAATCAGGCTGCTGCGGTACGCTTGAAAGCGGATCAGCTAAACGACTAGGATCCAGCGCTTCTAAATTTTTTAATGCTTCTTGGCCACGTTTAACAACCCAGACTGGCTTTCCGCGCCATTCTACGATCATTTGCTGCCCAGGCTCTAGCTTACTGATGTCTGCTTTCGCAGGTGCACCCGCCGCTTTAGCCTTAGCGCTCGGATTCCAAGAAGCTACAAACGGTACTGCAGCCCCCACAGCACCTACTGCCCCAACGGCAGAAGTAGCACCGATCAGTAGGCGACGCCGACCCTTGTTCACGCCGTCATTGCTCATCAAGTTCTCCCCCACATTCAGCCCCGCCTTTATTTTTATAAAAAAGATCACCGGCCGAAAAGTATAAAGCTACAAAATTCGGTTCTTTAAAATCGCGAAAATAGTAAAGAATATAACCCTATGATACAAGGTGAATTAATAAATTACCCCTACATTTAGACTAAGTATTGATATAGCACAAGATTATATAGCAGACATAAAAAAACGCCCGAGCCGTGAGGCTTCGGGCGTTTTTCTGAATTGCTTGCCAGTAAACTGGCAGACAATTAACGCTTAGAGAATTGTGGTTTCTTACGTGCTTTACGCAGACCAACTTTCTTACGTTCAACTTCACGAGCGTCACGGGTAACAAAACCAGCTTTACGCAGTGAAGGACGAAGCGTTTCGTCGTATTCCATAAGTGCACGAGTAATACCGTGACGGATAGCACCAGCTTGACCGAAGCCACCGCCGCCTTTAACCGTAGCAAACACATCAAATTTTTCTAACGTTTCAGTCAGTTCTAGTGGCTGACGAACGATCATGCGAGCAGTTTCACGACCAAAGTACACATCAAGAGTACGATCATTAACAGTGATAGTGCCTGTACCTGGACGCAAGAAAACACGGGCAGTAGAAGTTTTGCGACGACCTGTACCGTAATACTGAGTAGTTGACATAATCTACTATCCCCTTAAATTTTCAATTCTTGAGGCTGCTGAGCCGCATGTGGATGTTCGTTACCTGCGTACACTTTCAATTTAGTGTACATAGCACGACCCAAAGGACCCTTTGGAAGCATGCCTTTAACCGCTAGCTCAATAACTTCAGCTGGCTTGCTGTTGATCATGATTTCAAAGTTAGCCTGCTTCAAGCCACCTGGGTAGCCTGAGTGACGGTAGTACATTTTATCTTTACGCTTATTACCCGTCACGTTTACTTTCTCAGCATTGATTACAACAATGTAATCGCCTGTATCTACGTGAGGAGTGTATTCTGGCTTATGCTTACCGCGTAAACGGCGTGCGATTTCAGTAGCCATACGACCCAGAGTTTTACCCTCTGCATCAATTACATACCAGTCGCGTTTTACTTCGGCTGGTTTAGCAACAAAAGTAGTCATCTATTGTTCGCCTATATAAAAAATTAAGTCTTAACGAGGCTTTCAAAAAGCCGTGCCGACTTACCTTATAATTATTAGTTGTCGCCCATTCATTACTGAAAAAACCACAACAATCGAACCTCAACAATTTGAGGAGCGCGGATTATAGACAAAAAGACTCGCCAATGCGAGTCCTTTGCTATAAAAAACCACTAAATTTTAGCCTATGCTTTGTGCTCGCGCGACAGGTATTCATGCGATTGCATTTCCAGCAAACGACTCTGCGTTCTGGCTATCTCAAACGACAAACGGCCTTCTGTATAGATGTTAGCGATGCTCACTTCAGCAGAGATTATCAATTTGACGCCGCAGTCATAAAACTCATCTACCAAATTAATAAACCGACGTGCCGAATCATCATTCGAACGCCCTAACTGAGGTACATTAGATAACAAAACAGCATGGTATTCTTTTGCTAATTCGATGTAATCATTCTGAGATCGCGGCCCCTCGCAAAGTGCTTTAAAATCAAACCAAATCACATCTTCACAACTGCGGCGTGACACGATTGAACGGCCATTCACCTCAATTGGTTTAGCCACTTCAGCACTTGCGATATCCGGTGCTAATGCTTCAAAGCTTTTAGTTAAGCTCGCATCGGCTTCAGGGCCCAACGGATAATGGAATAGCTCAGCCTGTTCTAACGTACGCAAACGGTAATCCACGCCACCATCAACATTCACGACTTCTGTATGCTTATTCAACATTGCAATGGCTGGCAAAAAACGAGCGCGCTGCAAACCGTCTTTGTACAAACCATCAGGCACGATGTTAGATGTTGCCACCAATGAAACGCCGTTCATAAACAGCTTTTCAAACAAGCCACCTAAGATCATGGCATCAGTAATATCAGAGACAAAAAACTCATCAAAACAAATAATGCGCCATTCTTGAGCATAACGCTTCGCCAACTCTTCTAACGGGTTTTTAGTCCCATCAAGCCCTCGCAAATCAGCGTGTACACGCTGCATAAACCGATGAAAGTGCGTCCTGTTTTTACGAGTAAAAGGTAAGCTATCGTAAAACACATCCATTAGGTATGTCTTACCGCGTCCAACGCCACCCCAAAAGTACAACCCTTTAACCGGCTCGACTTCTTTTTTCTTAAAGCGACCACTCAAGCGGCCAATAAACGAAGAAGGCTGCTCGCGCTCAGCGGCTAACAGATCATCATACAAGCGCTGCAAGTGCGTAATCGCTAACTCTTGGGCGGGGTCATAGGCAAAATCATCACGTTGCAGATCTTGTTTATAACGCTCTAATGGAGTCATTCTCTGACATACCTTTTTAATCGAAGACAAAAACAGTGGCGCACTTTACAGCGCATATACATGAGAAGCAAACGCGCTAAAAAGATAAGTTAGCGAACTAACCAATCCCAAGCACAGCAACCACAACCGGAACTAAAAATGCGGTCATCAAGCCTGTAATACCCATAGCCAAACCAGCAAAAGCACCCGCCAGCGCGCTCATTTCAAAAGCGCTAGCCGTACCAAAACCATGAGCAGCCAAACCCAACGCAAAACCTTTTACGGCATCATCTTTGATGCCCAATACACGAAACACAAACGGCGCCATCAAACACCCCATCGCGCCGGTAATTAATACAAAGCCAGCGGCCATAGAGGTAATACCCCCAATTTTTTCCGCAATGCCGATCGCTATTGGAGTTGTAACGCTCTTCGGAGCTAACGTCAGCAGCAACTCGCCAGGCAGACCAAACATCATAGCCACCAACAACACAGACACCATGGCAACCAAAGCACCCGTAAAGCACGCAATAAATATCGACAACCACATTTCGCGAATACGCTTAAAGTGATCAAACAGAGGCACAGCCAATGCGACCGTGGCCGGGCCAATCAAAAAATGGATGAACTGAGCGCCTTCAAAATAGGTCTTGTAATCGGTCCCTGTGAACACCAAAAACACAATGATGATAAACATGGACACTAACACTGGATGCAATAAGGGACTGCCATTCGCTCGCCGGTTAACCCAACACGCAAAGATAAACACACTGGTCGTCAATATCACCCAAAACAAAGGCTTAGCAGCGAAATAAACCCAAAAGTCCATTACGCACTCTCCTCTTTCGCTTTATGACGAGATTTATCCAGCTTAGCCGCCAACTTAAATACGGCAGCGGTCAAGAACAAGGCTAAAAACGTACTGACCATCAACGCAATCGTTAACGGCAACCAATAATCAGCCAGCAGTTTCGCGTGAACCATCAGCCCCACACCCGCAGGCACATACAAAAACGCTAGGTAACGCAACAAACCTTCAGAAACAAGGCGTACATCCGCCGGTGTCCGCTTTAAAACAGCCAATAGGACTAACAGCAACAACATGCCAATCACTGGCCCTGGCACCGGAACTCCGGAAGCCATAACGGCTAATTCGCCTAAGAATTGGCAGACTAACAACACCAAAAAACCGTTTAGCAACTCAACATCCTCATCATCGCCCACCCACTTTCATCACTTACATTCGCGATAGGAGGTAAATAGTCTACCTGAGCTATTTTTTATGCCAACGCGACAAATTGCTCATACGCTTGATACAAAGCGACTAACCCCATCACCAAAAACAACACTCCGCTGCCTCGGTGAATCCATACTAAAGGCATTTTTTGCAACAACTTACGTCCAACCTCTACCCCAAGAACTGTCGTAACACCCAACGCCAAGGTCGAACCTAACCAAACCAACCAAGGGTTTTGCAAACCACCCAAAGCCGCCACTGCCAGCTGAGTTTTATCCCCTAACTCAGCAAAGAAAATCAGCATAAAAACGGAAAGGATCAACTGACGACCGACTTTTACCTGATCCGCATCATCACCCTCGTCCTCTTCAAAAAACAAAGACTGCAAACCAAAATAGATAAACAACACAGCCACAATCAAAGCGACAAGCCACATTGGCAACCAATGGCTAACCGTCGCACCAAATACAACCGCCAGGAGATTTAAGACAGCAAACGCCGAAATCGAACCGATAATAATCGGCCAATGCTTATAACGGGCTGCTAAGGTCATAGTGACTAACTGGCTCTTATCACCAAACTCAGCCAGCAATACCAACACAAACGTCTCAAACAGCGGAGACAACGATTCCATAACATGCCCTAGAAAAGTGCGTATCTACTTTCACAAAACAACACGCATAAAAAAGCCAGCATTATAAGCTGGCTTCACACTTGAAAATACCCGGAAACACGCTGTTTCCGGTATAAAATTAACGTAAGTGGCTTAATTCTGCTTACCCTATTACAAAGCAAGCATTACGCCAATCCAATGGCCAAGAGCACTAACCGCGCTGCAACACCATCTCAACAAAATTACAAGGACGATGCCGACGATCCAGCTGTTCAGCAATAATCTTGTTCCAAGCCGTCTTGCATGCACCTGTAGAGCCAGGCATACAAAATATAACTGTACGGTTAGCCACACCCGCCACCGTACGAGATTGAATAGTAGAAGTACCAATCTCATCATAGGATAAGCTTCTAAATAGCTCACCATAGCCTTCTATCTGCTTATCAAACAACGGGATCATAGCCTCTGGAGTACTGTCTCTTGCCGTAAAACCCGTACCACCTGTAATCAGCACAGCATGGATAGCATCACTAGCAATCCACTGCGAAACCACGGAACGGATTTGATAAATATCATCCTTCGCAATAGCCCTAACCGCCGCCACATGCCCTGCTTGCTCGACACATGCTTGCAAGGTATCACCAGATTTATCCGTTTCAGACGTTCGTGTGTCAGACACAGTAAGAATGGCGATATTAAGGGGGATAAAAACAGCTTCAGACATAGCGACTCCTAGCGGCTTAACGGCACGCTTTGACTTGCTGCTCGCCACGAGACATACGAGCACAAATGGGATATTTCATACTATAGCGATTAAGCAATTCAGCTACTGATTTAGGTCGATGTTCTGCACCCCGCTCAGCCGCTGCAACCACCAAGCTGATAGTACTTTCATCCAGCCTTTGCCAGCCAATCAACCCGGCTTCCAACAAAGACAAATTAACAGACAGCTCCCAAGGCCCTAAACGACTAGCCTCTTTAAAGCCCTCAAAATAAACGGCATCAAACTCACCCAAGTAAGCCTTCACTAACGAACGGCTTGCCCAGCTGTAAGGCCAATGCGGCCTCAATTCAATTGCCTCTTGGTGCAAAGCTAACGCATTATTAACACTGGATAAGAAAACGGGAGTACCAAACCCCATGATGGCACGATACAACTGCAAACGGGCTTTTAGCTCCACATATTCCGCATTCTGAGGCCACCAACCAATAGCCGAATCGATTTTTTCTTCAGCGGCATCCACCGTTTCCAAGGTCATCGGTGCTTTGCCACTATCCATATCTTCAACCGCATACTTAACACTGTAAGCGGCGATATCAGCCATAGCAAAGCGAAACGAAAAATAAAAAACAGGTAGGCTTAGCAAACAAAGAACAGCAAATAAGGCTGTTTTTTTTGAAGATGACATTACAAACAAGCACCCGACTCAACGATAGATTTGGGCGTACTCACAAACAGCTTATCCGCCACGTCCGCACCATAAACAGACTCAACCACCTGCCGCGCCTTTGATAATACGGGCGGCCGACGATCAACATTGTGCGCATCCGAAGCAATTAACGTCACCCAATCACGCTCTAACAATTGATGCGCCCGCTCATGAGCAATACCACCAAACTCATTGGTAACCGACATAGCCGTCACCTGAAAAAGGCATCCCATTTCCACAAATGGAGTAATCTTCTCAAGCGAATTCATAATATCTTTATTACGCTCAGGATGGGCGATCATAGGCACAATATCGCGACTCATTAGCCACTTAACCAACTTATCGCTTCCCGGAGGGATATGACTATGCGGAAGCTCAAGCAGCATCACTTTTTTGCCTTCCCACACACCTAAGAAAGGCAGATCATCCATAGCCGCCATCTGTAAGATTTCAGCACTTAACCTGACCTCTCCCGCTAGCGACACCGTCAAAGGTAATCCTTCTTCCTTTAACCGCGCAGAAAAAGCCGCAAAGTGCGGCTCTAAAGATGTACGCGTATTGTCATAACGGCCGGGATGCACATGCGGCGTTAGCACCATATGTGAGATGCCATCGTCAATAGCTACCCGAGCCAACGCTAACGCATCTTCAACTTCAGCCGCGCCATCATCAACACCAGGTAACAAGTGACAATGCAAATCAAACATTACTTCGCTCCAGAATATCCGTAAACGTCATAATAACCGCCATATTGCTCAGCGCCATACTTAGCGGTCTTTTTGACATCTACCTGATTCAACACGACGCCGACGATAGGCGCTTTTGCTTCATGCAAGCGCTTCAATCCACTGCGCGCCTGCTGATGCGGTGTCGAGTCAGATTTAACCACATAGATCATAGCCCCTACTTGGGATGCTAAAATCATGGCATCACTCACCGCTTGACAAGGTGCGGAGTCAATAACAATCCGATCATACTTAGTTTGCAACAACTCAAGCACGCTCGCAAAACGTTTTGATGACAGCAACTCAGATGGGTTAGGCGGAATAGTACCAGCACTTAACACATCAATATTGCCTTCCTCATAACGCTGAATACACTCAGACAACTGTGCGGTACCGGCCACCAAATTAGATAAGCCCGCATGAGACTTGTCTAACCCCAATGCACGAGACACCGCAGGGCGACGCATATCCGCATCGATCAGCAAAACATTTTCCATCTGGCCTGTCGCAAACGCCAAACCAAGAGAGAGCGTTGTTTTACCTTCGCCCGGCACACTGGACGTTACCGACACAATTTTATTGTCTGCATCCAGCGCAGATAAGATCAAGCCCGTACGTATGGTTCGCAACGCTTCCGAATAAGGCGACTGTGGCATATCCAAAAAATGACGATAACTTTGGTTAGGGTTTTTACGGCGACGCGGCAGCAATGGCAAAAGCCCAAGCATCGTTTCGCCCAATCGACTCTCCACCTCTGCTGGTGTTTTCACCGTGTTGTTCAGCGCTTGCAACAAGAAGGCAAACATCACCCCAAATAACGAACTCACCACAAAAGCCAGGGCAACAATCAGCTTTTTCTTTGGCTTTGCCGCTTCAATAGGCACAACAGCAGGGTCAGAAATCCGTGCATTTGCAGAACTTAAATCGCCAGTCGCCGTAGTCTCATTAAAACGATTTAAAAAAGTATCAAAGACCGCTCGTTTAGCATCAACATCTTGTTGCAGCTCGCGCAACCGGTATTCTTTACGGCTCAGGCTTTGAATATTGCCTTTAGTACCATCCAGCGAGCCCTGCAAAGATCGCTCATTAGCCAACGCCACTTTGTAAGTGGTTTCAATTCCATTGACCACAGATAAAATCTGTTTATTAAGTGCCTGACGGGCATTATTTAATTCAGAGTTTACAGCTTGCATATTTGGGTGTTTAGGGCCATAGCGTTTCGCCAACTCAGAACGCTTCTGCTCAACCTGCGCATAGGCTTCTTTCATTCGCTGCACTAAAGGATGCTGTAACACCCCCGGCACCAACTCAAGGCGCGTAGGATCACTTTTCCCGATAGCCCTAATCTGCTTGTATAAGCTCTCAGATTCAAGACGATCACGGCGAGCTTCCACCAATTTAGTCGCTACCAACTCTAATTCTTGGCTCGCAATATCTAAACCACCACGCTCACCCACGATTTTTTCTTCTTCGCGGTATTGTTGTAAACGCTGCTCAGCAGCTGACAGATCGGAACGCAGCCCTTCCAGACGACCACTCAACCAAGAAGAGGCCTTCAACGTCAGTTCAAGTTTTGCTTCCAAGTTGCTTTCGATATAAGCCTCACCCACGGCATTTGCCACATCGGCGGCTAACTGCTTATCGGGTGACTCGTAACTAATTTTTACCAACTGAGATTTTCGCACAGGCTCAATGCTCAAGCCGGACATAAACGCATCAACAACTTTTCTGCGTTTATCGAGCTCAGTCGCTTCTTGCTCAGCACCGGGCAACTCAACCGGAATCCAATCTCGCCAATTCAAATCGAATGGCAAAAGCGGCTCTTTAGGCTGGTTGTACAGCGGGTGCTCAACTAAATTAAGGCGTTCAACGACTTTCTCAGCCAGCATACGAGATTTTAAGATCTCAAACTGCGTCGTAAAATACTCTGATTGCGCGCCTTCTAAACCGTAAACTTCTTCGATGGACACCACATTGGCCTGCTGCGATTCAATCAACAACGTCGCCGTAGCGCGGTAGATAGGCGTCAACGAATAGACAGCCAAGGTGGTTAACAAGGTAACAACAAAAGCAAACCCAATAATGCCCCACTTGTGACGCATAATAGTTTGCCAATACTGTCTTAGATCAATTACGTCATCTTGCAGTAGGCGATCAAGCGCTCCCTGCTCTTTTTGAATATCCATTATAACTTCCGTTCAAATAGCAGAGATCAGAAAAAACTTTCTTCAATAGTTATTACATCGCCGGGCTGTATGGGAGCCGTCAAACTGATTTTACTCGGTTTGTTGCTACCACTACCTTCTCGAACTACAAAGAACTTGCTAGAAGAAGCTCGTTCAGAAAAGCCACCCGCTAACGAAACAGCACGCTGCAATGTCAAACCAGGCTGGTACGCGTAGCCCCCGGGCTGCTTAACAGCACCATCAATAAAGAACTCGCGGTACTCCAAAACACTCACGCTAACACTAGGGTCAACTAAATAGCCATCTTGAAGCCGCTCCGTTAGCAGGCCACTCAAGCCTCCGGTTGTCATTCCCAGAACTTGAAGCTCACCGAAAAAAGGATAAGAAATTGTACCCGCATCCGACAAACGTACTTCTGTACTTAATTCATCTTCGCCGTACACCTGTATCTTTATTAGGTCTCCGACGCTCATCCTGTAGTCAGATAACCCTTCTGCATTCACGTTTTGCGTTAACATAACAGCAAATGCTGCAATCAGATAAAACAGTTTTCTCATCATCCCTCTTCCACGTATAGGCTTAATAAAGAAGGGCCCTTATAGGGAGCCCTGCACTTTAAAGACAATCGTATTACTGTCGTAATCAGCATCCGGCTGATTCGAATCAAACGATACATGAGACACGTCAACACCGAGTGTTAACCAACGACGCATGTCGTAGCTAAGACCCACTGTAAATGTGTCAGTATCATCGTCGGTGCCGCTAGGGTCACCTACGTAATCTTCATTTAACGAATTATAACTTACACGGCTTGCAACTACATCTGTCCACTCGTGAGACCAACTTAAAGTCCAGCTAGTCGTATCAATGTAGTCCGCTGCCCCGCTTGATTCTTCAGCTTCACGGCTGGTCGATAAATCAAACATAGAGTACGTTCGTGGCGCCCATGTTACACCGACTTCCCAACTGGATCCGGAAAAATCATCACGTGCGTTGTTATCAAAGTCTTTACGCGCGTAACCAATCTTGGCCAGACCGGATGTTTTTGCAGTCGCATCCCACTCAACACCCACCAACAATTTCTTTGTATCGCTATCTAACGTAACCGATGACAAATCATAGTCTACATCTTTATAGCGCCCTTCGACCAACATACGCGTTTTTGGCGCTACGCGATAAAAGAAGGTACCACTCACACTTTTTGTTTGACGGTCTTTCGAAGCCGTAAAATCTCGAAAGTTATCATACTCTTTATCAGAGATATCACCTTTTACGATGATTTGGCCAGTGGAACGCGGCGTACCATAGGTAAAGGTAGCGCCTAAGTTTTTCATGGTATAACGGCTAGCTTTCGATGCCACATCAGTACTCAGCGCATCACCCGAACCGCTGTCACTTCGTGCGTCATGCAGCTTTAGGTACTCGGCCAATAAATCCAACTTTTTACGGCTATCAAACTCTACCGTAGCATAGGCAGACACACCTTTATCAGTGTAATCATCTGCACGGCTGCTATAGTAAACACCATGTTCCAAAGAAGCATTCACCCCCGCGGTCAAACCACCTTTAACCCCCTGCAGGTTGAAATTAGGACGAACCCTACTAAACCAAGTACTTTTTTCATCACTTACCGAATCAAAAAAGTTGTCAGTATAGCCTGTGGTAAGATCAACAGTCGGCGTTAGCGCAAGATTCCCCACGGGAACTGAAGCAGGCTCTGTAGCCAAAGCATGAGTCGTAAGAGAAGAAGCAAAAAGCGCTACGTATAGCTTTTTCGCATATGCGTTTGAAGTATCCATGAAAACAGCCTCTGTCCTTAGGAGTTCTATAGTAAACTCCTATAAAATTAGCGCTTACAAAATCAAAATACAGCATAATGATCTTGCACTGCAAAATAATTACACTTAATTTTATCCTTGTAAGTCATAAATTAATAGCTTTGTGTTATAACAAACAGACACAAATAAATTATTAATCTTGGTTCACTTGTTTAAACTACAACTATTACCTTTTCATATGGAGCTTTGGAATAAAGGATGTCTAAACTTACTAAAATTGTAATCCCCGTCGCAGGCCTTGGCACCCGTGTTTTGCCAGCCAGTAAAGCTATCCCAAAAGAGATGCTAACGGTTGTAGACAAACCCGTTATCCAGCATGTGGTTGAAGAAGCCGTAGGGGCAGGATTCACAGAAATCATCCTCATAACCCGCAGCAGCAAGCAAGCCATCGAAGATCACTTTGATGTTCACTACGAACTGGAAACCGAGCTAGAACGCAAAGGTAAAGATAGCATTCTTAACGATGTAAAAGGCATCTTACCCGCGGGCGTTTCTATCTCTTCTGTACGTCAAGGCCGCGCCCTTGGCTTAGGCCACGCGGTGTTGTGCGCCGCACCATTGGTTGGTAACGAGCCATTTGCCGTTATGCTCCCAGACATGCTGATCCACAACCCGAGTAATGGCAGCCAAGACCTAGCCGCTATGGTGAAGGACTTTAACGAAACCGGTGCCGCACAAATCATGGTGGAAGCCGTACCCGAAGAGCACGTTGAGCGCTACGGAGTAGTCGATTGCGATGGCAAACCACTCAACGCCGGTCAAGGCCAACCTATTATCGGCATGGTCGAAAAACCACCGCGCGACAAAGCACCGTCTAACCAAGCCATTGTCGGTCGTTACATCTTACCTGCTCGTGTCATGGAGCTATTAAAAGACACCAAACCCGGCGCCGGTAATGAGATCCAACTGACCGACGCGTTAGACGCTCTCATTAAAGAAGCACCTATGCGCGCATACAGCATGGTGGGTAAAACCTATGATTGCGGTAACAAGTTAGGATTTGTACAGGCAAACATGGCTTTTGCGATGAGCCATCCGGATCTTGGTGAAGACTTTATCGCCTTCATCAAAGAAGCCATTGCCTAAACAAGCTTCGGCTTTGATCAACCTGAACAAACGTGATCAGATTGCTTCAATGGAGAGAACATTTTGAGTGTGACCGATACGTCAGCTTGGAAAGCTCTTGAAGAACATGCCGCTACCATGCGGCATGTTCATTTAAAAGAGTTATTCCAACAAGATCCCAACCGCTTCCAAACCTACAGCATGCGTAACGAGCAGCTACTGCTCGACTTTTCTAAACAACGCATCACTCCAGAAACCCAGTCTTTATTAAAAACACTCGCAGACACCTGCCAACTGGATACCTGGAAGTCGCGCTTACTCTCAGGGGATGCAATCAACACCTCCGAGAACCGCCCTGCCCTGCACACTGCACTGCGCCAACCACAAGGCAGCGAGCTACTTTTAGACGGCCACAACATCGTGGACGATGTGCAAGCCAACCTTGCCCACATGAGCGATATTGTTAACCGCATTCACTCAGGGCAATGGCGAGGCTACTCAGGCTTACCCATCGATACCATTGTTAACATTGGTGTAGGCGGTTCTGACCTAGGGCCCTACATGTCATGCCGAGCGTTATCTGATGCACAACTGGCCTCAGGTAAAAAGCTAAACGTCCATTTTGTCTCCTCCATGGACGGCAGCCAAATTGCCGACTTGCTCGACACCTTACTGCCCACCAGCACCCTGTTTATATTGTCATCTAAATCATTTACGACCATCGACACCTTATCTAACGCTAATACGGCGCGTGAATGGTTACGCAATGCCAGCGGTGCCAGCGACGACATTCTAAACCGTCGTCACTTTATAGGCGTCTCGGCTAATGCTCCTAAAATGACAGAATGGGGTATCCCCGAAAACAGCCAACTCAACTTCTGGGATTGGACCGGTGGCCGTTACTCCATGTGGTCAGCCATAGGGCTACCCATTGCACTGCGTATTGGTATGAGCCGCTTTAAAGAAATGCTCGCCGGTGCCCACGCCATGGACGAACACTTTAGAACAGCCCCCTTCGAGAGCAATTTACCGACACAACTGGGTATGATCGGCGTATGGAATATTAACTTCCTCGACATCCACGCTCACGCTATCCTGCCGTATGACGGGCGTCTCAGCCATTTGCCCGCGTATCTAGAACAGCTAGAGATGGAAAGCGACGGCAAAAGTGTCAGCCGCCAAGGGAAAGAAGTTGATTACCGCACGTGCCCAATCATTTGGGGTGAAGTCGGCCCTAACGCTCAACATGCCTTCTACCAGCTGCTGCACCAAGGCACAGAGTCGGTCATGTGTGATTTTATAGCACCTGCGCGCCGCTACCATGACACCGACAATGCCGATCTACAGCAACAACATACGCTAACCCTAGCCAACTGCTTAGCGCAGTCACGCATTCTGGCGCTGGGCGATTCTGTACTAGAAGATAACGAGTCCGCACCGGTTCACATGCGCTATCGCGGTAACCAACCCAGCACCACTGTGTTAATGGACGAGCTAACACCGTTCTCGTTTGGCCAATTGATCTCGCTGTACGAGCACAAAACCTTTGTGCAATCGGTTATCTGGGATATCAATCCATTCGACCAATGGGGTGTAGAGCTGGGCAAAAAGATGGCCACTAACCTGCTTAAGCCACTGATGAAAGAAACAGACGGAGCCGATCTAGACGGTTCATCAAAAGGCTTGCTCGATACCATCCACGCCCTGCAGGAGGTCAACGCATGAAAATAGCGATATGGGGACAAGAGCTCACCGCTTGGGTGGCTGCCGGTACTCTGGCACATGCGGGTAACGATGTACGCATCGTCAATGACAGTACCGACCAAGACCCAACCCTGCGTATGGGCACTAACATTCTCAACGAACCCGGCTTAAAAGATCTCATTTGTGATGAGTTTGCTAAGGGTCGATTGCAATTTACCACCAGCGGCGGCGCAACACAGTTCGACATCCACCTGCTATGCATGAACCCCAGCGAGTTTGAAGAAGCCAAGCAAATAGTCAGCAAGCTCGGCAAGTTCACCCAAAACAAGCTCCTTGTCATCAACCAAAGCTTATTTGGTGTTGGCTGCACCGACGAACTACAAGGCCTGCTTAACAAGGAGAACAACCAGATAGCGGCTTTTCTGACAGAAAACATTGCAGAAGGTGAAGCGCTCAACAATATGCGCCACCCCAAAGCCATTACGCTAGGCTGTGATAACCCGTGGGCCAACATGATGATCGAATCATTACTGCGCCCATTTACACGCCAGCTTGATCAAATGCTCATCATGAGCACCCGCGAAGCGGAATTCGCCAAAATGGCAACCACCGGCATGCTAGCACTGCGCATTGGTTACATTAACGAACTAGCCAACCTGGCGGAGCAGCTAGACGTTAACATCGATGTTATTCGTCAGAGCATGGGAGCCGACCCGCGCATTGGCCATCACTACCTATCACCTGGGTGTGGCTTTGGCGGTAATAGCTTCTCGCAGAGCATAAAAGGATTAGCCGACCTGCTATCCGAAAAACGGAACTCACAGCTCCTGGACACAGTTTTACGTGAAAACGAAAAACAGAAAGAGCAATGTTTCCGTAAATTATGGCGACACTACAAAGCCGACATTAGCGGCCTGCAGATTGCGGTATGGGGGGCATCTTTCAAGCCAGGATCATCATCGCTCGACGGTGCGCCCAGCTTAAAAATCATTGAAGCCATTATCGCCCAAGGGGCAACAGTGCGCATTCATGACCCCGAAGCACTCGACAACATTGAGCGTTTGTACGGTGGGCACCCGCAAGTCATCACTTGCAAGGACAAATACGAAGCCTTAGCCAACACCGATGCCTTGCTCATACTAACCGAGTGGGACGAGTACTGGTCGCCAGACTACGAGGCGCTGTTAGAACAAATGCGTCAACCAGTCATTGTCGACGGACGCAATGTACTTAGCCGTGATTTACTCGAAAGCCTCGGTTTTACTTACTACAGTATCGGGCGATAACCCAACACACAGCAAAACCAATAGCTACGCCACACAGGTTGGCGTAGCTATCTTCTAAACTGAATGTCCTAAGCGGCAGCCAAACACCCTGCAAGTATTCCAGCACAAATGCTGCCAGTGCCAGCACGGGCCAAATAAACCATTGCAAACGGTTGGGCAGCGCCAAACGCGCCGTTATCCCCAAAGCAGCAAACGCCAGAAAATGGCCTACTTTATCTGAGTTATCAAACAGCATCTCTGGCGGTACCGGCCTAAAAATCCCATACATCACCGCCGACACACACGCGACAAAAACCAGCCATCGCAACCAAACCGGGCACAACTCCGCATTACGCATCAGGTATTAAGATCCTCGCCTCAGGCACCAACTGTTTAAATTTTTCTGCCAAAGCAGCCTTAGCCTCATCATCACCGTGCACAATACGGATTTCAGACGGCTTACGATAAATACGCTTCACAAAATTTACTAAATTACCTTGGTCGGCATGCGCCGAATATCCACTAATAGTGTGCACGCCGGCTTTAATATCAATGCGTTCGTTATCCAAATACACATACCCGCCGCGCGGGCCATACTTCTGAATATCCCGGCCCGGTGTACCCTGTGCTTGATACCCCACAAACAACACATCAGTTCGAGGATCAGGCAGCAATGCTTGTAAATAGTTTTGGATACGGCCTCCCGTACACATACCACTCGCCGCAATCACAATGGCAGGGTGTCCCGACTGTGCTAACTGCTTAACCATCTTTAAGTGATCGCCATGACTATCAATCGTCACCAACTGATCAAACGATAATGGGTGACGCCCAGCACGCAATTTCCGTTTCGATTCTTTATCCCACAAGCTTTTCAAATCACGATAATGGCCGGTAAATTTAGCGGCCAGCGGCGAATCAACAATGACCGCTAAATGCTCCCAATCGCCCTTTTGACGATGAATAATCTCTTCGATCTCGTACAGCAGCTCTTGGGTACGGCCAATACTAAACGCAGGGATCAGTACCGTGCCTCTGTCTTGTAAACAGCGCTTAATCGTATCGCGTAACAGCCTACGGCGCGCTTTACGGCCTTCGTGTAGCTTATCGCCATACGTGCTTTCGATAACCAAGGTATCGGCTTTATAAGGCGACTTAGGTGCTGGCAACAACGGCGAATAAGTCGCCCCCAAATCGCCCGAAAAAACGACACGCTCGCCCTGTGCATTCAACTCAACATAAGCCGAACCCAATATATGCCCTGCTACCCGAAACTTAGCTGCGGTTTGAGGTAAACCTTCAACATCAAACCACTGATCATAAGGAATTGGCACTAACAACTGATCAAGGCGCTTTAACACCAGAGTAATCAGTTTCTCATCACGAGAAACGCCCACTTTAACCGCATCCTCAATCACCAAAGACAATAAACGCGCGGTGGCTTCGGTTGCATAGATTTTACCGCTAAAACCCGCTGCCAATAAGAATGGGATTCGCCCTACATGATCAAGGTGGCAATGCGTCACAATTAACGCCTTAACCTTATCCAATGGGAAATCGATCTGCGTTTCGCCCAGCTCGCGATCCACTGATTCAGCACCCTGAAATAGTCCGCAATCAATGAGTACAGCCTCGCCGGTAGGCAACGACATTTGATGGCACGAGCCAGTGACTCCTTTCACAGCTCCGTGGTGTGCAATTGTAACCATAACTTATTCCTTTAAGTTGTCATCCTTTAAGTTCGCCGTATTATTCAAACCCATCCGGGTTTTCGCTTTGCCAACGCCAATGATCTTCTACCATTTGTGCTAAGCCTGATTGTGCACGCCAGCCGAGCTTTTCTTGGCTGTGAGCAGGGTCTGCAAAGCAGGTCGCAATATCGCCCGGGCGACGATCAACAATTTGATACGGGATCTCACGATTAGACGCTTGCGAAAACGCCTCAACCACCTCAAGGACGGAATAGCCTTTACCTGTGCCCAAATTATAAGCTTGGCAACCATGGTTAGCATTCAACACATTAAGCGCTTTTAAATGCCCATCAGCCAAGTCCATCACATGAATATAATCACGCACGCCAGTGCCATCTGGCGTTGGATAATCGCCACCAAACACACTTAACTGCTCACGACGGCCAATGGCTACTTGTGCCACAAACGGCATTAAATTATTAGGGATACCATTAGGATCCTCACCAATCAGCCCGCTAGGATGAGCGCCCACCGGGTTAAAATAGCGCAATAAAGATATTTCCCAAGTACCGTCCGCCTTTGCTAAATCGTTGAGTATATTCTCAACCATCAACTTAGACTGGCCATACGGGTTTGTCGCCGACAACGGAAAATCCTCACGAATAGGCACCGTCTCTGGGTCGCCATACACAGTTGCCGAAGAGCTAAAGACAATCTTTTTACACCCATTAGCCGCCATAACTTCTAGCAAATTGAGCGAGCCTTCCACATTGTTTTGGTAATAGCGTAAAGGTTCAGATACAGACTCACCCACAGCTTTTAATCCAGCAAAGTGGATAACAGCATCAATATCAAACTGATTAAACACACGCTCTAACGCTGCTTTATCGCGCATATCGCCTTCAACAAACGCAACGGGCTGTCCGGTAATTTTAGCAACACGGTTAAATACTTCTGGATGGCTGTTACACAGGTTATCGAACACAACCACCTCATGCCCTGCTTCCTGCAACACGACAGATGTATGACTTCCAATATAGCCGGCTCCGCCGGTAACAAGCACAAGCATGAGGATATCCTTAATCTAAACACACTAAATTGACTAAACAGTTAAGTACAATAGAGTTTACAGGATCAAATAGGTCGAATCGATTGAATTTAAAAAGAGGATTGGACAAGCTTATTAAACCGAGCAGGATCTCCTCTCTCTGCTATCTGCAAAGCACTCGACAGTTGCTCAAGTACAGCGCCATCGGCAGCAGGCACCATCCTAATCAACGTCGATAGTGCTTTATCACTAAGCCATCCAACTACAGACGCTCGATAACGCTCAAGAAGCCAAAGGCTCGTTATCCTTAGGTGCTTCGCCCCACTCATAAAATCGTTCGGCGTTTTCCAAAGGTTTATCCATAAAGGCCGCCATCTCCTGCGCTTGCTGCAAGGATTTGAATCGATCGGCGGATCTTATAATGCCTAATTTATCACCGGATCGCAGGATAAAATTCACTTCAAACTCGACCACTTGATAATGACGAACCTGGCCACTGTTGTTTTTACTGGTTTTATTAACCAAGCGATCATAAAACTCTACTTGCTTGATATCGTTAAAATTGCCGTTAATGCGGGGAGCTTTTGACGCGCCCAAAGGAAAAAACGGATGGGTAGACAAGGAGTTTTTCCCCTTATCGACAATGATGGTATGAACATGCGCATTCAATTTCCACAACCCGTATAGCAGGGCTGCAGCCATAAAAGCAGCATTTAGATAGTCCTTTTCCCAAATATAAAAAATTGGAACAAGCAGCACCCATTTATAATAACGCTGAACAAAATCAGCTTTTTTTACGAATAAACGATCCCCCTCTACCGCTAATCGAACACCAAATGCATTAGACAGCCGACTACTCCATATTCCTAATCGATTAGTGGCGACAGCCAATTCAGGAAATTCAGAAAACTGCCCTGCAGTTCGCTGCTCTGAAGTGTTTTGGTCAGAAGCACCCTGCCCAACAGAGGTGGTTTCAGGTACTACCTCGTGCGCATCAATGACCTGGCGATAGGGCTTTTCAGGCTCTGGTGATTGCACAAACTTAGTGCCAACACGTAAAAACTTGGACAGCTCCATCAGTATTTTTTCAGCGTGTGCTTTATCTCTTACCTGCACGATATTCTCACGGCGGCCATCAAAAACCAGATTAATTTCATAGCTAGATACCGGATTTACTTCAACCCCTGCGGCATCACTGCGACGAACTGAAAAATCTCGCTCCTCTAATAATTGCAAGCCAGTGCATCCCTGCAATGAATACCGCCCCCCCCCAAAGCTTATAAAGGGGATGACCGCTCGTATGACATAACTTTTTTTAGCACGATCGAACACCACACACTTTACGCTAGTCCACAAAGCATAATTGACCAAAAAGAAAACAGCTAACATAAGAGACATAGCCAGCGCTGGGGGCCAACCAAAATCTTTATAGAACTGCGGGATCATAATACCCAGCATAATCGTTGGTACAATCAGCATCACCCCGCTGACTAGGATCATCAAACCCGGCGGTTTAGCCGTCAATTTCGCTTTATCTTTCGATATTTTAATACGGGTAAAGTTATTGCCATTACGCCCTTCTATAACAGGCGTTATTTCAGCACGGTGTAGAGACATATTCATCCTTGTTTAAAAAATAGCATCCTAGCTATGTACCGATCGATATGTTAGAAATTAAAAACCAACTAAATACTTAACTTTTATCAAAAAACATCCGTCCTTTTATAAAAAAAATATTTTTTAGTTTTACTTTAAAACAACACCTAACAAAGCATTAAAATCATCTACAACGGGGAAACCTTTCAAGGAAATAAATACCCATTTCATGAAGTATGATCACAGCAATTAAAGGAAAAACCAATCCAGAGAATACACCTACAAACAAATGCACCCAAAAATCAGTAATGTTTAATAATTTATCTAAAAGAACACGAGCACCGCTACCAGCAAGAATATGCGCTAAATATATAAACATCGAATAACGCCCGAGTAACGCCAACGATCGTATTTTATTAATTTTTGATAGATAAATAATAAAAACAATCATGACCATCGAAAAAATCAAGGTAGAAAACCCTCTAGACAAGTAACTAATATCAAAATATAAAACAAGAAAAAAAACGAGAGGAACAAGCAAAAAAGTAAACAACCTCCCCCAAAACAAAGAAAACTCCAAACCAATTATTTCATCTTTAAAGCAAACTCCAAATAGAAAAAAAACAGAGAAAGATGAGAAATATTGATAAATAAAATTATTAGTAAAACCACTACCAAACAAATAAAGGGATAAAGAAAGAACCACACAAAAAAACAAAAACAGTTTACTTCTATTGAGGTTCAGTAAGAAACCAAACATACAAAAGAATATGAACAAGGCATACAAGAACCAAAACTGTGCTCGCGGTATAAATAGCGACCCAAAAACTTCACTAACAGATACACTACCATTGGTGTAGTTACTCAAAAAAGCTTCAATCCCTCCTTGCAGAAGGGACCAAAGCACAAAAGGGTACAATATGGTTTCAAGTTTATTAAAAACAAGCCCCTTATAACCGTATTTATCAAATGAGTTTAATAAAAACAGTCCAGACAGCAAAAAGAATAAAGGCATATGAAACATATAGATAAAGTTATCAACCATATTTAATTGATATACATATCCACCAGAAATAGAAGCCTCAACCAAACCTCGTGCCACATGTCCATAAACAACAAGCATAATACCTATGCCTTTAGCTGAGTTTATCCATTCTATTTTATTCGTCATAAGCCTATTAGCCCTTTTGAATTAAGCGCGTCCGTAATTGTCCTTAAAACGGACGATATCATCTTCTCCTAGATAGGAGCCAGACTGCACTTCGATCATTTCCAGCTCAACTTTACCGGGGTTTTCCAGCGCGTGGACTTCACCCAGCGGGATGTAAGTTGATTGGTTTTCTGTCACCAAGAATGTTTTCTCGCCGCAGGTAACGCTGGCGGTGCCGCTTACAACAATCCAGTGCTCAGCACGGTGATGATGCATTTGTACAGACAGCTTTTCACCCGGCTTAACCGTAATACGTTTTACCTGATAACGCTGGCCGTTGTCGATAGAATCGTATTTACCCCAAGGGCGATACACTTCACGATGCTGAAAATGCTCATTACGGCCTTGGGCTTTAACAGCCGCCACTAGCTTTTTAACATCCTGAACCTTATCTTTGTGCGCTACCATGATCGCATCTTTGGTATCCACAATAATAAGATCATTCACACCCAGTGTAGTCACCAAGCGCTCGCCACCAACAACCATTGAGTTACGCGTACTCTCGGCAATTACATCACCTTGCAGCACATTACCTTGCTCATCCTTTGGCTTAATTTCCCACAAAGCCGACCAGCTACCCACATCGCTCCAGCCAGCATCCAGCGGGATAACTGCGGCTTTGTCTGTTTTTTCCATCACCGCATAGTCGATAGACTCATCAGGGCAGGCTTCGAAAGCGGCTTTATCCACACGGATAAAATCAAGGTCCGGCGTAACGGTTGCCATCGCATGTTGGCACGCCGACAAAATATCAGGACGATGCTTACCCAGCTCTTCGATAAAACGATCAGCCGTAAACATGAACATACCGCTATTCCAATAATAATCGCCCGCATCAATATACTGTTGTGCGGTGTCTGCATCTGGCTTTTCAACAAAGTCGGCCACGACATACGCATCGCACTCGGCACCGGCTAACGGCGTACTTGCCGCTTTAATATAACCATAACCCGTTTCAGGCTTAGTCGGCACAGTACCAAAGGTCACTAGATAACCCGCTTTGGCTAAAGGCTCCGCTTGAGCAACCGCCTTAGTAAACACCTCCGCTTGATCAATCACGTGATCAGAAGAGAGCACCAACAAACACTCACCGCCGTTACCTTTGCTAATCGCATCTAGCGCTGCCAAAGCAATGGCGGGTGCCGTATTACGGCCAACAGGTTCTAAAAAAATAGAACACGCTTGCTTAATTTGACGCATTTGCTCGGCCACTAAAAAGCGATGCTCTTCATTACAAATCACACTCACATCCGACACATCGCCCAAACGTGCCACCGTCTCTTGCAACATAGTGAGGTCAGAATTAAGCGGCAAAAACTGCTTAGGATATTGAGTACGGGATAACGGCCACAAACGAGTACCGGAACCACCGGATAAAATTACGGGGATCATCATCTATTCCTTTACGTTATTTCTGATCGCTTTATTCATCAACTGATATACAGGTTACTTGCACACGGTATTTTTTATCACAGCTACATTGCTATCCGTTTTCAGATAACAAAATAGCTTGCTAGCAACTAGTAATACGCACTAGTCGCTACCAAAAAGATCACGGGTATAGACTTTATCCGCAACATCCGCCAGCTCATCGGTACGGCGGTTAGCAACAATCACATCCGATAACGCTTTAAACTCAGCCAGATCATTAATAACACGCGAATTAAAGAAGCTCTCTTCAGTAAACACCGGCTCATAAATAACCACTTCAATGCCTTTAGCTTTAAGGCGCTTCATAATGCCCTGGATGGCCGAAGCCCTAAAATTATCCGAGCCAGATTTCATCACCAATCTAAAGATCCCCACCACCGCAGGGTTACGCTTGAGGATAGCTTCGGCAATAAAGTCTTTGCGCGTGGTGTTGGCATCGACGATAGCGCGCACCATATTGCTAGGTACATCTTGGAAGTTAGCCAATAGCTGTTTTGTATCTTTAGGTAAGCAATAACCACCATAGCCAAACGATGGATTGTTATAGTGATTACCAATACGCGGATCTAAGCCCACACCTTCAATAATCTGACGGCTATCTAGCCCGTGCGTTTCGGCGTAGCTATCTAGCTCATTAAAGTACGCCACACGCATTGCCAAATACG
Organism: Neptunomonas sp. CHC150; assembly: GCF_030397555.1. NCBI lineage: Bacteria > Pseudomonadati > Pseudomonadota > Gammaproteobacteria > Oceanospirillales > Oceanospirillaceae > Neptunomonas > Neptunomonas sp. CHC150. The sequence goes on from NZ_JAPNXU010000011.1 coordinate 164,461, forward strand.
TATTGGAGAACAACTTAACCGCCTCGGCCTCAGTCGAGTCGGTAAACAGCACATCGATACCCGTTTTAATGGCGCCCTGCTCTAACAAGCCGGCAAACACTTTAGCGCGCTCAGAACGTTCACCCACAATAATACGAGAAGGATGCAGGTTATCGTACAAAGCCTTACCTTCACGCAAAAACTCAGGCGAGAAGATAATGTTATCGCAGCCCATCTCTTCCTTTATTTGGCGTGTATAACCCACCGGCACTGTGGATTTGATAATCATAACGGCGTTAGGGTTAATCGCCATTACGTCACGGATAACTGCCTCAACAGAGCTGGTATTAAAGTAGTTAGTGATCGGGTCGTAGTCTGTAGGGGTCGCGATAACTACGAATTCTGCATCGCTGTAAGCTTCGGACTTATCCAAAGTCGCTGTAAAGTTAAGCGTTTTGTTGGCTAAAAAATCTTCAATTTCAACATCCACAATCGGCGATTGCTTGTTGTTAAGCATCTCAACCTTTTCAGGGACGATATCAACGGCCACCACTTCGTTGTGCTGTGATAGTAACATGGCATTTGATAAGCCTACGTAACCAGTTCCTGCAATAGCAATTTTCATTATAAACCTTCACATTAGATTCATTTTAGATAGTTTCTTTATATTCGGTAAATTTTCATGAAGATCTTTTGAAATATGATCAATATTTAAAACAAACTGGTTTACCTTATCAATCATATCGTCAAGAGAAGCATCTGGAGGAATTACAACATCATTAGGATCCACACCAATAAGTTGAGCTAGCCCTTCTTGCTTACCTTGATACCCGAACATTAAAGACGGTATACCTGTAGACAATGCTCCAATGGCAAAATGCATACGACCAGTTATAACAAAATCCACATTGCTTGCGATATATTTAAGCTCAGCAGCATCCATAGACTCCTTGACAAGAAATACATTTTCCAGGCTCAGTTTATTAAGAGCGTCTTTGGCCATTGAATAATCTGAAAACCCCGAAAAATCTCTATCATCATGGGATATAAATACAATAGAATATCTTTCTGATATCAAATATTTAAAAAGAGAAATAATTTTTGAATAAAACCCATCGTAACGCTGATGTATAGCATTTATATTCACGCATATTACGGACCGCCCGATATTTTTTTGATCACTAATAAATTCTAGTGATTTATTTATCTCATCAACATTTCTTACTATCCTAGGTTTTAGCATAAAAGCCAGATCTGCAACTGACTCACATTTTATCCCTCTACTAACCAACCTATTAGCAGAAACTGGATCTCGAGAGAAAATTTTTGCAGAACGTGACAAATTCATTATACCGGAAACACATTTAACACTTGGATCTTCATTAAAACTAAAGCCTAGCAATCTCACGTCATCACATGAAATAGTGGACAATCTTAAGAGATAGGTACGAAGCAATGATCTATTCTCGGAATAATACCCATCCATTACATCAGCGCCAATGAGATAAACAGAAAGAGGTTTATATTGATTTATAAACTTAACAAATTTAAAAATCGTCTGTGGCCTTTGAAAATTATCCCACAAAGGCACACATCGAACGTCTAAACCATATGATTTAAGTTTTTCAGACCAAGATTTTTTTATTCCGTTGAGAACAATTAATTCAGAGTATTTTTTTGGATCAATATTACTAAGAACAGAAACAATCATTGCCTCATCACCGAAGCTTCCTTCATCCGTTGGAGGAATTAAAATCAGAGGCCCCATATCAGAACCAGATTTTTTTCCTACAAAAAACTGAGACATAAAAAAAGAAGCAGAATTAGCAAAGTATAACAATTTACTTTTGTATTTCATTTTTCACTCCAAACTTAGAAATGGCAAAAGAAACCACCCCTAAAGAAAAAACAAAGGCTAGGCAGTACAAAACAACTCTTATCAGAAAATCACTAGACGCGTAATCCGCAACATAACTGGAAAAAAATGAAACAGAAAATATGAAAAATATCGCTATTGAGCTTGTACTAAAATACTGATATATAGAAATTTCCGGTACAATTTTTTTCAAAAATAAAAATAAAGATAATAATGAAATAAGCCCCTGAACTATCAATTGAAGAATTGTAAAGTTTTCAATATTCAGAAAGAAAGCCCCCAGTATCAGTGAAACTAAAAGAAAAGGTGTAACAAACAATGACCATCTTAGCTCAACTTTGGTCTTACCTAAAGCTTGCGCTAAAGAACTTTGTACCCCACCAACAGCAAGTCTCAACAAGAATGTTAATGACATCACAACCAATATTAAATTTGCATCGGTATAATCAGTGCCACCGATAAATAATAAAATATCATTCGAGAAAAAGATTAGAAATGTAAACATAGATGACACTGATAGTGTTACCCATAGATTTACCTTTCGTATCATATCCAACAGTGATTCAGTACAGTGCTGTGATTTTGATAAACTCGGAAGAACTATTCTTTGCATTAAAGGTCTTATTATCTGAGCAGGCATATTAACTACTTGCTTTGCAATCGAATAAATACCTGTCAAATGTGGTCCAAAGAAAACTCCAACAACTACGATATCAGCTTGATATCTAAATGATCCTAAAAGCTGCGAACAAACAAGAGAAATTGAATAGCTTCTAAAATCATGATCAATGTTAAAAGATAGCGGAGTTCGCAACCTAAGAAAAACCAAGAAATTTAATAATAAGCTTCTCAAAAGCCAGTATAGAGAATAGGAGATCCCTGCTGCAAGAAGACCATAACTTTCAATTGTTAAATAAAGAAAAAAAACACTAATTAACTTAGCTAACACATCTACTAGAGCAACTAAACCTTGTTTCTCATTAATCAGCAATACTGACTGTGCAACAGAACCAAGTGCACAAAAAGGCAAGGACAACATCACAAAAGGTAAAACAGAGGAAAAGTCATCGAAAGAGAAAACTATTGACCATAAAGGTACCATTAAAGATACAATAGAAAAGGTAATTAAAGACACGATAAAGCAAAAAACCAACAATCTGACATGATATACATTTTTCTGCTTATGTACAGTATAACTACCAAGACCAGAATCACCGAGTATCATTAAAATAGTAAAAAACACAACAGAAATTGAGTACCCACCAAACTGTGTAACACTCACTGAACTTGTAATCAATTTCAATTGAACAAACTGCATTAGCAAAAGTGAAACTGTTGAAGTAAATTGAAATATTATTTTCTTTATACCCATAAGAATTAAATCAACCTTGATCTGGGCGAAAAAAGAGTACTAGTTTATTAATATATCGTCTCAACCTATAGAAAGACATAAGAGGACACGTCAAAAAAGACATTAAGAAATAGTATATAAATTTCAAATTACGTTCTCTTAAAGACAATTCAAACAAACGTATATAGTTGAAAGACTTTACTCTTAGTCGTTTTCCAAGCGAAAACTCTTTTTTTAAAAAAATAAATTTATCATCCAATAGATTTATGCCAGATTTAACATTAGCGTAACTTGGAGATCCAGAATTAATCTTCTTAAAAAGTGGATGTTTAACGAATATAGGGGACTCACTCAGAGATGCTCTTGTGAAAAACTCTACATCTTGTTTTCGAGGAAAGCTCTCATCAAACCCTTTAATAACATCAAATAACTCTCTACTGATCATAATCGCAGACGAACTAACAATGTCATTCTTTCCTGACAGCAAACCGAAAGGAAAATCACTTTCATTCAAAAAGCCAAGCTTATTCCCTAATTCATCATGAGCACAACAAAATGACAAATCCTTTCCAGAAACTAACATTTTATTAAGTTGCTTTTCAACTTTGTCTCTGTAAAACAAATCATCTGAATCTAAAAATGAAATAAACTTTCCTTTCGATGCTAAAACCCCAGCATTCCTTGCTGCACTTCCGCCTTTATTACTATCAAAACAAACTAGATTTACACGGTCACCAAATTTTTTGCATACATTAATAGTATTATCACTAGAGCAATCATCAACAACTATTACTTCAACATTAGAGTAACTTTGATCTAATGCAGACTTTATTGTCTCCTCAATCCTATCCTCACAATTAAATGCCGGTATAACAATAGAAACTAACTCATCCATAATAAACGCCTCTTATAGCTTTACGCCCAGACAACTTACACAAAGCGTTTAAAACATCTGATGACTCATAGCCAGCATGATCAGAATCTTGGGTAATGCCTATCAATTCAGGATCGTACTCAGAGGCTAACTTATCTCCTGAAATTAAAACCGAACCACCTAGTGACAAAACATGATAAACGGCGCCTGAAATGATTGACGTTGCGCCATCATTCGAAACATAATTCAATTTACAGTTAAGAATTAAGCTATTCAAATAGCTTTCATCCAAAAACTTATCTTCAATTAACACATCAAGACCCAATTCCTCAATGCAATCTTGAATTTCTAGTTTGTACTTGGAATCAAAAGATCCTGCTATTAAAACTTTTTCGCCTTTCAAATCAATCAAAGCCTCAATTACTTTTTTATAAGGCTTAATTCTTCCAAATATCAATATATAATCTCTCAGGTCTTCGTCAAAATCTACAAAATTATTATTCCTATATATAGGATGGGGCAAGTATATATAACCCAACTCTTTAGCTGTGGAGTAACCATGACAAAAAACCTTATCAGTATTTTCTTCCAAGTACTCAATCATCTTTACATTTAACGCCACTTGGCTAGGTTTCAAATCATGGCTTTTAAAATTGTGACGTACCCAAAAAACTTTAAACCCAAAATGTTTACTTAAATTCACAAAGATCCTTACCATCAGATAACCGAGAAAACCACGCTGCCTTGTCTGATTCTCTATCCAGTTCAGCAGAATAGCTTTATCAGCACGAAAAGCAGATCTCATAAAGACAAAAAAACTAAAAGGAATGCATTCATGTCCGTCGCCGTTCAAATCATTAATCAGATTTTCAATATAACTATTATTATTTGTTTTCCCTGGCAATATTAATGTTAACATACAACACGGCTCGCATATTTTTGTAATAACTCTCTATTTTCATCATCGAGGTCTTTAAATAGTTTTTTTGTTTCATAAGAAACACTAGACAATTCAGAATTATTCTTCTTAGCTTTAGGTGATATAGACATAAAAAAGTTGAATAATTTCCTAGTGACTTTATTGTCTATTAGTTCTGGGTTTAGTTGCCTAATTTTTTTCAACACTTTTCTAATCCACCTAAGCAAAGGATTCGATAAAGATGTACTTCCATTTTCATATATAGCAAAATCATAATCTATGCTGTCTAAGTCTAAAAAACTCTCTATTGCGCTTAACACTTCTTTCGAATATAAATCAGATTTTTCAATATCAATTATTAGAAAACTTTCCTTACCAAAAATTTCATTAATTTCATTAACCAACGGGGTTAATCGTGAGCCAGCAAAGTACCCTTTTAGCAGCCACTCAGAAGTAACACCTTCAACCTCTTCATTTAAAGCACTTTGAAAGTCACGATACTCTTCACCTCTACTTTTGGAGAATAAATAATGAGAATATGCTCTAGACAAAGCTGAACGATATAAGATAACAAATTTAGGAGCATTAAAATACTTTGCAATCTCTTTTATTGATTCTGGATAAGCCGAGTATAGTGTACTAGCATCAACAAAGTATTCCTCATTTACTAGCATCTTATAGTTAGCAATATACGATGATTCAGTTTCACAAAAACCTAACTTTTGAAAAGGGGTTTTCTTTCTTCCATCAAATGAATAAATTTTCTCTTTATCCTTGGCTGGTATAAAATAATGTGGCTCTTTTTGAATTCCAACACCAATTTCATTTCTCTGACCGATAACATTCACGAGCGAAGTGGTTGCGCATCGAGGCAAACCAGGAATAAATAAAGCTTTTTTATCTTGAAGGTGTTTCATTTTCTTTTATCCCTGAAATCATCAACATTAGCCAACCTATCCATATAGAGTCATGCCATTGATCTACGATACACATCAACGCAAAAAATACCACTATAACCCAAGCTTTCCTGTCCTTGAATCCGAACTTAAAGCTTCTTTTTATAAACATATATATAAGGAATAGAGTTAGCGGGAGCCCTATTTCAGCCAACAGCGATGACAAAGAAGTATAAGGTTTATTAGCGGATGAGCTTATAGCCCAAATATTCGAGAACAAGAGCGCATTTCCCATATACTTCTCATGAACATCACTCATATGAAAACCGGGCAGTCTTATTTTTTCATGTGAGCTCAGTTCGGCCATGTATTCACTAGCCCATAATGCACTCGTGCTCGAAAACTGCCCTAGCCCAACTCCAGTTAAGAGTGTTGATGGATTGTTTTCCAAAACACTTAAAACATTTAAATATGCAAAAACCTTCGGATGATACCCAGTAGTTTCGGAAAATTCATTATTAATGTTATCTGATCTATCAATTGCGTATGGCCCTACAATGGGAACTAAAAAAAGTAATAACAAAGCGGCATATAGAAGTGTTTTAACATTTTTAAAATAATATATACTTATTGCTAATGTGCCCATAAGCACACCTAAAAGATAGCTAGGAAATATAAAGTTCATCAAGCTTGAAAAAAGAAATATTTTGCTTTTATTTTCTGCCCACATCAACTCTACAGCCAAACCATAAAAACCAATAACAGTTACTATTTTAGCACCACCAAGTCCATAAAAACCGCCATACGCATCAGGAAGAAAGTGAACATAAGGTAATTTAGCCGGGAAACCATAATTAATTATCATATTCGCAAAGCTTAAAAACATCACAATAATATTTATATTTCTGAGTGCATAAATACATGAGGCTTTCGAAAACCTAACCTTAAAATCAAAAACATATAACATTATAGGTGTAATCAAAACCAACTCCAAAACAAACGCAGTTATAGAAACATATCCACCCATTGCCTTAAAAATATAAAAACAGATTACAACAAACAAAAAAGAAACGTATCTAAAAATAGGCTGAATATCAAATATTCTTACTGACAGAAGAGCCGATAAAAAATAAAAAATATAGCTTACTGACATCCTCGGCAAAACCAACAAAACAACCGGAAGAATAACTTTATTAATCTTCATACAATTACAATCTTTTCCTTTTCAACTATCGCTGTCTTAATTACTAACAAAGCGTTTCGAGGATAATCAATACAATATCTTTTTATTGTATGTGGTTCTCGGTACATTCTATAAAACGCACGAAGATTAAATTTATCAATCATCTTAGGATAATACACTTCAGATTCAGACATCGCAGTTTGACTAATAAACCCACCGCAAGTAAACAAATGTCCTTTAAAACCTTGATGATATAAATCACTAATAAACTTCTCTTGAAGACCACCACCCATACCAGCCACTATATACCCAGCGTCAGAACAAGAGAGACGTTTAATAACATCATCATACTGTTCATCAAAAACATAACCGTGCATACACTTAATTTTCAGACTCGAATATTTACCTTTTATTTTTCTTTTAAAATCTTCAGACTCGTTAGCTTTTCCACCTACAAAAATTATTTCTCTTTTTTCTTTAAGTGCTTTTGAGATTACGCAATCTGCAATTGATGTAAAGTCAAAACTTATTCGTTCAACTTTCTTAAAATAAATCATTCCTAAAAGTACATTCAGCAAAAAACCGTCACCTGAATATATCACAACCTTATTTAGAGCCTGCATCTTAAGAACTTGCCCAACAGAATACAGATTGACAAATGACATAACTACTTGCTGATCTGCGTCGAGTAATTTAGCAAGATTAAATTTAGACGATAGGATTTTCATTAATATATATCTTTAGAAAAAAGAGAAGATGGCGTCTTAAATAAAATTTTCACATCCAGCATTAACGACCAGTTATTGATATACGCCAAATCAAACTCTACTCGTTTTTCCATCTTATCTAACGTTTCAGTCTCCCCCCGATAGCCACTAATTTGCGCCAATCCAGTAATGCCCGGCTTAATACGGTGGCGCGCTAAGTACGCGTTGATCTTATCGCTGTAATAATTATTATGAGATACGGCATGCGGCCTTGGCCCTACTAGAGACATGCTTCCATCCAGTACGTTGAACAACTGCGGTAACTCATCGATGGATGTACGGCGTATAAACTTACCCACTTTGGTAATGCGCGGGTCTTCTTTGCCGGCCTGCTGCACCACTTCTGCATCTTGATGCAGCTTCATGCTGCGGAACTTCCAGACTTTAAATACCGTGCCATCAAAGCCTGTACGGTCTTGTTTAAAGAAAACTGGCCCAGGGGAGGATCGCTTTACAGCCACTGCTATTGCAATAAACAATGGGGACAAACAGAGCAAAGCGATAGCCGCTATGCTGCGATCCATGATGGCTTTTAAGGCCATGGACACGCGCGATGAGGTTAACGGGCTTTCGTTTAACGAGATAATAGGCGTGCCGGCCACCTCCCTTACAGAGTGGTTTAGCAAACGCATGGCGGATATATCCGGCGCCCAGATCACATCTACGTTCATGTCTAGCAAATCGATATGCAGGCCTTGTATTTGCTCGCTCTCTTCCATAGGTAGTGCGATGTAAATGCGCTTAATTTTGTGTTCGCGTATTAACGGGCGTATCCCAGCAATGTGGCCGAGCAATGGCACTGATAGATTTGCCGCCACGGATAAATCTGGCAAGCCGCCATCACCGCGTACAACCCCAACCACCTTGTCTGGTAACCAGCGGTTGCCATTCAAACTTTGGATAAGGTGCACGGCAGTTGCGCCATCACCTATCACCAAGGCTTTAAGGTGTTTGCCGTAGGTTTCTTTATAGCGTTTTATGCCCATACCAATGGCCACATGGTTGGCTATTTGTAAAAACAGCGCTAACGGCGCCCATAGCAAAATAATTTGGCGGGAGAATAGCTCGGTGGTTTTGGTCACAAAGCCCACCAACATAACGGCGCATAAACACACAAACCAGGCCACCGTTATACGCATTACATTTTTAGCATGGGTAGAGGCTTGGCGGTAAATACCGCGGCTTACGTATATGCCGCACATAGACAGCCCCGTAATTACCATTAAAAAACGGTAATGCGGATTGAACTCTCCGGTCTTGAAGAGTGTCAGAAGGTATAGAGAGAAAAAAACCACGCCGATATCAGCACCCAGCTGCACCCAAAAAGCGAAGGTTTCGTGGTTTTTAAGTAAACGTTTATTACGTGCCATTGAAGAGGAGACAGGCAGTCGCGGTGAGGTCTTTATATTCACGTGTAAGTCCATCTTTAGTGGCCTATCCTTGAAGCAGTGTCCATTATCTGCAGCAGTATTCCATCCAATTGTTACAATTGCTGCACTGCATCGCTAATACTAGAGGCGCTGTCGTTTATGCGCAACATCTAATTTTTTCTTTAAGTTTAAACAATGGGTTGATAGCATGGTTAGTGCTTGAATAATCAAGCTAAGCAAGGAGCATGCCTTATGCAAAAATACATTGCAGGTGTAGTTCTGGGGGTAGCCTTACCCGCAGTCTCTGCACACGCTGGCTTTGTAGATACCTTAATGTCGGGCAAGTCATTGACGACTATAGCGTTTCCTGCCAGTGCCGTAAGCACAACAACGATACTACCTTCTTACATCCGTAATCAGGGTATCGCTAATAGCTTTACAGGTAGCTTACAATTTAGCCCTACGCTTTCCCTTTCGTTTAAACTCCCTCCACTTGGTAGCAGTAGTGGTGGCGGTGGCGGCGGAAGTGCTAGCCCTAGCTAAGTTACAGCCTGTATTGTGACCTAAACAAAGGCACGTTAACGGTGCCTTTTTTAGGCGCCAGATAACGACATGTCTCCTAAAAAAGACGCTATTCCTTTTACGCATCAAAACTATTATTTAACTGAACATACGAAATAAACCTGCACCGCAAACCTTATGTTATTGTGCAACGCAGCGCGCTATATAAACGCACCACCAGCCATAACGCACCAAATTAGCCCATTAATTATACATTACTTCACCAATTGGTGTATTATTTTGCCCAAAAACACACTCCAGAGTTACTGATTAGCTACAGATCTGTGTACGTGTGTTGTTTACTATTTTTTTAGCACGCACTTAACCCCTACTTTTTACGTATTAACTTTATTAATTACAGTAAGATAGGGTTGCATCGGGCATTAAAACATACACACTTCATACAAGTGTTTACTTTTTAGACTGTTGCCTAATAAATACACTGTTGCTAAACTTAGACACATTATTATATTGCTTGCAAGGAGCACTCTATGCGCCACGTGATGTTAGGTGTACTGGTAGGTTTAGCCTTACCGATTTATTCTGCACAGGCTGCCGTTTCGGATGATATTTCCGCGGGTATGCCAATGGATCAAGTTGTTGCTAATGCACTAGCAACTAATGCGTCTATGTCTGATGTGTTAGCTCAGGTGTCTGCAGCCGACCCATCACTGGTTGCCAGCGCTGTTGCCGCCGCTGTTGCTGCCAACCCTAGCGCCGCTGCTGATATTGTAAGCGCTGCTATGGATGCTAACCCCGATGCAGCAGAAAGCATTGTTGATGCCGCTATGCAAGCCGCGCCTGAACAAGCCGGTGCTATTATTTCAGCGGCCGTTGCTAAAGGTGCAAACCCGGATGCCATGACAGCTGTTGCCCTTGCCAACCCAAACGTTGACCCAACAGCGGTCACCGAAGCTACCGCAGCGGGTAACCCGCAAGGCCCGGCATCATCATCTGCACCTGGTTCTACGGGCATCCCTTCTTCCCTGCCTGCTTTTGGTTCAAGCAGTGGCGGTGGCGGTGGCGGTTCTGCTAGCGCAAGCTAATCGTATTCATGTATATTCTAAAGGCATCCTTGGGGTGCCTTTTTTATGGCTGCTAAAAGATGAATTACATGGAAAGTTCTCCGTACTTTAAAACTTCTGCACCTGCATCTGCCGACCAGCCGCTTTTTTGGGGCTTTTTAGCATTATTAGTGTGGGCTCCAATGCCACTTGGTAGCAACCGCGTATGGTCTATTTCGATACTCACAGCCAGTGCCTTAGCATTGTTATTAGGCTGGCTTTGGCTGTATACCCGTAACCGAGTGCAACTTACCCCAACAAGCAAACGCGCTTGGCCTATTATTGCTTTATTAGTAACCGCTAATGGTTGGCTGGGTGTGCAGTTAAGCCCGATAGGCTTTACCTTATCGGCTGCCGATACCGCACAAGAGTTTTTACAAGGCTGGGGGCTTATTGCTCTGTTTGTACTAGCTTTGGTGCTCTTATCTAGCCAGCAGCGAATACGTTGGACTATCTATGTGGTGGTTGCTAGCGGTGTTTTCCAAGCCATTTATGGCAGTTTAATGACGTTAAGCGGCACAGAGTTCACCTTTCTAATCCCCAAAGATGCTTACAAGGGCGTAGCCACCGGCACCTTTATTAACCGTAACCATTTAGCAGGGTACTTGGTGATTTGCTTATCTTTGGGGATAGGCATGATGATCGCTTCTTTAAAAAGCACGCCTTCTGGCACCTGGCGCAACCGCTTACGCCGTTGGATGACTGCGTTATTGGGTGCTAAAGCACGCTTGAGGATTGCCTTAGTTATTATGGTGATCGGTTTAGTACTTACCCATTCCCGCATGGGTAACTCCTCGTTTTTTATCGCTATGATGTTCACCGGTGTGGTAGCACTCATTTTAGGCCGCAAAGCGAGCCGTTCCACTATCATTTTATTGGCTAGCTTATTAGTCATTGATATTTTTATTGTGGGCACTTTTTTTGGCGTCGAAAAAGTTGTAGACCGATTAGAAAACACCTCCTCCCACCGTGAAACTCGTGATGAAGTGGACCAATACAGTATTAGCTTATTGAATAATCACCTACTGGATGGCTCCGGCGCTGGTACATTTTATACCAGCTTCCCTGAATACCGCGGACATGATATCCGCATTTTTTACGACCACGCACACAACGATTACATAGAGTTTTTATCCGAGCGCGGTGTCATAGGGATGATCCCACTCTTGCTGGTGATATTAGCGACTTATATCGCGGCTTTTTGGGCGCAATGGAAACGGCGCAACCCATTAATGCGGGGGTTATCGTTTGGTTGCATTATGTCAATGACAGCTATGGCCTTACATGCCACGGTTGATTTCAACCTCCAGATTCCAGCTAATGCAGCCACTTTTATGCTGGTACTGGCGCTGGGGTGGATCTCGCTGTTTCATAAAAAAGAGAAAGGCGACACATAGCGACAAATAGCAAAATCCGGTTAAAAAGAGCAAAAAAAAGTGCCAAAAATGGCACTTTATTTGGGGCAGTCTAAAACTTACGCTTTACGCTGCTTAACCCGATAGCCACCCACGGCTAACAAACCCAAAGACATTAACAACAAAGAAGAAGGCTCTGGTACATCAAATGCAGCTACATTTGATAAGTTACCTTCTGTGTAAGTTGCTACCGTCCACATACCACTTTCGAGCGGGCCGTAAGTATCAGTTACATAGGTATCTGTCCAAACGGTAAACGCTTCTTGGCCACTTGCTTGCCAACTAAGAATGTCTGTCCACGCAATCTCGATGAGGTTGTTGTCAACAATCGTTCCTAGTGGGTCATACCAAACGGCATGCCATGAGAAGGTATCTGCAGAACCGTAAGCTTCGTCCGCTACCGAATCGATCGCTGTTAGATCAAACATTTCGGCAACACGGATAGCATCTGTGCTGTTGAATAGTGTTTGAGCTGAAACAGTCGAACCAGCTTGGAACGGAGTTGGCCACCCGTCAGCGTCACCAATATAACTAACAACTGGCGCGGTTACCGCGGGGTTTTGTGTCACGTTGATAATGTCTGCCGAGGCAGTGCTTGCCAGACCTACCAACATGGTTGATAGCAATGCGCGCGTTGCTGTGCGATTCATATAGAACCTCCATGTAGTCAGTGTAGTTTGCCAAAACTCGTACCTACTGCTCCATCTGATACGCTGAGGCAAACACCTTGAATATATCGCTTTCTGATGACAGTTTCGAGCGTAAAGCGTTTTTTTATTTCGTTTGTTGACTGATATTTAGCGAAATAACGGTATTTTTTTAACTTAATAGTGGTATTTGCTTATAGCGTTGATAATGTGAACTTAGGGGTAAGCCTAACCACTGCTCGGTAACAGAAGCATACAAGGCACGAAAATCTTGGTGGTATTGTAAGTCTTTATCCACCAAATCTGTCACCGAAGGCACTACCGATTTAATGCCACCGGCGACTTTACCACCTACCATAAAATGCGTGGCGGCCGTGCCGTGATCAGTACCCTGGCTTCCATTTTCGCCCACACGGCGGCCAAATTCTGAATAGGTCATCACAAGCGTTTGCTCCCAATGGCCAGACTCCGTTAACGAGTCACGCAATTGCGCTATACCTTGAGCCAGTGATTTTAGTAACTTTTGGTGCTGCGTTTTTTGGTTCAAATGCGTATCAAAGCCGCTTAAGGCTAATTTAATAACAGGCGCACCATAACCGGCTTGTATAATCGCGGCGGCCTCTTGCACGTCTACCAAAAAGCGATCGGCATTGGACTTTTTACCTTTGTCTTTGCTGGCTTCTTTTTTCGCGCTTTCAAACCCCATACGTAACACTTCGCCACCCCGGCGGGCATCTTTATGTACATTCAGTAAATGCCGCAAAGTAGGGTTTGCGGTACTGGCTAGTATTTTATCTAACTGTTTAGACTCACGTATAAAACTGGCTTGGTTACGCATGACCAAGGTTTTAAGCCCTTCCCCCATCAGCGGTGCAGGGTTACGACCAATCACAATCCCATGAGCGGCTAGGTGCTCGTCTAGCATTACTTGTTTAAGTGATTCTGACAGCCAGCCATCACTCAGGTATTCATCACTGTTAGAGGCCGTATCCCATATCTCGATAGAACGAAAGTGCGAACGGTTAGGCTCTGGGTAGCCAACCCCCGGAATAATCGCCAGCTCGCCAGCTGCCCATAAGTTTTCGAGCGGGGACATTACCCCATTTAACGCGAGTTCTGGTGATAAAATGATATGCTGATCTTTTGGTATCGCTAAGCTTGGCCTGGCTGCATAATAGCCCTCTTGATTATGCGGAATACACATGTTGAGGCTATCATTACCGCCGTGCAACTCGATTAAAATAAGATACCGCGGTTTATCCGAATTAGTTGCCCATGCGGGCATAGCCAATGGCATCGACAAGCCAGCCACCGATAAACCCGCTGATAGTTTTAGCATTTGTCGGCGTGTAATCATGAGGTGCTCCCTGCATTATTTAAGTTGATAAACGGGGTCGTTTAGTAAGTTGCGTAACGTACGTATCGGCCGGTTTCCCTCAACATCGGTGACGGGTTCCATAGCGAGTAGCCAGTCTTTTTGATAGTTAAACTGCTCACTTTGCGCCCACGTGTTAGCCGCCTCGTATAACATTCCCTCGTCTTGTTGCTTGCTGTTCATTTCTTTTGCGCGCATAAACCGGTTAATTGCGTTTTGTCGCTTTAGTAAACTGGCGGTGTCAATCCATTCGGTAGAGGCTATTGGCCAGCCTTTAACGTTAGGCGGTGTCAACAAATCTTGACCTAACTGCCTAGCTTGATTCACCATAATCTTGTACGGGGCAGTGTCAGTACCCACCTGGCGATACAAGCCCACCACCATCTCAACGGGGGATTTAACTAGCACAGCTCGGTTTTCTTTAGCCCAAAACGCATCGTCCATTAGTAGCTGCTTCAGGAGCCTGCGAATATCGTACTGGTGGTTTTTAAACGCTGTTGCCAGCTCGGCTACGCGCTCTTGATTTGGCGTTGGCGAGATAAACTGCTGCCACAGCTTAGTGGTGATGAGCTGAGCCGTTTCTGGGCGCTGCAATAGCAAATCGAGTACTTGCGGCATAGTAAAACCGCCACTCTCCCCTAAAATAGTTTTACGACCATTATCATGCTGTTTTGCCTTGAGACGAAAAGATCGACTTAGATTGTCAGTGCTCCAACCAGTTAACGCACGCGCCGTTTCTTTAATGTCTTTTTCGGTATAATTCCCTTCCCCTAAGGTATATAGCTCTAACAACTCCCTTGCCAAATTCTCGTTAGGTTTGCCTTTTTTATTTTGGCTGTTATCCAAGTAATTCAGCATAGCTGGATCTTGCATCACCAACCGTAACATCAAATCAAAGCGACCTAACGATTGATTACGCAGCAACTCATGTTGCTGAAACAGCAATATCGGATCACCTACCTTTTGACCTGATGTAGTAAAATGGTTATGCCAAAACAAGAGCATTTGCTCTTGCAGCGGGGCTTGCGTGGTGATCATACGCTCCATCCACCATTGTTTTAACCTTTGGCGCTGCTGGGCTTTATGTTTGTTCAAATCCCTTTTTTCTTCTTGCGATAGCTCTGTATATTGTGGCACCTGCTCAGGATTAACAACAAACTCTGGTGGCTCGACGGGGTTTGGCTCAACCCGCGTCATCACGTAATCGACGGCTTCTTCTCGCGATAGCGGCAGTAGCGCATTCATTAAATCGGGGGAGGCAGCAAAGCTGGTGCGTAGAGCTAGGTGCTTGGCATCATCAACGGATAAAGCCCAGCCTACTGGTGTAAAAAAAGTACAAACACTCAGCACCAGTGTTGACAATAACCGGCTAACTGATTGATTTTTCATTAAAGCGAGCATAACGGTATCCAATCCCTGAACATTATTTATACAAACAACTGCTAACTTAGGGGACAGGAAAACAAGATAGTTCCGAAATTTTATACATTGGCGCAGGCGGGTTTACTCAAGCCCAAAACCTAACGGTAATAACGTTTAAACCATGCGGCAAACCGCTCTACCCCCGTGGCAACGTCTACTTGTGGGGCGTAGCCAATCACATCAAACAGGTTGTTGGTATTAGCCCAGGTTGCTTGGACATCACCGGGTTGCATATCCATGTAGATTTTTTCTGTGGTGCCACCCATGGATTTTTCGATGCATTCTATAAAGGTCAGTAGGTTAACAGGCTTACCGCAACCAATGTTGTACACACGGTACGGTGCTGAGCTTTCGTTGCTTTTACCGGCTTCGACACTCCAGCCTTCTACTGGCGCTGGCTGCTTGGGAATGAGCCTAACCACGCCCTCTACGATGTCATCTATGTAGGTGAAATCGCGGCTCATGTTTCCGTGGTTGAACACTTTGAGGGGCTGCTGATTTTTTATGGCGGTGGCGAATAAAATTGGCGACATATCAGGACGCCCCCACGGGCCATAAACGGTGAAAAACCTAAGGCCGGTTGTAGGCAAACCGTATAAATGTGAATAGGTATGAGAGAGCAGCTCGTTCGCTTTTTTGGTGGCTGCATACAATGAAACAGGATGATCAACTGAGTCGGCTTCGTTGAACGGCATCTGTTTATTTAGGCCATATACCGAGCTTGATGAGGCGTAGATTAAGTGTTCTACCTTGTTATGGCGGCAACCTTCTAAGATGTTTACATGCCCAATCAAATTTGAATCTACATAGGCATGCGGGTTTTCGATGGAGTAACGCACGCCCGCTTGTGCCGCCAAATGGACTACATGGGTAAATTGCTCTCGCTCAAATAACGCGGCTACTCCTTCCCTGTCGGACACATCCAGCTGGATAAATTGATGAGACGCAAAAGGCTCAAGCTGTTTTAGCCTTTCGTGTTTGAGGTTAACGTCGTAATAATCGTTTATGTTGTCGATACTCACAACGTTTACACCATCTTCTAGCAACCTTTTAGCAACGTGAAACCCTATAAACCCTGCTGATCCCGTTACTAAAACTTTCATGCGTGACGCTTCCTAATAGATCTGTATGTTGGCTCACATTCTAGGGATTTTTGCAGGTTAAATCTTCCCTTTATACGATAAACAACCATTAACCCATCACTTAGCTACACCTAGTACCACGCAGTACCATGCAGCACCCACAAAAAAGGGCCTCATAAAGAGGCCCAATTGGGTATAGCCTTCTAATCCCGAGGGATTATTACAGTGTTAAGCGACGGATATCACTTAACAGGCTGTTGATGTAGGTTAAGAAGCGACCTGCATCACCACCGTTAATGGCACGGTGATCGTACGATAAGCACAATGGCAGCATAGTGCGTGGCTCAAACTCTTTACCATTCCAACGCGGCTTGATGTCGGCTTTGGAGATACCCAAAATACCCACTTCTGGCGCGTTTACGATTGGCGTAAAGCCTGTTCCGCCAATGCCACCTAAGCTAGAGATGGTAAAGCAGGCGCCTTGCATCTCGTTTGGCTTGAGCTTGCGGTCTTTCGCTTTACCTGCCAGTTCTACCGCTTCGAGTGATAGCTCGTAGATTGATTTTTTATCCGCATCTTTGATGACAGGAACCATCAATCCGTTTGGCGTATCTACCGCCAAGCCAATGTTGATGTACTTCTTGTAAACGATGTGTTCACCATCGGCATGCAGTGAAGCATTAAATTTAGGATTAGCTGCCAGCGCTTTAGCTACGGCTTTAATCATAAACGGTAATGGTGTGAGCTTAACGCCAGATTTGAGCGCTTCCTCTTTCATTTGCTTACGGAAGATTTCCAGCTCAGTGATGTCGGCTTCGTCAAACTGAGTTACGTGCGGAATATTCAACCAGCAACGAGCCATGTTATCGCGGGTTACTTTCGCGATTTTGCTCATTTTTTCCATTTCAACTTCACCAAACTTGCTGAAGTCGACGGCTGGAATAGCTGGGATACCTGAGCCTGCCGTTACGGCCGCTGCTGGCTTGTTTTTAAGCTGCTGTAGGGCCGATTTAACGTAGGCTTGTACGTCTTCTTTAACGATACGCCCTTTACGGCCTGTACCGGTTACTGAGGACAGATCTACACCAAATTCACGCGCTAAGGCACGTACTGCTGGGCCTGCATGAGCGGCACGGTTTTTCTTCTCTAGCTCTACGCCTGATAAATTGCTCGTTGCAGCTGGTGCTGTCGGAGCCGCCGCTTTAGCTGGCTCTGGCTTAGGTGCAGGTGCGCTAGCCGCTGGAGCACTCGGTGCGGCAGCAGGTGCAGCCGTTGGAGCAGGAGCAGCACCAGCCACTTCCAAGACGACGATTACATCGCCTTCGTTGACCGTTGCGCCTTCGCTGATCTTAACATCAATGACTTTACCGCCTTTAGGGGCAGGTACTTCCATGGATGCTTTGTCGGTTTCGAGTGCGATAAGGCTGTCGCCTTCTTCGATCACGTCGCCTACTTTTACCATCACTTCGATAACGTCTACATCAGTAGCGCCACTTAAGTCTGGAACTAGTACGTCTTCTTTACCGCCTGCTTGAGCCGGTGCTGGTGCCGGTGCAGCCGCAGGAGCCGCCGCTTCTTGTGCAGGGGCCGCTGCCTGCTCAGGAGCGGCGCTTTCAGCAGCCGACCCGCCTACTTCCAATACGATAAGTAGGTCACCTTCATTACAGGTGCTGCCTTCGGCGATCTTAACTTCAAGCACTTTACCGCCTTTAGGCGCTGGTACTTCCATCGACGCTTTGTCGGTTTCAAGTGCGATAAGGCTGTCGCCTTCTTCGATCACATCACCCGCTTTAACCATGACTTCGATAACGTCTACATCGGTAGCGCCACTCAGATCAGGTACGAGTACGTTTTCTTGAGTTGTGGCCGTTGCAGCCGCTTGTGGTGCCGGTGCGGCAGCCGGAGCAGGTGCGACTTCTGCTGGCGCTTCTTGCGCTGGCTCTGCCGCTTCGCTAGCGCCTGTTTCCAGCGTTAAGATAACGTCGCCTTCGTTACAGGTATCGCCTTCTTTAATCATCACTTCGACGACGGTACCGGCTTGTTCAGCAGGTACTTCCATCGATGCTTTGTCGGTTTCTAGCGCCATTAGGCTGTCGCCTTCTGCTACTGTATCGCCAGCTTTGACTAGCACTTCAATAACATCAACATCTTCTGCGCCGCTTAGATCCGGAACTGTAATTGTGATTGTGCTCACGTTGTTGTCCTCTATTCGTTAATACTAAAAAGTCAGTTCATCCAAGGGACGGTTTACACCGTCCAAGGCGCCGGTTTTTCCGGGTTGATGTTGAACTTCTTCATAGCTTTAGCGACGACTGATCCTTCGATCTTACCTTCTTCTTGTAGTGCTTTAAGCGCGGCTACTGTTACGTAGTAGCGATCTACTTCGAAGAATGAACGCAACTTAGTACGTGTATCAGAACGACCGAAGCCATCTGTACCCAATACTTTGTAAGTTTTAGGAATGTAAGCACGTAGCTGGTCTGCAAAGATACGCATGTAATCAGTTGAGGCAATCACAGGACCGGCACGGTCTTTTAAGCACTCAGTTACATACGCCACTTGTGGCTCGGCTTCTGGGTTGAGCATGTTATTACGCTCAACTGCCATGGCATCACGACGCAGTTCGTTAAGTGATGTTGTGCTCCATACGTCGGATTCAACACCAAACTCTTCGCGCAGGATAACTGCCGCTTCACGCACTTCGCGTAAAATAGTACCGCAGCCCATCAGCTGTACTTTAAGATCGGCATCTTTGCCTTCTTCTAGTAAGTACATACCTTTGATGATGCCTTCTTCAGAACCGGCAGGCATATCTGGGTGCTGGTAGTTTTCGTTCATGGTGGTGATGTAGTAGAAGCGGTTTTCACCTTCTTGGTACATGCGACGCAGGCCATCTTGAACAATAACGCTTAGCTCGAATCCGTATGTTGGATCGTACGATACGCAGTTAGGGATCATTTGCGCCATTAAGTGGCTGTGGCCATCTTGGTGCTGCAAACCTTCACCGTTCAACGTGGTACGTCCAGACGTTGCACCAATCAAGAAGCCACGTGCTTGCATATCGCCCGCAGCCCAGATCAAGTCCATTACACGTTGGAAACCAAACATGGAGTAGAAGATGTAGAACGGCACCATAGTGCAGTTGTTGTTGGTGTACGACGTTGCACAGGCAATCCATGCAGACATAGAGCCGGCTTCGTTGATCCCTTCTTCTAGGATCTGGCCTGTTTTAGACTCTTTGTAGAACATGATCTGATCGCGGTCATGTGGCGTGTAACGCTGACCAACCGATGAGTAGATACCCAACTGACGGAACATACCTTCCATACCAAAGGTACGAGCTTCGTCAGGCACGATAGGTACAACACGGTTGCCCATGTTTTTGTCTTTAACCAAGGTGCTAAGGAAGCGGTTAAGCGACATTTGCGTTGATAGCTCACGCTCGCCACTGCCTTTTAGGTTGTTAGCAAAAGTATCCAGTGTTGGAATTTCGAGTTTTTCGAACTCTGTACGACGCGTTGGGTAGAAGCCACCTAGCTTTTTACGACGCTCGAACATGTACTTCATCTCTGGTGAATCTGGAGATGGACGGTAGTACGGTACTTCTTTTAGCTGCTCGTCATCCAGTGGGATGTTAAAACGATCGCGGAAGTCTTTAAGGTCATCAATGGCAACCTTCTTCATGGAGTGCGTATCGTTTTTCGCCTGGCCTGATGCACCTGTGCCGTAACCTTTAACGGTTTGCGCTAGGATTACTGTCGGCTGACCTTTGTGGTTCATTGCAGACTCGTACGCCGCGTATACCTTGTATGGGTCATGGCCACCACGGTTGAGGTTCATGATGTCATCGTCTGACATATCCTTAACCATTTCGAGCAATTCTGGGTATTTACCAAAGAAGTGCTCACGCGTGTAAGCGCCGCCGTTAGCTTTATAGTTTTGCAGTTCGCCGTCACAGACTTCGTCCATGCGCTTTTGCAGCAGACCTTTGTCGTCTTTTTCGAACAATGGATCCCAGTGGCGACCCCACAAGCATTTAATAACGTTCCAACCTGCACCACGGAACACGCCTTCGAGTTCCTGAACGATTTTGCCGTTACCACGTACAGGGCCGTCTAGTCGTTGTAGGTTACAGTTGATAACAAATACGAGGTTTTCTAACTGCTCGCGGCCTGCTAATGCGATAGCGCCTAGTGACTCTGGCTCATCACACTCACCATCACCCAGGAACGCCCATACTTTACGGTCGCCACGGTTGATTAGGTCACGCGCTGATAAGTAGCGCATTACGTGTGCTTGGTAGATCGCTTGGATTGGACCTAAGCCCATAGATACCGTTGGGAACTGCCAGAAATCCGGCATTAACCATGGGTGTGGATAAGAAGACAGACCTTTGCCGTCAACTTCACGGCGGAAGTTATCGAGCTGATCTTCTGTTAAACGGCCTTCTAAGTAGGCACGTGCATAAATACCTGGTGAGATGTGACCTTGGAAAAATACCATGTCGGCATCTTGGTCACCTTCGTTACCACGGAAGAAGTGGTTAAAACCAATATCATATAACGTCGCTGACGACGAGAAGCTGGCGATGTGGCCGCCTAAGCCTTCTTTGTTATCGTTAGCACGCATAACCATTGCCATCGCGTTCCAGCGAATAAACGAACGGATACGGCGCTCTACAAATAGATCGCCCGGCATGCGCGCTTCGTCTTTTGGTGCAATGGTGTTGCGGTATGGTGTGGTTATCGAACCCGTATTACCCATACCGATGTCGGATGCTTTGCGACCTAATTGTTGTAATAAAAACTTAGCTCGATCGTTGCCTTCATTTTTGGCGACAGATTCGAGTGCGTCGATCCACTCTTGCGTTTCTACTGGGTCGATATCATCAATAATATGATCTTGCACGTTGCCTCTCCACTAATGCCTTGTAAGCATCATCCCTAGGTTAGATTTTTATACCCTGACTTTTGGTCTTGCGAGGAATTTTCACCGTTTTTGGCTGCTTGGCGCAGCTCTCGGATATTCCTTCTATTCATTTTGTAGTAATACTACAAAAGTTTATAATTTTGGTCTAGATAATCGCAGCATTTTGCTGGATTTACGTTGCTTTATGTACATATTGTAGTTTTTATACATAATTTTTTGATGTGTTAGTCAAAAAAAGCCTATTGGCTTTTACCACACCCACTTTTACTGCAATCGCTTTAGATTGTTTGATTTGTCCTCCTTAATGATCGCTCTAGTCGCGTATTTTCCCTTCCTTGTTCTAACAATGCCTCTTCAACATACGCTAAATGATCATGTGCAGCGTTGCGCGCTTGCTCTGGCTCGCCCGCTAAGACCGCATTTAGTAGCTTGGTATGTTGATGATGAATTTTGTCGCGGTAACCCGGCTTTGGATAAATATTTTGTAGGTTATCGTTTATATGCTGGCGCAATAGGCTAAACATAGCGCGCATCATGT
This sequence comes from Neptunomonas sp. CHC150, assembly GCF_030397555.1. NCBI lineage: Bacteria > Pseudomonadati > Pseudomonadota > Gammaproteobacteria > Oceanospirillales > Oceanospirillaceae > Neptunomonas > Neptunomonas sp. CHC150. The sequence continues at coordinate 186,709 of NZ_JAPNXU010000011.1, forward strand.
GTAGTAACACCATGTTGTGTGTGGCCGCTGCAATAGCGAGATGAAAATCAACATCAGCGGAGACCTCTTTATCAAAGGCTTTAATATCATGGAAACTTTGAAGCTCGTCGTACTTGGCTTGGATGGCCTCTTTGTCCGCTTGCGTACTACGCAGCGCCGCATAGTAAGCCGTGACCCCTTCAAGTGCGTGTCGGAACTCTAACAAGTCGTATTGCGCTTCGGGGTGCGTGCGAAATAAATCCAGCAATGGATCAGTGAAAGACCCGCCTAAATCTTCGGACACATAAGTACCGCCGCCTTGGCGACTATTGAGCAAGCCTTTGGCCGCTAGCTTTTGCACCGCTTCACGAAGTGAGGGCCTTGAGACATCAAACTTTTTAGCCAATTCCCGTTCCGGCTGCAATTTTTGGCCCGGTTGTAAGGTCCCTTCTAAGATCATCTCTTCCATACGTTGAGCTATGACATCGGAAATCTTGGGTTGTTTCACCCGCTGGTAAGTCATCTGGTGTTCTATCTCTTACATCTACTGCTGGGGATAACATTAGGCGCTTTTTATTATGTTCGACTCAGTAACAGCCTGAATCTTCGCCTACACATTCTTTCAGTGTAACCGCATCATCTGTGCATTTGGTATGACCAATTGACAGAAAATACCTTATACAAAGGTCTAAGGCTAGTCACTTTCTTTAGCCTTTGTTCAATTTCTACGCTTAACTTAGACACTAATCAATTAAGTTTTTGAAAAAACATTGACCCCCTTGCTCAAAAAAAATACAGTACTGGCTTAGCGATCTGGTAAATTGGTCTTACCAATTAATCAGTTTCGATTAGATCGAGCCCCACTCAGGGCTAATTACAACAACAAAAACATTTGAGGATAAGAGATGAAACTCTCGAAGACCGTGATCTCATCAGCCATTCTTACGGCCACTTTTGCTGCCACTTCTTTACCGGCTGCTGCTGCAGATAAAATCTTACTGAAAACCCCGATTGCATTTGGCTCGCACTTGCCAGCGTTGGGCACCCCTATTGCATGGGTAGCCGATCAGCTTAAGCTGGTTTCTGACGGTGCTATCAAAATGAAAATTTACGAGCCAGGTAAATTAGTTAGCCCTCCTGAAATCTTAGATGCCGTATCTTCAGGCAAAGTCAATTCTGGTTATGCCACGGCCGGTTACTGGCAAGGTAAGATGCCAGCAGCTGCTTTATTCTCGGCTGTACCTTTTGGCCCCGAAGCGGGCGAGTATATGGCGTGGTTGTACTACGGTAACGGCATGAAGCTGTATCAAAAAATGTACGACAATGCTGGTTACAATGTACATGTTATTCCTTGTGCAATTATTTCCCCTGAAACATCCGGCTGGTTCAAAAAACCAATCGATAAGCCAGAAGATCTACAAGGCTTGAACATGCGCTTCTTCGGTTTGGGTGCATCTGTCATGGAAAAACTGGGCGTATCCACTTCTCAGATCCCTGGCGGCGAGATCTTTGGTGCGTTAGAAAAAGGGGCTATCGATGCCTCTGAGTTCTCTCAACCAGCTATCGATAAGAGCTTGGGCTTCCACAAAATTGTTAAGTACAACTACTTCCCTGGCTGGCACCAACAAGCCACTATCTTTGAGTTGTTAATCAACAAAGAAGCATGGGGCAAGATGTCTGAAGGCCAGCAAGCTACCGTTGAAAACACTTGTAAAGCGTCTATCACTAACTCTATTGCTGAAGGTGAAGCGATGCAGTTCCCAGTGATGCGTGATGCGGCTAAAAATGGCGTTGAGATCCGTTACTGGAACGACACCATGCTAAGCACCTTTGAAGACAAGTGGAACGAAGTTGTTTCTGAAAAGACAGCGGCTGATCCGTTCTTTAAAGAAGTATGGGACGATTTAAGCACCTTCCGTGAAGGTTACGATCTATGGGAAGCCAACGCTTTCTTACCACGCAGTAAGTAATCCCGGCGTGTTTAGCAGGCGATACCTAAACGGTGTCGCCTGTTTTATCTTTTACCGAATTAGCGCGACTTATAACAATAAATAGAGACGCTAAGACAACGACAATTGACTTCAAGGGTGCCCTTTGTGACCAGCAACGATGCTCTTCCCTCTGTGCCGTTGGCAGACGCCATCGATCGATGTATACAACGACTTTGTACCACCGTTGCGTGGACTTATGTACTCTTGGTACTCGTTATTATTACGCAGGTTGTGCTGCGTAAAGGCTTTTCGAGTGGCTTAATTATTTTAGAAGAACTCCAATGGCATTTGTATGCCACGGGTGTGATGTTTGGCCTAGCGTATTCGCAGACCACTAACTCCCATATTCGTGTCGATTTGCTGTACGGGCAGTTTTCGCAAAAGACACGCTATGTGGTCGAGATCCTTGGCATTTTGATCTTAGTCATGCCTTTTTTAATCATTATGTTTATGCACAGCTTGGACTTTGTTTACGACTCTTATCGAATTAACGAAAGCTCCTCCTCGCCTTCTGGCTTACCTTTTCGCTGGATTATTAAGGGTGTTATTCCCATTACCTTAGGTTTATTAGCGTTAGCGATGGTGTCGCGTTTGTACCGTGACACCATGCTGTTGTGTGGTAAAGGTGTTGTAGTAGAGGAGAACCACCATGGAAGCTAATGAAATCATGGTTATTGCGATGTTCTTATCGTTCATCGTGCTGTTGTTTACTGGCTTCCCTGTTGCCTGGGTTTTGGCAGGTGTCGGTATTATTTTTGCCTTTATTGGCCAGTTTGCTGACAGCTATTTAGACACCATGACCGGGCTTGATTACACCACATTGGGGTTAGTCGTTAACCGGTTGTGGAAAATTATGGACAACTGGATTTTGGTTGCCCTGCCCATGTTTATTTTTATGGGTAATATGCTCGATAAGTCGGGGGTTGCTGAAAAGCTAATGCATTCCATGCAGGAGCTATTTGGCCATGTCCGCGGTGGTTTAGCGGTTACGGTTACAGCAATTGGTATCATTTTGGCCGCTTCTACCGGCATTATAGGCGCATCTGTTGTGCTACTGGCGGTAATGTCTTTACCGTCCATGACTAAACAAGGCTACTCGATGCCTTTAGCCTTGGGCACGATTGCCTCGGCAGGTACGTTGGGCATTTTGATCCCACCTAGCATTATGCTGGTTATTATGGCTGATCAGCTGGGCCTCTCGGTTGGCGATCTCTTTATGGGTGCGGTGATACCCGGCTTGATGCTGGGGGCGATGTATATCCTCTATATCTTAATTTACGGTTGGTTAAAGCCGTCGGCGGCTCCGGTGCCTTCGGATGCTAAGCCGGTTAGTTTCAAAATTGTCCTTAATGCACTTAAAGCCGTGTTCCCTACGCTGCTACTGATTTTTGTGGTGCTGGGATCTATTTTTGCGGGCTTTGCTACGCCTACGGAAGCCTCGGGTGTCGGCGCATTAGGGGCGACCTTGCTCGCTATTTACAACCGCAAGTTTAGCTTACGTGTGTTAAACGATGTGGTTAAAGGGACGATGAACACCACTTCATACATCTTCGCTATCTTTATTGGTGCGACCTGCTTTGCTTTAGTGCTACGTGAGCTAGGCGGTGATGAGTTGATCGAGTCCTTTTTAACCGGATTACCGTTTGGCCCTTACGGCATTATCTTCTTTATTTTAGGTGTGATTTTCTTATTGGGCTTCTTCCTCGATTGGATCGAAATCACCTTGATCATTCTGCCGTTGTTAGCCCCGGTTATTTCAGCTTTAGGCTTGGATATTGATGGATACGGTATTGTCGATAATCCTGAGTTGGTGTGGTTTGTCATGCTGGTCGCTATGGCCTTGCAAACATCCTTCTTAACGCCGCCGGTTGGGTTTGCGCTCTTTTACCTCAAAGGCGTTTGCCCACCTAACGTAAAACTAACCGATATTTATAAAGGCGTTATTCCCTTTATCATTTTGCAATTACTTGCACTTTTGTTGCTGGTCTTCATGCCGCAACTGGTACTTTGGCTACCAGCCGTTGCTTACGGCTAAGCGTGGCCCGCAATACCTGCTAAATAAGGCGTATATGCCTTGTTTAGCAGGCTTGGTTATTTAGCTATGTGTTTATTATTCGTGTCCATAAGAGCAACCTGAACATGTCTACTTCTGCTTTGATTCAGCAACTGATTTCTCTCGTCGGCGAGCACCAGGTGCTCACTAATGAGCGCCAAACCGAGCATTACCGCACGGGCTTCCGCTCGGGCCAAGGCTCGGCTATTGCGGTGGTTTTCCCCACGACCCTGCTGGAACAATGGCAGGTGCTCAATGCCTGCATTAAAGCTAACACCATTGTTATTATGCAGGCGGCTAATACAGGCTTAACCGAAGGTTCTACGCCAAGCGGTGATGATTATGATCGTGAAATTGTCGTAATTAACACTACCCGCATGAATAAAATCTATCTGCTAGACGGCGGCAAACAAATTGTAAGTTTTCCGGGTTCAACCCTGTTCACTCTCGAAAAGATGCTCAAGCCGCTTAAGCGCGCGCCGCATTCGGTGATTGGATCGTCTTGTATTGGCGCTTCTATTATTGGAGGTGTAGCCAATAACTCTGGCGGAGCCTTGGTTAAACGCGGCCCGGCTTACACCGAGCTTTCTTTGTTTGCACAACTGAATCAAAACGGCGAATTAGAGCTGGTTAACCACTTGGGTATCAATTTAGGCTCAACCCCTGAAGAGGTCCTGACGAATCTAGAAAACCACTCTTTTACTGAAAGCGATATTGATTATGGCTCTCAGAAAGCCTCGGCTAATGACTACGCAGAAATACTGCGTGATGTGGATGCCGACACCCCTGCCCGTTACAACGCCGACACCCACCGCTTGTACGAGTCTAGTGGCTGTGCCGGTAAACTGGCGGTTTTTGCCGTGCGCTTAGATACCTTCCCCGTGGCAGAACGTGAACAAGTATTTTACATCGGCACTAATGATCCCCATCAACTAACGGAATTACGCCGCCACATATTGACTCACTTTACTCATCTGCCCGAAGTCGCTGAGTACATGCACCGTGATGTATATGACATTGCAGAAAAGTACGGTAAAGATGTCTTTTTAATGATCAATTACTTAGGCACTGATCCATTACCTAAGTTGTTTGCTATTAAAGGCCGCATAGCCGCTTATCTTAATAAAATTCGTTTTCTTCCGTCTGAAATTCCAGATCGAGTTATGCAGCTGGCAAGCCGTTTTTGGCCATCTATCTTGCCTAAGCGCATGAAAGAATACCGCAAACAGTATGACCATTATCTGATACTCAAAATGAGCGATGGTGGTATTGAAGAAGCCGAGCAATACCTCAATAGCTTTTTTAATGACCCGCGTGTGGGTGACTTTTTTAAGTGTGATGCGGACGAGGCAAAAAAAGCCTACTTGCATCGCTTTGCCGCTGCAGGCGCCGCTATTCGTTACCAGATTATCCACCAAAGCGAAGTAGAAGATATATTGGCGTTAGATATTGCGCTTAAACGTAACGATACGGAGTGGGTCGAAAAACTGCCGCAAGAGATCAGCCAGCACATTGAGCACTCGCTATATTACGGCCACTTTATGTGCCATGTTTTCCATCAGGATTACATCCTCAAAAAAGGGTCGGATGGGAAAAAGATTAAAGCAGCCATGCTCAAATTACTCAGTGAAAAAGGCGCCAAGTACCCAGCCGAACACAATGTGGGGCATTTGTACGAGGCAGAGCCTGGGTTAAAAGAGTTTTACCAAGTGCTAGACCCGACCAATACCTTTAACCCCGGAATTGGTAAAACTGCAAAGCAAGCGAACCGTTCAGCAAGCGCGGCTCATTCATCCGGATGTGGTTGCGGACATTGATGAGCTTGGGTAGGCGCCTGATCACAGATCGCCTACCCAAGCTTTTTGTACCATTGCATTGTTGTAAATTTGCAAAACTGTACAGGGGTTATTGACGGCGACGCTTACTAAAGCAACCATACACGTCCTCTACAACAGCATTCATTAAGGAAAGCAATGGACCATTCAACACTGGCGTTATTGGAACGTATTTTCGCCACCGTTTTCCCCTTAGTTGCGATTGTCACTGTTGGTTTTTTATACGCTCGTAAAAAACATACAGACATGTCCGCAGCCAATGCGCTCAACATTGATGTTTTTGTTCCGGCCTTATTGTTTTCTGTGTTATCTGCTAAATCATTCGACCTAATGCGCTTTCAAGAGCTAGCAATTGGCGGAATTATCGTTGTCATTGGCTCAGGGCTCATTATTTGGCCCGCTTGTAAGCTGCTAAAGGTCAACCCGAAAACCTTCATCCCGCCTATCATGTTTAACAATAGCGGTAACTTAGGTCTACCGTTAGCGGTGCTGGCCTTCGGAGAAGAAGCACTCGCGGCTGCAGTGGTGTTGTTTTTGGTGGAAAACACTCTGCATTTTACGGTGGGGCTGTACATTTTGGATAAGAAGACCAACCCCTTCCAAGTGTTGCGTATGCCGATTATTTTGGCTTCTATTTTGGGCCTCACTTGGAGCGGCTTTCATCTTCCGTTACCCACGCCAATTGCGACCTTTATTGATATGCTGGGAAAAATATCGATCCCGCTTATGCTGTTTGCTTTAGGGGTACGTATGACGAGTGTGGATTTAACACACTGGAAACTTGGCGTATGGGGCGCTATTTTATGCCCGCTGAGTGGCCTGCTCATTGCGGTTCCACTGCAAAGCGTTTTACACCTTGAACCAATACAATTTGCTTACTTGCTGTTATTTGCAGCCCTGCCACCGGCTGTACTCAACTACATGCTTGCGGAGCGTTACCAGCAAGAGCCACATCAAGTAGCTTCTATTGTTTTACTCGGCAATATCAGCAGCTTGCTGTTTATTCCGGCTACCTTGTATTTCATTTTATAACTTGTAGCCCGCCGCTAACTATCAATAATCCAGACACAAAAAAGCGCCTTCAAAAGGCGCTTTTAGGTCGCGTTAAACGAGTTAGACTAAATCGGCTATCTCATCTTCAATCAATTGTAGCGCGGTAATTGGGTGCTCGTGTTGTGTAATAGGACGGCCAATCACCAAGTATGTACTGCCACTTTTTAGCGCATCAGCCGGTGTCATAATCCGGCGTTGATCACCGGCAGCTGCGAATGCTGGACGAATACCAGGCGTTACCAAGCTAAAGTTGTCTGAAATAATGCTACGCAATGGCTCTACTTCTTGCGCTGAGCATACAACCCCGTCTAAACCACATGACTCTGTGAGCGCAGCCAAGCGCTTAACATGCGTTAACGGCTCGATATCTAAACCAACTTCTTTAAGGTCGGACTGCTCCATACTGGTGAGTACTGTAACCGCAATAAGCTGAGTCGTATTATTAGCAACTTGCGCTAGCTCTTCTCGGGCTGCTTCCATCATGCGTCGCCCGCCTGAGGCATGAACATTCACCATCCATACTCCCAGCTCACCAGCTGCACGAACGGCTTTGGCGGTCGTATTCGGGATATCATGGAATTTTAGGTCTAAGAAAATCTCAAAACCTTTGTTTTGCAGCGCTTCAACAATAGCAGGGCCACCGCGGGTGAATAACTCTTTGCCTACCTTTAAGCGGCAACGCGCTGGATCTAGTTGGTCAGCCATAAACAGAGCTTGCTCGACGGTTGGGTAATCCAGTGCGACGATAATGCGTTTAGAATCGGTAATCACGTTGAGCCTCTCTGTACTTGTTTGTATAAAATGCGTTTGGGCTTTGTAGAATACGAACGGCTATTCGCCTTCAAGCCCTTGAATGGGACGAATACTGCTCCAGTTTTTACACGATGGGCAATGCCAAGCTAGCTGCTTAGCCGCATAACCACATTGGTAGCATTGATATTGAGGTTTAGATTCCTCAAGTGCACTGGTTAAGCTTTTTAACGTTTGTAAGCTTTCTTTAGCGCTCGCGCTGCCATATTCAAGATGCAGATCAATAAGGCGATTAAACCCCTTGATCGACGGGCGATGCTTTAGCTCTTGGGTTAAGAATAAACCAGCCGCTATTGCGCCCTGCTGCATAAACACCAGCTCTGTTAGCGCCAAGATGATGCTTGCCGACGGCGTATGACTTAAGCAGTCCCGCAGGTATTGTTCATAATCTGACAGTTTATTCAACGATTGATAGCAGCTTTTTAAATAAGGTAGTGCTTCTGACACAAAATAACGGTCTTGTGTTTCAATTTGACGAAGCCTGCTAATTGCCATTTTCCACTGTTGCTGGCTGCTAAAGATCTCGGCCATCATCAAACTAGCACGTACGCAGTTAGCATCATAGCTAAGCGCCGTTTTTAAATGAGCCATCGCCTGTTTTGTGTTGTTTTGCTGATAAGATTGCTCTGCCAACTCGCAAGCGTAATGCGCTGCGCTTTTCTTGATAAGTGCATTTTGGTCTTTGCCCAAACATTGCGTTGCTTGCAAAGCCGAATCCCACTCTTGCTCTTTTTCATACAACTTAATGAGCTTAGTTAACGCACGTATACGGGTGGCATCAGGAAGTGGCTCTTTTAACACATCAACCAGCAAGTGCTCACTGCGGTCTAGTAAACCTATTGAATCATAATCAAGTGCTAACGCCATTTGCACGCGTAATTGATCTTCTCGACTCAGGTCAGGACGAGCCAATAAGTTTTGGTGCATTTTAATGGCACGCTCTACATCGCCTTTTTTACGAAATAGCCGTGCTAGTGCTAAATGAGCGGGAAGAGTATCGCTATTAATTTCTAATGTGCGGATAAAGCTTTCGATTGCTTCGTTAGGTTGGTCACTGAGAAGGAAGTTAAGGCCTTGAAAGTAATCACGATTTAGGCCGGTCTCTTGTGACGCTGGCCTATATCGCTGTTTTTGCTTGCTCCATCGCCCTAAAAACCAACCAATAGCAATGGCTAGCATTAGCAGCAATATGAAGCGGTAATCCAACATGCTAGCCTGGGTCTTTAACCGTCGCTGTTCGAAGTACGGCTAATTCTTTATCGGCTGATTCTGATTTTTTACGCGCACGTTTAAGGCGTGCTTTAAGTGCAATAAGCGCCACACTGTTGAGTAAAAAACCAATAACACCACCAATGGCCATCGCTATAACAAGCCACATACCAATTGATAATTCAAATGTCTTAAAGAACACAAAGTCTAATGCTATTTTGTCTGTGTTATTGATAGCAAAGAGCACGCCAACAAACAGTATTAACAAACATAGCAAAAGCACTAAAATTTTAATGAGGAAACGCACGTGTTTCTTTCTCCGTCCTGTGTAGCGATATAAAGTACTGGTTAGTACTTATCGATACTGTCATTCACCTGTTCACGCAATTCCTTGCCAGGTTTGAAGTGAGGTACATATTTAGCCGATAGCGGAACCGAATCACCTGTTTTTGGGTTACGCCCCATTCTAGGTGCTCGGTAGTGCAGAGAAAAGCTACCAAAACCACGAATTTCGATACGGTCGCCATCTGATAGCGACTCAGTCATATGATCAAGCATTGTTTTAACTGCTAGCTCAACATCTTTAACAGACAGTTCGGGGTGTCGATCAATCAGATGTTCTATCAGCTCTGACTTTGTCATCGTACTCTCTCCATTTTTAAACTGAATATTTAATCGAGCGCTTCCAAGCTAGATTCAGAAGCACTAGCCCCGTTATTTACTTAACGGTGTTTAGTGCTTCTGTTGTACCTAGGAATCATTTTTTGTTCATTTGCTGCTTGATCAAGTCACCAATAGTGGTCGGCCCTGCCGAATCGACACTTTGCTGCTGAACATTTTGCAATGCTTCGCGCTCTTGTTTTAACTCCATCTGTTTAACAGAAAGGTTAATTGTACGATTTTTGCTATCCATCGAGATGATAACAGCATCAACCTGATCACCTACTTTAACTTCGTTGGTCAGATCATCAGTACGCTCACGAGACCACTCAGTTACTCGTAAGCTTGCTTCAACCCCGTCGGCTATTTCTATCGTCGCCTGACGAGCATCCACTTCGGTTACGGTTCCTTTGACGATGTCACCTTTTTTATGCGCCGCCAAGTACTCTGCTAACGGGTCACCATTGAGCTGTTTGATACTCAGAGCGATACGTTCACGCTCGACATCAATAGAAACAACGACGGCTTCAACTTCGTCGCCTTTATTAAATTGTTTGACGGCTTCTTCGCCTGGAAGATCCCAAGACAAGTCAGATAAGTGAACCAACCCATCAATATTGCCATCCAAGCCTACAAAGACACCAAAATCGGTAATAGATTTAATTTTACCGGTAATTTTTTCGCCTTTTTGATGGCTTGCTGCAAACGCATCCCATGGATTTTGCTGGCACTGCTTCATGCCGAGCGAAATACGGCGGCGATCCGTATCGATGTCTAAGACCATGACTTCGACTTCTTGACCAACCTGCACCACTTTAGATGGGTGTACGTTTTTGTTGGTCCAATCCATTTCGGATACGTGAACTAGGCCTTCGATACCTTCAGCGATTTGCGCGAAACAGCCGTAATCCGTCAAGTTAGTCACTTTCGCGGTGGTTTTGTCACCCACGTTGAATTGCTTAACTTTTTCATCCCACGGGTCGGCTTTCAGTTGTTTAATGCCCAAAGACACGCGTGTTTTTTCGCGGTCATATTTGAGGACTTTAACGTCTATTTCGTCACCAACACTGAGTACTTCGCTTGGATGCTTAACACGCTTCCACGCAATATCGGTAATATGAAGCAAACCATCAATACCACCAAGGTCGATGAAAGCACCGTAGTCAGTGATATTCTTGACGATACCCTTAAGAACAATGCCCTCTTCTAGGGTTTCGAGTAGTTTTTCACGGTCAGCACTATTGAGCTCTTCCAGCACCGCTCGGCGAGAAACGACAATGTTATTGCGCTTAACGTCCAGCTTAACCAGTTTAAACTCAAGCTCTTTACCTTCGAGGTGTGAAGAGTCACGAAGCGGTCGAATATCTAACAGGGAACCCGGCAAGAATGCACTGACAGCGCCTACAGCGACAGTAAAACCACCACGCACTTTGCCCGTGATTTCACCTTTAATAATTTCGCCATTTTCGAAAGCAGTTTCAAGGACGGCCCACGCCTCAGCGCGTTTTGCTTTCTCACGAGAAAGCTGAGTTGCACCAAATCCGTCTTCTACACTTTCCAGTGCTACCTTAACCTCATCACCTACAGCAATAGTTAGCTCACCTTGCTCGTCGATGAATTGTTCCCTTGGTATAACGCCTTCTGATTTTAGACCTGCATTGACTATGACAAAATCATTTTCAATCGCGATTACAGTCCCAGTAACGATTGACCCAGGCGCCATATTCAACTCTTGCAGACTCTCTTCAAAGAGATCAGCAAAACTTTCGCTCATAATCCAACCATCCTCGCAACTCAGTTGCCCGTGTCTAGCCTGTTTTATCGCAGCCCTCGGTGGCGTGCCTCTTCTAGCACCGCGTCAAGAACTGCCTCTATTGTCATTTGAGTAGAATCCAAAATAATGGCGTCTTCTGCAGGCTTTAGCGGGGCTACTAGTCTGTTCATATCACGAGCATCCCTTGCTTGCAAATCAACCAATATACTTTCAACACTAGCACTGAGCCCCTTATTAATCAACTGGTTATAACGGCGCTGTGCGCGCTCTTCTACAGAGGCATCTAAATAAATTTTAAGACCCGCTTCTGGGAACACCACCGTACCCATATCTCGGCCATCAGCAATCAGCCCTGGCGCTTCGGCAAATGCTCGTTGGCGCTCCAATAAAGCGGCTCGTACAGAGCCAATTGAAGCGACGACCGACGCGTCGTTTCCGACATTTTCTTTACGGATAACTTTGGTGACATCTTCGCCTTCTAGAATCACCTGCACGTCGTCATCCCGGCTAACAAATTGCACATCTAAATGTGCGGCCAAGGTGACTAATGCCGTTTCATCTTCTAGGGCAACCCCATGATGACTAGCCGCTAACGCGGTTAAACGGTACAAAGCGCCACTATCGAGCAAGCGCCAATTTAAGTTTTCTGCCAGTAACCGACAGATGGTGCCTTTACCCGATCCACTTGGCCCATCGACTGTAATTACAGGTACTGGTTTGTAGTGAGACATCACGTCTCCTCCTTTTGTAAACGTAATCCTATTTTTTGTGCGATCTCTACAAAGTCAGGAAAAGAGCTCGCGACATGATCACACCCGGTAATAAGTACATCACCGTGTGCTTGGGAGCCGGCTATAGACAACGCCATTGCGATACGAGGATCGCCAAAACTATCGACCTTAGCTCCTATAAATTCTCCACCTGTTATCGATATTTGACCGTTTTTATTATCGATAACTATGCCCATTTTACGTAATCCATCCGTCATGGCTTGGACTCGATTTTGTTCTTTACCTCGCAGCTCGGCTGCCCCCTTAAGTAAGCTCTCACCTTGAGCGCACGCAGCGGCGACAAACACTAATGGTAGTTCGTCACTAAAGGCTGATAAACATTCTGCGGGGATGGCAATACCTTGTAACGGCGCATATTTTACATGGATATCAACCACTGGTTCGCCATTGAGATCCGCGGCATTAGTACAGTCAATATCAGCTCCCATTAGGCGTAAAATATCAATCAAACCTGAGCGCCCAGGGTTGATGCCTACCTGCTCAATCACGACATCCGAGTTAAAGGATATGGCCGCCGCAACGATAAAAAATGCCGCACATGACATATCACCGGGCACATTAAAATCGGCTGCTTTTAACGTCTGCCCAGGATTAATCGATACGGTGAGCCCATTACGCTGAACGTCTACACCAAAGTGCTGCAGCATTCGCTCGGTATGATCACGTGTCATGACTGGCTCTGTAATAGTTGTTTTACCTTGAGCGTATAACCCTGCCAGCAATAACCCCGATTTAACTTGAGCACTAGGGACCTGCATAGTGCAATCTATACCTTGCAGCGACTCTACCGCGTAAATATTTACTGGTGGTACTCCACCGTCTGCCGTATCAACCTGCGCTCCCATCATCCGGAGTGCTTGCGTGATGCGCACCATGGGTTTTGTCATAAGCAGGTCATCACCTAGTAGGCACGAGTCAAACTCTTGAGCGGCTAGTATTGCGCTGAGTAAACGCATACTAATATCCGAACTGCCCAAATATAAATCCCCCGGAGGCGGACATAACCCATGCAAGCCCACACCGTAAATTTTTACCTGCCCTTGGTGAGGCCCTTCGATAACCACGCCCATATCACGAAATGCCTGTAACGTAGCGAGGCTATCTTCACTTTCTAAAAAACCACGAATCAGGGTAACGCCTTCGGCGAGCGCTCCCATAATCACCGCCCGATGTGAGATAGATTTGTCACCAGGTACGCGGGTATTCCCTTGGATAGCCATCGCCTTTCGCACGCGGAAGGTTACGTGATCCTGATGACGGTTCAATGAATATGCACTTCGGGTCAGCATCCGGTTGAAATGCTCACGCGCGGCTTTTGCACGTGTAAAAACTCCCGTCATTGCTTGGCTATCCGTGTGCTCTATTGCCGTGCGCAATTCGGCTAAACCAGCCGTGAAGTTATCAATCTGGTTGAGCAGCTGCTGTTTATTGGCGATACAGATGTCATGCCACATGGTCGGATCGGAAGCGGCAATACGTGTAAAGTCGCGGAAACCTCCTGCGGCATAGCGGAAAATTTCAGTGCTATCCTGCTCACGAGCAAGTGTATCGACTAAAGAGAATGCCAATATATGCGGCAAATGACTGGTGGCTGCTAGCACTTCATCATGGCGTTCAACTGCCATTTGCAACACTTCGGCACCTGTTGCTTGCCACATACGCGCGACTTGCTGAACCGCACTTGGGTCTGATTCTGGTAGTGGTGTGAGGATGATTTTATGCTTTACAAAAAGCTGGTCGTCCGATGCGATAACACCGCTTTTTTCAGACCCTGCTATTGGATGCCCAGGAATAAAACCACTAGGAATAGTACCAAATACATCTCTTGCAGCGGCAACCACGTTCGCTTTAGTGCTACCCACATCTGTGATAATAGTATGAGATGATAACAATGGTTTGATTTGTTCAAGTACTTGATGAGTCGCCTTGACCGGAACGGCCAACACAATCAGGTCGGCAATAGGCACACATGCAGCGAGCTCGTTAAAGCCTTCATCTATGACATCTAACTCTAGGCCTTGGCGCACCTCATCAGGGCTCATATCAAAACCAGCTATTAGCGTCGCAAACTGCTTACGCTTCAGTGCTTTAGCTAATGAGCCACCAATAAGCCCTAAGCCAATTACAAGGATCCGATTAATCTTGTGGTAACTCACAACGAAGCTCCAACTGTAAACTGAAACACGCTAACGCCGACGAAGAAGGCAATTTTTGCTTCTTTGCCTTTAACACACCGCAACATCGTCTTAAATAACCGCTTTGGGATACGAGCCTAACAGCTTTAACTCCGTTGACTGCTGCTCTAATTCTGTTATCACGAGCTTAACATTGTCATCATCACAATGACCTTCAAAATCGATATAGAACAAGTAACTCCAAGCACCTTGTCCAGCCGGTCGCGTTTCAATACGGGTAAGGCTAATACCGTGACGATGAAATGGCTCTAACAAAGTATAAAGTGCGCCCGGCTTATTATGAGCGGCTAGCAGCAACGAGGTTTTATCATCACCACTAGGGCCTACATGCTGTTTCCCCAACACAAGAAAACGGGTGGTATTGTCGGGTGAGTCTTCGATATTACGTTCGATAATATCCAGGTCGTATAAATCTTGCGCCATGTCGCCTGCAATAGCCGCGGCACCTACTTCAGACATAACACGCTTTGCCCCTTGCGCATTTGAGCTAACAGCAATGTGCTCTGCATCGGGGTAATGGCTTTCTAGCCAACTGCGGCATTGCGCAAAAGATTCTTGATGGGCATAAATCTTAGTGATGGGCGTTGCGGTTTCATTTTTAGCAACCAGCAAGTGTTGATGGATACGCAGCTCTAATTCACCACAAATTTGTACATTATGGCGGCGGAATAAATCTAACGTGTGTGTAGCCATTCCTTCGGTTGAGTTTTCGATCGGCACAACGCCGTAGTTAGCAGCCCCGGCTTCAACTTCACGGAAAACATCATCCAGTAGATTCATGGGCGCACTGACTGCCGAGTGCCCAAAATGCTTAAAGGCCGCTTGTTGTGTAAAAGTGCCCTCAGGCCCTAAAAACGCCACACGCATTGGCTTTTCTAACGCTAAACACACCGACATTATCTCACGAAATAGCCGAGCCACTTCTTTTGCGGGAAGCGGCCCTTGGTTACGCTCCATGACTCGACGCAGTACTTGAGCTTCACGTTCTGGCCGATAAAAGACGGCGTCCTGCTTGCCTTCGAAAGACTCCTTCACCTCAGCGACTTCTTGCGCACATTCTGCACGTTTATTAAGAAGCACCTGAATCTCTTGGTCAATGGTATCAATCTTATCGCGCAGAACTCGCAGCGCTTTTTCTTGTTCAGTCATGGATCGACCTTTTTAATTATCCGTGTGTTCGTTCAAATTCATTCATAAATGCAATTAACGCATCAACCGCTTGCTCGTTGACCGCATTATAGATACTTGCGCGCATGCCTCCGACCGAACGGTGGCCTTGCAAGTTTAATAACCCTGCTTTTTCTGATTCAGCAATAAAGGTGCTATCCAGATTTGAATCCGCCAAGATAAATGGAACATTCATCCATGACTGATTACGCTTAACTACTGGGTTTGAGAAGAACTTACTGTCAGCAATTGCTTGGTATAGTTTTTCTGCTTTACGACGGTTAGCTACTTCCATAGCTTCAACGCCACCTTGTGCCTTTAACCACTTAAAGACAAGCCCGGTGAGATACCATGCTAACGTCGGAGGAGTATTATTCATGGATCCAGCCGCTGCGTGCACCGCGTAGTCATACATGGTTGGCGTGCCTGCTAAAGTGTCGCCTAGTAGATCTTCGCGCACGATAACAACGGTCAAACCGGCAGGTCCGATATTCTTTTGCGCACCCGCATAGATTAAGCCGAATTTAGAGACATCAAACGGGCGGGATAAGATATTAGAGGACATATCTGCCACTAACGGCACATCCCCTGTGTCCGGAATGTAATCAAACTCTACACCGCCAATAGTTTCGTTGGGGGTATAGTGCACATAGGCTGCGTCTGGATTGAACACCAATTCGTCTTGCGTAGGTGCAGAGGTGAACTGAGTAGACTCTGTTGTTGCTACTACATTAACATCGCAATAGCGCTTTGCTTCAGCAATGGCTTTTTTAGACCAGACCCCTGTATTGATATAATCAGCCGTTGTTTTACCACGCAATAAATTAAGCGGCACCATTGCAAACTGACTTGTTGCTCCGCCTTGCAAAAACAGTACTTTGTAATTGTCAGGGATGTGCATTAAATCACGTAGATCTTGCTCGGCTTGCGCGGCAACCGACATAAACTCATCGCTACGATGGCTCATCTCCATGATCGATAAACCACAACCGTGCCAATCAAGCATTTCTTGTTGGGCTGTTTTTAAAACTTCTTCAGGAAGAGCGGCTGGACCCGCACTGAAATTAAAATGACGGCTCATCTGTATCTCTCAATAATCAAATGCGAAGCATTGCATATAAGGTTGAACAACTCGGTCTTTATGTCACATTGAAGCTATGATACTGCATGAACGAGCCAAGCAAAGCACCCGTTAGCTTACCTCTAGCTTTTAGCTATTTTATAGCGATAGAGAAAGTGCGGCTATTGCCGCACTTTCTGTTTACCTCTTCGTTGTTAATGTGAGTAGTGAGTTACTCATCATCACCAGCGGTTTCGGCATCATCAACAGCTTCCGCATCAGCTACCTGAGCGCCACCTTCTTCAGGTGACTCTGCTGTGGCTGTGGCTGCATCAGCATCGACTTCTGCTGTTTCTTCGGGCTCTTCTGGTTCTTCGATACGCGCAAGGCTAACGAGGTTTTCATCGCTGGCGACCTTAATCAAAGTAACACCTTGAGTATTACGACCCAGCACCGAAATTTCTGAAGTGCGAGTCCGTACCATGGTGCCCTGATCACTGATCAGCATGACATCATCCCCTTCAAACACCTGAACTGCACCAGCAAGGTAGCCGTTACGTTCTGTGCACTGCATGCCGATAACACCCTGGTTACCACGGCCTTTACAGGGGAAATCTTCAACCGGTGTTTGCTTACCGTAACCACGGGCCGAAGCCGTTAATACGTTACCGCCAGCTTTTGGAATGATCAGTGAGATGACCACTGCATCATCCTTCATTTTTACACCTTTAACACCACGAGCCGTTCGACCCATAGGGCGCACATCTGATTCATGGAAGCGCGCCACTTTACCGGCGTTAGTGACCAGCATGATGTCGTCTTCACCTTCGGTAATCGCTGCGCCGATTAGGGCATCATCATCCAACAGATCAACCGCAATCAAACCCGATGAACGTGGACGAGAGAAATTAACCAATGATGTTTTCTTAACGATACCGCTCGCTGTTGCCATGAACACAAAACGGTCTTCGCTGTATTCATTAACAGGCAAAATAGTCGAAATGCGCTCACCTTCTACCAACGGAAGAATGTTAACGATAGGACGACCACGAGCAGTACGGCTAGCTTGAGGGATCTCGTAGACTTTCAGCCAATACACTTTACCCATGTTGGTAAAGCACAGGATGGTGTCATGAGTACTGGCTATTAATAGATGCTCGACAAAATCTTCGTCTTTAACCGCGGTTACCGAACGGCCTTTACCGCCACGACGTTGTGATTGGTAATCCGTTAGTGGCTGAGTTTTCGCATAACCACCATGAGAGATAGTAACAACCATGTCTTCTTCGGTAATTAAGTCTGCAACAGTCAAATCTTGGCGTGAAGCAATGATTTCGGTCTTGCGCTCGTCGCCATATTCTTCTGTTACCGCTTCTAACTCTTCACGAATCACTTCCATCAATCGAGTATAAGAACCCAGTATTTCAAGCAGCTCGGCAATTTTAACTAATAACTCTTTATATTCGCCGATCAGTTTTTCATGTTCTAAACCCGTCAGGCGATGCAAACGCAAATCGAGGATAGCCTGAGCCTGAACCGGTGACAAATAGTATTTGCTATCGTGCACACCATATTGTGGTTCTAGGTCATCTGGGCGGCATGCATCATCACCAGCCTGTTCAAGCATCGTGCTCACTGTGCCTAAATCCCACGCACGCGCAACTAAGCCTTCTTTAGCTTCGGCAGGCGTTGGTGATTGGCGAATCAGCTCGATAATCTCGTCGATATTGGCCAGCGCAATCGCTAAGCCTTCGAGTACGTGTCCACGCTCACGCGCTTTGCGCAGTTCGAAAACAGTACGACGGGTAACGACTTCACGACGGTGACGAATAAAGTTTTCGATCAACTCACGAAGGTTAAGAATTTTAGGCTGACCGTCAACTAACGCAACGATGTTGATACCAAATACGCCTTCCATTTGCGTTTGGGCAAACAAATTGTTGGCGATTACATCTGGCATTTCGCCACGACGAAGCTCGATCACAATACGCATGCCGTCTTTATCAGACTCATCACGTAGCTCAGTGATACCTTCTAGCTTCTTCTCTTTAACCAACTCGGCAATCTTTTCGATTAAGCGCGCTTTGTTAAGTTGATAAGGAATCTCGGTGACTACAATAGAAGCTTTACCACGGCTGTCTTCTTCAACATGGTACTTGGAGCGAATGTAAATACGACCGCGCCCTGTACGATACGCCAACAAAATACCAGCACGACCATTGATGATCGCACCTGTTGGAAAATCTGGCCCTGGAATATGCTCCATCAAGCCATCAACATCGATGTCAGGGTTTTCGATCATCGCCAAACAACCTGCAACGACTTCGCGCAAGTTATGTGGCGGGATATTCGTTGCCATGCCCACAGCGATACCTGATGAACCGTTAACCAACAGGTTAGGTACACGTGTGGGAAGGACATCAGGAATCAACTCGGTGCCATCATAGTTAGGCACAAAATCGACGGTTTCTTTCTCTAGATCCGCTAATAAGTCATGCGAGATCTTTTTCATGCGAATTTCGGTGTAACGCATAGCGGCGGCGGAGTCACCATCAACGGAACCGAAGTTCCCTTGACCATCCACAAGCGTATAGCGCATTGAGAAATCCTGCGCCATACGAACGATTGTATCGTAAACCGCACTATCACCATGCGGGTGGTATTTACCGATTACATCACCAACAACACGTGCCGATTTTTTGTACGGTTTGTTCCAATCGTTGCTCAGCTCGTTCATTGCAAACAGCACACGACGGTGAACAGGCTTTAACCCGTCACGTACGTCTGGCAATGCACGGCCGACGATAACACTCATAGCATAATCGAGATAAGATTGTTTCATCTCATCTTCGATATTTACTGGCAAAATTTCTTTGGCTAAATCACCCATGGGTTTCAGCTTTCCTTGATCCGGTCTGCTACAAAGCTCGCGACTGCACCTCGATACATGCCGTCTGCAGACGCCAGACTTTTTATAATTTAATCGAGATACTCGAGCCAGTTTTTAACCGGACGATTATACCAGACAAATATAAAAGTTTCCCGCAAAATGAATATGTTGGACTTGGTTTAAGCCGTTAAGCTGCAGTGATAGAATAAAGCTTGATGATTTTTTCTAGGAAAGACGCTTTTATGAGCCATTCAGCCTCGCAAGCCAACATAGATCCCGAAGAAATAGCTAAATTTGAAGCACTGGCCAGCCGCTGGTGGGACAGGGATAGCGAGTTTAAACCTCTGCACGATATCAATCCATTGCGCGTAGGCTACATTGATCGCATAGCTGATTTGGCTGGCAAGCAAGTATTAGATGTTGGCTGTGGCGGCGGAATCCTTTCGGAGTCGATGGCACACCGTGGCGCTACCGTTACAGGCATTGATATGGGTGAGGCTCCTTTAAAAGTAGCCAAGCTGCATGGCCTTGAAAGCGGGGTTAAAGTGTCTTACCAGCAAATCACAGCCGAAGAGATGGCGGCGCAGAACCTGCAAGCGTTTGACGTGGTAACCTGCATGGAAATGCTAGAGCACGTCCCCGATCCATCATCTATCGTTCGCGCTTGTGCCGCTATGGTTAAACCGGGTGGCTACGTGTTCTTTTCTACAATTAACAGAAACCCTAAAAGCTATTTATTTGCCATTCTTGGGGCCGAACGTATTTTAAAATTAGTACCTGCGGGCACACATGATCATAAAAAGTTTATCCGCCCGTCTGAGCTTGCTAATTGGACACGCTCCGCTTCTCTGAACACGCTAGATATTACCGGCATGACTTATAACGTACTGACACAGCAGTATCGCCTGGATACTAACGATGTTGATGTAAACTATATGATCGCCACGCAAAAGCTCGGCTAAGCCAGATGACCACGCCTACTCGCGCAGCCGTGTTGTTTGATTTAGATGGCACACTGCTTGATTCAGCTTTGGACTTTCATGCTATCGTCAATGCGCTTTTGATTGAACACAACCGCTCACCTGTCACGTATGAGTTCTTAAAAAGTGAAGTTTCTGAAGGTGCGCGGGCTATGCTATGCCATGCTTTTGCACTGCCGGCTGATGATGAGCTGATTGAAGCACTTTTAGTTGAGCTGCTTGCCCGCTATGAAACACAGGTCTGTGATCATGCAATGATGTTTCCTGGCATGGACGAGCTACTACTGCACTTAGAAGCTGCGGGTATCCCTTGGGGCATAGTCACCAACAAACCTCGACGCTTTTCTGAAACCATTCTTCATAAACTCGCACTGCATTCTCGCTGCTCAGTGCTTGTTTGCCCTGAAGATGTAACACACACAAAACCCGACCCTGAGTCTCTGTATTTAGCATGCAGACTCACACATACCTGCACCACAAGTAGCATTTATATTGGCGACCATTTACGGGATATCGATGCAGGAAATCGCGCCAACATGTTCACTATTGGTGCTTTATACGGCTATATTAGAGCTAACGAAAACACAGCGACATGGAATGCTGATCATTACGTCACGGATGTAGAGCAAATTTGGCCGGTTATACGAGAGCAAACGGGTCTCAATCTCTGCACATAAAACACGACATTTATGTAAGCTAAGAGTCAACCAGCAAAGGATTAATTTATGTTTGATTACCAAGCACCTGAGTCACTTCTTGCAGATCGCTATATTGTCGTTACAGGCGCTGGCGATGGAATAGGAAAAGCGGCCGCGATAGCTTATGCAAAACATGGCGCGACGGTTATTTTGCTGGGCAGAACTACTGAAAAACTCGAACAAGTTTATGATGAAATTGAGAATGCAGGCGGCCCCCAACCAGCCATTGTCCCGCTCAATCTAGAGACTGCAACCGAACACGATTACATTGAAATCACCAACATTATCGACCAAGAGTTTGGTCGCTTAGATGGCATTTTACATAACGCCAGCTTACTAGGCTTGCGCACCCCTCTTGAATCTTACGATCCGGTTACTTGGCAACAAGTGATGCAGGTAAATGTAAACGCGCCATTTTTACTTACCCAAACATTAATGCCGTTACTGCACCGCTCAGAAGACGCGTCTATCATTTTTACCTCGTCCAGTGTTGGACGCAAAGGACGTGCGTACTGGGGGGCTTACAGCGTCTCTAAATTTGCGACAGAAGGCATGATGCAAGTCATGGCCGATGAAGTCAGCTCAACCAGCAATATCCGAGTTAACTGCATTAACCCCGGCGCAACCCGCACCGCAATGCGTGCTTATGCTTACCCGGCAGAAGACCCAACGAATAACCCAACACCAGACGCCATTATGCCGTTATACCTTTACCTGATGGGGGCTGACAGCAAAAGCGTAAACGGCGAATCCATGGATGCACAAGCATAAGAACATCATTACCCATAACAGCAAAGCCATACGCTAGAAACTAAAAAGCAGCTTTAAAAGCTGCTTTTTTTAATGCTATCTATTACTTTGCATGCTTTGGCCCAACAGCATGACGAACTTGCTGACGCTTATAGCGTCGCTTATATGATTCACGCTCTAACGGCTTCATTTTTAGTTTCTGGCGTGGCGTAAGTTCCATTTGCGCACCTAATGCTTTTACTTCTTTAAGCGTTAGCTCTTTCCACGTACCCGCCTTTACATCACTTGGCAAAAAGATAGACCCGTAACGAACTCGTTTTAAGCGGCTAACCTGAAAACCTTGCGACTCCCACAAACGACGCACTTCACGGTTGCGACCTTCCATCACCACACAGTGATACCACTTATTGGCGCCTTCTCCATCAAAGAACTGCACATCAGAGAACTTTGCCATGCCATCATCTAGGAGCACGCCTTCTTTCATTTGGTTCATTTGTGCTTCGCTTACATCGCCCAAAACACGGACCGCATATTCGCGATCGATATTAGCAGACGGATGCATCATCGTATTAGCCAGCTCACCATCTGTCGTGAAAATAAGCAAACCCGTAGTGTTAATATCCAAACGACCAATCGCAATCCAGCGGCCCTGCTTAAGCGGTGGCAAGTGATCAAACACGGTAGGACGCCCTTCTGGGTCATGCCTTGTAGACACCTCACCCAGCGGCTTGTTGTAAATGAGTACACGGCGAGGGTTTTCAGCCTCAGACATTAAATTTGCCTCTTTGCCATCTACTACTACTTTATCTCGAGAGGTAACACGATCACCCAGCTTAGCTCGGGCGCCATTGACGGAGATTCTGCCCTCATCAATCCAGCGCTCCATCTCACGACGTGAGCCATAACCTGATCGCGCCAACACTTTTTGTAACTTTTCATCTGACATGTGACGCTTCCTGTAAAAAATAAAAAAGCCCCTCAGTAAACTGAGGAGCTTTTATTATAGATAAAAAACAGCGTTTACTTAATAGCAACCGCTTCTTTGTCTACACCATGCTTATCAAAGTAGGCTTGGAAAACAACCGGCGTACGGCCACGACCAGACCACTCGTGCGTATTACCTTCTTCATCAGTAATGCGGTATTTAGCTTCTACTTTCTTTTTAGGTGCTACTGAAATTAAATCTTGTAGATCGTTAAAATCTATACCTGCATCCTGCATGGTTTTACGGATCATTTCGATTTTTTCGTTCTTAGCTTGATTTTCTGCAGCAAGCTTTTGCTCTTCTTCCTGCTTTTCAGCCAAGATGTCCGTAAGATCTGCTATAACTTTTTCAACATCCGCTATTGATAGTTCTTGGCACTGCTTACGCAGCGAGTTTTTGCGTGTTAATACTTTTAAGATGTCAGACATTATATAACCCGATGGATTTTGGATTTAGATATACTTGAAGCCATTATCGTCAAAAAAAGATTAAATTCAAGAAAAGTAAATATAAAATTTATTTTTTATTTAAAAAAATCGACATCACCAGCACCTTCTCGAACAATTTCCGGTTCATCTTCTATTAAATTAATAACGGTTGTTGCTTCCATACCGCAATATCCACCATCAATAATGGCATCAATATTGTGTTGCAGTAGATCACGGATATCATAAGGGTCGGTCAAAGGCTCTGTTTCACCCGGCATAATTAAAGACGTACTCATAATAGGCTCACCTAAAACATCTAAAAGAGCATCAACAATTTTACTGTCGGGTATACGAATACCTATCGTTCTGCGCTTAGGGTGTAGCAAGCGGCGAGGCACTTCTGTGGTCGCTTTTAAAATAAAAGTATAAGCCCCTGGAGTATGCGCCTTAAGCAACCGGTAGATTTGATTATTAACTTTAGCATAAGTACCTATTGTACTTAGATCACGGCACACTAACGTAAAGTTATGTTTATCATCTAACTGACGCAAGCGTTTAATTTTCTCTAATGCCGACTTATCACCTAGATGACACCCTAATGCGTAACCGCAATCAGTTGGATAAACAATAACCCCACCTTGTTTAATGATATCAACAGCCTGCTGTATTAAGCGCTTTTGAGGATTATCAGGATGGATTTGAAATAACTGACTCATAAACAGCCCTCATCTAATTTAAAAATCGCTCAGTAACACGTGACAGACCTAAAGGAATTGGCGGGTAAGCTCCTAGACGTGTCCATGTTTGTTCAGGATCATGAAAATCACTTCCCATTGAAACAGCCAACTCGTGTTTAGCTACTAATATTGACAATGACTTTTGTTGATCTTTAGAAACTCCGGGATAACTAATTTCAACCGCATCCCCACCTTGCTCGGCAAACGCGGCTAATAAATAACGTATTTTATTTAACGTTAGATTATATTTAGTCGGGTGCGCCAAAACACTTACCCCACCGGCGTTATGTATTAAAGTAATAACCTCACTTAACTCAGGCCATTCTACTTTAACATCTCCGGGCTTCCCTGCGCCTAGGTACTTTTTAAATGCTTTTGCCATTGAATCAACTAAACCTAAGCTTACCATTGCTTGCGCAAAGTGCGGACGCCCAATTTGGCCTCCTTGGGCTTTTTCATAAGCGGCCGTTAATAAATCAGGAAGCCCCAATTTGACTAAACGCAACGCAATAGTTTGCGCCCGCTCATTACGCAAGGTTTCGAGCTTATTCATGTGTATTTGAATCGCCTCTGAGGCAATATCAATATTCAACCCCACTACATGCAAGACCTGCTTACCATACTTGCAGGTGAGCTCAACACCATTGATAAGTCTGAAGTCCTGCGGCAAAAGGTCATTGTTATCCCTTAGCCACTCACACCCTTTAACCGTATCGTGATCTGTTAGTGCTAATGCCTTTACTCCTGCTTGGTAAGCTTGCGCCACCAACTCTTCTGGTGTGTAGACACCATCCGATGCACTGGAGTGCGTGTGTAAATCAAACTCATTAGTAACCATTAGCTTCCCGGGGTTTATATAGAGGTTAGGCGTCTATATACTAGCGACACCTCAACAGATTATACGACTATGAAACTACTTCTCGACTTTTTCCCTATTATAATTTTCTTTGCCGTTTATAAATACACAGACGACATGATTATTGCGACTGCCGTACTTATACCCGCTACCATTCTCCAAATGGCCTACACTTGGCTTAAAGAGCGCCGCATTGAAAAAATGCAGCTTGTTACTCTTATTCTAGTGATCGTTTTTGGTGGCGCGACCGTACTACTACAGGACAAGACTTTCATCCAGTGGAAACCAACTGTGGTGAACTGGCTGTTTGGTCTAGCTTTCTTAGGCAGCCACTTTATAGGCAAGAAGCCTATAATTGAGCGCATTATGGCCGCTAACATAGACTTACCCCAACCTGTTTGGAAAAGTCTAAGCTTTGCTTGGATCGGTTTCTTCTTTTTTGTAGGAGCACTCAACCTTGTTGTGGCCTACAATTTCTCAGAAGATATCTGGGTCGATTTTAAGCTTTTTGGCATGCTAGGCCTAACAGTTGTATTCATTATTTTGCAAAGTCTGTTTTTGTCAAAGCACATTAAAAGCAGCGATCAGGAATCGTAAATTATGTACTACGCTATAATGGCAGAAGATCATAGCAACAGCTTAGAAGCTCGTTTATCGGCGAGACCCGCACATTTAGAACGCTTAGCAACGTTAAAAGAAGCAGGCAGACTACTGGTAGCCGGCCCTCATCCAGCGATTGATTCTGAAGATCCAGGCCCAGCAGGCTTTACGGGAAGCTTAGTAATTGCTGAATTTGACTCGCTTGAGGACGCAAAAAGCTGGGCAAATGACGATCCTTACGTGTCTGCAGGCGTGTATAAAAATATAATTATCAAGCCATACAAGAAAGTATTGCCTTAGACGCTGTTTTACCTCATTATTTTTCTTGGCGGATGGTTCCAAACTTGCGACAGTCCAAGTAAAATGATAGTTACTTATGTATATGTATTGTTAATTAGGTTATAAAGGCACCCAACTAACAATCATGTTATATTTTAAGAATGCAACAACCCACAATTCACAAGGATATTTGATATGAAAAAGCTCGCTATGACCGCAGGTTTCGCTCTGGCGATGGGCATGTCAGCAGCTGCTATGGCTCATCCGACTAACAGCGGTTACGTTACTGACTCTGAAGACACTGTATGGCGCAATAGCTTCGGCGAATGCTGGCACACAGGTTTCTGGAGCAAAGACGACGCTACAGTTGAAGGCTGCGATGGTTATGTTGCATCAACGACTGCTGCTCCAGCACCAGCTCCAGCTCCAGCACCAGCACCGATGCCAGCAGCAATGACTGACAAAAAATTCGCTGTATTCTTCGATTTCGATAGCGCTGTTGTAGATAGCGTTTCTGATATCGCTACATACATCAAAGGCATGTCTTCTGTAAGCTCTGTTCGTATGGTTGGTAACGCTGACCCGATCGGTTCTTCTGCTTACAACGATGCATTGTCTAAGCGTCGTGCTGAAAACGTTGCTGCTGCACTTCGTGCACAAGGCGTTTCTGGTAACGTAATGACTGTTGACTACTTGGGTGAAACTGCTCCTGTAGCTCAGTGTTCAGGCCGCGGTGCTGCTTTGATCGCTTGCCTACGTGCTGACCGTCGTGTAGACGTTCAAATCACTGGTAAATAATATATTTACTTTTTGATTCAAAAAGCCGACCTAGTGTCGGCTTTTTTGTGCCTGAAATTTACGTAAACGCACTCAGTTACAGCAACCTACAACCTCCTAGACCAGTACAACACCTCTTCCTATTAAACATAAAAAAAGCAGCCGAAGCTGCTTTTACAAAGAGGTTAATGAGTTAGCCAACCCATACACGTGCATTACGGAACATCCGCATCCAAGCCCCATCTTCAGACCATTCGTCTGGCGCCCACGAGTTTTGAACAGCGCGGAAGACACGCTCTGGGTGAGGCATCATAATAGTCACGCGACCATCAGGTGTTGTTAAACCAGTGATCCCTTGTGGCGATCCATTCGGGTTAAGCGGGTAAGTCTCCGTAATATCGCCATAGTTATCTACATAACGTAAAGCGACATTCCCTGAAGTATTTACACCGTTAAGATGATCGTCTGATTCAAACTCAGCACGCCCCTCACCATGAGCAATAGCGACCGGTATACGAGAGCCTTCCATACCTTTTAAGAAGATAGAAGCGCTGTCTTGTATTTCAACCGTTGCTACACGTGCTTCAAACTGTTCTGACATATTACGAACAAAATGAGGCCACTGTTCAGCACCTGGGATAAGTTCATGCAAGTTAGATAGCATCTGACAGCCGTTACATACACCCAGCGTAAACGTATCTTCTCGTTTAAAGAATGCGCTAAATTCTTCACGCGCCCGAGTGTTGAACAAGATAGACTTAGCCCAACCTTCACCAGCACCTAAGACATCACCGTATGAGAAACCGCCGCAAGCTACCAAGCCTTTAAAGTCAGCCAAGCTGATACGACCTTCTAAAATATCACTCATATGGACATCTACGGCAGTAAATCCTGCGCGATCAAACGCCGCAGCCATTTCCACTTGGCCATTTACGCCTTGCTCACGCAAAATCGCTACGCGAGGACGATTCCCCGAAGCAATCAAGCTAGCGGCTACATCCTCATTGATATCAAAAGTCAGTGTCGGCTGCAGACCCGGATCTTCTTTATCTAATAAGCGATCAAATTCTTGCAACGCACATTCAGAGTTATCCCGCATCGCTTGTACACGGTAAGAGGTTTCTGACCACCACCGCTGCAGCTGAACACGCGAAGCACTGTAGATTTCTTCTTCATCAAAATGCAGACAAATAGAGTCATCGAGGTTTGGCGCTCCAATCACCGATGCTATCTCGCCTAAGCCTGCAGCATTGAGTTCAACTAAGATCTCTTCGGTTTGTGAGCGTTTTACTTGGATAACAGCCCCAAGCTCTTCATTAAACAAACCAGCCAACCACTCTGATTTATCCTCAGCAACCATATCAAGATTAACATCAATACCGACGTGGCCAGCAAACGCCATCTCAACTAACGTGGTGAACAAGCCACCATCAGAGCGGTCATGATACGCCAGCAGCATGCCTTGATTATTAAGCTCCTGAATTGCAGCAAAGAAAGCAGCCAACTGATCGGCATTATCGACATTAGGAACGTCTTGACCCACTTCATTATAAACCTGAGCTAAAGCCGATAACCCCAAACGGTTCTGACCATTACCAAGGTCTAGCAAAATCAGGTCTGTTTCGCCCATATCTGTGCGTAACTGTGGCGTTAATGCTTTGCGTGTATCCGTAACCGGCGCAAAACCAGAGATAATGAGCGACATAGGCGCCGTCACGCTCTTCTCTTCATCTCCATCTTGCCAAACCGTACGCATGGACATGGAATCTTTGCCCACAGGAATAGTAATACCTAACTCTGGGCACAGCTCCATACCAACAGCTTTAACGGTATCGTATAGCTTTTCGTCTTCGCCCGGATGACCGGCCGCACACATCCAGTTAGCGGATAACTTAATATCCGTTATATCTGCGATAGGCGCACATGCCATATTGGTAATCACTTCACCGACCGCCATACGACCAGAAGCTGGGCCATCAACTAAAGCAAGCGGCGTGCGCTCACCCATCGCCATCGCTTCACCCGCGTAGGTATCATAAGCGGCTGTTGTAACAGCACAGTCTGCAACAGGAACCTGCCAAGGCCCTACCATTTGATCACGAGCAACCTGCCCTGTTATGGAGCGGTCACCAATGGTGATTAAGAAAGATTTAGACGCGACTGACGGTAATTTAAGTACACGTTCTACGGCATCTTCTAAATCGATAGAATCGGTATTGAACTCGGCTACTTGATATTCGGCTCGCTCAATAGAACGGTGCATTTTGGGTGGCTTGCCAAAGAGAACG
Organism: Neptunomonas sp. CHC150; assembly: GCF_030397555.1. Lineage (NCBI taxonomy): Bacteria > Pseudomonadati > Pseudomonadota > Gammaproteobacteria > Oceanospirillales > Oceanospirillaceae > Neptunomonas > Neptunomonas sp. CHC150. Next base: position 215,554 of record NZ_JAPNXU010000011.1, read on the forward strand.
CTCATCGGTAGATCGACCGGCTTGTTCTCGAAGTGCGTATCACCCAATGTCAAATGATGTTCTTCAGTTGCTTCACCCACTACCGCATAAGGGCAGCGCTCACGCTTACATAACTCTTCGAAACGCGCTAAATCGACAGGGTTAACGGCCAGCACATAACGCTCTTGCGCTTCATTACACCAAATCTCCAGAGGAGACATTCCGGGCTCATCGTTATTGATGTTGCGTAGGCCAAAATCACCACCACGACCACCATCTTTAACCAACTCAGGGAAAGCGTTTGATAAACCACCCGCACCCACGTCATGAATAAACGCAATCGGGTTCTCGTCACCTAGCTGCCAGCAGCGATCGATCACTTCTTGGCATCGACGCTCAAGCTCTGGATTACCACGCTGAACCGATGCAAAATCTAGATTTTCTGATGAACTGCCCGACGACATAGAAGAAGCAGCACCACCACCTAAGCCGATCAACATAGCTGGGCCGCCCAAGCAGATTAGCTTAGCGCCTACCGTTATCTCGTCTTTTTCGACATGATCTTCACGAATGTTACCCATACCACCAGCGATCATGATCGGCTTATGATAGCCACGTACTTCTTCCCCAGCGGCTCCGTTTACACGCTGCTCGAAAGTACGGAAATAACCCGTTAAGTTAGGTCGACCAAACTCGTTATTAAACGCGGCTCCCCCAATAGGACCTTCGATCATAATGTCCAGCGCCGTTACAATACGCTCAGGCTTACCATATTTCGATTCCCACGGCTGTTCAAAGCCGGGAATATTCAAGTCGGAGACAGTAAAACCAGATAAACCGGCTTTTGGCTTACCACCACGCCCAGTTGCACCTTCATCACGAATCTCACCACCCGAGCCTGTAGCCGCACCTGGGTGCGGTGCAATAGCCGTAGGGTGGTTATGCGTCTCAACTTTACAGAGAATATGGATATTTTCTTGTTGCGCTTGATATTCAGCACTGCCCGGCTGCGGATAAAAGCGGCCTGCTTTGCTACCTGCTATAACAGCGGCGTTATCTTTATAAGCTGATAACACATTCTCGCCACCCAATTCATTGGTGTTACGAATCATAGCGAACAATGATTTTTCTTGTGCTTCGCCATCAATATCCCACGAAGCATTAAAAATCTTATGACGGCAGTGCTCTGAGTTAGCTTGCGCAAACATCATCAGCTCAACGTCTACCGGGTCACGACCTAGCTCTTTAAAGCTTTCAACAAGATAATCAATTTCATCATCTGCCAACGCTAGGCCTAACTCGCTGTTAGCGGCCACAAGCGCATCACGACCGCCAGATAGAATAGCTACCGTGCTAAGTGGCTTGGGATCTGTATGAACAAATAATTGCTGCGCCGAATCTATATCCGGAAAAACAGCCTCTACCATGCGGTCAAACAGTAAAGCGCAAGCTAGTTTAATGTGCTCCGCCGTTAACTCTTTTTCGCTTTCAATCGAATAAGCGATACCACGCTCGAGACGATTAACTTTGCCAAGACCACAATTTCTGGCAATATCTGTAGCCTTGCTTGACCAAGGTGAGATAGTACCGGGACGGGGAACCACCAGCTGGAGTAAACCAGCAGGCTCTTTTACCTCCGACTTCGGACCGTACTTGAGGATGCGTGTTAATACTGATTGCTCCTCTTCGGTCAGGGGTTCTGAGATATCAGCGAAGTGATAGAATTCACCATAAACATCTGTAACTGTTGGTATTACAGCCTGCAATGCAGACAAAAGTTTATCGTGACGGAAGGCGGATAGAGCTGGCGCTCCACGCATTACTAGCATGTGATCTCAAGCCTCTTGAATGAGCCAAAAACGATAGGAAAATTAAGCCGCTATTTTAGCCGAATTTAGCCCTTGAGTACCAGAAACGACCGTATGTTATTTTCTCTGAAAAAAAGAACACTAAAAAAACGAATAGATGTTCTCCACCTGCTGACGCTGATTGTCATTCTCAGCTTACCGGCATTGGTGAGCTATAACGCGAAGTCACAACTTCAGGTCATTCAAGACAAAGGGGTACTGCGTGTTGCCACACGAAACACCCCAAACTCCTACTTTATTGATACCGATGGACCCGCAGGTTTTGAGTACGAATTGGCGCAAGCTTATGCCAACTATCTCGATGTTACATTGGATATTATTGTCCCTAATGATATTAAAGGGCTATTCGAAGCCGTCGAAAACCGTGATGCACACATAGCGGCCGCTGGCATTACCGTTTCAGATATACGTGAATCTAAGTATGATTTTTCCCGACCGTATTCTGAAAGCGCCTCCACAGTCATTTATCGCGTCCGCCAGGGTGTCCCTGCGCCTGTCAGCGTTGAAGACTTAATTGGTAAAAAGGTACTGATCCTAGCCAACTCAATTCAAGCCGAACAACTGAGCCGCCTAAAAGAAAGCTTCCCCGAATTAGCCTGGGAAGCGACAGACGAGCTAACTAATACCGATATTCTCGATAAAGTATTTAATGAAGAAGTCGACTACGCCATCGTTGACTCTACGGTTTATGAATCACAAAGCTCTTTTTATCCGGGGCTTTCTGATGCGTTTGTCATTGGCCGCACCCGCCCCATAGCTTGGGTATTAACGCATAACCAAGACGGGTCAATTAAAAAGTCTGTTGATAAGTTTCTAGGCTTGGAAAGCACAAAAGTCCTCATTACCGAACTCAAAGCCAAATACTTTAGCAAAGAAAACCCGCTCAACTTTTTTGATACAGTTACCTTTAAATCCGATTTAGAAACACGCCTACCGGCACTCGAACCCTACTTCAAAGAGGCCGCCATTCGTTATGATTTTGACTGGAAGTTCTTAGCAGCTATTGCTTACCAAGAATCACATTGGCGAGCCGACGCCGTATCCCCCACGGGTGTCAAAGGCATTATGATGCTTACGCAAGCCGCGGCCAAAGAGGTAGGCGTTGAAGATAGAACAGACCCTGTCGAGAGTATTTTTGGTGGCGCCCAGTATCTTATTAACGTGAAAGCTAAGATTCCTGAGCGCATCAAGGATCCCGACCATACTTGGTTCGCACTCGCCGGCTACAATATAGGCTTTGGCCATCTAGAAGATGCTCGCATCCTAACCCAACGTGCAGATAAAGATCCTGACAAATGGGAAGATGTTAAAGAGTTCTTACCTTTGTTATCGAAACAACGTTACTACCAAACGGTAAAATACGGTTATGCACGGGGCCAAGAGCCGGTGCAGTATGTAGAGAATATTCAGAAGTATATGGATTTATTAGAGTGGGAAAAACAAATCCAAGAAATCAGAGAAGCCCGCGAAGAGGCCATGCGTGCCATACAAGATGCCGAAAACCAATCAGCGCCTAACGGTATTATTTTACTGGACAATATGCCAGATACGCTTTAGAGCACTCCATAAATTAACGCGGTTTTAAAAACGGCTTTAGTTATCCGTTTTTTGTTTAGCGCGTTTCTTTTCTTCACGCCGACGCTGAAAAAACGCACTAATAGTTTGCCCACACGCTTGCGCTAACACGCCTCCTGTCCATGCAACACGATAGTTTAACCAGCTATTATCTAAAAATTGCTGCTGGCTTTGAATTACGCCGGCTTTAGGCTCAGCCGCGCCATAAACCACACGCCTAACACGACTATGCACAATAGCCCCCGCACACATGGTACACGGCTCTAAAGTAACGTATAAATCAGCGCCCACTAAACGATAGTTATTGATACGTTGAGCGGCATCACGAAGCGCTATTATTTCGGCATGAGCCGTTGGATCATGACCACTGATTGGCTGATTCCACCCTTCACCCAATACTTTGCCATCTTTAACTACAACTGCCCCAACGGGCACCTCCCCTAATAACGCGGCCTTATCAGCTAAAGTTAGCGCATAACGCATCCAGCGCTCATCATCTTCGAGCGTTGTGGGAGCAGCCTCATTAGGATTAGGTGGCATATAAAATTCCCAGATAAAACAAGAATTTTAGCATGGAACAAACACTAAATAGCTATGAATCTCACGCACAAAAAGTTTCACTGGCAGGCCAAGACACCACGGCCATTAAGCATTAATGAATTGAACCTAGCCTAATGAAAAACTGAATTTGATTCACTCACGCTCTATATTGCAAGCAGCTCTACCTAGCCGTATAGTTGTTAATACCAACTAAAAACCTAAAAAAGCAATGCTATGCCTTCTGACACACAACGCGCAAAAGAACTTTACGAAGCCGTTAACCAGCTCATTCGTGTCCATCAATTTCGCGATAGAGACTACATATGCTGCCACGATGTCTCAGTCGCTCAATGTTATGCTCTTGAGACACTCGTCAAGCGCGGTCCACTGAGGCTGCAAGCATTAGCAGACGAAATGTATTTAGATAAAAGTACCGCAAGCCGTGTTGTTGATTCTTTATTACGCAAAAAATATGTATTAAAGACTCCAGACCCTTCTGATCAACGTGCTGTTCAACTATCACTTACACCGGAAGGTGAAGCGCTCTATCAAACCATCCACCAAGATCTTGTATCAGAGGAAGCGCTAATGATTAAAGATGTACCACCAGAAATAGTCGATGGCGCGTTAACGCTCATCCGACAACTCACCCAAGCGGCGCGTAATCGTTTAGGCCCTTAGGTTTTTTTAAATCATAAGTTGTTACTAACAACCTTTAATTAATATGAGGATGTTGTATGCACCAAACACCAAAATGGAGTAACTCCGTAAATTTCACTACTTGTCTTGAGCGAGGTACGGCTTTAAACACGGCCACGCCGGCACACTTAGACCGGCTAAAGCGACACTGGGCGCTCTCTTGTCTCTAACAAACTCAGCACCGAGGCAAAAAGGCTGTATTACGGCGCTTGGTATTGGCCAATTGGTATCATGGGGAACCTTGTATTACAGCTTTCCGCTCATTGCTGAGGCTATGGTTAATGATTTGGGCTGGAGCCGAGCCGACCTGTACGGTGCAGCAACCCTCGGTCTTTTAATATCAACATTAGCCGCCTGCCCTATTGGCGCGCTAATTGACCACGGCAAAGGTCGCTTTATTCTGGTGGGCGCCACGCTAGCAGCATCACTTGCCTTGATAGCCTGGTCTTTTGTGGAAACATTAGTCACATTTTACTACATCGTGATAACAGTAGGCATACTACAAGCCGCTGTCTCGTATGAACCCGCTTTTGCAGTAGCTGTTCAGCAATTAAAGACGCAAAGCTCCCGCTCAGCTATAACAACCATCACCTTATGGGCAGGTTTTGCAAGTACAGTTTTTGTGCCACTACTACACTTTATGATTGATGAGTTAGGATGGCGTGGCGCACTGCTTGGCTTTGCCGTTATTAATACAGCAATTGCGGGGCCTCTATATCTCTGGGCTACTCGCGCCACTAGCGCAGCCAAACAACCAATAAACGAAGCCAGTGAGCATAAAGAACACGTTAAACCTATTTTATACAGCTTACGATTTTATCTTTTGACTGCGTCTTTCTGCGTTTACATGGCTCTTTTTTCAGGCTTTACGTACCACATATACCCCTTACTCAGCGCCTTAACAACAGACACCCAGACGGTCTTATTCGCGATAGCGCTGATTGGGCCAGCCCAAGTTGGCGGACGTGTTTTACTCTTATTATTTGAAGATGTCTCCATTAAACACCTTGGTCTGCTGGCAGGCGTCTCCTTCCCAATTGCCATACTCATGTTAAAAGCACCGCCATCAGTTTTTACATTCGCCAGTTTGTGCGTGCTCTATGGAGCCGCAAATGGAATTTTTACAATAGTACGCGGCATGGCCGTTCCAGAACTGCTAACCCAGCACAATTACGGCACTATTAATGGAATAATGCTAACACCTATGTCGCTTGCACGTGCAGCAGCGCCATGGGCAATCGCAGCCTATTGGACTTACTCAGGAACCCCCTCTGGCGCACTTAATGTATTGTTAGCACTAGCAATATTAATCCCAGTGCTTTTTGGGTTAGCCATCTGCACCAAACATTCCCACCACACCCGCTAGAAACAACCACTAAGCTAACCACGCCAACAAATTGAACGCCACCTGCGCTTTTTGCCCAATAAAAAATGCCAGTCAGCAAAACTGACTGGCATTTAAACGTTTACGCATAGCTTACATTAGCGCTATCTGTGTTTCTTTATTCCCACTCAATAGTCGCCGGTGGCTTACTTGACACATCGTAAGTCACGCGGGAAACCTGGGCGATTTCATTAATTATTCGGCCTGATACCGTTTCTAACAACTCGTAAGGCAGGTGAGCCCAGCGTGCTGTCATGAAGTCGATCGTTTCTACGGCACGCAGAGCAATCACGTATTCGTAGCGACGCCCGTCACCAACAACACCTACTGATTTTACCGGTAAGAAAACAGCAAACGCTTGGCTAGTTTTATGGTACCAGTCCGCTTTGTGCAGTTCTTCGATGAAGATAGCATCCGCTTCACGCAAGATGTCAGCGTATTCTTTTTTCACTTCACCTAAGATACGCACCCCAAGACCTGGCCCTGGGAATGGGTGACGGTAAACCATATCGTATGGCAAGCCTAGCTCTAAACCGATCTTACGGACTTCGTCTTTAAACAATTCGCGTAGCGGCTCAACAAGGTCCATTTTCATATCGTCAGGCAATCCACCGACGTTATGATGTGATTTGATCACATGCGCTTTACCTGTTTTAGCGGCTGCTGACTCAATAACGTCTGGGTAAATTGTTCCTTGTGCTAGGAAGTTAACGTCTTTGAGCTTGGTCGCTTCTTCATCGAATACTTCGATAAACGTGTTACCAATAATTTTACGTTTTGTTTCAGGGTCACTTTCACCTAACAAACGCGATAAGAACATGTCTTCAGCGTCTGCACGGATCACTTTAACACCCATGTTCTTAGCGAACATGTCCATGACCTGATCGCCTTCTTTTTTACGCAGCAGGCCATTATCTACAAAAACACAGGTTAACTGATCGCCAATAGCCTTGTGCAGTAACGCAGCAACAACCGAAGAGTCAACGCCGCCGGATAAGCCTAATAAAACTTTCTGATTACCGACTTGCTCACGAACTTTTTCGATTTGGTCACTAATGATATTAGCCGCTGTCCACAACGCATCCGTACCACAGATTTCACGGATGAATCGCTCTAAAATTCGACCGCCTTGCTTAGTGTGCGTCACTTCAGGATGGAACTGAACACCAAACAGTTGTTTAGCCGGGTGGCACATTGCAGCGATGGGTGCGGATTCGGTTGATGCGATAACAGAGAAACCTTCCGGCAGCTCTGTGACCTTATCGCCGTGACTCATCCACACATCCAAAGACAGTGAACCGTTGTTAGCAATATGATCATCGATCCCTTCAAGCAAACGACTTGGGCTATCCGCTAAGCGTACACGCGCATAACCAAATTCACGGTGCTCGGAGCCTGATACCTTGCCACCAAGCTGTTCAGCCATGGTCTGCATGCCATAGCAGATACCCAACACAGGTACGCCTAGATCAAAAACGATTTGCGGGGCACGCGGTGAGTCTAGCTCGGTAACAGACTCAGGGCCGCCGGCTAAGATAATCCCTTTGGGATTAAATTCGCGAATCTCTTCTTCAGTCATGTCCCATGCGCGAATTTCGCTAAAGACACCGATCTCGCGCACGCGACGTGCGATCAATTGCGTATATTGAGAACCGAAGTCCAAAATAAGAATACGTTGTGCATGAATATCTGTTGTCATGTTCAGTGGCTCCACCGAATGGCTGTTGACAGCCTATAAACGAAAATGGGGCACTATGGCAGCACCCCATTTATTAAGTAAAACGTTAGCTAAAATTTATATTAGCCAACGCGGTAGTTAGGCGCTTCCTTAGTAATGCTAACGTCGTGGACATGGCTTTCGTTCATGCCGGCATTAGTAATACGAACGAACTGAGGCTTAGTACGCATTTCATCAATAGTCGCACTACCTGTATAACCCATTGACGCGCGTACACCACCCATTTGCTGATGGATAACACCGGCCATTGGTCCTTTACAAGCAACACGACCTTCAATGCCTTCTGGCACCAGTTTCTCTGCACCTTCATTGGCATCTTGGAAGTAACGGTCAGATGAACCGCTGCTTTGAGCCATCGCGCCGATAGATCCCATACCTCGGTATGATTTGTAAGCACGACCTTGGAATAACTCCACCTCACCCGGTGCTTCATCCGTACCCGCTAGCATAGAACCAACCATGATAGCATGAGCACCCGCTGCAAGCGCTTTAGCGATATCACCTGAGAAGCGAATACCGCCATCTGCAATCAGAGGCACTCCACGATCTTTAAGCGCTTCTGCTACGTTCGCAACGGCGGAAATTTGTGGCACACCAATACCAGACACAATCCGTGTAGTACAAATTGAACCAGGACCGATGCCGACTTTAACTCCATCAGCGCCAGCATCAGCTAACGCGATAGCCGCTTCAGCCGTGGCTATATTACCGCCAATGACTTGAACGTCTGGGTAGGTTTCTTTGACCCAGCGTACGCGGTCGATAACACCTTTAGAGTGTCCATGTGCCGTATCAACAATAATGACATCGACACCTGCTTTGACTAACGCATCAACACGTTCTGGCGTTTCTGGACCCGTACCTACAGCGGCGCCAACAATCAAACGGCCTTTAGAGTCTTTTGCCGCATTGGGAAAAGCCTCTGCTTTGTACATATCTTTAACCGTCATCATGCCTTTAAGGCTGAAGCTATCATCGACGACCAAGATTTTTTCGATGCGATGCTTACGTAACAAATTACGTACTTTATCTTTATCAACGCCTTCTTCAACCGTCACTAGGCGGTCTTTAGGCGTCATAATCGATTCTACTTTAGCGTCTAGGTAGTTTTCGAAGCGCATGTCGCGGCTAGTCACTATACCGACTAGCTCGTTATTGCTATCGATAACAGGAAAACCAGAAAAGCCTAAACGCGATGCCATCTGACGAAGCTCGCCAACCGTCATTTCTGGGCTGCAAGTAATTGGATCACTGACAACGCCAGCTTCGTATTTTTTAACTTTACGAACTTCAGTCGCTTGCTCATCCACTTTTAAGTTTTTGTGGATAATGCCAATACCGCCTTCTTGTGCCATTGCAATCGCCAAGCGGGACTCTGTCACGGTATCCATCGCTGCTGACACTAGCGGGATATTTAGGGAAATCTTTTTAGTAAGACGCGTCGCCAAAGAAACATCTTTAGGCAGCACTTCCGAGTAACCCGGCATAAGCAATACATCATCAAACGTGAGTGCTTCTTCAACGATTCGTAACATGATTTAACAGCCTGTAACTTGGAAAATTTAAACCCCGAATTATACAGATTTCACGCCCTCCAAACAATCTGAAACTAAAATGATCGTTAAAATTATTATGTTCGAGGGAGAGTATAGATCAGTCACTATGCTAAGCCGGTAAATTCATACTAAACACACGGCTTAAGTCTGGTATTGCAAGCAGGCAAATGGCTAATAAATCATTAGATTGGAAGGGTAGCAGACGTCAAAAAAACACCTAGCAGCAAGCTAAAGCCGCTAGGCGTTTTAACAATACCGTTAACGCCATTGGGCAATGCGCGCCAAATCCAAATGGCGCTTTTGCTCGGCCTGGTCAATAGACACGCTCTGAAATCTCAATGAATCGCCCGGCTTTTTTTGAGCCAACAATCCCCCTCCAAAGCCGGTCACACAGCCCATTTTGGGATAGCCTCCAATAGTTTGACGGTCTCGCAACAATACAATGGGCTGCCCATCATTAGGGATTTGGACAGCACCGTATGCTATACCTTCCGAAACAATTCCTTGTTGATTACTCAAAATCGGCCGACCATTGAGGCGATATCCCATACGGTCACTTTGCGGTGTAATTGTAAATTCGCTGCCGAAGAAGTTGGCTCTATCCAACCCTGAAAAGTAGTTAGATTGATAGCCCATCACTAATGGGATATCTAAGCTCGTGTAATCAGGTATTGCCAAACGAGGCACACTGCGTGAACGGTGGGTATGTGTAGCCTGATACGGAATGATGTCACCCTGTTGAAGCTTTTCTCCGTTTCCGCGAACGCCCCCTAACTTCTCCCTCAATACGGTTGCACAGCTCCCTAACACGGGCGCTACTTGTAAACCACCTTTCACAGCAAGATACGCTCGCAAGCCATAATTAGCCTGTTTAAAAGAGAGTACATCTCCCTTTTTTACTGCGTACGTTTGCCACGGGTATATAGTGCAGCCATTTAAGGTTGCTCCAAGATCAGCGCCGGTGAGCGCTATACTGGTTGCCGCCTGCGCTTCAAGCGTTAACATGCCAAATGTGATCTCAATTTGAGCCGCGTTTTCGTTATTATCAAGCAGCGCATTCGCCCACCGAAATGCCAACTCATCCATTGGCCCTCCCGTGGTTACACCAAGATGTTGATAACCATGACGGCCTAGATCTTGAACCAACGCTAATATCCCAGGCTTAATCACATTAAAAGCCATCTAACGTCCCCCCCATAGCAATGAATTCAGCGCGAGATATAGGGGTAAACCGAACAGTATCACCCCCTTGTATTAACGCTAAGCTTTCACTGCTCCAATCAACCAAGGTAACGGGCGTTCTGCCAATTATTTGCCAACCGCCCGGTGTTACACTGGGATAGACGGCAGTTTGTCGCTCTGCAATCGCTACACTGCCTAACGGCACTTTTAAACGCGGAGTATTTTTGCGCGGCACATGCAGTACTTCGGGGGTGTTGCCCAAAAAAGCAAAGCCGGGGGTAAACCCGATAGCGTAAGCTCGATAAGACGTGTCACTGTGCAAAGATATAATCTCATTTACAGATAACCGACAGTGCTGAGCTACTTCGTCTAAATCGGGCCCCACTTCAGGCCCATAGTAAACAGGAATAACGACTTCGCGCACAGCGGACAGCTGTTTTTCATCATAATCAAGCTGCTCAATCAGTTGTCTGATCCGCGCTACGATAGCAAAACGATCATAATGATCAGCATCAAAAACAGTTAACAACGTGGTGTATGACGGTATCAGATCAACGATACCGGGCAGCTCTCGTAAGGCTTTTGCCACAATGCTAATTCGGTCAGCTGTTTCATTATTGACGGCATCAGAAAACCTCAACAAGCAAGCACTCTCACTCACTAAGTCTACCTGAGGACGGTTATAAAAGAGCTCGCTCATTAGTTACGCAACCTACCAGCTACATCATTCACTACGGTACGGATACGCTTAACGGCTTCTAAAGCATGAGCGCCATCACCATGCACACAAATAGTATCGGCATGCACCGCCAGGTGTTTGCCCGTTTCTGTTGTTAGGGTTCCTTGCTCACTTAACTCGACCACTTGTTGCTCGATGCGATCAAAGCTTTGATGCACAGCATTGGGCTGCTTGCGGGGTGTTAATCGTCCTTCATCCGTATACAAACGGTCTGAAAAGGCCTCGAACCATAAGGTCAGTTGATACTTTTGAGCCAGCATTTTAACTTCATCAGCTTCGGGAACTGCCATCACCATGAGCACTAAAGAGCTATCTAATTCACTCACCGATTGCATAACCGTCTCTAAAACACCGAAGTCTTTCATCATAGTGTTATATAGAGCCCCATGAGGCTTAACATAGGTTACTTTTACTCCTTGAGCGGCGCAGATACCCTGTAGAGCAGCTACTTGGTACTGAATAATCGCCTTGAGCTCCTCTGGTGCGATATCCATGTTACGACGCCCAAACCCAACTAAGTCTGGGTAGGCCGGGTGTGCACCTATGGTTACATTGTGTTGCTTAGCCAAGGCGACTGTTTTGCTCATGGTTAAAGGGTCCGAAGCATGAAATCCGCACGCTATGTTGGCTTGATCAACAAAGGGCATAATTTGTTCATCCAACCCCATTGTCCAATTACCAAAAGCCTCACCCATGTCACAATTTAACTTCATCTTAAACTCCTCTGATTATTGAGACATTGTGGTTGGGAGATACGTTACGATCCCAGGAAACAAAGTAACCAACACGATGGCTAATGCGATTAGCAAAAAGAAAGGCAAGGCAGCACGCGCTACATAGAGAATATTTTTGCCGGTCAGTCCTTGAATCACAAATAAATTAAAGCCAACTGGCGGCGTAATTTGCGACATTTCTACGACCAAGACAATGAATATCCCAAACCATAGCAGATCGATCCCAGCCGCTTGGACGATGGGCAGTACAACGGCAACTGTCAGAACAACAACGGAAATACCATCCAGAAAACACCCTAAAACGACAAATAAAACCGTCAAATAAAGAATTAGCTCGGTTGCCGTTAAATCATAGCTACCAATCCAAGCAGCCAGCTCTTTTGGTATGCCTAAGAACCCCATAGCCAGTGTCAGAAAATGCGCGCCAATAAGAATAAAGGTAATCATGCATGAGCTTTTAACGGCTCCTAGCAGACTATCCATGAAGCTGGCCATATTCAAAGAACCCGTCAAAGCGGCGATCACCAACGCTCCCGTAACACCTATCGCAGCCGCTTCAGTGGGTGTGGTTAAACCACCATAAATTGAGCCTAGAACAAAGCCAATCAACCCCATCACCGGAAGCAGTTGCTTTAGCGCTTTAATACGCACACGCAAACTGGCCGATTCGCGAGTCGTTTGCGGCAACTCATCTTTATGCATCATGCCCCAAATCATGGTAAAGCCCATAAAAAGGGAGACAAGTAATAACCCTGGCAACGCTCCTGCAATAAACAAACGAGCAATTGAAACATCAGCAGCAACACCATAAACAATCAATATAATTGAAGGTGGTATCAACAAACCCAACGTACCTGAGCCAGCAAGCGTTCCGATAGCCATCCGCTCGCTGTAGCCTTGTTTTTTTAATTCAGGCAGTGTCATTCGCCCGATCGTCGCGGCGGTTGCCGCTGAAGAGCCTGAAACGGCGGCAAAAATACCACAGCTCAAAATATTGACATGTAACAATCGGCCCGGCACTGAGGATAACCACGGAGATAATCCCTTGAATAGGTCTTCCGAAAGCCGAGTCCGAAAGAGTACTTCGCCCATCCATATAAATAGTGGCAAGGCCGTTAAAGACCATGCTGTGCTAGCTCCCCAAGCTGACGTCGAAAACAACAACCCTACTTGATAGTTTTCGGATAGAACTAAGCCAATACCACCCACAATGATTAAGGTAAACGAAACCCAGACGCCAAAAGCAAGCATCACCAGCATGGTCAGTGCCAAAATAATTGAAATAACGGTTAAATCCATGATGTCACTCCTCTAACGAAAGTTCGTTTTCGTGGGTTATATATTCTGGAGTGCGACCACGAATGGCGCTGAACCAAGCATCAAAAACAGCGAGTGCCAGAGCGATAGCACCGATAGCAACTGACAGCTGAGGAATCCACAAAGCAACGGGAACATATCCGTATGAGACTTCATCATAAATATATGACTCGTAGACCATATAGCAGCAGGCGTACGCTACAAAAATGGATAACACTAAACTGAGAGTCAGAATAATAGCTTCTTGAACTTTACGAGGGCCAACGGCAAAGCGTTGTATAACCAAGGTAACGCGAATGTGCCCTCCTTCTCGAAAAGTATATGCAAGCCCTAAAAAAGTAGATGATGCGAGAGCAAAACCGGCAAAATCTTCAGCAGACGGCACGATAAAACCAAACAAGCGTCCTACTATTTGAGCCAGTAGTAATAAAGTAATGATGACAATACACAGCCCTGACAGCCAGCCACACAATTGATAACCAATGTTCTTAAAATTTTTCATAGCGTGTACTCTTGGCGGGAAGCCGCCTCCTCAAAGAGGAGGCAGACTGTTTACGGATTATAGCGATCTAAAATAGCACCCACCTCTTTAGGGTCTTCGGCTTTCCACTCAGAGATCATCGTTTCGCCAATGGTTTGCAGTTCACTGATTAATTTTTCAGAAGGCTCACTAACGTTCATGCCATTTTCAACCAATAAGGCTGTATCCTTATCTGCACGCTCAGCGACTTTGCTCCAGCTCTGCTCTTGGGCATGCTTAGCCGCTTCTAAAACAATACGTTTAGTTTCTTTATCCAACCGACCAAAAGCCCGCTTATTCACGACCACAATATTTTTTGGAATCCATGCTTTCACGTCGGTGTAATAGTTAACGTAATCCCATGCTTGGCTATCTACACCTGTCGATGGGGAGGTAATCATCGCTTGGATAATTCCGGTACTAAATGCTTGTGGGATATCAGGCACCTGAATTGTGGTGGGAGTTGTTCCCATTAAATCCGCTAACCGAGACGTGGACGGGCTGTAAGCACGCATTTTAGCGCCAGATAGATCGCTCAGTTGCTCTACTGGCATTTCGGTGTACAAGCTTTGAGCTGGCCAAGCCACTGTATAAAGCAACTTCATACCACTCTTATCTAATTGCTTTTCTACCGCCGGTTTTGCCGCCTCCCACAGCTGCTTCGCTTCATCGTATGATGTTGCTAAAAAAGGGATATTGTCATGTTTAAAAATAGGGTCTTCATTACCTAAAATCCCCATAAACACTTCCCCCATCTGTACTTGGCCAGACTTCACAGCTTTGGGAATTTCAGTGTGTTTAACTAGCGAACCTCCAGAGTGAACAGTAATGTCCAGATCTCCACCGGTTTTTTCTTTTATCTCTGCAGCAAAACTATACGCTATTTGAGTGGGTAAATTCCCATCCCCATAAGGCGTTGGCATGTGCCATTTATCAGCGAAAGCGGAGGTGGAAAGCAAGCTACTAAACACAAGAGCCGAAGTGAGTTTTTTCATTGATCCTGTCCTATTCCTGTGGAGTGGTTGTCTTATTGTTGGTTATTGAGATACACCACACCCTCACCAAGGCTTAGGCATGGTAAAGCAAAAACTTAAAACACCGCCAAATCAGTATCGAGAACATCCGTCACCAGCATTTTTCCGGGAGCATGCGTAATACACAGTGGGGGTTTGGCATTTCGGATAGCCAGCTGAGGCGTTACACCGCAGGCCCAAAAAACTGGCGTCTCTCCCTCGCGTATCGCTACAGGGTCACCAAAGTCTGGGGCGGCTAAATTGTTGATACCGATAAGGGTTGGATCCCCGAAATGTAAGGGCGCACCATGCGCCTTGGGAAATCGGGTGGTAATTTGGATAGCACGAATTGCATCTTTAGGCACATAAGGTCGCATTGTGACCACTGTATTGCCAAAAAAGCGGCCAGCTGGGACCGTAGGGATACTAGTTTCATACATTGAAACGTTCACACTTTGCTCAATGTTGCGCGGTGTCAAACCCGCTTGAGTCAACGCATGTTCAAATGAAAAAGAGCACCCCAAAACAAAAACAATAAAGTTGTCTTGCCATAGGTCTTCTATGCTTTCACGACTCTCAACTTTTTCACCGTCTCGATAGATATAATACTCGGGAAGGTCAAAGCGCATATCGATATCAGCCCCCAACGAAGGGAGCGCATAGTTCCCCATTTCGGAGACGCCAATCAGAGGGCAAGAAACAGGATTAGACTGGCAGTAAAGTAAAAATTCATTGGCGTAATCCGCAGGAAGGATAACTACGTTGCCTTGCATAGCGCCGGTTGCTAAACCGCTGGTTGGCCCTCGGTGCTCCCCTTGGCGAATGGACAATCGCAAATCAGCAGTTTGTTGCAATAATGGTGTGACCGACTGAGACATATAGGTTTCCTAAATAATGTGTTCACTTCCTTGCTTATAGAGATTAAGAGTTGACGCCATAAAAAGTCTAATCGTGTTTTTTTGGGCTATTTGATCAATTATTTTTATCAAACATTAGGATTCTTTATAAAGCTCCGCTATCTCGACCGCTATTTCTGCTGCTTTTTCAGCCACTGGGTTAAACACATCATCCGAGTAAGACGCGGTAAATTTCAAGGCGCTAGGCAGCCAAATAGAACGAATTTTATGGAGCTCTCCTGCGGCCAGCTCTTTGGTAATTAAAATATCTGGGAGGGTAGCAACACCTACGGCATCAATGGTTAAGCTTCGACATGCCGCGAGTGATGCCGAAGCAAAAAAGCGTGCTGATGGCCCCTCTAAACTACGAAACCTTTGATTAATTTCTGCGTAGGGCTTGGTGTTTCGAGCATACGTAATAATGGGCCACTGAGCTAACTCTTCCAAATAAAGCAGACGACGAGGTAGTTTTAATTGCGGGCTTGCCACCCAAGACAAGGTATACGTACACAAGTCTAAATTAACAATATTGGGTTCAGATATAGGCCCCATTAATAAGCCTAAATCAATCGAGTGATCCTTAATTCCCGCAGCAATCGAACTGGTTACATCAACGGTTAGCTCTACATCAAGCTTGGGCATATCGGTGTGTATTTTTGCCAAAAAAGCGGGAAGCCACGTATTGACGATTGTTTCTGATACTCCCAAACGCAATAGCCCTGAATAGGCTGTTGAAACCTCTGCTCGACGGCGCAGCTGCTCAGATTGATACAGAATCTTTTCGATATAAGGCAGTAACTCTTTTCCTTTTGGAGTGAGCGCTATCGGACTAGAACCTCCTTCCCGTGTAAAAAGCTTAACGCCAAGCTCTGATTCAAGTGCTGAGATGCGAGCGGAAATTGCTGGTTGCGTTGTATGCATCAACTCCGCCGCTTTGCGAAAGTTACCTAACTTAGCTACCCGAATAAAAGTTTCTAGACGTTTGTAATTCACATTGAGGTCTCCTATTTACTCAGCCAGATTAACACCCTTCACATAATCGACAAGTATTGAATAGACAAGGTTTCTCTACTTAACGTCTACCATTTGGCTACTAATCTCATAGCTCCGTTTGTATGCTTGGTTTAAGATAGCTTCATGCAAAGTACAATTAATCGTCAAAAAACTGCACTGACTGTCTCGCAGCTCAACCGTGAAGCTAAGTCATTGTTAGAATCATCCTTTTTCCAGATCCGAGTGCTTGGCGAGCTATCTAGCTTTTCCCGCCCTGCATCTGGCCATTGGTATTTCACACTCAAAGATGACCGTGCACAGGTTCGCTGCGCCATGTTTCGTAATCGCAATATGAGTGTGCGTTTTTCGCCTAAGGAAGGCGATCAAGTCATCATCACAGGTAAAGTTAGCCTGTACGAAGGCCGTGGAGACTTCCAGCTCATTGTTGATTCAATGGAATCCGACGGCGAAGGTAAACTACAGCAAGCCTTTGAGGCCTTAAAAGCCAAGTTATCTTCGGAGGGGCTTTTTAGCTCGGCTCACAAAAAAAGTATCCCCGCGCACCCAAACCATTTGGCGGTGATCACCTCTCCAACCGGTGCGGCCGTGCACGATATATTAAGCGTGTTAAAACGGCGCTTCCCTAGTTTACCCATCACTATTTATCCATCTGTAGTGCAAGGTAGTGAAGCCCCTCAACAATTAATCCAAGCACTTCAGGCTGCTATTCATCACCAAACGGCTGACTTAATTATTATTGGCCGCGGTGGAGGCTCTCTAGAAGACTTATGGCCTTTCAATGACGAAGCGCTCGCCCGTGCCATCTTCGATTGCCCTATTCCTATCATTAGTGCTGTCGGGCATGAAGTAGACTTTTCGATTTCTGATTTAGTAGCGGATCTACGCGCTCCTACCCCTTCAGCGGCTGCCGAGCTGATCAGCCCGGATCAAGATGCGCTGCGCATCCAAATAGACAGGCTCAGTGCGCGCCTCGAAAGGCAACTACGCATATCGCTCAATCAACGCCAAGATCACCTCAACGCTCTGAAAAAACGCTTGCGTCACCCTGGTGAGCGTTTAAGGGAGCAGCGCAGCCGACTCGATTTTGCCGAAAAGCGTCTCCATGCGCTGATACAAAAGCAGCTCACCAAAGCACGATACCAAACAGACATAGCGGCCCGTCAACTCGAGCGTCATCATCCAGCGCGTCAAATAGAACACATGCGTGAACGTTTAAACCGAGCTGACGAAAAACTCCGTCGAGCTATGGTTAACCAAACGGATCGTCAGCGCTATCAACTGGGAAATTTACTCACCCGGCTAAATGCGGTAAACCCTTTAGCTACTTTGGAGCGTGGCTATGCCATTGTGCAAGCGGTAGACGTCGACAAGCGTTCACCCTCCGGTGTAGCGAACGGGCCAGTCATCACCCATGCTAATGACGTTAAAATTGGCGATCAAGTGATTAACCGTTTACGCCATGGCAACCTTATTTGCCGTGTTGAAACAATTAACTCTCAAGAATCGATAAATAGTGATGAAGCAATAACAACTTCACACAATCTGAATTCACCTGCAAACACAGTACGCAACGATAAGGAACCATCATGATCACCCTGCTTTCAGGATTACGTTTTTCAGTCAAAGTTTGGATGCTAAGTGCTGCCGCTCTTATTGCTACGGCTTCAGCAGCCAGTTTGCCTGAAGAGTCACGCACCCCAGGTGGAATTGCGATTATTCCACTAGAAGGCACCGACATGAATAAACGACCGAATGCCTGGTACCGAAGCCACCGGGTGATGGTTACACCAACCCAAGGCACGTATTTGCAGAACAAAGCGCCTTGGGCGGCCGTCATAGGGCTACCACTCAACATAAAACCAGCTGACTCCCAACACATGGTAGCAAACGGCAAAGACTATTATTTTTCAGTGGAGCCTAAAGAATACAAAGCACAATATCTGACGATTAAGAACAAAAAGCACGTTAATCCAGACCCAGCTCAAGTGGAACGCTGGAAGGTAGAAAAAGCGGAAATGACAGCCGCATTTACAGCATGGCGTGACGCTAACCCCATTACCGAATTTATTTTGCCTGCTAAAGGCCGGTTTAGTAGCCCCTTTGGTTTGAAGCGTTTTTACAACAATCAAGCCCGCAACCCACATAGCGGTTTAGATATTGCTGCGCCTCAGGGCGACCCAATTTGGGCACCGGCGCCTGGAGTAGTTACGGCGGTCGGGAACTATTTTTTTAATGGCAATACCGTTATTTTAGATCACGGAAACGGCCTCACGACTATGTATTGCCACATGAGCAAAATCAACGTCAAGGTCGGCGATAAGGTTAATACGCTCGACAACCTTGGCTTGATCGGTAAAACAGGGCGGGTTACGGGTCCGCACTTGCATTGGAGTGTTAGCTTAAACAATACACGTGTCGATCCTTTACTCTTCGTCAAGGAGCATTAAGCCATATCCTGTGGTACGATTTCCCGCTCATTTACTAGTGTTAAGAGTTAATTAATGTCTGAATTAAAGTTTGAAACAATGGAGCAGCACGCCAGCTATGGCATTGGTCGCCAAATGGGCGATCAGCTCGCTCAAAACGGTTTTGAAGGTATCGATCTTAATGCCGTTGCTGCTGGTATTAAAGATGCTTACAACGGCGAAGCATTGGCAGTTGAAGTGGCTGATATCCAAGCCGCGTTTGATGAGCTAAATAAACGCATTCAAGCGGAACGTGAAGCACAAGCCAAAGAAGCGAGCGCAGCCGGCGCCGCATTCCTAGCTGACAACGCTAAGCGTGAAGGCGTTACTGTTACCGAGTCAGGTTTACAATACGAAGTGGTAGAAGCTGGCGATGCGACATCAGCAAAACCAACAGCCGATTCTAAAGTACGTGTGCATTACCACGGCACCTTTACCGATGGCAAAATTTTCGATAGTTCTGTTGATCGCGGCCAACCTGCTGAGTTCCCAGTAGGCGGTGTTATTGCAGGCTGGACAGAAGCACTTCAATTGATGAATGTAGGTGCTAAGTGGCGCTTAACCATTCCTTTTGATTTAGCTTATGGCGCTCAAGGCTCACCAGGTGGCATTCCTCCATACGCTACTTTGGTTTTTGATGTTGAGTTACTCGACATTCTGTAAGCCGTGCCACGACCTAACCTAGGCGTTAAAAATCTGGGTTAGGTTCTTCCAATCAGTTCTGCAATCTATCTCGCGCTTATCTTAGCCTCTCAACCTTGCTCGCCATGAAGGATTTTATCGATGAAACTACACTATCAAACTCTCGGTAACGGCCAACCACTCATTATCTTGCATGGCTTATTTGGGACGTTAGAAAATTGGGGGAGCCAGATCAAGACGCTTAGTGAATCGTTTAACGTTATTGCTGTGGATCTTCGTAACCATGGTCGTAGCCCTCACAGTGATGAGATGAACTACTCCGTCATGGCAGACGATGTTATTGAGCTAATGGATGATCTTGGCTTAAAGACTGCTAAATTGATGGGCCACTCAATGGGCGGTAAAGTTGCTATGCAAATGGCATTAAACCACGCTGAACGCATTCAGCAGCTAATCATTGTTGATATCGCACCTGTACATTACGAACGCCATCATGATGATGTGCTTAAAGGTTTAAACACCCTAGACTTGCCTAACATAAAATCTCGTTCAGATGCCGACGCCTCATTAGCTCACTTTATTAGTGATATAGGTGTTCGCGCTTTCTTACTAAAGAATCTATACCGAAATAGTGAGAAACAGTTTGCTTGGCGTATGAACCTACCCGTGTTAACTCAACAGTATGATGAAATAAGCAAAGCCCCTACAGCATTAGCTGGCGCCCAGTTTACAAAGGACACGCTATTCATCAAAGGGGCTAATTCAGACTACCTCATTGCCGAGTACCAAGCGGCTATTATGGGCTTTTTTCCAAAGGCGAGTTTCAAAATCATCCAAGGAGCAGGCCACTGGCCTCATGCAGAAAAAGCCGTGGCATTTTCGCGGATGGTAATGAGCTTTTTAAGTAAGGAATAAATCAAGCATGGTACTCAGACCGACTTGTCGATTACGGAACCTTCGGGGAACAATTTAGAAAAAGCGCCCGTTTCTACTAACACTGAGTTCATTCGTCGCATCGCCATATTTATGTCGTTGAGGCGCTCGTTAAAAGCTTGGAACTGCTCAGCAACACTGGTTTGCACTTCGTTTTGTTGTTGCTGAGCTTCGTTTAGTGCATCAGCCATGTCTTCATCTTGCTGTGCTTTTTCTTGCTCCACTTCTGAAACAGCTTCATCGTCTGGCTCTTTTGCAGCTTCAGTCCCTTGTTCGTTAGATTCTATTCGGAGTATCTCAGCACGCGCTTCTGCCGCCATGGCCCTTGCGTCTGCTGCCACTTGTCGATCAGCCGTAGATGGCTCAGCTACTGACAGTGCCGCACGCATAATAACCTCGGCTTTTTCTAATGTTGCTTGCGGATCATCAGCCACGGGGGAAGTATCGATCCGCACTTCACCTTCAACCGCATATTGTTGCCCATCTGGACCTCGTTCGTAGCTATACGAAGGGGATGATGCATGCTTCCCCCCAATCGATGCATGTATTTGCTCATGCGTTCGGACTTCGCGATCACGCTCTGCAAGTGCTTTTATCTCGGCTTCGATTTGCAGGTCCGCCTCGGTACTTTCATTAGTGACCGCAGCGCTACCTTGAACTTGGTTAACGGATTCCGCACCAGAAGCGGCAGTTGAAGAGTCACTCGCTCCCGATTCAGGAACACCTGAAATGGAATGAGGAGTTACAGGTTTGCCCAACGCCTCGTTTTTCTGGCTGCTGAGCGAATTCGACACCGAATCAGCGTCTGGGCGCTTTGTCGCCGAAGCGGATAAGGTGATGGAAGACGACACCTGTGTGATCATCATAATGCCACCCGCTGAACCGTTTTTATGACACTTAGGCGGTTACGCGCGCACATCGATATTGGTACCCAAAACTTCAGAAGCATCAGTTACCACCTTGGTGGTTGCCGCTTCTGTAGTTGGGGTCACTGTGGTTTGTTGAACAGCATTATCAACATCACGCCCGGATGCCATTTCTGCAACGGCCACTTGACCTGTACCTTGTTGATCACCCGAGGCTTTAAGGTTGTTATCGAGATTACGATTTAAGCCGATCAGACCCGTTTGTAGAGCATTTGAGATATTCATCTGCCGCTCCTTGCTACTATTTAGAAGTTATCAATGTTAGAAATCATCAATGCGCTTTAAAGACTAACTCTAAACACGCCTACCAAAATAAGTGTAGGCAACATACGCCAGTTTACTAGCCGATGAACATGCAATCTTTTCAAGTTCTGATCAATAAACATCCAACTTATAGCATTAACTCATCAGTCTAGCAGCGCTTTGATATCTAAATGCTCAGCCACGCCTTCTGGAGTTACATCACTCAAATGAGGAACCACACCTAATAAAGGAGCATTAAATTTAGCCGTTAATGTTGCTAGGTTTTCATCAAAGCAGCTCATATGTGGGTCAATCGTATTAGCAACCCACCCCACCAGTTGGCAACCATCCCGCACAATGGCCTCTGCCGTTAAGAGTGCATGATTAATACACCCAAGCTTCATGCCTACGACTAAAATGACTGGCATATTTAATAACCGAGGTATATCGGCAAACGTTTCGCGCGCATTCAGTGGGACTCGCCAACCACCAGCACCTTCTATGAGTAAAAAATCACACGGATGCATCATAGAACCGCGGCACATGGCCGCTATCCGATCTGCACTGAGCTTTCGCCCTGCTTGTTCGGCTGCTATATGCGGGGCTATAGGCGGCTCGAAAGCGAAAGGATTTATTTCTGGATAACTTAATACCTGAGTCGCCGCCGCTTGTAATTTGAGTGCGTCATCATTAGCTAAGCCTTGTTCTGTATCTTCACATCCCGCCGATACGGGCTTAAGACCTATCGTGCGTAAGCCTTGTTGATTCGCTTTAACTAATAGCCCCGTGGATACACAGGTTTTACCGGCATCTGTATCGGTTCCTGTCACAAAAAAATGTCGTTTTGCCATCACGGCTTCCTTAAGGTTAGATAATAAACTTCATAGGTTGCCGGTAAAAAACCGTGCTCATTACGCTGCTGTTCGTACGCATGCTTAAACGCTTTAAGCCGCTGAGGAGCCGTTAAGCCTTTAGATTGCCCGGCATTCATATTGTGCGCTCCCAATGCTTTGAGCTCATGCGTTAACTGCTTTAGCTCCGCATACTGAAGCACTGTGTTCGCTACCTTTACTTCACAGGTAAGCGAGGATGCTGCAGCCATTGCATTAATCAATTCCGGAAGATCCGTAAACTGGTTGACGTGGGTAAATGAATCAACACAGGCCCATGCTTCACGCAACTCATACAGTGTATGAGGCCCAAGCGTTGCGATGTGCGCTTCCCCACCCGACACTAAAACGCGTTCTATTTCCTGAAACAGCGCTGGGTAATTTTGACACCACTGAATGGCTAAGCTGGAAAACAAATAATGAACTGCATCACTGGCAAGTGGCAATTGTTCCGCATCACCACATACCCAATTAACCGGCGCGAGCGCACGCATATTGCGGGCGTGGGTTAGCATTCCATGAGCTAAATCAACGGCAGTAACAGCGCCCAATTTAACCGGAGCAGCGCATCTATTGACTAAGTATTCGGTAAAATACCCTGTACCACAGCCTAAATCGCACACGTTCGCGCCCGCCGGAAAGACAGCTGGCAATTGCGTTAACAATTGATGACCTATATCACGCTGCAAAGCCGCTACGCTGTCATAGGTGCTAGCGGCCTTACTAAACGATTCAGCAATACGCTGCTTGTTGATAACTTGCGACTGATTATCCATTACAACACACTCTTACACAGGCATTGAGCCGCAAACTGCCAAACATACTGCACAAACTGGTCAGGATTACTCAAAAATGGCAGATGAGCTGACTGATCAACCGTCCGTATTTGATGATGAGGATAGCTTTCTGCCAAAGCTTCCCTTAACGCGATAGGAACCAACGTATCTTCTGTACCTAACACATGCAAAATAGGCTGCTGAAGTTGATGTAAAACTGGGCGGTTGTCGCAGGTCAGTAACCTTAAGGTTTCACTCAGTTGCGCTGGTGCCGCTTCCGATAACAACTTTTTGATCCTCGTTAGCAGGACGCGTGCATTGGGGTCACCTTTAACTTGCAATAACGCAAAGCGCTGCAACACTTTATCTGGATTTTCTTGGAGTGCCTCGGAAAATGACTGATAAGTCGATTCTGGCATAGCCGTCGGCCAGTCTGGTCGTTCTACAAAACAAGGATTCGAGGCCACTAATATCGCCCCCGTAATATTCTCTGGGTAATCAGCAGCTAGCTGTACTGCCACATTACCTCCTAACGACCAGCCCACAATCATGGCTTTATCAGTCAAAACGGGGGTTAAAGCTTCAAAAAGTTGGCGCGACAAACCAGCCAACGTCAAACCATTTGATGCGAGGGCGGGTTCAGATTGTCCAAGCCCGGGTAAATCAGGTATGACCACCCGAAAGTGCTCACTCAGCTGACTCACGATAGGGTCGAAGATTTCCCCCGTCATTCCCCAACCGTGAAGTAAAACTAACAGTGGATGCTGCACATCACCTGCCACTCTGATATGAACACCGCCCTCTACAAGCACCTTCATACAGCAACCTCTGATAACGCCTCAAGTAACTGCGTAACCTGTGCCTCAGTGTGCGCCGCCGTTAACGTCACCCGTAACCGTGCTCCTCCTTGTGGAACCGTCGGGGGCCGAATTGCCGTTAACCAAATCTCTTTTGCTTTCAACGCGGCGCTAACCTGTAGCGCTTTTTCTGAATCGCCTATCAGGATCGGCTGGATTGGCGTTGGGGAATCCATTAGCTCTAAGCCAAGTTGCTGGCAACCTTTACGAAACTGATCAATTAATAACGCAAGATGCTCTCGCCGCCATTGTTCTTTGATAACTAACTGCAAACTGACCCGCGTTGCAGCCGCTACTGCAGGTGGCATACTGGTGGTGTAGATATAACTACGGGCGTGTTGAATTAATGTTTCTATAAGCGCCTCATCGCCTGCGACAAAAGCGCCATAAGTACCAAAAGCTTTGCCGAGTGTTCCCATTAATACTGGAAGATGGTCAGTATCCAATCCAAAGTGCTCAGCACACCCTCCTCCGGTTGGGCCTAATGTTCCAAATCCATGCGCATCATCAACCATCACCCACGCTTTAGCTGCTTTAGCCGTTTCACATATCGCGGGTAAATCCGCCACATCGCCATCCATGCTAAATACGCCATCGGTGACAACTAGGGTACGACGTGCCGTTTCGCAGCGGCTTAAGCGCTGCTTTAAGCTGCCAATATCATTATGTAAATACCGCTGAAAGCGGGCGCCACATAACAAACCGGCATCCAGTAGCGAGGCATGATTAAGCCGATCATGAAGAACAGCATCTTGCTTATCTAATAACGCATTGATCACACCAATATTGGCCATATAGCCGTTCGAAAAGAGCAAGGCACGTTTTCGCCCAGTAAAAGCAGCCAACTCTTCTTCCAGCGCATGATGATGCACGCTATGCCCACTCACTAAATGCGATGATCCGCCACCCACTCCATATTCATTGGCTGCTTGCTGGAACGCTCGGATTAACTCAGGATGATTCGCTAAGCCAAGATAATCATTAGAACTAAAGGCTAAATAGGATTGGCCATCAATAACCGCTTCTGGTTGCTGAGGGCTTTGTAGCAATGCGCGCTGGCGATACAGAGCATCGCTACGACGCTGATCAAGTGAGGCTTGTAACTGATCGAATGACATCGAACATAACCTAAAAAGAAACCGACAGGGGTATTAGCTATCCAACGGCACAGCAAACACCCCCGTGGCTGTAGATGATGGCATTAAGCTTCGTAGAAATGCGAGCTGTCTTGCTGTTTTTGTAACGTATTGATAATCGCTGCTTCTTGCGCTTGATCATCTTCTTCTATCCGCTGCTCAGGATTAATGCCCAAGCGTTTGAACAGTTGCAAATCACGGTGTGTTTCTGGATTCGGTGTCGTTAATAAGCACTCGCCGTAGAAAATAGAATTAGCACCGGCAAAAAAGGCCATCGACTGCATTTCATCAGACATTTTCTCCCGACCTGCGGACAAACGCACATGGGAAGCTGGCATCATAATTCGCGCTACAGCGATTGTGCGGATAAAATCCAGCGGGTCCAAGTCATCCACATTCTCTAGCGGAGTACCTTTCACTTTCACTAACATATTGATAGGAACAGACTCTGGCTGAACATCCATATTCGCTAGCTGGCGCAATAAACCTATACGGTCGGTCGCGGTCTCGCCCATTCCCAGAATACCGCCGCTGCAGATTTTCATACCCGAATTACGTACATTACTTAAGGTATCAAGGCGGTCTTGAAATGAACGAGTGGTGATGATTTTGTCGTAAAATTCAGGAGAGGTATCAAGGTTGTGGTTGTAATAATCTAGACCCGCATCAGCTAATTGCTCAGCCTTATCTTCGGTCAGCATTCCCAACGTCATGCAGGTTTCTAAACCTAATGCCTTGACTTGCTTAACCATCTCAACCACATAAGGCATATCTTTGTCTGCAGGGTGCTTCCAGGCTGCTCCCATACAAAAACGGGTGGAGCCTGACGCTTTCGCTTGCTTGGCTTTCTCGATGACTTTTTCAACTTGAAGCAAACGCTCTTTTTCTAAACCCGTATTGTAATGTCCACTTTGTGGGCAATATTTACAATCTTCAGGGCAAGCACCAGTCTTGATAGAGAGCAATGTGCTCACTTGCACTTCATTGGGGTTAAAGTGCTGACGATGAACAGTCTGTGCTTGAAATAATAGATCATTAAACGGCTGATCAAACAGGGCTTGAACCTCTGCGACTGTCCAGTCATTACGAATTGGTGCGGCGTTGTTCATTGTCTTGCTCCGTTGGTGTTCAGCTTGGCTTGAGCACTATAGAAAACCTTAGGCTGATTAAAATGCTGCTAAGCCAAGCACACTCTATTTTAAGTCGTGCATATATAGACCCATCATAATTCGACAGAAGGAACTGTCAACCAATGTTATCTATATTTAAAAACATCTGTATAAAAAACAAACAAAAATGTCTGCTATGCTCCTTGCCCCACTCTGAAGATAGCGAGCTGTGTAGGCCATGCCTAGAGGACCTACCTTGGGCAAACCTTACTTGCTTCCAATGTGGTTTGCCATTGAATGCACAGCGCTCAGGGTATTTATGTGGGCAATGTTTGCAGCACCCTCCTCCCTATACAAATACGACAGCAGCCTTTTTATATTTATTTCCCATCAATACGTTACTACCTCGCTTAAAAAGCAGTCGAGGCTTGCATCATCACCACTGGATGACCGACTGCCTCATCCGACAAATTAACAATCGACATCAAGCATTACCGGAGATTTTGATCCCTGTCCCTATTCATATTACGAGACGCGTTACACGAGGTTTTAATCAATCAGAATGGATATGCCGGCACTTGAGTCAATCTCTACACATCCCGACAGACTATGTATCACTTACCAAAGTAAAAGCCTCACAAGCGCAGGCACAGCTAGACAGCTTTAACCGACGCCGTAACCTGAAAGCGCATTTCCGGTATCAAGGCCCTGCTTATTCCCATGTGGCCGTGATAGATGATGTAATGACGACAGGTACTACAGCGGCCGCCATTGCCAAGACTCTCCTTTTAGCAGGAGTACAGCAAGTCGATATCTGGGTTTTAGCTCGCACACCTGAGCCTGACTTTCTCGATTAAAGAATATGATAGGCGGACCTATTAGAAGATCCAGGAAGCCTTTAAAAACAGACGGATATAACAACACTCCTTTGCGTATAATGGCTGCCAGCAAAGCAGCCGCACTGCTACAATGCCCCGACATAAGAACCTATAAAGGATGAGTCATGATTACGGATCCGTTTTTTTATGCGGTTGCTATTCCAGCGGTACTAATTACGGCAATATCAAAAGGCGGATTTGGCGGAGGCCTTGGGCTAATAGCGGTCCCTATGATGGCCTTAGTTATCGCACCTCAACAAGCAGCAGCCATACAACTTCCCATACTGTGTTTAATGGATATCGTAGGTATTTGGAAATTTAAAGGCTCGGTTAATAGAAGTCTTCTATTACAACTACTACCCGCCGCCGGTATTGGTATTGTGTTGGGAGCACTTACCTTCAAGTATCTAACAGCAGATCATATACGCATTATTGTAGGCGGCATCTCTCTACTATTTGCACTGAATTTTTGGTTTAAGCCCCAAAACCGCCCAGCTAAAAAACCAAACAAAGTTGCCGGTTCGTTATGGGGGGCGTTAGCAGGCTTTACCAGTTTTGGTATCCATGCCGGTGGTGCGCCACTGAATGCCTATTTACTACCTTTACGCTTACCTCGCGCTGAGTATGCTGGCACAACTATTATCTTTTTTACGGCCATCAATTTTACTAAGCTTGTGCCGTATACCATGCTCGGGCAATTTACTGCTGAAACGTTAAAGACATCTTTAGCGTTAGCCGTGCTTGCTCCCATTGGTGTGTTAATGGGCGTGGCTATCCACAAACGAATTGACGACGTATGGTTCTACAAGGTTTGCTATAGTTTTCTGCTCTTAATGGGTATCAAACTTCTTTATGACGCGTTTACTTAAGGCCAGTGATGAATATTCAACCGATTGCCTTCGTACAGTCTGGATTTAAAGAAAAGTTCGGCATCCCTCGCCAGCCAGGACTGGTTAACACTATGCAGTCACGTATTGTGCTGGAAGCCGCCTATTCGTCACCTGACGCTGTACGCGGACTCGAAGGCTGCAGTCATGTATGGTTGGTTTTTATATTCAGTGAATGCGTAGATAAAGGCTGGAAACCAACCGTACGCCCGCCTCGATTAGGCGGCAATGAACGCCGAGGAGTTTTTGCAACGCGCTCCCCTTTTCGCCCAAACCCTATTGGTTTATCAGCAGTCACGCTCGATAGCATTGAAATAACCGGTCAGCAGGTTAGCCTCCTTGTCAGTGGTGCTGACTTAATGGACGGCACTCCCATTGTTGATATAAAGCCCTATGTCCCTTATTCCGATTGTTTGCCAGAAGCGCACTTTGCACTGGCTGAAAATTATCAGCCACTCTCTTTAGCAGTCAGTTTTTCGCCCGAAGCACAACAACAGCTGAATGAGATAGAGCGTACTCAAGCACTCCCTCTGAAAGCACAAATCACTGAAATTTTACGATGCGATCCTCGCCCAGCCTATCAGCGAGATCCAAACCGTTGTTACGGGATACGATTACATGATTACAATATCCGCTGGTCTATCGATGACATAACGGGAATCTATGTACATACCATCGACCACTGCGCATAAACTAAAACGCACTATTTACGTTACGCCACACGAAATACCTGAGGACATCGAATGAGCAGTTTTGTAAAAGATACGATCACCGACGAGCAAATCCGTTACGATCAAGAACATATCTGGCACCCCTACTCGTCGATGATTAGCCCGCCGCCAGCCTACCCCGTTGTATCAGCTAAAGGCGTTCGCTTAACGCTATCGGACGGCCGCGAACTGATAGACGGCATGGCTTCGTGGTGGTCAGTTATTCACGGTTACCAGCATCCCGAACTTAATGCCGCGGCTCATGAACAAATCGATACTATGGCGCACGTCATGTTTGGTGGCTTAACACACGAACCTGCCATTGAGCTATGCCGCACCTTAGTTGAAATGACTGCCGAGCCTCTACAGAAGGTATTTTTAGCGGACTCGGGATCTGTAGCTGTGGAAGTTGCTATCAAGATGGCAATCCAATACTGGCACGCTGCAGGAAAGCCTCAGAAAAGCAAATTAATCACAATACGTAACGGTTATCATGGAGACACCTTTGGCGCGATGGCCGTTTGTGATCCCGTGAACGGTATGCACGAAATTTTTACCCAAACCTTACCACAGCATTATTTCGCCGACCGTCCAGAAATTGGCTTTTCGGAGCCTTGGAATAATCAGGACATCCTATCCTTACAGGCGCTCATCGAAACACACCATGACCACATAGCAGCACTTATACTAGAACCCATCGTGCAAGGCGCAGGCGGGATGCGCTTCTACTCCCCTGAATATCTTAAGCGAGCACGCACACTATGTGATCAATACGGACTCTTGTTAATCGCCGATGAGATTGCTACCGGTTTTGGTCGCACAGGTGAGCTCTTTGCCTGCGACCATGCGGGGATCACACCGGATATTCTTTGTTTAGGTAAAGCTATTACAGGCGGCTACATGACACTAGCGGCCACCCTTACCACATCAGCCATTGCAGAAATGATCTCTTCTGGCGGAGCTGGCTGCTTTATGCATGGCCCCACCTTTATGGGTAACCCTCTCGCCTGCTCCATTGCCAATAAAAGTCTTGAATTACTGCTAAACAGTGACTGGAAGTCCAATATTAAGCGCATAGAGACGCAATTAACTCAAAATTTAGCACCGGCAAAATCGATAAAAGGTGTGTCTGATGTTCGTTGTTTAGGCGCAATAGGTGTCATCGAGCTAACTGAACCCGTTAATGCCCAGCGGATTCAAAAAATGCTGGTAGATGAAGGGATCTGGGTACGCCCGTTTGGTAAGCTCGTGTATATAATGCCGCCTTATGTGATAGATAATGATTCACTCGATGCACTGACGCTTGGGCTTGTTCGAGTGGTTAAGCAGTACTTAGATCAATACGAGACTGATTAGAATAGGCTAGTCTTTAAGACACCGCATCCGAACCAAAACTGGATGTCGTGATCAACTGACTACTGTAATTGATTGTCGATTTTGCTTAAAAGGAGTTCACTATGGCGCGTATAAAACTTGAAATGCCAGAACACTTTATTTTTTCAACGGTGCTTCCCATTCGCATCAGTGACATTAACTATGGCGGCCATTTAGGTAACGACGCTGTCTTATCGATGATTCATGAAGCGCGCGTTCGCTTTCTGAACAACTATCACTATACCGAGCAAAACATCGACGGACGCGGGCTAATAATGACAGACTCAGCCATCGTTTATCGCTCTGAAGGCTTTTATGGTGATCTTATACAGATAGATGTAGCAGTAGGTGATTTTAATAAATACGGCTGCGATATTTTTTATTTGTTGTCCAATAAGAAAACTGCTGAAGAGCTGGCTATTGCCAAAACCGGCGTCGTATTTTTTGATTACGAAGCCAGAAAAGTAGTCCCCATGCCTGATGGCTTTAGAGCCTCCATGCAAAAAGATACCTAATAAGCGTTCATACAATGTAGTTTTTCGAAGGAAGGCAGCCAGTGCTCAAGCAGCCAAAAACTGTAACTATCGACTGTTAATCACTGGCTCCGCAGCTACTCATCGTAGTCGGTATAGGTACCCGGCGCTAAATTTTCAAAACGGGAATACTTACCAATGAAGGCTAGCTTTGACGTACCAATGGGGCCGTTACGCTGCTTACCAATAATAATTTCTGCTATACCTTTATCCTCTGAGTCTTCGTTATAAACTTCATCTCGATAGATAAACATAATAACGTCGGCATCCTGCTCTATCGCACCGGACTCCCGCAAGTCTGAGTTAACCGGGCGCTTATTAGGCCGGTTCTCCAAACTACGGTTAAGCTGCGAAAGCGCAACTACAGGGCATTCCATCTCTTTAGCTAGTGCTTTTAATGATCGTGAAATTTCAGAAATCTCTTCTGCTCGACTCGCATTTGCCTTACCCGTTTTAATTTGCATCAATTGCAGGTAATCGATCATGATCATGGAAACGGCCCCATGTTCACGCACTATACGCCTTACTCGAGTCCGCATTTCATTCGGGCTGATACCCGAAGTATCATCAATGAACAACGGCTTATCACGCAGCATGTTGACGGCCGTGGTTAACTTTGGCCAATCATCTTCATCTAGCTGACCTGTTCGGATCTTTGTTTGGTCAATACGACCCATAGATGACAACATACGTGTAATCAATTGATCGGCCGGCATTTCCAAACTGAATACCACGACCGGTTTATTAGTGCCCATCAAGGCATTTTCAACCAAGTTCATAGCAAAAGTCGTCTTACCCATGGATGGACGAGCGGCCACTATAATAAGATCCGAAGGCTGAAGCCCCGCCGTTCTGTCGTTTAGATTATCAAAACCGGTTGTTACACCGGTAAGCTCATCACTGTTGTTAAATAAGAAGTCGATGCGATCCACCGCTTTTTTAAGCAATGGATTGATGGGCTCAGGGCCACCTTGATTGGGCCGGCTTTCTGCAATCTGAAAGATCTTTTGTTCCGCATCGTTTAAGATTTCTTCCGAGGCTCGCCCCTCTGTAAAAAAAGCACTGTCGGAAATTTCTTGCGAAACACTAATCATTTGGCGAAGCAATGCGCGGTCACGCACAATTTCAGAGTACGCACGGATGTTAGAAGCACTAGGCGTATTTTTAGCCAAATCAACGAGGTAATCTAAGCCGCCCGCTTTATCTAGCTCGCCGGTTCGATCCAGCTCTTCAGATAGCGTAACCACATCGATCGGCTGTTGATTGTTAACCAGCTTTTGCATGACCCGAAAGATCATTCGATGATCATGGCGATAGAAATGATCTTCCATCAAAATTTCGGATGCTGTATCCCACGTATTGTTATCCAGCATCAAACCACCCAGGACTGATTGCTCTGCCTCTATTGAGTGAGGCGCTATCTTTATCTGCGCTACCTCATCATCTTGCATATCAGCGTAATCCATGGTGATACCAACCTCTTCAACTCAATTTATGACCGATACTACTCACACAGCTGTTACACGTTGTACGAGCAACACGCAACGGCTCGATACCATCCGCTAACTATGCGATTAACACTGTACAAACTGTACACCAGATAACCAAATACCCAGAATAAAATCATGGGCTGTAAACGCAAAAAAGCACGGCGTAGTTTTCTACGGCGTGCTTTTTAGTACTGAAACGTTACTCAGAAATTAGCTTTCTGAAACAACAGTCACAGTGATAGTCGTTGTAACTTCAGCGTGTAACTGAAGAGCAACTTCGAATTCGCCAGTATGACGCAAAGCGCCTTCTGGTAAACGAACTTCGCTTTTAGCAACGTCTTGCCCCGCAGCAACGATAGCGTCAGCAATATCGCGAGTACCGATAGAACCGAACAACTTACCTTCGTCACCCGCTTTAGAAGCGATAGTAACGTTGAAGCCATTCAGTGCTTCAGCACGTGCTTGAGCAGCTGTTAGTGCTTCAGCAGCCGCTTTTTCTAATTCAGCACGACGTGCTTCGAATTTAGTGACGTTATCAGCTGTTGCTGGAACAGCTTTACCTGTTGGGATCAGATAGTTACGACCAAAACCAGCTTTCACAGACACTTGATCGCCTAATGAACCCAGTTTACCAATTTTCTCGAGCAGGATAACTTCCATCTCGTAAACCTCTTTGGGTCTGCAGCTCAACTGCAGTAATAAATCTTGGCTAATAAACAGAGTTATAAAGTCTGCTTACTAACCCCGTATTCACTCATCAGCCTGTCGGAACAGGCACTTTACACTTACAGGTGGCTGTCAGTGTAAGGCAGCAATGCAATAAAACGTGCACGCTTGATAGCTGTTGCCAATTGACGCTGGTAACGAGCTTTTGTACCAGTGATACGGCTTGGTACGATCTTACCAGTTTCGCTTACATAGCCTTTTAGTACTTCAAGATCTTTGTAATCAATCTCTACTACGTTTTCAGCTGTGAAACGACAAAACTTGCGACGACGGAAAAAACGAGCCATCTTTATATCTCCTATTTAAATTATTCAGCAGCTTCAGTAGCAGCAGCTTCTGGCTTCTCTTCTTCAGTTTTTTCTTCCTGACGAGGAGAATCTTCACGACGAGGCTTACGCTCTTCACGGGCTTCAGACGCTTTGATTGGAGATACTTCAGTGATCGCTTCTTTACGACGGATCATCATGTTACGCAATACAGCATCGTTGTAGCGGAACATGTTTTCTAGCTCATCCAACGTTTCTTGTGAACATTCGATGTTCATAAGAATGTAGTGTGCTTTGTGGGCGTTGTTAATAGGGTAAGCAAGTTGACGACGACCCCAGTCTTCTAGACGGTGGATTGTACCGTTAGCACCTTCGATAACGCTGGTGTAACGCTCAACCATTGCTGGTACCTGTTCACTTTGGTTCGGATGAACCATGAATACGATTTCGTAATGACGCATTTTAGCTCCTTACGGGTTGTAGCCTTCGAACCGCTAAATAATAAGGGAACGAAAGCAAGGAGGTTAATAGTATTTCTCAAAAGAGTGCGGCATTTTACAGATTCCTATAATTGTTTGCAATCAACTCTTTCACCAATCGACACCTTGTTCTACTCTTAGAGGAATCTTTGATGAAGGAGCCACATTGAATGCAATACCCCCTATTATGTGCACTTGTCGTATTCGCATTTGGCACGACCAACACGAGCGTTGCGGATACAGTCAAACACGACATAGTCTATACCTGCACTAATGCCGACGGGAGCAAATCCTTCAGCGGCCTTCCCTGCGGCCCCAACGCTAAGCGCTCAGAATATAAAGTAGCAACGCCACCGAAACCTGCTGCCGTGGAAACCCCACCGCCTCGCAGTGGTGAAATTATTAATGAGACTGGGCAACAACAGGCATCTGCCATGAACAAGGGAACGAAGCTCAACCCACAACCCCCAACTGCTCGCAAGAAGCCAAACGACGATCCATCAAAAAAGCCCTGAAAACAGGGCTTTTTAACGTAAAATCGTCGACCATTTAGTCAATAGCGATAATTTCAAAGCTGTGGGTAATATTAACTCCACCCTTTTCTAACATAATAGAGGCAGAGCAATACTCTTCAGCTGATAACTTTACCGCTCGCTCAACCATTTTTTCTTTTAAGTTACGGCCTGTAACGACAAACTTAACATGAATATCCGTAAATACAGCGGGTACGGCGTCGGAACGTTCAGCCGATATTTCAGCTACGCAGCTTTCAACATCCTGACGTGACTTTTTAAGGATACTTACCACGTCATAGCTGGTGCAGCCACCAAGACCCGCCAACAGCAATTCCATAGGGCGCGGCCCTGCTTTTTGATCACCGTCAACTGTAATATTAAAACCTGTACCCGTAGTGGCATTAAAGCGCACATCGCCATCCCACTCTACTTTTGTTGTCATTGTCACAATAACTACCTCAATCAAATAGCGCTTTTAATTTTTCACCCGGATCATCAGCTCGCATAAACGTCTCGCCGACCAGGAAGGTGTGGACATTATGCTCATGCATTAACTGCACATCTTCACGGGTAATAATGCCGCTTTCCGTCACGACTATCCGACTTTCAGGGATATCCTTTAACAGCTCAATAGTCGTGTTCAAACTCACATCAAATGTGTGCAAATCACGGTTATTGATACCAATGAGACGGTTATCAAGATGCAAAGCACGCTCTAACTCTTCGCCATTATGCACCTCTACTAACACATCCATACCCAGCTTTTTAGCAACCTGATTCAGCTCCGCCATTTGAGCATCTTCAAGAGAGGCTGCTATGAGCAAAATACAATCCGCCCCTATCGCACGTGCTTCAAAAACTTGATAGGGATCGACTATAAAATCTTTACGGATGATAGGCATTGAACAGGCAGCTCGTGCTTGCATCAAATAATCTTCATGCCCTTGAAAGAAGTCAGCATCCGTTAATACTGACAGGCAACTAGCACCACCACGCTGATATGACTTAGCGATGGCTGCAGGTTCAAAATTCTCGCGTAAAATACCTTTTGAGGGGCTGGCTTTTTTTACCTCTGCTATCACGGCGCAATGGCGACCAACAATCGAAAAGGCGATACTTTCGGTAAAGCCTCGGGGATCAAAATCTGTCCCCATTTGTTGTTTTATACGTTGTTCTAACGCACCTAAAGTAACGTTGGCACTGCGTTCTTCAACTTCTTCATACTTGCGTTTAATAATCGTTTTTAAAATCGTTGGAACTTCAGACATAGTTTACTCGTTTAAACCTTGGCTAAACTCAGCTAGCTCTGCCATTTTTTTCGCAGCACTGCCTTGCTTCATTGTATCAAGTGCCAGAGCGACACCGGCTTTAATTGAATCGACTTTATCAGCTACATACAAGGCAGCGCCTGCATTCAACGCTATCATTGACATGGCTTTTTCATGTTGCCCGGAAAAAGCGGCATTAATTAACGAAAGGCTTTCTTCTGTACTACCCACCTGAAGACCGTCCAAACTTTGCGCCGATAACCCGGCCATTTCAGGCGTTAAAGTATACTCAGTAACTTCATTATCTTTTAATTCAGCTACATAGGTATTTCCGGCTAACGAAATTTCATCAAGACCTTCAGCCGCATGTACCACCATTGCATGAACAGCTCCCAGGTTTTTGAGCGCCTCAGCCAATGGTTTACATAAAGATCTATCAAAAACACCCAGCAGATAATGTCGAACACCGGCGGGATTGGTAAGCGGCCCCAACACATTAAAGAGAGTGCGCATGGCCATTTCTTTACGTGGGCCTATCGCGTATTTCATGGCACTGTGGTGCTGCGGCGCAAACATAAAACCAACGCCTACCTGATTAATACACTGCGCTATTTGCGAGGCTTGCAGTGACAGGTTAACACCACTGGCTTCTAATAAATCAGCCGACCCAGAGCTCGATGAGACTGAACGGTTCCCATGTTTAGCTACAGTGCCTCCCGCTGCCGCCACTACAAATGAGCAAGCCGACGAGACGTTGAACAAGTTTGCGCCGTCACCGCCAGTGCCCACTATATCGACCGCATCTTTAGCCGTAATCTCCACCGGCAAAGCAAGCTCTCGCATCACGCTGGCAGCGGCTGTAATTTCATCAACCGTCTCACCCTTCATACGAAGGCCCATTAATAGTGCGCCTATCTGCGCATCCGTCGCTTGCCCAGACATAATCTGACGCATAACAGAAGCCATTTGTTCTGTTGTTAAATGTTCACGCTCAGCTACGTGAGCTAAAGCCTGTTTTATATCCATTGTCGCTCCGTCTAACATCAGCGCGTTAAAAAATTTTTGAAAACAGCATGGCCTTCTTGCGTTAAGACGGCCTCGGGGTGAAACTGCACGCCTTCTACATCAAGCGTGCGATGACGCAACCCCATGATTTCATCCAGCTCGCCATTATCCTTTTGAGTCCAAGCCGTTATTTCTAGGCAGTCAGGCAAACAGGTTTTATCAACCACCAGCGAATGATAACGCGTAACATCCACTGGGTTTGGCAACCCCGCAAACACTCCCGAATTTCGATGAAAGATGGGCGAGTTTTTCCCATGCATAACTTGGCGTGCGCGAATTATCTTACCACCAAATACTTGTCCAATGCTCTGATGACCTAAACAGACACCTAAAATCGGAATTTTGCCGGCAAAATATTCGATAGCTGCAAGAGAAATACCTGCGTCGTCAGGGGTACAAGGGCCAGGGGAAATAACTAGATGAGAAGGGGATAACGACTCTATAATAGACAACGTTAGTTCATTATTACGCTTGACCACTACCTCAGCGCCTAGCTCAGTTAAATAATGCGCGACGTTGTAAGTAAACGAATCAAAATTATCAATCAGCAACAACATTCAAAGGGCAACTCAGGCAGTCAAAAAGTTTAATCCCTAGTCTAACATTATGCGGTATTTCAAATCTGCCATCCGATGTTCCTTTTTCTGCTACGGCTACTCAATGAGACAAATGAGAAGCACGCCCTGAGAGTAAAAAGACAACCCACAGAGCGTGAAAACATTAAAAGAGACTACTCTTCAATGCCAGACGCAACTTCCAAAGCCCAGTCATGAATCACTGATAAAGCGGCCTCGGACTCATGTTGAAATGAAGGCATTGCTCTTTCCTCAACTCGCATGCCAACCTGCTTACGCAAATCATCTGTATCTACGTTTTTATAGACAGTGTTTTTTAACGGCTTAAACTTTTCAGTGCAGGCCTTCAAATCCGATGCGTAATAGAGTGCCTCAATACCCACGACATACATTGTCGCCACGCATATAGAGCATGGTTCACACGAGGTATACAGCTCACAACCGGATAGATCTACTGTATCAAGCGTCGCACAAGCATCTCGAATAGCTTCAACCTCACCATGCGCGGTGGGATCCAGCTTACTTAGCACTCTATTAAAGCCTTGCCCCACCACTTTCCCATCTTTCACCACCACCGAGCCAAATGGCTGCCCATGTGACTGGCAAACACCGTCTTTGGATAAGCTAATAGCTTGCAACATAAATTGCTGGTTATACATATTATTCATTTAGCCTCAAATTAAGCTGCTAATAAAAATGCGCTCTGCGCATCCCAAGATAGCGTTAAGTCAGCACCATATTTTAAGTTAAGCGCCTCTACTTCATGCTGTTGCTTCTGCACTTTGAACTCTTGTCCATTTTCAAGCTCAACCAACAGAGTTATCACAGAACCAACGAACTCTTCACCACTGATACGACCACGAACCTTTTGCTTACCTTGGTTATCCAATCGAATACAGTCAGCAGCGATCACCATATGGGCTGAATCACCATTTTTTAATCCCATAGCAGGCTTAGCCTTAAAAAGACCTAAATCTGTTACAACATCGACGGTATCACCGTTACTTTCTACTAATGTGCCGGGTAGTAAATTATTCATGCCAATAAATTCAGCAACAAAGGCGTTTTCTGGTGCTCGATATACCTCTTTGGGAGTCCCCACTTGCTGAATCTCCCCTTTATTCATAATGACAACACGATCGGCCATTGCGAATGCTTCTGATTGCGAATGTGTCACATAAATAAAGGTAATCCCCAGCTCTTTATGTAAACGCGTTAGCTCCGTTTGCATTTTTATACGCAAATGAGCATCAAGTGCGCTTAAGGGCTCATCCAACAGTAAGACACGAGGCTCTGTAACCAGCGCCCTTGCTAAGGCAACACGCTGTCTTTGCCCACCTGAAAGCTGAGCTATACTTCGCTCTGCAAATTCAGACAAACCTAAACGCTCAATCCATTCTGACGCCTTTTTAGCACGTATATCACTTGCTACGCCTTTCATTCGCAATGGAAATTCAACATTTTTTTGTACATTTAAGAAGGGAAATAAAGCAAAGTTTTGCCACACCATCGGCATACCACGATCCTCTATTGGCACGTCTAACTGCGAAGTACCTTCCAACAACATCGATCCTGAAGTCGGGCTATCAAGCCCAGCTATCATGCGAAGCGTTGTAGACTTACCACAACCACTAGGGCCCATAAGGGATATGAATTCTCCTGCCTTAATATCAATGCTTAAGTTACTAACCGCTTTAAATCCAGGGTATTCCATACATATATCATTCAAACTTAGTAATGAAGTGCTCATTAGTGACTCCTAAAATCATTGCAATATTAATGCGCTACACGCTTTCTGCGCATTAACCAAAGAGCACTCACGACTAAGCTAAATGTGAGCGCAAAAACCAATGTGCCAATCGCATTTATACGAGGACTAACCTGCCCTTGAAGCAAATTTAATATTCGTACTGGCAGAGTTTCATTCATGCCACCTACAAACCACGCAATCATGAATTCATCAAATGAAACAGCAAATGATAAAAAGAAAGCAGCCAGAAGCGCATTTCTGCAATAAGGTAAAATAATAAAACACAACCCCTGTAACCGGCTCGCCCCTAAATTCCATGCAGCAGGTTCAATCGAAGCCTCCAGTTCACTTAAACGTAATCGTATAATTGCCATTGCGAATGAGGATGCGATCGCAATATGCGCAAAAGCTACCGCCTTTAATTCACCAAATAAGCCGATACGGGCTAAGAACGCTAGTAATGCAATCCCCATCACAGTCGCCGGAATTGCTGGCGGAATAGCGACCATCAAATTAAAGGCTGTTTTCCCTGTAAATTTGTACCGGTAATCAATATAAGCAGCCAAAAAGCCTATAATCGTCGCTCCTATCGCCGTAGATAAACCGACAATGACACTATTAATGGCGCTATCAATTACCATGGGCTCATTTAAAATTGCTTCATACCAACGCAAGCTAAAACCAGCCCAAGGAAAACCCGGAAACCGATCTTCGTTGAATGAAAAAACAACTATCATCACAATCGGTGTTGCTATGAATCCAAAAACCAACAGCAAATAAGAACTCTCTAATAAAGACCTTATTCCACGACTCATGATCCACCTCCTTTTCTAGACACCACATTGGACAGCAAAAGCATAACGCCAATGCACAGCATCATAATAATCCCTATGACTGAGGCTCTAGGCCATTGAGCGCCTGACTTAACAGTATCAACAATCAGAATACTTAACGTTGGCGGATTACTACCCGACAATAAGAGCGGAGCGATATAATCAGAGAAGGCCAGCATAAAAGTCGTTGTTAAAGCAAGTAACAGGCCATTACGAATAGATGGTAGTAATACATGCCAGAAAACTTGATAAGAGCGACACCCTAAATTTGATGCTGCTTCTAAATGGCTGCGGTCGATACCCAATAAAGCAAAGGTCAAAACCAACACAACCACAGGGAGGCAAAGTGTTAAGTAACCTACTTGTAATGCAAAAGTCCCGCCCAGCATATTTAAGCCATCAATACCTAGCATGCCCAGCACCCAGTTAAACAAGCCCTGCGGACTTAACACTACTTGCCATGCATACGCTCGCAAAACATAGCTGGTAAAAACTGGAACCACCAACAAAGCGATTAAGATTGGTTGGTATTTTTCAGAAACCCGAAACGCCAAAATGCAAGCAGCAGGCAGCGCAATAAGCGTCACTACTAGAGCACTCAGCAAAGACATTTCAAAGGTATAGATCAGAGCCTTTTGGAAAGAGCTAGAACCAATAATTTTCATCCAGTTATCCAACACAAACGCTGGGACTGGTTTATAAAATTCAACCTTCCAAAAAGTCAGTGTAAATAAAAAAATCATGGGTAAAACAAAAAAAATCAACTGCCATATTAGAGGCGGTATAGCGAGCGCTAAAGGAAACCAATGACGACGCCTAGTTTTGAAAGATACCGCCCGAGGAGCACTCTGGGCGATCACGATATTGGATATATTTTCCATACGACCGCCCTCTTTTATGCACTTTTAAAGTCAGTCCAAAGATCATTCCATGCTTCAATAGACTGATTAGAAGGTAGTTGGCGGTACGCTATTTTTTTAGATCGGTATTCATCTATAACATTGGGAGCGTTCAGCTGCATACGCAATAATTGGGCTTCATCTGGCATCGTTTTATTGAGCAACTCCCAACCCGCTTTACTTGGAATACTCTTTTTATTGTCCGGTTTAGTCGCCATTAACACTTGCCCCCTTGGCGAGGTAGTCCATTGAATGAACTTTCTTGCTAGATCTTGCTTGGGAGATGTTTTTAAAATTGACATTGACTCAGTCCATTGAAGCCCTCCCTCTTTCGGAATAACGGTATCAACAGGCACACCACTTTCTCGTAATCCCAATGTAATCCACTCACCAATTCCAGGGATAAGAGACGCCTGACGGTTAGAAAATGAAGAGAAGATATCGGCAATAGTATAAAAGCCTGATGCTTGTCCACGCAGCGACATTAGCTTTTTATTAAGCGCTTCAAATTGAGCACTGCTTAAGTCAAAAGGTGCAGTATTGCCCGCTGATAAGCTGACACACCCCATCGAAGGCAGATAAAAATCAAAAAAACCAACTTGACCCTTCGCTTTTTTGTCCCATAACACATCATAAGATTCAAGCTCTTCTGGACGATACAGCTCAGTATTGTAAGACAGACCTAGATAACCAAAGTCGGTCATTACGGAGTACAAATCACCATCAAACCAATGTAAAGGAAACTTCTGAAATTCAGGCCAAAAGTCCTGAAGCGGGTAATCATCAGGATTTAGCTTTTGCAAAAAGTCACCCTGCTTTAGTAGGTGCATATATTCCGCGTCAGCCATAACCACATCAAATGAACCTGGAGGCGCTTGATGCAAAAGAGCCAGCATCTGATCACCACCTACATATTCTTTGATACGTACCTTTACATTATGCGCTTTTTCAAACTCCCCTATGACATAAGGGTCTGCATTACCAGGCCACGCCAAATAGTTTAGTACAGTGGGAGAACCAGAATCAGCCATAGAAACGCTAGGTAATGATGCAGCTACACCACCTACACCAACGGCGGCACCTAATTTAAGAAAGTCCCTACGTGACCAACGTGACATATTGATAGCTTTATCGTTTTTAACATTCATACCCTAACCTCATTGTATACAATATTTGATTACAAAAAATAAAGCATATGCTGTGCCAACAACCGACAACAAAAGAGCAAGCAAGTAAAAAAGGCTGTATAAACAATAGGATATTTTAAGAAAACAAAAAAACCGTTAAAAAACGGCTTTTAAATTGCGCTAGAATGGATAAAAAAAACGCTGAAATAGAGAAAATCTACTAAAATCGACCAAAAATTGTGCACAAAGCGACATAACAGTGCAGAAAAATACTCATCAAGAAGCGACTATTTATGGTCAGCCCATACGCGTACTTGGTCAACCGTGCCTAGCTCGGACTCCTTTAAAGACTTTA
The DNA here is from genome assembly GCF_030397555.1 of Neptunomonas sp. CHC150. Taxonomy (NCBI): domain Bacteria; kingdom Pseudomonadati; phylum Pseudomonadota; class Gammaproteobacteria; order Oceanospirillales; family Oceanospirillaceae; genus Neptunomonas; species Neptunomonas sp. CHC150. The sequence continues at coordinate 258,015 of NZ_JAPNXU010000011.1, forward strand.
AGTCGAAGTAGTCACGCGTTCTTGCATAGCCTTGCCCTCCCATTCGCCCAACCGCATCTAAGCCAACTTGATCGATATGATAATTGTCTGTATTGACCAAGTTCTCTCCTATATGAGCCATGACTACTTTACCAAGAATAAGATCTCCACGTTCACCCGTTGATTGTTCACTAAATAGCACGCACTCGAGAGCAATCATCGCATTGACTACCCGAGGAGGTCCGATAAGTGTTCCTGCTTGTACGGAAAGCTCAGCCATACAGGTCTCATCAACTGTCTCTTCAAACGGAATTGCACAAATATTCATCAGCTCAACCCAGTCATCCGACACTATATTCACTGTAAATTCTCCGCTTTCGATAATATTCCGATAAGTATCCTTAGGTTCTCCATTAGGTTTTCTTTGGATACCAAAACCAACAAGAGGCGGATCCGCAGCAAGAGCGTTAAAAAAACTAAAAGGTGCCGCATTCACCTGCCCCTTTTTCGATACACTGGTAATTAATGCAATAGGGCGTGGCACCACACTACCCGCTAGAATTTTATATTGCTCATGAGCAGTTATATGTTCAAAGTTAATGCTGCAATGCTTAGTACTCATAAAATAACCTTTTTGTATACAATAAAAGAATACAATTAAAAGCAATTAATATACCAACAAGCGAACATGTCATCATGTCTATTTAAGAAAAGTCTAATTTCATGTATACAATAATTGCATATTAGTATTGATTGATATATACACTACTTATTACTAAAGCCTACTAACTCTTGGCATCTAACCACTCATCTGCGATTGATACAGCATTTATGAACACACCTGCCAAAGCAACTGAAATTCCAAAAGACAACAAGCCTTTAGATAGCCAACAGATTTATGATTTTATTTTTAAAGCCATAGCTGATCGGCAGCTCCCCCCTGGAAAAAAACTTTCTGAAGAGCGTTTAAGCAAGATTTTTAACGTAAGCAGGACACGCTTGCGAGAAGTTTTTTTTCGTTTAGCGCAGGATAAAATCATCACTCTTGAGCCAAACCGAGGCGCATTTGTTGTTAAGCCTACCGTCAAAGAAACTCGTGAGGTTTTTGCTGCACGACGTGCAATAGAGGTAGCTATTATCGAAGAGCTGACCAACAAGGGGAATAGCACAGTATTCAAAGCTTTAGCCAATCACTTAATGAAAGAAGAAACAGCTAGAAAAGCAGGCGATAGGCAAAAACTGAACCAACTCACCGGGGAGTTTCATCTACTGCTTGCAGAGTTAACTAACAACAGTCTTTTTTATGATATTACACGACGGTTGATCGCGCTAAGTAGTGTAATTATCTCTTTATACGATTCACCCACGGCTAACGAGTGTGAAGACTTTGAGCACGAAGCCATTGTTAATGCAATAAAGACCAATAATGCCCAACTCGCTAAAGAGCTACTACTTAACCACCTCAACCACGTTGAGCATTCGTTAGAGATTGATGACAACAGTACCAGTAGCTTTGATGTAGAAGCTGTATTTGAGAACATGATCAAAGCACAGCTGTGAAAACACAGAGGCCTACTTTGATTGTGCTGCTCTGATACAAAAGACGATATATTCATATTAAACAGATGCGGACACTTACTTTACCCGTTACGGACGGTTCGCTAATAGTTAAATATTTCATGCTCTGACCCGATTTCATAAGATCGCGCTTTAAAGCCTGCCTAATTTTGTCTACTCTACAAGCCCCCAAAAAAAAGCCCCTAGAACAGGGGCTTTTTGAATAAGTCTACCAAGACTACTCACTCGGCAAAAATATGCACACACTCTGGGTCGAAGCTTAAACTCGCTTCCTCACCTATATCAAAAACTTCATCTTGACTGACACAAGCGATAACACTTTGCCCGTTGAGCAGCTTAATTTCCAAAACGGTTTCAGTACCTAGGCGCTCGGTCAGTACAATATGCCCGCTGAACGAATTAGCATGACGCTCGTGGTGCGGCTCAATATATTGAGGGCGAATACCAAGCTCTACGTTTTGTCCTTTTGTGTACGATTTTCCTCTGGACGGAATCCAAACCGGGCTTAATTCATCCGACTCTACAAGAACAGCATCGTCTTTAACATCTGCCACCTGCACTGGAATAAAGTTCATTGAAGGTGAACCCAAAAAGCTAGCTACAAAGCGATTCGCTGGGTTGTGAAATAGCTCCATCGGTGCTCCGACTTGCTGGACTAATCCATCTTTGAGCACAACGATTTTATCGGCCAATGTCATTGCCTCAACCTGATCATGCGTCACATAGATCATAGTGGCACCCAACTGCTTATGGAGTTTTGCTATTTCCATTCGCATATCCATTCGCAGTGACGCATCTAAATTTGATAAAGGCTCATCAAAAAGGAACACTTTGGGATGGCGAACAATAGCTCGCCCAATGGCAACACGCTGGCGCTGCCCACCCGACAGCTGACTAGGCCGACGATGAAGCAAATGCTTCATTTTTAAAATTTCAGCTGCTTCATTAACCCGCTGCTCTGTTTCTTTCGCATCGACTCCAGAAATCTTTAAACCAAAGCCTACGTTTTCTCCCACTGTCATATGCGGAAAAATCGCATATGACTGGAAAACCATAGCTATGCCACGGTCCTTAGGCTCTAAATTGTTAACCACATTGCCGTCGATCGACAATTCACCGCCGGATATGGTTTCCAGACCCGCTATCATGCGTAAGAGTGTCGATTTTCCACATCCAGATGGCCCAACAAACACAACGAATTCACCGTCATTAATTTCAATATCAACGCCTTTAATGACGTTAGCCGACCCATAACTTTTTTGTATTGAGGATAAATTTACATGTGCCATTTCTACTAAACCTTTATAAATAACGTCTAAGAGGAGCGAGGTGATCTATGTCTACAATTGCCGCTACCCCTTCACTCCTGTGGATGCTATAGATGCGATAAAGGACCTCTGTAGCACTAAATAAAAAACCAATACTGGCAAGGTTATTAACGTCAAGTACGCCATCACCTCTCCCCAAGCGGTGTTCAGCTGGAAGAAATACTGCAACCCCACCAAAACAGGACGATATTGTTCCTCTTGTGTCACCATGATTGGCCATAGATATTGGTTATACATGGCCAAGAACTTCAAAATAGCGGCGGTAGCAATCACAGGGCCTGATAACGGGATAATGATTGAGCGGTAAATTTGCCACCAACTTGCCCCTTCTACACGCGCCGCTTCAATAAGTTCTTTGGGCAGATCTTTAAAATATTGAACGAACAAAAAGATAGTCAGACCGTCCGCGATAAATGGAATAATCTGAACGTGATAACTGTTTAGCCACCCCCACTCAACACCATCCATCGATAACCAAGGAAGTTTAGACACCAGCAAGAGCATAGGAATAGCAATCGTTTCAAAAGGAATAATCAACGTCGCGATGATGATGGACAACTGAACCTCTCGCCCTCTCCAGCTCAAAAACGTAAACGAAAAAGCCGCTAATGAGCAAAAGAACAGGCTTAATAAAACAGTTATCCCCGTAACAAGCACTGAATTAAACATGAACAAGCCAATGGGCGCCCGTTCAGAAGCATTTTTATAGTTATCAAAACTGATATCACCAACAGGTAAAAAAGCCCGTAACGATGATGTATCTTGCAAGAGCTGCACGTCAGGTTTTAATGACGACACAATCATAAAGATTAATGGAAAAATGAAGATGATAGCGATTAGGATAAGCACCGCATATCGTAGCGCTAACCTTAGGCGATAGTTATCCCCAGCAAGTGTAGCCATTAGTTTTTCTCCCGAGTCAGAAAGCGTTGCAGAAGTGAGATGGACAAAACGATAACGAACAACACGACAGACAAGGTTGAACCTCCTGAGATATCTTGTTTACCGTAACCACGCTCTACTGCTTGGAACACAATCGTTTGTGTACTATCTAATGGACCGCCGTTTGTCATTACATCAATTTGTGCAAATAGAGCAAACGCTTGCATCGTGATAACAATGCCAACCAATATGGCCGTATTACGAAGCCCTGGCCACGTCACATAACGGAAGGTTTGCCAGGACGAAGCTCCTTCTATTTTTGCGGCTTCGTATAAAGTTGGGGAGATTGTTTGCAGGCCAGACAGCCAAATCACCATATGAAAGCCCACGGCTTGCCAAATAGACATCACCATAATTGAGCCCAGTGCCGTATCGGGATTCCCCAGCCAATCTACCGGTTCGAAATGATTAAAGGTCAAACTCGCTAATACCGAGTTCAAGAGGCCATTTTGACCGTCGTATATAAACCGCCATAGAAGGGAAACGACAACAATAGAAACTACCACGGGCATGAAATAAATAGTTCGGAAAATATTAATTCCGCGCAGGCGTTGATTGATCAATAGCGCTAGACACAAAGCTATGAGACTCTGGATTGGTGCAACTACAGCCACAAAGGTTAATGTATTAACCAACGCTTTCATAAAGACCGGGTCACTGGCCAGAACAACTACTTTTTTATGATCCCACTGCCAAGAAAACCACTCTTTCATCCCTTGGATATCCGGATGATCAGGATTGTTACGCGTGAACTTTCTGGTACGGGGATATTTGTACTCACCTTTTGAATCAAGCACCCAGCGGCCTTCATCGTCCTTTATAGGCTCAATGACTAATCCGCCTAATCCTAAAAGGTTTGAATAATTTTCTACACCTATGAATTCAGTAGGGTTAGGAGAAATTAAACGCTGATTTGTTAGCGAGAAAACGATCGCAAAAATAAAAGGGATGACAACAAACATCACCATCAAACCAAAACCTGGGAGGGCAAACAGCCACCCATGTAGGTTTTGACGAGTTAAGCGGGAGCCTTGATTAGCCATGTGCTTTTCCATTCATAGCGGCTTTATGTAGCCAAATATCAGACGAGAGAAGCCTGCTTTCGCAGGCTTTATTACTTAGTGGCCGTAGCCTGCGTTTTTTTGAACATCATCACTGATTTCATCAGCGGCACTATCAAGCGTATCAGCAACATCCGCACCGTCAGCGATGTCGGCCAATGCTTTTTCAAATACTTTAGCTGCCACAACATAGCCAGGGGTTACAGGACGCACGACGGCTTGCTTTTCAGATAGTTCATAAAACACCGCCATAGCGCCGCCGTCTGCATAATGCTCACTGGCCGCTGCGGCTTCTTTCGTAGGCGGAATTAGACCCATGCCGTTAGAAAACGCTGTTAAGTATTTATCTTGCAGTGCGAATTCAATAAATTGCGAAGCCGCCTCGGGGTATTTACTGGAGGAAGAAACACCAAACTGCCAGCTAGCTGCACCGATTTTAGGACCGTTACCAAAATCAGGGGCTGGTAAGAAAAGAGTATCATCGTGTGCTTTAAGCGCATTTAAAGCCGCCCAGTTGCCATTCCACGAAATTGCATATTTGCCATCGGCCAAGCCCGTATCACGGTCTGCCGCATCTTGAGACGTTCCCGGCGCCAGGCCCTCTGCAAATAAGTTCTGCCACCACTCGCCAAATGCAATTGCCTCATCTCCATTGAGTACGCCTTCCGACGAAGCATAGGTCGTGCGATCAATAATATCACCGCCAAAACTTTGCAATAACGGGCTGAATGCATACGGGTACCATTCCCCTTTCCATGCCATCCCTAGATCTAACGGAAAGTCGTATTCACCAGTTGCTTTAAGTTTAGCCAGAATCTGATCAAACTCTTCTTTAGTCCATGGCTGCTCTAACGTGGGTATCCGGATGTCATGCTTTTCTAATGTAGAACGGCGAGTAACCATCGCAACAGCTGCATCCCACAAACCAATCGAATATAGCTTGCCATCCCAATATCCTTTTGTGCCCGGCAAGAAGCCCTCTATTCGCTTTTCATCAATAGAAAGCGGCTGCATGTACCCCGCCCAAGCCCAATTAGGCATCACTGGGCCATCGACATCTAGAATATCTGGCAGGTTACCAGCCAAAGCTGACGCTATTACCGAATCATTATAAGATTCCTGTGGAAAGCTCTGCATCACAACACGCCAATCAGTCTGACTTTCGTTGAAATCAGCAACAATTTGGTTAATGACTTTGGCCTCCGCTGGATTACCCGCGCCGTGGTACCACAAAGACAAATCGGTAGCAGCTAAAGCAGCACCGCTTAAAAATGGGCTAGCAATTAATGTATAAGAGATTGCTTGTAATGTTTTTTTCATTTTTATTCTCATTTTTTACATTCCTATAGTCCATGATCATGCGATCATCTAAATGACATCGATGTCATTTAAGTTACAAAAATCAATTTCCGCTTATCCGAGCTATTTTGTTAACGGATTAATTTGGTTGACCTTCGCCAAACATAACGACTACCTACACGTTTTTTCAGCTCAGAGCCTAAAGATTCACCTTTAATTAGCTTGAGGATTTGCTCAGCCGCCAACTGACCCATTTCAAAATATGGAAGGTTCATGGTGGACAATTCGGGCGATACGCTCTCAGCAATTTCGCGATAGTTATCGTAACCGATCACTGATACATCTTGAGGAACCTCTATACCTCGACTGCGCAACACTCCATACAAAACCAACGCCATCTTATCGTTACCGCAACAAATTGCCGTTGGCGGTGAAGGAAGCGCAAACAGCTTATCCAAGACCTGTTCTAAGTAGCTTTCGGTAATATGGCTTTGTACTTGTTCTCCTGGGCTAACCAAGTTTTCATCAAACTCAATATTCGCTGCAGCCAAGGCTTTCTTATAACCTTCTTTTCGTAACTGCGTTGCGACCATATGATCACTTAATGTGATGTACGCTATTCGAGTATGCCCTTCACTGATCAGTTTACTGACCACGCTGCATTGTCCTTCGCAGTCATCTGGTACCACACAAGGCGTGTTATATTGATCAAAGCAATTGACGAGTACCAAGTTCATCTGTTCTTTGGGTATGTCTAGCTCAACATTTTGATGGTGGTCTGCTACGTAGAGCACTCCTTCGACACGATGCTCTAAAAACGTCTGAATTAAGCCTGGAATACGACTACGATCTCCCCCAGTGTCTGCGATGAGCAAGGTTTTTCCGCTGCCCTGGATGACTTTCTGAATCCCCTGAATAATGAAAATATCTGGCAGACCCGCAGCGGTAGATGAGTGCATAGTATTTAGAGAGATCGCGCCCGTAATCAAGCCTATCAACCCTGATTGCTTTGAACGCATTGAACTTGCCGCGCTATTACGTACATAACCCAGAGCAGAAGCGGACGCTTCAACTTTTATACGAGTTGATTCCGCTACTGATTCACTATGGTTTAGCACCCGTGAGACAGTTTTGGGAGAGACTCCTGCATGTTTTGCTACGTCGTATATGGTTGCCATATTTTTTTCTATTTATACTTTGACATCGATGTCATTTTAGATAGGATGACATCGATGTCAAGGCTTTTTCAATGCAGCAACCCATTTTGAGCCACTAGACATCCGTTTTTTTCTAATAATAAAGGCCTCAAAGGAACCTTGATAATGACACTACCGGCTCCGTACCGACCAAGCATCCACTTTACTCCTGAAACCAGTTGGATTAACGACCCAAATGGCTGCATCTATCATCAAGGCCTCTACCATCTTTTTTTCCAATATTACCCGGATGATATCAAATGGGGGCCTATGCATTGGGGTCATGCGACTAGCCCAGACTTAATCAAGTGGTCTCAACACGATATAGCTTTGTACCCAGATAGCTTACTGGGCGCTATTTTTTCAGGCTCAGCTGTGAACGATAAGCATAATGTGAGTGGCTTATTCGATGACGACAAAGGCCTTATAGCTTTTTACACCTCACATTTAGAGCGAGAGGCTCCTTTAGGGCCATTGCAGCAACAATGCATCGCTTTTAGTAAGGATAATGGCTTCACTTGGGAGAAGTATGAAAAAAATCCTGTTATTACAAACCCAGGCATCCCTGATTTCCGTGACCCGAAGGTCATTTACCACGAGGAATCAGGCCACTGGATTCTCATCGCAGTAGCAGGACAGCAAGTTAATTTTTATAAATCTCTTGACCTGCTCACATGGGAAGATGCCGGAGTTTTTGGAAAGGATCAACACAATGACAGCCTTGTTTGGGAATGTCCTGATTTAATGCAGCTACAAGATCAGTACGGAACCTCCTACTGGGTACTGTTTATCAGCTGCGTATCTAGCCAAGAGAAGCCATTTCCCCCTATGCAATACTTTATTGGTGAGTTCGATGGACACACCTTTATAGAAACGCACCAAGATGACCGAGTCAATGTAGTGGACGATGGCTATGATTTTTATGCGGCGCAAAGCTTCTTTGAAGCAAAATCTGAATCGGACAAGCCTATATGGCTAGCATGGGCAAACCATTGGCCATATGCCAACCTCATTCCAAATAACGGCTGGCGCGGTACTATGTCACTGCCTCGAGAGTTAAGCTTACTTAAAAAAGCTAACGAAATTGCACTAGCACAACAACCTATCAGTGCCGTTTGCGACCACTTTACTCACACAAGCACAGCCTCAGAGAATACTCTAACATTATCTACGGCTGTGGGTACGGTTCATAAGCTATCTGTGCACTTGCCAAATGCAAACCAATCTTCAGCCAACTTTGAAGTAAAAGCAGGAGCAAGCCAATCGGCCATCTTTAATTGGGACAGCTCGTCTAAAACCTTCAGCCTAGATCGCAGCGCTTTAAAGCCAGAGCACTTCCATGACCTTTATGACCAACTGGTAGTAGCCGATCTAAGCAAAGAAATGGCTGAAACTGACACATTAAGTGCAGACATTTATATCGACCAGTCGATTATCGAAGTGTTCTTCTTCGACGGGGAAAGGGTAATGACTTCCCTTGTTTTCCCTAATACAACGTTCAGCTCATTTGTCTCACATACAGAGCAATTGAACACAACGTACTCAATGGTAACTATTTAATAGCGCTTGAAGGCTATTATTGACTTATACCGAGAGAAAGCCATATGGCACGCAAGTGCATATGGCTTTATTTATTAATTAACGACCACTCCTTGCATAAACATAACCACAGCTTGCTGCAAAGATCGTTCAGGCTCCCTCGACTCAATTGGAAACCCAAACTCCGCTTTGTGGTACCAAGGCGACTTGACCATTTCAATAAACTGAGCCGAAGCAATATCCACATCCACGACATTTACCTTACCCAACAACTTTTGACGAGTTAAATAAGCGGCAAGCAGCCGCTGAACACGTCGAGGTCCTTGTTCATAAAATACTTTACGTATAGCTTCGCTATCGGCACTACTCACCGATAAAGCAATACGACGAATAGAGCGAGCTTCAGTCTGGCCTAGCACCTCAAGCAACACCTGCCCAAACTGCAGCAAGGATTCCTCAACATTATCGGTCCAAATATCCGATTCATCTGTGATAGGAAATAAGTCACTGGTCGACTGCATTATCATTGCTTCAAACAAGCCCAGCTTGTTGCCATATAACCGATACAAAGTGCTAATCGACCCACCAGCACGCTGCATGATCTCGTGAATACTCGCGCGCTCGAATCCCTGTTCCAAAAATACATCTCTAGCCGCTTCTAGTATTTTACGTTGACGCTCTTGCCCTTTAGGCGTTAGACCTATTGCAACGGTACTATCATCTCTCATTCGAATATTATTCATCATTGATTATTGTTGTTAACCCATCGAAAAATGCACTCGACAATAATTGTACACCCTCTTTAACAACAATCTGTTGATTGTTTACGATAGATATCAGCCAAAATGTAATGTACATTACACTATAATGTTAAAACCTTTAACTCCAATACCAAATAACGCCTAGCCTTACTGTTTATATTCAGTTTCACGCTTTTATTATTTACACCCAAACCGAGGTTTTATGCACACCACTCCTTCTCATATTCCCGGGCTTATTTTTATTTTGGCTAGCTTAACAGGCATGGCCCCGCTGGCGATTGATGCTTATTTACCAGCCATTCCAACTATTGCCGACTCAATCGGCTCGAACATCCATGCCGTTGAGTTATCAATTAGTATATTTCTCGGTGGCTTTGGTTTAGGCCAACTAATTGGTGGGCCTTTTTCTGATCATTTTGGACGACGAAAGGCCACGTTTACCGGCCTAAGTATTTTTTTCATAGGCTCTCTGGGTATTTGCTTTATTCAATCAGTAGAAATGCTTTGGCTTGCTCGATTTGTTCAAGCTATTGGCGGAGGTATTGCGGTCGTTAACTCCAACGCAATTATCAGAGACATGAGCAGCGGGAGGGAAAGCGCTCGCAACCTATCAAATATGGCGCTCATTTTAATGCTAGCCCCTTTGCTTGCTCCCGTTATCGGAACCTTAATTCTAAAATTCAGTGGCTGGCGAGCTATTTTTGTTTTTCTGTTGGCTTATGCTCTGCTTTTAATCACTTTATTCTATTTTAAAATGCCTGAGACACGCGTTAGACACAGCCAAAAAATTAGCATTATCAAACGCTATTGGATGGTTATTAGCCACCGTCAAGCACTCGCCTATGTCTTCAGCTTAGCGTCGGCACAAGGCGCTTTATTTGCCTTTATCACCGGCTCCCCGTCAGTGTATATGGAGTTTTTTAAGCTACCTGAGACAATTTACCCCATATATTTTGGCGTTAACATACTGGCTCTTATTGCCGCTAATCGTATCAATAATAGGCTTTTGCGTAAGACCTCACCGCATTCCTTACTAACATTCGGACAACTCGCCCAGTGCGTAGCGACTGCTATATTGTTCTTATATGTCATCCTATTTAATGACTTATCGTCATATATTTTCGCAGCGCTTATGATGCTTATATTAAGCTGCCACGGCTTTATAATGAGCAACGGCATGTCTAGTATGATTGAGTTTTTCCCTACCAATAGCGCAACTGCCACGGCCTTATCAGGAGCCTGTGGATTTACCACCGGTGCTGTTACCGGTTCATTAGTAGGTATTTTTGGCGATGGAACCCCATTGCCTATGGCGGTCGTACTTTTAGGTTGCGCTCTGACGGGCATTACGCTTCGCACACTATTACAACGCGGTACTAAAGAGCCATTAACCGCCTCTTAACTGAATTTTGGCTATGCTTACAGCAGAAGTTTATATCTAGATGCGGAGCCATAATGCTAAACACATTACTAATAGAAGATGATTTAGATTTAGCAGAAACGGTTGTTCAGTATTTAGCCCTTGAACAAATACAATGCGACCACGCCAGCAATGGCATTGCCGGCTTACACTTACTGAACAACCATCATTTTGATGTCGTGCTTTTAGATCTTAATCTGCCGCGCATGGATGGGCTTAGTGTGTGTAGCGCCCTACGCAAAGACGGCAATGACACTCCCATATTAATGCTAACCGCACGAGACCAGCTGAGCGATAAACTAGCGGGGTTTGACGCAGGTACAGACGATTACTTGGTAAAACCGTTCGAAATGGAAGAGCTGGTTGTCCGAATAGAAGCGCTTTCACGCCGTCGAAGCGGACAAGTCCAGAAATTAAGTTGCGCAGACCTAATCCTTAATTTAAATGAAAAAACAGCTACTCGTTCCGGACAAGCGCTTAGACTATCGCCGATAGGCTGGAAAATTCTAGAACTCCTCATGAGAGCATCACCCAATACGGTCAGCCGTGATATGCTGGAAAGCAGCATTTGGGGTGATGAAACGCCTGATAGCAACAGCTTAAAAGTTCACCTTTTCAACCTTAGAAAAGCAGTTGATACGCCCTTTAACCAGCCATTAATACATACCATTCAAGGGCAAGGGTTCGCCATAAAAGTACCGGCCAATGAAAAAAAAGCTTAGCCTAAAACTACTCCTCACTCTTTCGGTTATGTTATTGGTTGCTACCTTGGCACTAGCCTATTCGATTCTCAGTGCTCATTTCTTTATACGTGGCCTTGATACATTAACCAGTGCCTATATGGAGAAGGAGCTTATTAAACTGCATGAAAATCAATTAGTGATTCCTGAACATGGGCACATCACGTCAAACGATTTTTTAATTGCACGAAACTGGGAAGATTTCCCAGTAAATATTACACAACATTCTCCACCACAAACGTGGAATACGCTAGAGAAGTTTGATGACGGGAACTGGTTTGTAACGCCAGAAAATATTGTTTTTGCTATGCATTACAATCAACAACAAGACCCCATTTGGATAGTCCATACCCTGGCAAAATCAGAAACATCATCCTTAGTGAAACATAATGCGGGCCAAGCGAAGCAGATATTATTCATCTTTGGCATCACTGCTTTAGCCCTAATTGGCTTAATTATTTGGCTACTCAACCGCCAAGTAACCCGCCCAATCAATTCTTTATGGATGTGGGCTCAATCCATGAAAGAAACAAAAAATCTAAATACAGCCATTCCCGAATTTAAATACCCCGAACTTAATAAGATGGCTTATTTAATTAGAGAGAGCATACAAACCGTTCATAACGCCGTAGAGCGAGAGCATCAGTTCTTACGACATACCAGCCATGAACTTAGAACACCAATAAGTGTTATTCGCAGCAATATCGAGCTATTTAGAAAATTAGAATCGAAGTCTTCCGACAATACTCGTCCCTATTTGCCAATGGTCGACCGTATCGATCGCGCAAGCCTAACCATGAAACATTTAACGGAAACCTTACTCTGGTTGAACAAGGACGACTTGAGTGAACTTCCTGCTAACTCCTTTCGCTTGGGCGACGCCGTCAATTCGTTGGCGCAGGATATGGAATACTTACTTAAAAACAAACCCGTCAGCATTTCACTCAATACAGACGGCACCACCGCTCATCTACCAGAAATTGCTACTCGCATTGTGATTGGCAATTTAATTCGTAACGCTTTTCAGCATACATGGGATGGGGATATTCACATTAAACAATCAGGACACACACTGATTATTTCAAATAATTTAACAACCGAAGATCAAGGTGATGACTTAGGTTTTGGCTTAGGGTTACAACTCACACAACGCTTAACACACAAGTTTGGTTGGCCCTACGATGCCCAAAAACAAAAGGGACAATATACGGTGGAAGTCACCTTCTCTTCACCTTAAAATTGCGCGCAGCCTGGTCGCTCAATGACATACTCAGGTTCGGCTGACAATGGTACGCTTCTTCTAAAAGCCACTAACATAAGCCCAGGGGCATCGGGTGTTAGCTCAAACCCTTCATTCAATAATTGCGTAGTTAGCTGTAAACGCTTTTGGGGGGTTTCAGCACCCAGCACCACTGAAATTAAACGGACATCCCCTTGTTTTGCTGATGCAACAAGATTATACCCCGAACCGCAGGTATACCCTGTTTTAAATCCTTCAGCGCCTTGGTATTGGTATAGAAAAGCATTATGCGAGAGCAACTCTTCTCCGTTATGAGTTAACGCGCGATTAGCAAATACATGATAATACTGAGGATAATTTTTAATAATTGCTTGCGCTAATATTGCCATATCTCGTGCGGTCGTTTGTTGTTTAGCGTCTGGCAGGCCACTTGCATTACGAAATACCGTATCCTGCATTCCGACAGCTTTAGCGGTCTGATTCATAAGACCTGCAAACTTTTTTTCTGAGCCTGCTATATGCTCGGCCAATACAACAGCGGCATCATTAGCCGAAATAGTAGACAGCGCATAGATTGCTTTTTCAACTGATATGACCTCTCCCTTTTCAAGCCCTAACTTTTTATTAGGTTGCTGGGAGGCTTTAAGCGATGTAGTCATTTCTGACGCAAGGGAAAGTTTTTTTTTACTTAATTGCTCAAAAGTCACATACAGCGTCATTAATTTAGTGAGCGAAGCAGGATACCACGGCACATCCGCCTTCGACTCCTGCATCACAGCCCCGCTATCGGCATCGATTATTATATAGGGTGTAATAGCATGCGCATTCGTGGTGAGCCACAAAGACGCCATCCCAGCTAAAAAAGAAAAAACTTCAATCCATCGAGACATCATTAGATCCTTTTAACGTCTTACACTCATTCTACTCGGGCTTTTGTAGGCTAAATACAACAAAATAATCTAAGCCAGTAGCGCATCAATCAGCCCCTTGAGCCGATACACCTGCTCCACAAAACCTTCAGGACTAATCAAAAATAAAACCATAGTAACAATGAGCAGAACGGCGACAACGGATAACAAAATTAAACCAACACTATAATCTTTGTCTTTATACTCTTCAGAATAATGCAGACTATCTGTCAATAGGTGCTCTGGAGCCTCGCGGCTACGGAAAGCATCAGAGTGTTTCGCCGTTCTTATCTCTGGACTAGCCTTCCCCGCTTCCTGGTTCTGCGAAGGAGCATCTTTAAGCTCATTATTTAGCGAGCTGATAGGCAACGGCTTAGATAATGTAGGCACCTCGCTTTCCGGTAACAACGGGTTACTTGCTACTTCAAACGACTCGTCCGGTGCTGGCCCGCTAACTGCTGTCTGAGCAGCGTTTTTTTCTGGAAAAGATTCTTCGATGAGTTCGAAATCTTCGCTACCCGACATCTCTACAGGCGGTTGATATGCATCAACTTCTGCCAAGTCACCTTCTGTTTCCGAAACATCATTAGGCTCGGGCTCGTATGCATCAACAGCATTAAACTCATCGCCGATAACCAGCCCATCAGATAAGAGCTGCTCACTCAACAACTCCCCGATGACTACCTCAGAATCCGCCAAACGAATAGTTTCTAGTTCTTCTATGCTGCCGTATAAAAACAAACGGCTGCAAATCAGATTAATTCGTCGCGGAATACCTTGGCTAAATTTATGGATAACAGGGTAAACAGCCTCGCTAATAACTGGACGGTTTGACCAACCAGCTACTCTAAGACGATGTTGCACAAATGCTTTGGTTTCGTCGAGTTCCAAAGGCTTTAAAAAGCATGTAGCAACCAAGCGTTGATGCACTTGCTCCATTTCAGGACGATGTATCAGCTTTTTTAAGGCCTCTTGGCCTAACAAGAAAATTTGAATAAGTGGCGTGTTGTCCACCTGCAGATTGGTCAGTAAACGCAGCTCTTCCAATGAGTTGATGGTTAACCCTTGCGCCTCATCAATAATGAGCAGTGCTCGGCCTCCCGAACGGTGGTTTTGAGTGAGCATGTTAGTTAACTGCTGAAGGACCTCTGATTTACTCTGACCTAAATCCGTTAAACCAAAATGGTAAGCCACCATTCTGAGCAAATCACTAGAATCCATTTGTGTGGTTACTAGCATTGCGATTTTGACCGGATCTTCAGAATCCAGCGTGTGCGTGAGTTCATTTACAAGAGTCGTTTTACCGGTCCCTGGTTGTCCGGTAATCATGACAAAGCCTTCTGCCCGTTCAAAGGCGTATTGCATATAAGCCTTTGCACGGGAATAGCTTTTATGTCCGTAACAAAAACGATAATCTGAACTTAATCTAAACGGCTCTTCGTTGAGCCCATAAAAAGCTTCGTACATCCGTCATTCCATCAACGACTAATTCGCCTAAACTATCGGGAAAAGGTCCATTATGTGCCTTGCCCGTATTAGCAAAACACCTGATCTCTTATCAAATCAACTTTACCACATTCAACCACTGACTCGACATGAAGATTGTCGAATACCCAAGAAACTTGTATCAACACAAGGGATACAGTAATCTCGAAATACTAGACATATTGTACGTTATCAGTTCAATCTTACGCTGACTAGTATAAATATGTTTTAGTTTAGCAACACTTATACCATGGATAGGTTAGGGTTTCATCGCAGTTATGACAGCGCCAGCATTAACTTCAATTGAAGAATTTTATCAGTTCTCATCCCCACCCTTCAGGTTAACTCCTGATCCTCACTATATCTATCAGACTCAAAGCTTTATTCATGCCAAACGTACGCTGCAGCAGTTTATCACCACCGATGATGGCATCTTATTAATTGATGCTCAGCCTGGCTTAGGTAAAACAATCTTACTGCAGCACTTTTCTGACCTTCCACTAACTAAGATAAAAGCCTTTTTTATTCAGTGCTTTAATTTATCTTCTGATGAGTTATTTGAGACGATAGTTTTCGCCTTACATTTAAAACCCGAAAAAACAAAATCAAAAAATTTAATGCTAATTAGCCTATATTGTAAAAGGCTTAGAAAACAAGGGTTTCATCCTATTCTTATCCTAGATGAAGTTAACTCTCTTCCTAGCGAAACACTAAAAGAGCTTGGCTCATTAATGAGTATAAGTTTATCAAAGTCACCTTTGTTTCAGCTTATTTTGTCAGGCACTCCCCAAATCAACGACAGCCTATCTGAGGAATCTTTACAAATTGTTAAAGATAAAATCCTACACCGAATATCGCTCGGTCCTCTTAAGCGTCAAGAGATACAGGCTTATATTGACCATCGCTTAGCCTTATCCGGAGGAAACCCACCCACACTTCCATCTCAAAAAGCCGGTGACTACCTATTCCGATTTAGCGGTGGCGTTCCAAGAATTATCAATCTCATCATTTATCGACTATTGTTATTAGGCACTCAAGAAAAAAAACATGAACTGGCTTTTATTGATTTTCACAAAGTTATTCATGAACTAAAAAACGAAGGGCTGCTTCCCCACATCAAAAGCTAGGAACAAGCCCTCCCTATCACAAAGAGGGGCTTGTATGACCACCCATTTGACTAACTTCGAAGAACATATCGACAGCTTAACCCGCTTTATTGACCACAACCAAAGCATCGATAATTCCTTACATGAACTCGCGTTATTAGTTGCTTCAACGCTTCACGTATCTAACTGTTCTTTGATGTTCTTAAAAGACAATGCAGACCCATCGACAGGCAAACTGCCTCTTAGACTTCACGCCCACTCTGGTGATATACCAGAAAGTGCATTTACCAGCCCCAAATCAGCAACGGGGATAGCTGAACATGTCATTAGAACAGGTAAAGCCCTGCTGGTAGCCGATATTCTGAAAAGCAGCTTTGCCGAAGGCGCAACACATAAAGGCGGTTTTATTACACTGCCTATTCGTTTTGATGACAAAGTTATGGGGGTCATCAATATTAGCAAACCAATTGACCAACGAACCTTTTCCGATAACGACCTACAGACCGCAACGATCCTTAGTTTGTATCTAGCAAAATCTATTCAGCTCCTTCATTTAGAAGCCATTTTTCATTCGCGCTTTGCTATGGCCGCCTTAGAGAGAGAGCAGGCGAACAGCACTTCTCCTGTGAAAGACTTTACAGGCAACCCTGAAAAGGTCGTGAAAATATTAGCAAAAGGCTTTTATCATGAATTAAAACAAATGGGGATTGGCTCTGATCACATCATTACTGCTGCAACGGAGATGATTGGACTACTCAACGGAGAAATTGGCAACGATCCATCCGAGCACAAGTCAGCTTGATGGTTTTTTCTCTTCAATAAACGGAGCAACAAATGCTTTAAATGACAAATGTCTGATTAATAAATGCGCCGGCATGCGCAAGGCATGACCACGTATGAATAATAGTTTTTTAGCACAATAAGCTCGCAGGCTTGATTGGTACATTGTATGGGGCGGCAATAATACTGGAATAAACAACCAATCCATTATTGTGGTACCTAACTTCGGTGTCCAAGCCTCACTAACCCTAAGCGTTGCTGAATCAGGTATCGGGGTTTCAAACAGTAGTCGGCTGTAACGCATTGCATAATACAAAGGAGGCAACAAATCCAAGCTAGCCGCACGCCCAATGATCTGATCTAGAAGGTCATCATCAGGCTTTAGCTCCCGCATCAAACCATCAAAATCTAATAAATCGCGAAAAGCATGATCAAACTCAGAATCCATAAACAGATGAGTAGCTGTATGTAACACTTGATCTATAGACGAAAGTGTACTGACATGCTCGGAAAAAGCTTGCGCTTCTTTCAATAGCTTATCAGCATCAGGTTTCAAACTGGCCGTTAGCGGCAAAATAGTATGGTGTAAATCTAAAACCGTGCCCCGCTTGGCATGCACCAATGGCGGGAGTTCATGCATCCACTCTCGGTAATAACGCTGATCATAGTCAGAATGATGGCTACTCCCCCACCCAAGCCACTGCAACTGTGATTCTACATAGCTCAAATTAGCTTTAGGGACGAGTATATCGATATCAGAGAAAGTGCGTCCTTTAGCAAACGCTCGCTCACCTAACACATAGGCAGCCCCTTTTAGTAAAATCAAGGGTTGGTCGCAAGCATGAAGAATAGGCCATAGACGTTCAACTTCTTGGACGGCATCTCGCCTGTATTTTTCAGCGATAACGGCTGCCGATGACAAATGCCATTGAACAACGCTAGGGATCTTCGATAGCTCATCCCTAGCGTCTAAGCGATGAAACAAAATACCAAGTACATTAGCACTGCGCGCTAACTGAATTACCGTATTCCACTCAGCAAGTGACAGTTGATGCCCAGCAGCTCGGCCATTAAGCAGCTGACACAAGTTAACGCAATCATGAGGGATCAAAGAGGCACCTCTCAATCTCAACAATAACTGCATCGAGCGAGCTATATTGGACATCGTAAACATCTGAGTTTTTAAGCAAGCGATGTAAAGTGTGGAATCCTTGCTCACCTAATACATGATAGTTAAACGCGTTGTTAACCAAATCAATAAAAGCTGCCCCTTTATCCACAGGTTCGATCAAGACATGAGACCCCGCATCGTACCGTGGAAATATAACCATAGCCGGTTGTGCGCACGTGCGTGACTCACTCATGCTTTCAACCGGAGGTCTAAAATGGGTTACACACCCTTTAAGCGTATCCGTACAGAGTTTGCCCCGCACCGCATCAGGCCAAAAGGACTCAATGACCTCTATAGATTCATTTTTCAAGCTGATAGGTTTAGTAAAAGGCCTCACCAGGCCTGTACTAACATCAAGCAAGGTTAGCTCATCTGACAAAAGTCGCCATCCGCGAGCAACGAGTGCAGTGCACAACGTACTCTTTCCCGACCCAGAAGGCGCAGGTAAGATCAGTGCCTTCCCTCCTTTCTCGACAACCGCAGAATGCAACACTAAATGCGTTTGCACATGTGCAGAAATACACCAATTTATACCCCATTCTAGTAAAGCAGGGGACTGACCAATAGGTAAGGGAGTAAACGGCACACTGGCGTTAAATACAAACTCGGCAAGCGGCTTAAACCAACGCCTCAAACCTGATACAGGACGTACCTCAATGGGAAAATCGATAAATGTGCGGCGTAATTGACATGGAGCTTCAGAATAAAGATCGATAATATGATCACTGACATCATCAATGGAAGATGTTATCTGAAACCAATAACCACCGATTTCTATTCCGACACCTGTCGTTTTAAGATAACGAGTTAGATCATCACGACTACAATCTGAGACAAGCATAATCTATTTAAGCAAACCCTCACTAATCATTGTTTTTATCACAGCGTCAACTTGGCCGTCTGAGCTGTCATTAAGCAAGGAAGTTAATTGATCTACACTATACAGAACGTTCTGCTCAAGTTTTTGTAACGCACTAAGCACACTTGAGGAAACCAAAAGGACTTTATCACTGAAGACGTGATGGAGGATAACAGAGTAATCAAACTCGGCAACTAAAAAGTCATCGAGTTTGATTGCTGTTTGATAATGCTTCATTCCTACGTAGCGTATTAAACGTATGAACCATCAAAGTAATCATACAAGGTAAAGCCCACACCGTTTGGATCGTTAGCCCAATAGACAACCTGACCAGTGCTCATTGTGTAGCCATTACCGTTTAGCAATGCCGTAAATATAGCCAACACTTTATCCACAGCATAGCTCGTAGTTGGCTCACCTAATGTGATTTGACCATCAGCAGCATTTAAAAGAGCAGCAACAGCACTGGCTTCAATATCATTACCAAGCGGGCTGTTTACACCCGTTTTATTACGTAAAACTTCTAATAAGGTAACTTTATCGTCAAAAATTGAAACGTTAAAAATCTGATTAAAGCTGGCTGGGCTGCGACAGAATACAAGGTCTGTGTCTGCATCAACGTAATAACCGTTATCTTCACCCCATGTTGATACCGAAGCCGAGCATTCTAAAATAATATCATCTTCTTCAGCAGAACTTGCCAAGCTTGTTTCATAATCGGCTAGGTACTCGGCAGGCCACAACATAGCGTTATCGCGCCAGTAGGTTGCACTTCGCCCTGCCGCTTCCTGACAAGCAACGGATTCACTTGGGTGATGAGATGCAAAAGTAGCCGAATTAAATGCAGACGGCGCACATAACGCACCACCCCATGCAGTTCGGCTAGACATGGTGAAGATAACGGGCGCAGCTAAACCAGCTCCGAACAATTTACGGCGGCCACGGTTAACATTTTTTGAATGAGTCAAAGGGGTAGAATCTACCTCATTATTACTCGTCTCTTTATGATCCATCATTTGTTAATCCTGTTATCCCACTTAAGATAATATGTATATCTGAAATTTACGGCTCTGGACTCAGATATATACTTAACTTTTAAAGCAAAAAACGCACCAAACAACACAAAAACTCATATTAAACAGTGTGTTATATGTTTAAAAATCAAACCGGCAACATTTCAAACACTAAACATGTAAAAAAGGCTGACAAAACCAGCCTCATATTACACTAAACCTAAGGCAATACCTTTGCTCTATGTAACCAACTTCGACTAGAGACGCCATAGCTCAAGTGTTTTATCAGCAAAATCTTCCCTGCTCATTAGACACTTAACATCAACGACAACGGCATTTTCTTCAGCCAATGAGGCTAAATCATTGGCCGTTAGACGCTTATAATCAGAATGTGCGACGGCTAAAATGATGGCATCAGCTTTAGGTAAATCATCCCACTCAGAAAGCGAAACCCCATATTCATGAACCGCCTCTTCTTTATCCGCTATCGGATCGTGTACAGAAACCTGACAACAATAATCAGACAGTTCATTAATGATATCCTCTACCCGCGAGTTGCGTAAATCGGGGCAATCTTCTTTAAAGGTTAAGCCCAATATGGTGATTTTTGCACCATTCACTGGTTTACCGAGTTTAATCAGGCGCTTAACCGTTTGCTCCGCGATATACTTACCCATGCCGTCATTTGTTTGACGACCTGCCAAGATCACCTGTGGATGATGCCCTGCCTCTTCGGCCTTGAAAGTCAGATAATAAGGATCCACTCCAATGCAATGGCCGCCAACTAATCCTGGACGAAACGGCAGAAAATTCCATTTAGTCCCAGCCGCTTCAAGTACATCAAGCGTATCAATATCTAATTTATGGAAGATTAATGAGAGCTCGTTCATCAAAGCTATATTCAAATCACGCTGAGTATTCTCAATTACTTTAGCCGCTTCAGCCACTTTAACACTGGCCGCACGATGAACACCCGCATCGACAACTAATTCATATAATGTAGCGACCTTATCAAGCGTTTCAGCCGTGTCACCTGATACTATTTTAACAATCGTTTCTAGACGGTTAACTTTATCACCTGGGTTAATTCGCTCTGGCGAATACCCAATGAAAAACTGATCTGTATTTTTTAAAGGCTCTGCAGAGCCCCCCCATGTAAAACCAGACTCTTGTTCCAGTATGGGAATACAAACCTCTTCAGAGCAGCCTGGGTAGACAGTTGACTCAAATACAACAATTGCGCCTGGCTTTAAGTGAGAGCCTACAGTTCGGCAGGCACCTTCCAGAGGCGAGAGATCAGGCCTACGCGCTTTATCTATAGGGGTTGGTACAGCAACAACGATAATATCTGCTTCAGACAGTCGCGAAGGATCACTGGTGTACTCTAGCTTTGTAGCTAACGCTAAGCCGCCGTCTTCGACTTCACCACTTGGATCAAGCCCTTGACGATAATAGTTAAGCTTTTTCTCATCGAGGTCGAAACCGATTGTCGATATCTTTTTACCGAAAGCCACCGCCAGTGGCAAACCAACATAACCTAAACCAACTACAGCAATTTTTTCCATGGTTTATTCCGCTTCCATTCCAAATATCCAAGAGCCTTAATTAGAGCTCTGTAAAAAATACACTACCACACGCTAACACTAGTTACTCGAAAACCATTTCACCGTTTCTGATAAACCATCATTTATTCGATGGGTTGGTTTGTAACCAAGAAGCGTTATAGCCTTAGTTATATCCGCTTGCGAATGCCTAACATCACCCGAGCGAAAATCAGCATAATTAGCAGAAGCTTGGCTGATTTTAGGATCAATCTCTGAAAGCAAGCGCTTTAGTTGAGCGAACAACTCATTTAAGGTTGTGCGATCACCGACAGCAACATTATACACTTGATTTATCGCGGCTGGATCATCCGAAAGTGCTGCAAGCAAATTCATTTGCACGGCATTTTTTACAAAACAGAAATCACGAGACGTTTCACCATCTCCGTTAATCCGACAGGCTTCATGATCTTTTAACGTCTGACACCAACGCGGAATGACGGCGGCATAAGCGCCATTGGGGTCTTGTCGCGGTCCAAATACATTAAAATACCGAAGCCCCATAGTGGGTAGCTGATAAACACGGCTATAGACGTCGGCATAGAGTTCATTAACAAATTTTGTAACTGCATAAGGAGACAACGGGCGACCAATGGTATCTTCTTGTTTAGGCAGTCCTGGATGGTCACCATAGGTCGATGAGGAAGCCGCATATACAAAGCGTTTAATACCGGACAGCCGAGAAGCTTCTAGCATATTCAAGAAGCCGTTAACGTTTGATTCGTGGGTAAGGATCGGGGTTTCAATGGAGCGAGGTACACTACCTAACGCCGCTTGATGCAACACAAAATCAACCCCATCAACGGAATCCTGACAATCGCTTAAACTGCGGATATCACGTTGGTAAAAACTGAAGTTTGACCATAGGGAGGGACCTACAATCTCTTCGACTTCATCTAAATTTGACTGACGACCCGTAGAAAAATTATCAATGCCTACCACCTTCTGGTTCAGCGTTAGTAATTCTTCTAGTAAATGGGAACCGATAAAACCAGCAACACCGGTAACTAACCAAGTGTATTGGCAAGAACTTAATTGATCACGAACCCTGTCAATTGCAGACATGAGACAACCTTTTATCTGATCCTTGATAAGTGCAGACTGCACTTTACTCCTCGAACTCGTTTACAATATTAATGCCTATTCATTACAATTTCACATGAAATTTAAAGCAAAGGTGCTTTATTAGACATTTTCAGGGAATAAATCGCGCTAAATGGATATTACAAGCAGTATCGGCCTTGCTGGCTACGCCCTTTCTTTTTTGCTGTTTTCGCTGTTAGCGCTCACCTGCTTCATTTCTGCCAAAAACGTCAACAGCCAAACTCGACTAAAAGTACTGCTTATCACCTGCTCTATTTGGGCTGCTTCAATTACGAGTGCGTATTTATTCAACTACGCCTCTTTACTCATTATTCACACGACTGAATTACTAAGAAGCGTAACGTGGGTAGTTTTTCTCCTTGCTCTAGCCGCTCCAGAAAATACGCATCCGCCTCAACTGTTTAGCGCTATCACTCAGTCCAAAAAAAATATAACCCTGATTATAGCGACCTTAACTCTGCTCTCATTGGCTCCTCTTTTTATCCCCGAAACAACATTAGCATCCTATCCACAGCTGTTAGAATTACCTGTTATCTTACGCATAATTATGTCTGTCGTTTCGCTACTTCTTATCGAGCAGATATACCGAAACTCGGACCGTGTCCGACGCTGGGCCGTCAAACACTTATGCTTAGGAGCTGGTTTAATCCACGCATATGACTTCTATTTGTTCGCCGACGCCGCTTTATTTAAGCAACTGGATAATAATTTATGGGATGCAAGAGGTGCTATTAACGCTATCGCCATTCCTCTAATCGCACTTTCAATCGCCAGAATGCCCAGCTGGACACTCAAATTACAAATTTCGCGACGCCTAGTATTTCATACTGCCACGTTGTCTGGGGCTGGCATCTACCTTATAACTATGGCTGCAGCTGGATATTTCATCAAATTTTACGGTGGAAATTGGGGCAGCGTCATACAAACCGTTTTTATCATAGGTGCTGCCCTCCTCCTTTTCACTCTGCTATTTTCAGATAAAATTCGCTCAAATATTAGAGTACAACTCAATAAACACTTTTTTTCGTATAAATACGACTACAGGGATGAGTGGCTAAAATTCACTGCCCTACTGTCCGATAATACCAACGACACACCTGAACGAATTTGTATCGCTTTCGCCACCATAACTAAAAGCCCAGGATGCATCCTGTGGAGCCGAAACACCCAGGGTGTCTACGAACGGGTTGCCGACTTCCACATGCCAGAAAGCATCAATTTCCAAGCCAATGAAAGTCTTACTCACTTTTTAGAAACTTCTCAATGGGTTATAGACTTAGACGAGTACAAATCCACGCCACAGCGTTACCCAAACTTGGTCATTCCTGACAACATTCTATCTGTACCGCAAGCATGGCTACTTCTACCATTAGTATTTAATGAAGTCTTGTGTGGCGTGATTCTCATAAAACGCTCATCGTTTATCACTGTTATCAACTGGGAAGACAGAGACCTCCTAAAAATCTCAGGAAAACAAGCCGCCATTCTTTTATCACAACACCAAGCCAGTAAAGCCCTGATAGAGGCTCAACAGTTCGAGGCATTCAATCGTCTTTCCGCCTACATCGTTCATGATTTAAAAAACATATTGGCACAGCAATCTCTCATTGTTACCAACGCTGAAAAGCATAAACACAACCCTGTCTTTGTTGACGATGTCATAAAAACAGTTAAAAACTCAGTGCAACGAATGACAAAGCTGATGGACCAAATGAGAAATGGGATGCGTGGAAAACACCCTAAGCGCCTTGAGCTCAATGTTCTTTGCGAACAAACCTGCCAACGATTTTTACAGAGCCAGCCAACACCACAGTTACTATTAACCGACCCAATTTACATTTTTGCCGACATGGAGCAGCTATCCAACGTGATCGGCCATCTAGTACAAAATGCTATTGACGCGACTTCTAAAGCTGGCGAAGTGGTCATCAAAATTAGCCAATCCCAAACCGAAGCGCTCATCGAAATTATTGATTCTGGTTCAGGGATGGATGCACAATTTATTAAAACACGTTTGTTTAAACCGTTTGATTCTACAAAAGGGCTTACGGGTATGGGCATTGGCGCTTACGAGAGTCGCGAGGTGATACGCGCACTTGGTGGTGATATCAACGTTAGCAGCCAGATAGGCTTAGGATCGCACTTTACTGTCCGTCTGCCTTTAATCATGGAATAATAGGCGTATCGCTCACATTGAGCAAAGGGAAGAATTACGTGAATGGAATATCAAAAAATCTACTCATCGTAGAAGACGACGAAGGTCTACAAAGCCAGCTACGCTGGTGCTTTGATGACTTTGAAGTATCCATAGCAGGTACACGTGAAGAGGCGATTACACACTTACGCCGTAATGAACCTGGTGTTGTGTTACTAGACCTTGGACTACCTCCAGACCCTGGTGGCACCACGGAAGGCTTTGCTACATTACAAGAGATTCTGCGACTCACACCTGAAACTAAAGTTATTGTCATCACTGGTGATAATGACAGAGCGAATGCGGTTAAGGCTATAGCGCTGGGTGCTTACGATTTTTATCAGAAACCAGCTGATCCTGAAATCTTAAAGCTTATAGTTAATCGAGCGTATCAAGTTTTCGAACTTGAGCTTGAAAATAAGCGCCTGCAGTTAAACAGCCATCAATCTATGCCACTAGATGGCATTATCGCAAACAGTGCCAGCATGCTTAAAGCATGCCGTACAATAGAGAAAATAGCGCCATCCGACATCAGCACTTTGCTGCTTGGCGCAAGCGGAACGGGCAAAGAACTGTTTGCTCAGGCCATACATAATCTGAGCAACCGTTCAAACAAAAAGCTAGTCGCGATAAATTGCGCAGCAATCCCTGAAAACTTACTGGAAAGCGAGCTTTTTGGTTATGAGAAAGGCGCATTCACGGGCGCCGTCAAACAAACGATCGGCAAATTCGAAATGGCAGATGGTGGCACTATATTCTTAGATGAAATAGGCGATTTGCCCTACGAGCTTCAAGCCAAGTTATTACGCTTCCTACAGGAACGAGTCATTGAAAGGGTTGGCGGACGCAAAGAAATCCCAATCGATGCGCGAATAATTTGCGCCACCCATCAAAACTTAGCTGAACATATTAAAGAAGGACGCTTCAGGGAAGACTTGTTTTACCGCATCAGCGAAATAACGATAAATATCCCCGCTGTTCGGGAGAGAGAAGGAGACGCTCTGCTTATAGCCAAAGCTTTTCTAACCCGCTTCAACCAAGAGTACGGTAAAAGCTTACGAGGCTTTAGTCCTGAAGCGATTCAGGCAATTGAGTCCTATGACTGGCCAGGTAACGTCAGAGAATTAGAAAGCAAAATAAAGCGCGCCGTCATAATGACTGATGGTTTACTGGTAGAGTCTGACGACCTAGATATAGACGATACAGACTCAACAGATACCCCACCTCTCAATTTAAAACAAATAAGAGAAGAAGCCGAGCGCAAAGCTATCTTACGCGCGCTTCAACATGCCAACCAAAGTATTTCAGACACAGCAAAGCTATTAGGAATTACCAGGCCGACCTTATACAGCATGTTCGAGAAATACGATATCCACCCTAAAAACCAATAAAAAAGCCGCTGCAATAACTACAGCGGCTTAAAGTTCTTTCGGCTAATCCAAGTTACAGGAAGGCTACCGCGATCCTTTTTGGAATAACACGACTTCGACTGTTTGAATTAAAATATACATATCTAAAAAGAAACTATGATTCTTTACGTAATACAAGTCGTATTGAAGCTTCTGCAAAGAGTCCTCATCAGAGGCTCCATAGGGGTAGCACAATTGCGCCCAGCCAGTGACGCCAGGGCTCACTCGATGACGCTCACCATACAGTGCATTCAAATCATTCAGATGATCAACAAACTGTGGGCGTTCAGGCCTTGGCCCGACCAAACTCATATCTCCGATTAAAACATTCCATAGCTGCGGCAATTCATCAATGCGAAATTTACGAATAATATTGCCTACACGTGTAACACGTGGGTCGTTTTTCTGTGCCCATTGAACTTTGCCCGAGGATTCAGCATCAGTTCGCATACTTCGAAATTTATATACATCAAAAGGAAGGCCGTTTTTTCCGACCCGTTGTTGCTTGTAAAAGATAGGCCCCTTACCCTTACTTTCAATCCAAATCGCCAAGGCGGTAACTAAGATAAAAGGTGAAAAAAGAGTAATTAAAAACACACTAGCCAAAAGATCAATAAAGCGCTTTTTAATGGCTCTCCACGCATCAGGGTTAAAACCGCGCGAGTAAATCATCCAGCCGGGATTAAACAAATCCAGCTCAATCACCCCTCTCTCACGTTCAAAGAAATCCAACATATCATTGATAGCGATCCCGCTCATCCGACAACGAAGCAATTGATCGACGTGCAACGACTGCCGACGGTCATCCATCGCAATTATAATTTCATCAATATTATGCTCAACCGCCCATTCAGAAAGACAAGCCTGATGAGTTACAACCTTAGCACCATCGACTAAAGCCTCGCCGGTTTCGTGACTTGAGGCCTCAACAAAACCAACTAACTCGAAACCTCTTCGATCAGCCTTTCGGCGCAAACGGTTAATATGGGATGCTCGATGGCCAGTACCGTATACTAATATTCGCCTTTTAAGCAGTATGCCATCGACCCAACGATAGAAGGCAGCCCTGATAAGCAATATAACAATTGCTGAAGCCGCTGCCGCCGTAATGCCAAGCGTGAATAAAGGATACCCTCTAATCCACACGGTAACGACATTGATTAGATATAAGCTAATTGTGGATAAAATTAAAGCAGCGAAAATTCGCTTTAGAACATAAGCAGAATCAGCGCGCTGCCGTGTATCGTAGAGACCTACTGACGACAAGAAAAAGGCTAACATCAAAGGGGGGAATAGCATGCGGATTGCATCGCCTAGCCCCTCAACTTGCCAACCAGATAGAAAACTCATCAACGCCGATAGCGCAACAAACTCAGTGGCCGCCAGCAAAAGAAATTGGCCATGGACGTAATGGTTGAAAAGGCGAAATTTACCAACAAAAAGAGAGCCATTACGCTTTGATCCCTTTTTGTCATTTAAGTTAGCCGCATCTAACGCGATTGAATCTGAACGCGTGTATGCAGAGGCGCTGACTTTTTCCATTACAAACATCCCTGGCTATAAGCCCTTAATCTTTGAAAAGATTAGTGTTTCAACGTGCTCAGAAGCCGAGCTTCTGTACTACATGAACGAATGAAACATCTTTAATCCTTAAAGATGCTACAACAAAAAGACTCGTTTAAGTGGTGTAATATACACCATCACATATGATTTCTAAAGCAACCAATACCAATTTGGCTCAAGCTACTTTGCTATATTTTTCCAAGCTCGGTAATAGTTGTTGGTATACAACATCATAGAGCTCTTTTAACTCAGGTTTTATTCCTTCATAGGCCGCATTAGTTTCAATAACATAAGGGGCTCTCACTCCATGATAGTCCATATTTTCACCCGCTTTTACAAAATTGAAACCAGATCGTTTAAGCAAACGAGGCAAAAAAGGCTCCATCATTGCAAACACCTTCTCGCGCTGAAAATGCTTTGCCAAAACTGTCGTCGCTAAGAATGCTGAGACAGCTATTATAGGAAATAAACGTTTTTCTGCCTCATCAAACTGTAAAGCATACAGGTTACCGAAACGCGCACTTTTTTCACTCTCACGCCGCCTAAAGGTAGCATCTACAGCTAAACGTGAAATTTCTCCCAACCCCACTCGCTCCCCCCCTAAAAGGGCAAGAGATTCATCATTTAGTGCTTTTGAGCAATACTTCTCCAATGGCAAAACTGCCTTTTGGTTATCTCTTAATGTTGCAGGAACAAGCCTTACGCAAGCAGCCGTATAGCCTGAGGAACGGTGAGTAATAAGGCAGTGATACGAAATATCATCAAAGTCATCTTTCTCCATTTCACTGGTGAAATTCTCTTTTTCCTCATACTCAAACTCTTCGCAATACACACGGTAACGCGTCTTATATGCTTCTAGCTTTTCTTCTTCCGTAATAGCTAAGCTGACACAAAAGTATTCATTAAAATTCTCTGCTAGAGATAATGTCATAGTACACCCAGTGTCTCAATATTGAGACAGATAAAAAAACTTAACTCACTTAATATCTCAAGACTAGTTCAAGAACAGAGGATTATCATGAAAAATAATCAAGTCGCATATAATGATTAACACTTACATGGTAAATTGAGCGGGTAAAGTTGACATGGAAATAGAGTCAGTTATGAAGCCCTCTTTTTTAGAAAAAAGCATCATCAGTAAAATACTTTCTGTTGCATTAGCTACAGCTATAATGACAGGCTGTAATTCAAGCGATAAAACTTACGCTGAATATATAGAAGAATCTGAAAAGTATATACAAAACAAAGAATTTAAAAGCGCTGAGATTAGCTTAAAGAATGCTATTCAGAAATCACCCGATGCCCCCGAGTCCCGCTTCCTGTTAGGCAAACTTTACTTTGATACAGGCAATACTCCTATTGCCGCCGTAGAACTTCGCAGAGCTGTGCAGTTAGGCGCCAATTCACCCCAGGCTTTTACTACATTAGGAAAAGCCCTACTGCAGATTGGCGACACTGATACTGTAATCGAGAAGTTCGTCGTTTTCCCTGATGACTCTGAACAACTTAAAGCCATAAAAAAAAGCTTTAGTGGCGATGCACTACTGAGCAATAGGCAAGTAGATAATGCCAAAATAATGTACGACCAAGCTCTCCAATTTGACCCTAATAATGTTCGAGCTCAACTTGGATTGGCCAAAGTCTCTGTTATCAACAATCAGCTTGATCTCGCATTTGAAAAGGTCGATGCGACCATTGAAAGCAACGAATCAGATGCTAGCGCCTGGATTACTAAAGCGGATCTGTACCGTATCCAAAAAAATTCAAGTAACACAATTGCCTCTTTTCAAAAAGCACTCGAGCTTTCACAAGGCAAAGCTCCCGATACCACGTACATTGCTATTCGTAACTTGAGCTATGAATACCTGCATGCTATGGATTTGGAAAAAGCCTCAGCGGTCTTAGAGAAGCTTCCCGCCGCCTATAAGAAACAATCACTCTCCGACCCTATGATTAATTACGTCAGAGCGTTCATTGCATTTGATAACAAGGACATTCCTAAAGCCAAGGAGTATGCTGAAAAAGTACTACCTAGCTCCAAATTTCCTTTCATACTCCTCCTCCTTGGCAATCTAAACCTCCAAGAGAACAACTTAGAACAAGCAGAACAACAGCTAGAAGCCTTTACCAAACTATACCCCAATCATCCAACGGGTAATAAACTGCTAGCGATGGCGCAAATAAAGCAGAACAACTTACAATCGGCTTCTGAAACACTATCGGGAATTATTGATCGCTCGGGCAGTAACGTTGACACATCCACTATCGCCTTACTGGCTAATGTCAACCTCCGATCGGGAGATGCCAAAAATAGTGAAAAGTACTTCAAGATGGCCTTGGAACAACAACCAGAAAACGAAAATTTTAAGTTTGGCCTCGCCCAAAGCTATTTCCTACAAAGCAACACGGAAGAAGCCATTGCAGAACTCGCCAACATCCCAGAAAACAGTAAAAATCGTATTTTAGCCTCTCTAGCGATTGCTGAAGCCTTAACGCGAGAAAAAAGGTTTGATGAAGCCATTAAAGAAGTAGAGAAGCTTCCCTCAAACTTAGCTAACAATGCCATTATCCCGAGCTTTAAGGGTACCGTTTACCTATTTGACCAGCAATTAGATAAAGCTGAAGAGCATTTTAATAACGCCCTAAATATTAAACCTAATTATGCACCTGCTATTCGACAGCTAGCCTATATAGACTCAATAAAAGGCGACAGCCAGTCAATGATAAAACGTCTAGGCCAAGCGAACACAGATATCCCTGACAACTACCCACTTACAATTGATTACGCAAAAGCACTATTCCAAACAGGCGCAAAAGACCAAGCTATAGAAGAGCTTCAAAAGGCAATTAAACTTCGCCCTCAAAGCGACGAAGCGCGTATCCTGTTAAGCAAAATAGAGCTCACTAACGAGAAACCTGTTGCCGCTATCGCACAGCTCAATGCTTTAAATAATGCCAACACAGCGGAAGCTCAGATTTTACTTGGAAGATCTCGCTTCATGATAGGAGAATACATTACTGCTTTAGATGCATTTAAAAAAGCATACGAAATTTCCCCGTCCGCCAATACAGCTCTCTTAGTATACGAAACATACAAAAAATCCGGGCAAACATTGCAAGCATCTGATTATTTGAATAGGCAAAAGAAAAACCACAGCGACTCAGAGCCTTTCTTAATCATCGCCATCAACGAGGCGATCAGAAGCAACGATATCAAGGAAGCCAACACGCTTACTGACACACTAAGCACTCTAACCCCCGAGAGCAAAGCCTTACACCCATTACGCGCCACAATCCTAAGCAAGCAAAAATACGAAACAGCTGAACAAGCCCTGAAAAAAGCCTTCTCTGAAACTGAAAATATTGCATACGCGAACGCACTGATTAGCGTATACAGCAAAAATAATGAGCTACCAAAAGCTGTTGAGTTCACAAAAGCACAAATTAAAGCGCAAAAAGAGAGCGACTTCTTTTACACAGCCCTTGGAAGCCTGTATCTAACCTCTCAAGATAACAAAAATGCACTGGTAACTTATGAACAAGCACTCACAGCCAACCCCAATAATGTAATAGCGCTTAATAACTCGGCTTGGCTGCTGAAAGACAGTGATAAAGAAAAAGCAAAATCACTTATCAATCGAGCTCTTGAGCTCGCACCTAACAATAAAGACGTTTTAGACACAGCCAAGGAAGTTGGTCTTTAGAGGACTGGCTGACTAGGAGGTAAGTTTAAGCTGTGGCAATAGCATGTTAGTTATTGCCACAGCTCCTTGCTTAGACAGGTGATAAACATCATCAAAACCCGAAGCGTTTCCGTAATAAGGGTCCGGTATCTCTAGCCCCTCCTCTCCCAAACAATCTAAAAACAAAGGCACTTGATACCGGTATTCTTTCGCCACCCTATCCTGTACTTGCTTATCAACAGCCAACACTAAATCGTATTCAGAAAACTCTTCAGGCAAAACTTGTTTTGATCGGTGCGAACATAATACAAAATCGTGTTCATGCGCGAGCCGATAGACACGCGGATCTGGCCTAGAGCCCACCATAGACACAGACACACCGGCCGACTTGACCGATACCACATGATCCGCGCCTTGGCGCTTTAACTCATCAATAATCAACGCGGCTGCCAAAGGTGATCGACACATATTCTCCATACATAAAACTAAGAGTCGCACCTGAGGCTTCACTAAGCCTAATTTATAAGCCAACTTACTTCGACTTAACAACATCATAGGCTTCCCTTCCGCCCGCTACTAAAATGCTAGCGCAAATTATGAACATGCCGAACAGGAATGGCATAACTAATACCGCTGGGGTTTTCCAATACACTTTCTTTAGTGCCTTTAACATAAACACTGTTTAACACCCCGATAACCGCCCCGGTCTCAGGGTCATAGAGAGGACTGCCGCTGTTTCCCGGGTAAGCGGATGTATCCAATTGATAGACATTGAGAGGCGATCTAAGTCTTTTTATTTGTGCCGCAGTCAACGATTTAGATGAAAATGCAGGCATTACCACCGGTGTTACCGCCGAAATTATGCCTTTATTGGTAACAGGGTATAAACCCAACACCATGCCCAATGGGTAGCCAGTAAAGGCCACTTCTTTACCTTCGTCTATCAATGAAGCGTTCGCAAGCGTCAAAGGCTTTACCTTACCTTCAATTCGTAAAATAGCTAAGTCGTGCTCTAGGTCGACTTTATGCACAACGGCTGGATAGGCTTTGGCACGCTCACCTTGGCCGACAAAAACAACCATTTTCTCATTTTTAGCTATATCAACCTCATGGCTAGAGATTACATGATAGTTAGTCACGATTTCATTACCCGCCCCTATGGCAAACCCTGTTCCCCAATAGGTCGACGGTTTCTTACCACGCGGTACAGCTTTGGGCGGATATGCAGCGCCCACAGCAACCACACTTGGTTTAACTTGCTTGATGGTTTGACTGAGATCAGCATGCGCAGAGTAGGAGCACGCCAGCAATAAGATACAAAGAAAATGGCTTATCGAAAATGTTTTCATATTGCGCATCCTTGAAACGAGCTTAATTCCATAACGTATACACATACTACCCAAAAGCTATAGAATGAACCAAGGATTCATGCAGCTAAAGGAATTATTTCATGCTCGCCACGTTGGACGACTTGATTACACAACAAGCACAGCGCACACCAGAGTCACCCGCCCTTCGCCTCAAAGACACTACGCTTAGTTACCGTGAACTCAACGAAGCCATTGATAGAGCCGCTTCTGCATTTATAGCAGCGGGCATTAAGTCCAATGACCGGGTTGCTGTCTATTTACCTAAGACACTAGAGGCTGTGATTACCTTATTCGCCGCTTCCCGCGCATCGGCTGTTTTTGTACCAATCAACCCGTTGCTTAAGCCCGCTCAGGTTAGCTACATCCTAAATGACTGCCATGTCCGACTAGTCGTCACATCATCCGATCGCACTCACTTATTAAAGGATGTTATCAATACCTGTCCATACTTAAGCGACATCGTCCTGACCGATTCAAAACTAGGTCCGGAGGTTGCATCTATTTGCTTTACCACATGGTCTACTTTTTCGGAAACGCCTAAGGCTCAATTCCCTAAGCGCATCGACAGTGATCTCGCTGCTATTTTGTACACTTCAGGCAGCACGGGTAACCCCAAAGGGGTCGTTTTAACCCATCGCAACATGCTTACGGGCGCGCAAAGCGTTGCAAGCTACTTAAAAAATACATCAGATGATGTGCTTTTAGCCGTTTTACCTCTTAGTTTTGACTATGGTTTAAGCCAACTTACCACAGCCTTTCACGTAGGTGCGAGCGTGGTTCTAATGGATTATTTACTCCCTCGCGACGTAATTAAAGCAGTTAGCCGTTACTCTATAACAGGGTTAGCAGGCGTGCCCCCTCTATGGAACCAACTCGCCCAACTGGATTGGCCTGAAGAAACAAGGGGAACATTGCGCTATATCACAAACAGTGGCGGCGCCATGCCTGTCTCTACGACAAAACTATTTAGAGAAAAACTACCTACTACTGAAATTTATTTAATGTATGGCCTAACAGAAGCATTCAGGTCTACGTTTTTGCCGCCTGAAGAAGTTGATATACGTCCTGAATCGATGGGCAAAGCAATACCGAACGCAGAGGTATTAGTTTTAAGAGAAGACGGCTCAGAGTGCGACATAGACGAACCCGGAGAGCTGGTTCACCGTGGCCCGCTTGTATCACTCGGCTATTGGAATGACCCTGCTAAAACTGCGGTTCGTTTCAAGCCCATACCCACAGGCGGCTGTACTGAAGTGCCGCTTACAGAAATAGCGGTTTGGTCAGGAGACCGTGTAAAGAAAGATAAAGATGGCTATCTGTACTTTATAAGTAGAGCTGATGAAATGATTAAGACCTCAGGCTACCGCGTAAGCCCAACAGAGGTTGAAGAAGTCGTATATGCTTCGGGACTAGCAAAAGAACTTGTCGCCATAGGTGCCAAGCACCCACAATTAGGTGAAGCGATCATTCTGATACTGGTGACGGACACTGAGATCGAAACAAGCGAATTTGTGCGTTATTTTCAGCGCAACCTTCCCGCTTATATGCACCCCAAACATTATGTACATGTAACGGAATTACCTCGAAACCAAAACGGCAAAATCGACCGTAAAATGCTAGCCGAGCAATACAGCAATCACTTTATGGAGCTAGAATCGTGAATAAGCCCAAGCATGCACCAATGACACAGTTTTCATCACATGAAGGCGAACTAGTTTCAGGTGGGCAGCCCATATCCCGTATAGCTGCGCGCGTAGGATCCACACCTTTTTATCTTTATGACCGCAGCATAATGACCCGTAAAGTGGCCGAATTACGTCGTTATTTCCCGGATTCTCTACATCTGCATTATGCGATCAAAGCCAATTCGATGCCGGCTGTTGTAAATCACATGGCTGCAATTACCGATGGCCTTGATGTAGCATCAGTGGCTGAAATGCATGTCGCACTTGATACAGGAATACCAGCCGAATTAATTAGTTTCGCTGGTCCTGGAAAAACACGTGAAGAACTTCGCTCAGCAATAGCGGCTGGGGTAATTATCAACGTCGAGTCTCCTCTCGAACTAGATCGCATTATTCATATCAGCGAAGCTTTATCAATTAAGGCGCTTGTTGCTTTACGCGTAAATCCAGATTTTGAACTAAAGTCATCAGGCATGCGCATGGGAGGCGGAGCAAAACCTTTTGGTATTGATGCCGAGCAAATCCCAGCTCTTATAAAATCCATTCCCTCAAACCTTGTCACCTTCAAGGGATTCCATATTTTTAGTGGCTCACAAAACTTAAAACCAGAGTCCATTATTGAAGCTCAAACCAAAACACTTGAACTGGCCTACCGGTTAGCTGAAGGTGTCGAAAATGACATTACGTGGCTAAATATTGGCGGCGGCCTTGGTATTCCATATTTTCCGGGCGAACAGCCGCTCGAACTTGAAACAATCGCCACCAATCTTGAGCAACAACTCGCGATTTGCAAAAACAAACTGCCCAATGCTCAAGTGGTCATGGAATTAGGTCGCTACTTAGTAGGTGAGGCCGGCCTATACATCGCCGAGGTTACTGACATTAAAGAATCGCGCGGCGAAACCTTCGTCATTACCAATGGTGGTTTACATCACCATTTATCGGCGTCAGGCAATTTTGGCCAAGTCATTCGTAAGAATTATCCGGTTTGTGTTGCCAACAAGATGGAGGCTGACACGCTTCACAAGGTTAGTGTCGTAGGGCCATTGTGCACACCGTTGGATATTATCGCGGATAAGCTTGAGCTTGCACCTCTGGAAATTGGTGATTTAATCGCCGTTTACCAATCTGGAGCATACGGCTTTACTGCAAGCCCTCGGGATTTTTTAAGCCAACCACAACCCAAACAAATACTTATTTAGCCGCCTTTTGATCAAGTTGCTGTACCCACCGAGCTGTGGCATCAGCGACTTGATCACGCCACCGCTGCGTAGAAAAGGTATGGTCTGCATCCTCGACCTCAAGCGATTCCACCATACTACTTTCAAACCACGCCGATAACCCGTCCTGTCCTTTCATAGCTAAGCGAAACTCAGCTGCTGTCAGATCATTCTCGCTCAAGATAACAAGCGACCTTCCTGCAAAAACTTGCAAATGCGCATTCAAGCGTGCAGGTAAGTCGAGTCCTGATTCTAAACGAGGTAACGATGCCTGCGGACATGATTTATCGGTAGCACTAGACACTGAAAACCGTGTTTTAATCAAAGCGGCAAAGGAGCTAATAGACTGCTTGATATTCACGCCGCCACTGAACAATTTTTTCCAAAAGCTTTTTGATAAAACGCGCTCTAAATAATAATGTTTTAACATCGCTTCAGCCTCGCCCTGCTCACTTCTTACCCATGGATTAAGCAGCACTAAACCAGCAACACGCTTATCACTGGGAGCATAGAAAACCGAAGCGGTAGCTGCATCACACAACCCCCACAGCACAACACGCTTGATTGAAGGCTTGTGAATCAACAGTGCATCAACAACCGATCGAATGTCGTCATCAACCGACTCAAAACCAAGCAGTTCGCCAGACGAATCTCCCATACCCCGGTAATCAAATCGAACGCTCGTGATACCTTGAGCTGCTAGGTGTCTAGATAGCAATAAAAACTGTCGATGACTGCCTACCCGATACTGCGGGCCACCCACTACTATAATAACAGCGGTATCTGATAGATTCGCACCTGCTCCTTCATGCAGCAAGCAGCTAAGGGCAACCCCATTACAGATTACTTTGAGCGGTTTACTTTCGCCTTCAGTAGTGTTCACAGACGTCAGTGCTGGCGGCCCACATAATGCAGGGCCCAACAAACTAGCTGTTTGCGTGATCAGCTCAGGATTACTGACTAACTCTTGCGTACCCCAAAAAGCGTCACCTAGGACATTTTTCACATCCACTACGAGCACATCCGATAGCTGCTCAACCAGGCGGCGCGCTGGCAAATTTAGCTCTACTTCACGACTGTTAATATCAACCCAAAATACCTGCTCAGCTTTAGCAAAATCGTTTACGCGCAGAGAAAGCCCTTCCAGTTGCTTAGGCATATCAGGATGTATACCGTACCCTGCTATCTCTACTAAAGATTCCCCATCAGATATTAGTGACTTAAGCTCATTAGCTGTTTCTCGCTGGCCCGACATCATAGAAGCCGCTATGCGTAGTCGTAAAAATTGAGTAAACATCAACTTTCCGTCAAGCACGGGAGCCCAAAACAAAAAGCGATCAAAAACAGGGCTCTGTTGAGCAACTGCACCTGCCAATAAACACCCCGCTCTTAACCCCCAAGCAACAAAGTGCTGAACACCTTGCTCAACAAGCAATGATATTAAGAAATTATAATCGGCAACCCAGCGATGTGGTGTCGCTTCACTAAAGTCACCTTCGCTATCGCCGGTTCCAAATGGATCCAGCACCAAGACTCGATAGCCTTGATGAGCTAAAGCCTCTGCTTGCAGGTGTACGAGATGGCGAGATTTATTCATTTCCTCAGCAAACGCAGGGAAATGAATAACACATGACGAAGATTCCTTCCCGTAGTCACATAAAAAAAGGGCTCCATTAGGGCCCTTTATGAAATAACTATCCATAGACATTAAGCCAATTTCGCGTTAACGAACTGCTGCAATGCACCAACGGTTTCAAAGATATCAGCACTCATCTCGTCATCATCAACGACAAAGCCATAATTATCTTCTAACGCGCCAATCACCATAACAACAGCCATTGAATCAAATTCAGGAATGCTGCCTAACAGTGCTGTGGACTCATCAAATTGTTCTGCCCTGTCACCCAATTGCAAAACGCTATCAAGTACAGTGACGATTTCCTGAACAGCAACCAAAACAACCTCCTGTCATATACAGTTCAGTAAAAAACGCTATGATACTCGTTATCCTGTATCAGGATAAGTAATGACACACAAAAACCAATAAAAAAGTATTCTTAACAGGACAAATATCAACGAGATAGCTAGAATAGCTTTTCATCAGAGGATGATGATGCCAGTAATAGTCAGCAAGGAATGGAAGTAGGCATGGCAACGGACGCGCAAAACACGCTCAACAGCAATCCCCAACCTTCTCTCACGAGCCATCTACACTTATCTCTGGTTTTAGAGAAGGGTGAATCACTCTTTGGTCATGACAATCTCACAATTCATGCGGCCGACAGAATTATTCGTGGCGAAGAAGAAACTATAGTTATTGCCGGCCATCCTTATTTTGTAGGTCTGAATACACCAACAGACCAGCAATTATATGATCAAATAACCTCAGAAAACTTTTCGCCAGAATCGTTACAAGGCTCATTTGTCGTAGCTAGGCTCAACAATAGCCTAGGCACGTTGACACTTTACACCGACAAGTTTGCAACCGTACCTGCATTTTGGCATCAAAAGCCGCATAGTCGTGAATGTCATATTAGCAGCTTGCTTTCAGATATTAACCAAGACGGTGAGCTCTCAAACCAATCGCTGTACGATTATGTGTACTTTCACATGATCCCTGCACCCAACACGGCCTATAGCCAATATCAGAAATTATCGGCTGCAACACAGTTAACCATCACTTCTCAATTAGAAGGGACAACTGATACTTACTGGGTACCGCATTTCAACCTAAAACAAAGCACAAGCGCTGCAGCATTAAGCAAAGAACTGCGTATTGCTATGAAAAACGCGGTTGAACGATGTATAGCACCTAACTGTGCTGCATTTCTCAGTGGTGGCTTAGACAGCTCTACCGTAGCCGGTATGCTGTCAGAAATAGATCCATCTCAAAGCGAAGCTTATTCTATTGGCTTCTCTGCAGAAGGCTATGATGAAATGGCTTACGCACGCATCACAGCCAAAAAGTTTGGTATTAATCTCCATGAATATTATGTGACACCTGAGGACATTGTTAGCGCCTTGCATAAGGTAATCCCGAGCTTTGATGAGCCCTTTGGCAACTCGTCTGCCCTACCAGCCTATTTTTGCTCTAAAGTAGCCAAAGAGAACAATGTCGCCACAATGTTAGCCGGGGATGGTGGCGATGAGTTATTTGCAGGCAATGAACGCTATGCCAAACAGGCTGTCTTCGAATTTTATCGTTCTGTCCCTAAAATTCTCCGCTCTGGCATTATCGAGCCCTTATTAGAACAAAGAGAATTTTCAAACAGGTTTCTAGCCAAAGCGCAAAGTTATATTAAACAAGCAAAGCTCGGCTTACCTGCAAGATTGCAAACTTACAACTTCTTAGAACGAGACGATGTAGCTGGGATTTTCACAGCAGACTTTTTAGAAAAAGTCGACTTAGAACAACCCATGTTGTTACAGCAGTCTCTTTACAATCAGCCTATTAATGCCAGCATGCTTAATAGAATGATGTATTTAGACTGGCAAATCACGCTAGCCGATAATGACCTAGTTAAAGTCAACAATGCTTGTCGCATCAATGAAGTCAATGTGCGCTACCCGATGCTCGATGACGAGCTAGTTTATTTATCATTAAAAATTGAAGATCAATTAAAGCTGAAAGGCTCACAATTACGCCATTTTTACAAAGAGACTTTTAAAAACTGGCTACCCGATGAAACAATCAACAAGTCAAAACACGGCTTTGGGTTACCATTTGGTGTGTGGATGGAAACTTATTCTCCGCTGAGCGAGTTGGCTTATGATTCTTTAAGTGAACTTAAAAAACGCAATATTATTGAACCGGCCTATATCGATAAGCTAATTAAAGATCATAAAGAGGGTCATGCAGCCTATTATGGTGAGATGATTTGGGTATTAATGTCCTTAGAAATTTGGTTAAAGGCCCGACATGGCTAGCACAATCAATTTCAGCGTAGTCATACCCGCGTATAACTGTGAAGCGACGATTTCTGCCACATTGGACAGTGTGCGCTCACAATCTTACCCCGTAAGTGAAATCATTGTAGTTAATGATGGATCTTCAGATAAAACAGCTGAAATCCTATCTAACGAATCCAATATTCGAGTCATTGACCAAAAAAACGCGGGGGTCTCTCATGCGAGGAATGCAGGCATTAAAGCCTGCCAGTATGATTACATCGCCTTTGTTGATGCCGATGATATATGGCTGCCGGATAAAATAGAAAATATCGTTAGGTTAATAGAATTACACCCCAATGCGATTGGCTACTACACTTACTTTCACCCATGGTTTGAAAAGGATGAAAGCAAAGAGGCAGCCATATCAGGTATCCAAAGCAAGCAACAAAACTACAACATTGAATGCGATTGGATCTACCACAAACAGCTCATCACCAACCACGTCCTAACAAGTACGGCAGTGGTTCGCCGAACGGCCTTAGAAGATACGGGACTGTTTGATACAGAACTTCCGGTTGCGGAAGACTGGGATTTAATGCTCCGCCTCAGTCGAAAAGGCCTCTTTTGCAAAATAGAAAAGCCATTGACGTTATACAAACTCGACCATGACTCTTTAACCTCGACGATTAAAACCAGAGATTTTGCAAGCGCAGTAGTGAACTCTGCCATAGTAAAGTATGGCTACCAGAGTCCAGATGGGCAGAGCGTCAATATTAAAGATTACAAACAGCGAGCCTATCGTCGCCATCTAGAATATGGAGCCCTCGCATACAAATCTGGGCAATTTGATAAGGCATACAAAGCATTTACAAGCGCGCTTACTAAAAAAATAACTGTAAAATGTTTTATCTATCTAGCACT
This sequence comes from Neptunomonas sp. CHC150, assembly GCF_030397555.1. Classification (NCBI taxonomy): domain Bacteria; kingdom Pseudomonadati; phylum Pseudomonadota; class Gammaproteobacteria; order Oceanospirillales; family Oceanospirillaceae; genus Neptunomonas; species Neptunomonas sp. CHC150. Next base: position 299,061 of record NZ_JAPNXU010000011.1, read on the forward strand.
CAGTGGATTGCGTAAATGAAGCCGTATTACTTTAAATCTGCACAAGGCAATGTAGGTGATGATATCAATGAGTGGATTTGGAAAGAGCTCCTTGATAACAAAATCGACGACAATAGTGACCACTTACTTATTGGCATAGGAACACTACTAAATCACCGGATTCCACAAGCCTCTCAGTATACAGTTATTAGTTCAGGAATCGGCTATGGAAACCTGCCTCCACTCTCCCAAGGCCATTGGAATTTTGTAGGCGTTAGAGGTCCTATTACTAAAAAAACACTGGGTATTCATTCAGATCTCAGTTTGTTAGACGGGGCCTACCTGCTCCCTCAATTGCGCAGACTACCAGCTAATAATGGTTCTCGCATAGGTTACATTCCACATGTCGAAAGTATAATTCTTGGAAATTGGGAGGCAGTATGCTCCCATGCAGATATATTATTAATAGATCCAAGACAATCAATTGAAGACTTTTTGTCCGCATTGTCCCACTGTGATTTTGTAATTACAGAAGCAATGCACGGAGCAATCATAGCGGATGCCTACGGTATACCTTGGGTACCAGCCAAAGCACATGATCATATCAACGAACGAAAATGGCAGGATTGGTCGCAATCAGTAGAAGTAGACATTCAATTTAACTACTTAAACCCTGTCTGGAAGGATGAAGACTATACGCTGGGCCGCTATCTAAAACATACCATCAAACGTAATGCTTTAATAAAAAGCTGCTTCGGTAAACACTATACCCCAGCCCCTAACGCAACGAGCAGTAAGCAAGTCATAGCCACAACCGCCGCTAAACTAAAAAAAATAGCACAAACAGTTCACCCACAGCTGTCCTCCCGTCCGCTAATTACATCCAAAGTACAGCGCCTTAACGACGAGCTCAATAAAATCAAAGACGCTTAAAAGGTAACAAGCCACATATGATATCAAACAATTTTGACCTTACTGTGTAGATAGAAGCCAACCAAACAAGAGTGTAGACAGCGGAGCAAGCCAACAAATACACCAGACCGCTCAAAGCGACAGCCATAGCCGCACTCAGCATTTCTATGCACAAGAAACAAACACCTGTAACTACTACAGGCTTGGTAAGAACAACAAGCAGCTCTGAAACTTTAATACCCAACGCTTTAAGACAGTAATGAAAAGACAGACTTAACGTAAAGAATCTTGATAGTATCAACGCCATCAATATAAACTTGAAACCCAAAAAAGCCCCCATTAACAAAAAGGAGGCAGAAAAAACCTGTGAAATGGTCTGCGTCTTCACATCTAAATTAATTAGCCCTTTCGATATCAGCACCTGAGAATTAAATGAGTAAACGGCTGCCGCTGCCGCTGCCACACATAAGAAGTTCAATATAGGGGATGCCCCTACCCATTGTTCTCCAAATAAGAACTGTATAATCTCAGTTGAGAAAAATGATAGGAAGAGAAAGAAAGGCCACGCAAGTGTTGTAATAAACTCTATCGTTTGTAAAAAATCTTCTTTGATATCGCTGCCCGATTTAAGCTTATTAACCAGGTGCGGTAATAAAACTGGAAATATCCCCTGAAGCACCCCCATATTGAAAATTTTAATTAACCCATTTGCTCGACTATATAAGCCAACGTTGATCATACCGTGAAACTTTGCAATAAGAATTTCAGGCAACTGATTAACGAACATAGAGATGACTGATATGTAGGAAGATTTAGTACCAAATGAAAATACACTAGTGATAACAGACCAGCGCGGGATAGCAATTTTAACACGCTGCCTAAAAAAGCTACTTAAGACAACGATCGTCACTATTCCACTCAAACTACCCCATGCCAAGCTCATATAACTAAAGCCTAAATAGGCTAACGTGATAGATAATATACTCGATACAACAACCGAAGAAACATTAATAAAAAACAATTTCTTAAACTGCATATCTTTACGTAATAGATTAAGAGAAACAGAGCCAAACGGTATAAAAGCAAAACCCAAACTAGATACTAATACAACTGACTGCAGTTCAGACCGCTCAAAGAAGTTTGCGATTGGCATTGAAAAACAAAATAAAGAAAGACCAATTGTATATGACCAGAAGAATGTAACAAGGAAAGCCGAAACGACCTTCTCATCAGTTAATTCACGTTCTTGAACAATATAGTTAGACACGCCGAAATCCCTAACCATATGAGCGACAACTGTTATGGTAGCTATGACGGAATATATTCCTACTTCTTCTGGTGTTAATAAACGCGCTAGGATGAGTGTAGAAACGAAACCAACCAGAATTTCACTGTACTTTTGAGAAAATGAAAAAAGCAACGATTTTTTAACTGAATCCATCAGAGAAATTCCAAAAACAAAAAAGTAAGTATATGGCTTTATACTGGAACTATAAATTAATATAACTTAAAATTTAAACAAATATCGCCAGGGATCAGGGCATGAAAGATTTAGGATGGAACATCGAGCCAGTTAGTAATCTGGCAAAATTTTCTGAAGACTGGAATCGCCTCAATAGTGTACATGGAGGCTTCATCTTACTTGATCATCTTTTCTTCAGTGAAGCCGTATCGCATCTAGCAGAAAACCCATTACAACTGGCCATATGCTACCAAGGCGAACATGTCGTGTGTATCACGATTGTGGAAAAAGTCCGTTTTGGAATCAGCCGAACATTTCAGCCTTCGCAGTCGCCGTTAGGGGCATGGATACAAGACCCGACCATTCCTACGCAACTCTTAATAAAGTCGCTTGCAAAAAAACTACATTGGTGGCCATTGGGGTTTAGTATCACACAACAGGACCCTAAACTAGAATGCTTAAATCTAACTCAATCACAAGAATGCAACACACTCCCCTACATAGAAACAGGCTCGCTACAATCCACAGAAAATTTCGATACTTTTTGGGAATCACGCGGGAAAAATCTACGTCAAAATACCAACAAAGCGGTCAACCGGCTAAATAAAGAAAGTGGCACACTACTCTTAAAAGTCATCACAGACCCTGATGATATTGATGAAGCGATAGAAGAGTACGGAAAATTAGAAAGTTCAGGCTGGAAATCTGGCACTAATACAGCAATAACGCCGGATAACGATCAAGGAAGATTCTATAAAAGCTTATTTAGAAAATTGGCTCATAATAAGCAGACCATCATATTTCAGCTATTTCTAGGCGACACCATAATTGCTTCAGACCTAACAGTATTAAGCAATCAATCAATCATTATTCTTAAAACTACTTACGATGAAAACTATAAACGTTTCTCGCCAGCTACTGTATTAAGAAAGTTCCAGTTTGAAAAAATATTTAACGACCCTCAGATAGGCCAAATAGAATTTTATGGAAAAATGATGGACTGGCATTATCGATGGACAAACGATACCCGAGAAATGTTCCATCTGAACTGGTTATCTAAAACTGGAAAAGCAATAAAGAGTATAAGAGAAAAAATCAAATGAGTACTTACATTTTATGCTCTCAAACTGAAAGGAAAAATCTAAATAAATATATAGATCATTACAGCAGCTCAGGTGGCTATCTGACTCACGATATACTAATAGGAGATAACTCTTTATTAGTATTTAGTGATCTGCAAGGAGCCCCACCTGTTTTTCACAAAAAAAATAATGACTTCGTAATTGCTCTAGGATGTGAGTTAAAGTCATCTAATAAAGATTTTTGGTTAAAATTCATTGATACACACACACCAGGAATTTACCCAGAAAGTATAACTGAGCTAACAGCAACGCTTATTGTTTACAAAGAAAATACGCTTTTCTTATACAATGACAATTTATCATGCAATAAATTCTACACAAACAAAAAATGCAACTCTCTATCAAATTCGTTTTTAGCCCTTTGCCATTTAGAGGGTAAAAACTTAAACATAAATTCCGAATCAGTCTATGAATATTTAATTAACGGTTCTTTATTTGGAACCAACACCTTCTTTAATGAAGTAAATAGTATAGAACATAATAATTACGTAGTAGTTAACAATGACTATACGATAAAAGACAGAACCGTAGAGCTAGCAAACACACCGAGCACTAAAACAAAAAATAACCCAAGCATTACTGAACTCGCCACTCATGAAAACTCAAAACTATTAACACTATTATCTAACGTTAATATAGATGAAAGAGCAATTGTATCTTTTTCCGGTGGGTATGACTCAAGATTACTATTATCACTAATGAGATCTCTTGGTTACTCGCCGGATCTTTTTGTGTACGGAAATGATACAAGTGATGATGTTGCTGTAGCCAAAAACATAGCCTATAAAGAAAAGCTAAATTTGACCATCATCGATAAATCCACACAAAACGCATGTTATAGCCTAGAAGAATCAATGAAAGATTTTTATGCGTTCGATGGCTGGAAAGTTGAACACGGTATATTTGATGGCGGCATAGACCGAAAAGATAGGTTGATGCGTAATAAAGATGGCCGTGTTTCAATTAATGGATCTTTAGGCGAGATTTATAGAAATTTTTATTACATGCCAAAATCATCCAGTTCTTTAAACCAATTGGTACATACTTTTTATTCCCAATACGATCCTAAAGCATTTACAGAACGATTTAATGAGTTTAATTACGAAAATTCTATAGAAAAAAAGATGCAGAATGCTATCGGAATTCAAGCCGACACATCAACGTCACGCAATGATATAGAAAAACTTTACCCCTATTTTAGAGGGCGATTCTGGGCTGGTAGAGATGCAAGGCTTAATAATAACTTTGGAGCCGCATTGTTTCCATTTATGCATGAATCTATTGTTAAGGACAGTAGTTCAATCCCTCTTAGCATAAAAGAAATGGGAAGAATGCAATCCGAAATGATTAAGCTTTTAGATATCAACTTAGCAAGTTACCAAAGCGACTATGGTTTCAATTTTGTAGAAAAAAAACCACTGCCTTATAAAGCCTCTTATTTTATCAGCGTCCACAAACCTGCTTGGTTAAGAAAATACTCACAACGACTCAAAAACATTAAAAAACAATCAATAGATATTGAAAACCATATGAAAAAGTTCAATGAAATCATTGATAGCTTTTCTTATATGAACAAATATGTAGTGATAGAAAACATAAAAGATGAGAGGGTCTTAGGTCTTGTTATAACGTTAGAGTTTCTCTTTCAGCACTTCTGCGCAACGGACAAACCTTGACTTTTCAGCTCTTCCAAGACCAAGTTTACGGATGAATCTTTTCTTACAGGCAAAAAGATATTCGTTCGTTCTCTATTACATAGCAGAAAGCTTTGAATATCTTCTGGTGTATTACACAACTCAATTAAGTTTTGATCATAACAAAACTTAAAAATTTCATGTGTTGAGAACTGATGAGACCAACCCTCAGAGGTAGCTACGGGTTTTCCCATTGATAACGGTTCTATAAGGTTGTGGTTTTTACCAATATATACTTTATCAGAATGATAGAGCAAAGCGGGAAGGTCACCGAAAGTATCAACTATTAGCACCTGTTGATTGTTTATATTTCGATCAGATAGCTTAGTATAAGAAATGTTTTCTTTTTCCAGCGCTGAGACAATATATACAATATTGCTATCAATCTCCGGATGCCTTGGAGCAATTATCAATAGCCCACCATTATCAATAAAACTTTTGGAGCCTTGAATTACTAGATCAAACTCCACATTACCAGACAAGGAACCTGCCAAAAATATGTTTCGACTGCTATAAGCTTCCAAATTTTTAGCGTCCACCGTATCGGTACACTTTGCCTCTTTGTACAGAGAGTCAAATTTAAAACTCAGAATAACTGAAATTTTATTTGCATCACACCCCTTGGCTAACAATTCATTTTTAACAAAATCATTTTGAACAAAAAAATAATCTACAAACCTTAAATAGTATGGTTCGAATAATTTTTTCTCTATGTAATCCTGCCTGCAGCTCACTTTATCTTTATACAACCACCCATTGATAACAATAATACTAGCTTTGTGATAATGCATATCCCGGATAATTTGATAATCAAAACGACAAGGGGACTCGTGTAGTAAACAAGGAATCTCACAAATTATGAACTGCACAGGTCTAAGCACAGTAGTTAATTGTTTCGATGCCTTTTTATATTCGCTTAACGTGATTACATATGCATCAGGAAATTTTCTTAGAAATGATTCTTTATAGATTTCTTTATCAGTGACAATGACAAGGCCCAACCCTCTTGTATAATTGTCTAGAAATTCATGACACGAATTTAATTCACCTATTGTTGTACAGAAAACCCATACACAATCTTTTGCCGTACTCAAATCGGGTAATTTAATTTCTTTATTGCTGATCTGTTTCCCTTTTAATCTTAACGCCATATGTAAAACACATTGGTAAACCTTCCATACAAGTGACTCAAAAATCATTATAACATTCCATTTATAACGTCTATCTGTTATGTTTTAGCTAGACAAGGAGCTTAATATGAAATTCCATATTTTAAAATCGATCACGCTTATTTCTACTCTAGCTTTTTTATCTCAACATGCCTATGCCAATAAAGCACCTTGGGTGGGTTATGACTTAAGTGGCAGCCCTTGTCGAGGTGTCACTCCTAATCTAGGACCTTTCGATTATACAAAAGCCTACCTTCACGAGACTGAACTATCGCTCGTTCAAGCAGCCCACTTTAACTCTAACGTAGAGCTATTAATTAAAGGCGCTAAACAAAAAGGCAACATGCTAGGTGACATACACTATACGTTAAAAGCTTTCCCCAACCATCACCGCGCACTAAATACGGTAATAAACTATCGTATGAAAAATGGTCCATATAGTAATAACAAAGGCATTAAGCAACCTGAGTGCTATTTTCTACGCGCAATCAACTTCGCACCCAAAGATGACATGAGTATGATGTTGTACGGGTTATACTTGCATAAAGTCAATAAACTTGTTGATGCAGAAGAAATGTACAAAAAAGCCCTTAAAATCAATCCAAATAACCTACAAGCTATGTATAACTACGGCTTGCTAGCTTTAGAGCTAGGAAATTTGGAACAGGCTAAAGGCTTCGCTAAAAAGGTTTACGCAAAAGGTTTTGTACTAAAAGGATTACAACGAAGGATTGATAACTACTAACTTACTCAAAAGCCGTGTAATACTTATCAGTCATTAGCAAGCGCATCAAAAACCGTAAAGGCTTTCTATCCCATGGCGTAAAGCGCATTAATTCATATGGGTTTGTTCTTTCTCTGTTACAACCCCAGTGTGTAGTGACTGCATATTTAAAACCCAAGTCTGTCACTAAAGCTACATCTCGATCCGTATAATCGGATGCTTTTCTTCCATTTGGGTAAGCAAACCCGACAACCTCATGGCCAATAATAGACTCTAAAGCTAACTTACCCTGTAAAATCTCCTCTCTAGCTGCCTGATCGTCCAACACACTTAAAATAGGGTGTGTCACAGTATGGCCTGCTACTTCGTAACCCGCATCATGCAGTGCCTTAATTTCACGGGGCGACATCATCAAGGATGGTTGAGGTCGGCTACATTGCTCTTCTATTGAACGTACAATCGCTTCCCGATCATGATAATCTTTATGCTTGATTCGTTGAATCACCTTCTCCGCTTCCGATCTTTTCTGATCAGCTCCTTCTGTATGGACAACACCCAGTCCAATACTGGATAAATCGATAGAATCCAGTGCTCTAAAGGTTTCAATGACGCGATCATTCCACATCATAGCGCCATTAGAAAAAGCAGTGCTTACATAAAAAGTAGCGGGGATGCCTAGCTCATCTAAAACAGGCTTAGCAACGGTGAAATTGTTCATATAGCCATCGTCAAAAGTTACAGCTATCGAGTTAGCTGGTAATTCCCCGTTTGCTAACATATCTATCGCTTTGGGTAGTGATACAGGATTAAAGTACTTTTTAATCAACTGCATTTGATCTCTAAATTCATCACGGGTTGGCTCATTAGGCCGCATAAAATCGCGTTGTTCAAATACACTGTGATAAATCAAAATATACAATGACGCTTGCCTACTTGAGGGCTGGATGAGCCGAATTGAACTCACTAAACACTTTTCTATTAGCTCTCTCATAGCCCCTGCCTAGTTGTTTGTTGCTGATTAACAGCTACAGCTTGCGGAGTGTTAAGCTCTTTTTTAAGCAACAAAGTAATAGCAATCAAATGCCACGGTAAATCAAAGTAGGATAAACTCAAGAAAGCGCCCCCCGTCAAGTAGGCAACGAAACTGACTTGAAGCATACGTGACAATAAATTTAATCGACTGTCAGGCTCACTTAAGCGAATGACGGTGGATAAGTTTCTCCATGACGCGTACAAAATACCTAAAAAGAGAAATAAACCAATCCACCCATGATCTGCTAGCACATTAAAATAAATGCTGTGAGCAACAGCAACAAAGTCAGCCTGTGGTGAATAGATACTAAATGTGTCCTTCCCCCAGGAGTCAAACCCGCCTCCAAGCAACTTATCATTGGCAATATTAATGCTGTATGTCCACGCATTAATTCGCCCCATCGCAGATCTATCTTCTTGATAATTACTGATAGTACTCATACGATCATGCCAGGCTTGCGGCATCACTTGCCAACCAACACCGGCTACCAAAAGAATGGCGATACCAGAAATTAATTTCCCTTTCGTTTTGAGCCAAAAAAAGCCTAATACAGCTACTGCAGCTAACAATGCGCCACGGGATTGCGACCCTAAAGCAGACACTAGGCTCAAAAACACCGCACTACCTAGCCCATACTTCAACCATTTTTTGGTCTCGACCGAGTACAGATAGTACATGAGCGGAATAACCATCAAAGTAGCCAGGGCTAAGCTGTTATTTTCGTAAATAAAGGTGCCCGGCGGACCCCAGACCCGAAAACCACCACCAGTAACTAAGGTAAAAATCCCTCCCTTGATACTGTAATAGCCTATCGACAGCACGATAACCCAAATTAGATATTCTACTTTCTTAAAACTCGTTAAGAAGATAATAGTAAAGAAGGTAAGCAACTGAATTTTCATCACTTTTATATATGAAACCAGTGCATAATCAGGATAGATAGCGAACACTGTGGTAATGCTCATCCAAACCAAAAAAAGCGCCCAAACCACCACAGTCCCATCAACAGGGATTTTCTGTTTGTCCTTATTAAACAAAAATGCGAGCACAATAAAGATAGCAATCACTTGTGCAAACGGCATAGTGTATGCAAAGCCATAAGTTAGCCGATGGGGGTTCATATAACTGATCCAAGCCCACATCAGAATTCCGACATAAGGTCTTTTCAATATAAATGGCAAACTACCGAATACAATTAATGTAACAAATATGTCTCTCATAATTGTTTTGCCACTTCTTGGTATAGTCTATTTTGTTTTTCGACAACGTGATCCCAAGCGAATTCTGAAACATAACTACGCATCGACTCAGTGTGATTAGCCTCTACCTTTTTAAGGCTTTCGACAATAGCGTCTGTTGAGCGGCTTTTAATTAAATAGCCATGACCATCGTTATCTATAATCTCTTTGACTCCGCCCACATTGGTTGCGAGCACCTGGGTATTGCAAGCAAGCGCCTCTAAAATCACATTGGGCCACCCCTCTCGCGATGACGCCAGAACGAGTACATCCGAAGAGGCATATAAGGCCGCTAAAGACGTTTGGTTAACAGGCGGTATTATTCTTACCCGTCCACTTACACCTAGCTCACCAATCAAACTCTCAAGGTTGCTTCTCTCTTCGCCATCACCAACAATTGTCAGCGCATGACTGGGCAGTTGAGCAACAGCTCTCACTACTAAATCATGTCCTTTTAATTCAGTGAGGTTACCCACGCTTAATACATGCTTGTACGGCATCTTAAACCATGGATCTGAAGTGTCTTGATCTGGATTAAAAATCGATGTGTCGACTCCATTCCTGATCACAACCATTTTATCCGACGCTATCCCAATAGCTTCTCCTCTTGCTTTCAATGCGGAGGAAACCGTAATCACCTTTTTGCAACGTTTAGCCGCCCACAAAATCATTTTTCGAGCAATCGTGTAATTAGGTATTAGGTTAAGATCTGTTCCTCTAGCTGACATAACGAAGGGCAATTTTAAAAAAGCACTTACCAGTGCCGCTGATACACCATCGGGATATAAATAATGAGCATCAATAAGATTATACTTTTTGTCGAGCTTGCGAGCAGTCTTACAAAAAGCGAATGCTAGGAAAAAAGGCGTTATATACATGCCGATTTTGGGTATAACGAGGTAACGCGGATGATACACATTGACGCCATTATGCACTTCAAAAGATGGGATCTTTTGAAAATCTGAATAACGAGTAAAGCCTTTTAATTTAAACGGAAACCATGGAACGGGAGCTATAACGTCCGCTTGGCAAAGCCCTGAACCGATAAGTTTCTTCAACCGTGTTTCAATGAATATTCCATGTCGAGGCTTTACTGAATTAGGATATAGCGTCGTTAATACAAGTAAAGAGTTCATCGCAATAGGCGCTCATACACATCTTTGTAATTCGCGACACTTGCCTCCCAGTTACGCACCGTTTCAACATACTTACGACCATTAGCACGGTAGGTAGCCCATTGATCGCTTTCTTCTAGCATTTTCTCGAGCACGGCAATAAGTGACGCCTGGCTACCCGATTGATAAAGCAGACCATTATAGCCGTCCGTGATCAGTTCTTTGTGGCCACCAACATCAGACGCTACAACTAGCTTGCCCTGCGCCATCGCTTCAAGTGGCTTCAACGGGGTAACCAAGTCAGTTAAGCGCATCTTTTCTCGTGGATAAACGAACAAGTCGACCAAGCTGTAGTAATCGCTAACCTGCGCGTGAGGAACTCGACCTGTTAATATTACAACTTCATCTAAAGCAAGCTCTTTAACGCGCGCTTTTATAGCCTCATCTTCTGGCCCACCACCCACTAATAACAAACGTGCTTGAGGGTCTTTTTTAACAACCTCAGCAAATGCATCCACTAAGAAAAGTAAGCCTTCATAGGCATAGAAAGAACCGATAAACCCGAGGACTCGCTTCCCTTGCAAACCCAGCTCATTTAATAACTGCTCATTTTTATGCTCAATAACGGGGAAACGGTCAATATCCACAGCGTTAGGGATAATAGTGATCTTTCCCTTAGGCAAACCACGGGCTTGTATATCAGCACGCAAACCTTCACAAATTGTCGTAACGGCATCTGCTTTTTTAAAGACATGCGTCTCTAAAGCACGCGTCAATTTGTAACGAAGATCGTTCTCTTTACACGTCCCATGATCAACAGCCGCATCTTCCCAGAACCCACGACATTCATACACGAGAGGTAGATTAAATTTTTTCTTTACTTTTAAGGCTGCTGCACCCGTTAATGCAGGGGAGTGTGCATGTAATATATCGGGTCGTGTTTCCTCGATCACCTCAGACAAGCGGTCAGCCATTTCGTTAATAATTGCCAATTGATTGAGCAAAGGTAAGGACGAATACCACTTACTGCCAACCGGAGTGCGGTAAAAGGTGAACTCTTCCACTTCCTCTTTTAATGTAGCTACGTCGCCTTGCTTGCCCGACGTGATCTGGGCAGTCTCCCACCCATTGGCACGCTGCTGCTTCAAAATTGAACGTGTTCGAAACGTGTACCCACTGTGTAATGGGATTGAATGATCCAGAATATGTAATACTTTCACCAGATTCCTTCCTGATTCTCTTAACTTAGTGGGCAGTTGCCATTTCATTCATCAAGAATGCATTGAACATTAACAACGTCCAGATAACAACGCTATGATCTCGCATACCAGATTGATGTTGCGATAAAACACGCTCGATATAAGCCATATTAAATAACCCGCTATGGCGAATCGTATAGCCTAACAAGCTTGCTTCAACTTTCTCTTTCAATGGTCCTCTAAACCACTTGGCAAGCGGTACTCCAAAGCCCATTTTATCGCGATAAAGCACATCATGCGGCAACACAGGCTCTAAAGATTTTTTAAGTATATATTTACCTTCTTGACGCTTAAGCTTCATATCTGCTGGTAGTGAAGAGGCCCACTCAATGAATTTGTGATCCAACAAAGGAACACGTACCTCAAGAGCATGAGCCATACTTGCCCTATCCACCTTGGTAAGAATATCGCCCACCAAATATGTCTTCATATCCAAATACTGGATAAGCGATAAAGGGTCTTGTGTTGGTGATTTTTTGACGTATTCATCAAACACCTGAATAGATTTATAATCACCTAACCAGTCTTTGAGCTTGTCACTGAACAATTCATCTCGCTGCTCATCATTCAACAACGAAACTGTATGCAAATACGCTTCAACCGATGAACGAGCCAAACTTTGAAAGGTTGTTTTAGCCCGAAAAACACGTGGCGCCCAATCGGCCTTTGGATAAAGACGACCTAATAGACCAAATACAGGCTTACGGATACTGAGTGGTATTTTCTGACGTAACGCCTCTTCATTCATATGCCATTTATAACGGCGGTAACCTGCAAAGTTCTCATCTCCACCATCACCGGATAAAGCAACGGTTACACGCTTGCGAGCCAATTCGCAGACTTTATAGGTTGGGATGGCTGAACTGTCAGCATATGGCTCGTCATACAAGGTTGCTAATGTATCAACCAGTGTAAAAGTATCGCTGTCTACAACATCTTTATAATGATTGGTTTTGAAAAGCTCAGCGACTTTATCCGCATAATGGGTTTCATCAAATTGCTTAACATCAAATCCAATAGCACAAGTATTAACCGGCTTATCTTGCAACTTCGACATCATCGCCACTACCGCACTGGAATCGACGCCACCGGATAAAAATGCGCCCAAAGGTACCTCTGCTATCATGCGTAAATCTACCGCTTCGCTCAACAAAGCTAGTAATCGCTGCCGTGCCTCATCTTCGCTAATGTCTTGTACGGGAGCAAATGGTATATCCCAATATTCTTTTTGCTCAGGTAGCGGCTGCCCTACTTTAAAAGTTAACGTATGACCCGGACGAAGTTTATAAACACCTTGATAGATAGTCTTAGGCTCAGGGATATAACCAAAGGTAAAGTAGTCTTCGATGGCAGTTGGCTCGATTTCACGGGGCAAGTTAGCCAGTGTCTTTAGCGCTTTAAGCTCTGAACTAAAGGCCACATTACCGTCATGCAGTACACCATAAAAGAGAGGCTTTATCCCGAGACGATCCCTAGCAATAAATAATGTTTGTTGGTTTCGATCCCAAATTGCAAACACAAACATGCCACGAAAACGGTTAACACATGACTCGCCCCACTCTTCCCAAGCATGGACAATCACTTCTGTGTCAGAGTGTGTTCGGAAAATATGCCCTTTATCTTTTAACTCTTGCGATAGTGCTTCAAAATTGTATATTTCGCCGTTATAGGTCACTACGACCGAATGGTCTTCGTTAAATAGTGGTTGCGCACCACCCGATAGATCAATAATAGCTAACCGACGATGCCCAAACGCCACTCCCTGCTCAAGGTGCACTCCACCCGCATCAGGACCTCGATGAAACTGGGATTCATTCATGGCTTGAACAACGGACTCATCAAAATGAGTTTGCCCATTAAGGTCAAACAGACCAACTACACCACACATCGACTAACTTCCCTTTACTGCATTTTCCGTTTTAGTTGCAACCAAACTATCATAAACAGCAACATAGTTTGCGACTGTTTTATACCAATCAAACTCGCGTCTTACTTTATTTAGGCTAGCCTCAGCCATATTATGTCGCTTGTCAGGGTCACGCCATAACTCCATTAATATATCTGCCAGCTGCTGATGGTCACCCACCCTAAATAGAAAGCCATTTTCTTGATCAGAGACAAGTTCAGGGTTGCCACCTGTTTCAGTAGCAACAATGGGTAACTGGCTCGCCATAGCCTCTAATATGGTATTCGAAATGCCTTCTGCTAACGAGCTCAAAACAAATACATCCATTAGCGGTAACAAGCGAGCCACATCACTTCTATCCCCTAACATAAGCACATGCTCACTAAGACCTAAACGCGTTATCTCATCGTTTAATTCTTGGTATAAAGGCCCGTCCCCTACCATTAATAGGTTCGTTTTCGCTTGCTGTTCTTGTGGCAGCGCTTTTAAAAACAACCCGAAGCTTTTAATTAAAGTCTTCTGATCTTTAACAGCGGCTAATCGTCCAACAGTTCCGATAATAAAACGCGGGGTAAAAGGTTGCTTAGCTTCATCATCAGAAAAGAAAGAAGATAACGCCAACTGCTTTTCATGCGCTGTTAGTGGTATGAACTGCTGATGATTTACGCCATTATATATTTGAGAAACCTTACGGGGTGGGACATTAATAGTGCTAACGAGCCACTGCTCTAAGTCCTTACTCACGGCAATATATTGACTAATAAAATGCTTCATCACTGAACGCAATGCATTGTACTTTTTGTTTTTCCCTTCCAAATCATAGATATCTCGGCCGTGCTCACCGTGAACTGATCTAAAAGAAGGGGCTAGTACTTTTAACACGTGAATATCTAGCGCCGCTAAATTACGTGAATGGACAATGGCAGGCCGATACGCCCAAAACAAGCGGAGCAACTTCCAGTAAATGGACAAATCATTACCTTCTTTTTTATGAAGCTCCACAATGGCGATATCATCTGACTCTATTCGTTGAGAGAAGTCAGTTGCATGGCTAAGACATACAATCATATGTCGATACCGGTCCGAAGGCATTCTGTTTAAAATATTGACTAAACCGTTTTCCATTCCACCTGTACCTAATGTATGCAGCACATGCATAACCAAAGGCTTGTCAATATATTTAGAGGTCTTCATAAACTCTCTGCGCAACGTTATCCATTGAGGCCTGAACCTGAGGAAAGGTTTCTTGAATGAGAGTTTGCAGCTGGGATTTCTGTAACTCAGGCGCCTGAGAAGCGGGATCAACACTCATAGCATAGGTGATCCGGGCACTATCTTGACGGTCACCCAACAAACGATGCCCGCCTTCTAATAGCTTGACTATATATTTATTAGCGCTGTTATGAGCTCCAGCCACCTGATACCAACTCCATACCAGCAATTCTTGTTTTGATGATTTAATTCGATAAGAAGTAACGGAAATATCCAAAGCTGCTAAGTGCTCCGTACCCACTGATACGATATGCCATTCGTCGGAATCAGGGTCAATCATTGTATTTAACGAATTAATCATCTCCGCATAACCTGGGACGGGATAAAAATCGATATAAATCGCTGACTGTTGAGGACCATCCTCAATAAAACCAACCACCTGATCTGCCTCACGAGCAACCGGTTGCCAGCTCCATAATGGAGCAACAGAGGCTTTTCCTTCAAAGTCAGGCAGTTCTAATGCATCAACCATTTCTGGATAAGCTTGGTTGTTCATTTGTTGTCGAGCTAGTGGCCAAATACTCAAACCAACAATCAGGCAACCAATGAAAATAACATGCGTAAGCGGTGTCCGGTTAACAGCTAATGTATCACTTTCGCCATTAACTATAGGGGCTGCACGTAACCCTAAATTATCGACTTCAGGGTCTTTGAAAATGGCCCCCAAGCGAATCAAAATAAAGATGACCACACCAAAAAACAGCCAGCCATACACTAGGTGATCAACGCCTGTGGCGACTGTCATATCACTCAAGTGGCCTAGCATAACGATCATATAAGCACGCAGACCGTTCGCAATAATAGGAACGATGATAGACAACGCTATAAAAATGGCGCGCTTCCATAGCTTCGTATACGTGACATAAGCATAGAGGCAACCCAAAGTAATGGATGCTATGAGGTAACGAATCCCACTACAGGCCTCCACCACGGACCAATTGCCCGTTGGTAACATAAAAAATAGGCCTTCCCTATAAACTGGAATCCCGCTTAAGCGAACCATGTCCACCGTGAAATTAGCGGTAAAATCCATCATTGGAGGAACAAGGTCTTCCCCCATAGGCACCATAAACAGCAAAAAACATAACGGAAACGCTAAAAACCAAGCTAGCTGATTACCTAGAATGCTCCATATAACACTAATCAGCATTAAGACAGCCGCAAACTGCTGCACAACAGCCGCATCCACAGCCATTCCTAGCAGCCATAAGAAGCCACTACCAAATAGGGCAATAAGCCCTAACACACTATAGGAGGGCACATAGGTCAACATGGCTTCACGTTTTTCCCACACCAACCATAGAGAAATAGGCGCTATTAAAAAGGCATGCGTAAACGTTTCAGAACGCATCCAAATATTAACCATTGATAAAAAAGTTGGATACAACGCAAGGACTAATGCAATGCTAAACGCTAATACCAGCGCGCCATGTAACTTCCAGGTCTTCATGATGGGATTAGCTCCGCCGTTTGATCGAGATACTGACGTATAACAGGCAGAGTATTTGCCCAATTAAAATCTTCCGTTACACGCTGCCGAGCTTGGATTCCCATATCCTGTAATGCTTTGGCCATCACAAGATCAATACAACGACTAAAATCTTGAGCGGTATCAGCGACTAAAACTTCATAACCGTTTTCTGCATTGATACCCTCAAGCCCCTTTTCCGTCACTATAACGTGCTTTTCCATAGCCATTGCCTCAAGCACTTTATTTTGAACTCCCCTAGCAACCCGCATAGGAGCGACAACCGCTGTTGCAAACTTGATATAGGGGCGTACATCAGCTACTCGCCCCGTTACTTTCACGCCGTCCACTTTCTGCAAGCGCACAACCGCATCCGTCGGTTTACCACCAACGATATAAAACTCAATACGGGGATGCTTTTTTCTGATTAATGGAAAAACATCGGTTACAAACCATTCCACAGCATCGACATTAGGCCAGTAGTCCATAGCACCAGTAAAAACAAGCACTGGCACACTTTCAGGGTAAGGGTTTCTCTCTACTTGATGCGGTGAAAAGTAGTGGCTATCAACGCCGTTATTGTAATAACTCACTGCAGTTTCAGTGATAGGTGCTTTTTCGATAAACAGTTGGGCTTCCGCACTGGATACAAAGAAACTAACATCAAATGTTTGAGCTATACGCTGTTCGTAAGCAAAAAGCTTAACTGCCTCTCGCTGATACACCCAACTCAAGGGCCAAGGCTTCATCTGCGCATATTGCGCCCATTTATCAGAGTCGATATCAACAAGATCGATTACTTTAGTTGTTAGATGAAGCGATGATGATGACAAAAACTGAGCCATAGGCGACGACACAGCCATAGCTTTATCGATCGAATATTGCGCGAGTGTACTTTTAACCCAGGACGTTAACGAGCGGCTACGATAATAAGGTAAGCTCAAAGCCTCTCCGGTTAACAGACCTATAGCGGAAAAAAGTGTGGAGCGCTTAGGTTCCAAGCTCACGAAATGAGCCGTAGCACATAACGATTCAACCTCAGTTACATACTGCCAGTCATCAGGATCATCTATGAACGCCCCCAAGTGGACTTCATAGTGAGAAACCAGATACTTCAACAAATGATATGTGCGTATTTTATCCCCTTTATTCGGAGGAAATGGAATACGATGGCACAACAAAAGTAATGGCGGCTTCATTAACCTAAACTCTTAGACAACATAGGCCCCAATGTATTGGCAACAGGCAAAGGCAGCCGTTTCCACATTTCGATGAACATTTTATATTTTGGATTCGTAGGGTTTAGCTCTGGGACCTTATCGGCCTTAACTAAATGATATTCGTAATGAAGTTGCTCAGGTTCAAAGCCCCAACCTTTCTTGAAGAGAAAAGGCCCAGTGTTTTCTTTACTACGACCGAAATCAAATAACTCTATGCCCTCATCTGCACTAATACGCATTAATTCCCAATACATAAAATCATGCGCTTTTAGGTGCTTAGCGGTATCAAAACTGCCCGCATAATAGGGCAGCACTTGGTTTTTAAAGTAAAAGCTCATAAGAGACGCAACATCTTTACCCTCATGCGTAATCATAAGCACTCGACAATCATCGCCAAACACTTCACGCAAGACCTTAAAATACTTTAAGGAAAAAACAGGCGTCCCTAGGTTTCGAACACTCTCTGAGTACGCTCGGTAAAAACGCTCACACCCTTGATCATGCTCCCCGACTAAGCCGGCAGCTATGCCACCACGAATCATAGCGCGGCGCTTACGAGGAATGGCTTTCATGTTGGCATCGTGATCCGCCACAATGGTTTTACGGAACGTATAATAAAGAGATTTAGAGGGCCAACCCGCACCTGTCGGCTCAATACTTCTCAGCTCCAATGCATCAACCTTAAACTGCTCAGCAAGGTCGCATGCATATTGCAGCAACGCTTGCTGTGCCTCATCGTTATTCGCTACAACACCACCATAAACGCACAGAGGTACTGAAATTAAGCTATTACCGAACAGTAAACTCTTGACATGCACCAGCGGCAGAATGCCCACTATATCCCCATCGCTTTCTGCGTAGATAAAATAGCAAGGATGTCCAAAAGCTTTCTCCATTACTTTTTTCCAACCCGCTCGGTGGAAGAAGGTACTGGAGTCATGTTGATCAACAAAAAGATCCCATTGCTCGGTTGTAGCGTCATCTAATGTTTTGATCTGTAATGACATGTCTAATCCCTTAGCATGGTCTGAAATTAATAGATTACTTCTGTTTTAGGCGCTAATGAGGGGTCCGTTGTGGGCTCTAGTACACTCGCACCTAAGAAAACCTCATCCATACGTCCCCATTCAAAATCATTTAACAGTGAATCCAAACGCCCATACATACGATTTAAGTTTAAATAATGGCGAAAACGTGTTCGTGCCGACACATTATCAATAACAGGTTGAGCCGGATCTATTTCCCAAGGGTGAAAATAAAAAATACAGGGCTGCTCTTCCTGAGTATTGACTTTAGATAACGCCCATTTCGAGAACGCATAAGGAAATAATCGGAACCACCCTCCGCCTCCGCAATTAATATTGCGATTCATTAGAGAAGTCGTAGTAATAGGAATTTCCAGCAATCGCCCGCCGGCTACTCTATGCGAAAAACGCGAAGCCCCAGGCATGCCATAATGATCGTGCTTAATAGGTACAATACTTGAGCTGTATTGATAACCTTCATCGGCCAGTACATCTAAAGCCCAAAGATTAGATTCGCCAATTGAGTAACTGGGTGCACGATAACCTTTTACTGCCGTTGCACTACTGTCTTCTAAAAGCGACTTACTGCGTGCGATATCCTGACGAAACTCATCGGGCGTTAAACTGGTGACTCGACGATGATCCCACCCGTGACTGGCTAATTCATGCCCCTGATTCACAATATCCAACACCATTTCTGGATACTGTTCAGCCAAGCAACCCAGGGTAAAGAAAGTGGCTTTCACACGATGCTGATCAAATAAATCCAATATCCTTTCGACATTAGCCCTAACCCTTGACTCATGTTGATGCCAATCACTTCGGCTAATACGGTTTTCGAATGCTGAAACCTGGAAGTAATCTTCAACATCGACAGACATTGCATTAACAATTGGCGAAGCCATCAGTTATGCCCTACTGCTCGTTCTTCTAAAAAAGCTTCTATGATCTGCGTGATACGTACCGCCGCATTGCCATCCCAAAGCTCAGGAACATTGCCTTTACGACCACCGTGTTCAAGCACATCATTAAACGCGGACTCAATCGCCGCTACGTCAGTACCAGCTAATACATTAGTGCCCTGCGTTAATGTAATCGGACGCTCAGTATTTTCACGCAAAGTAATACAAGGAACCCCCAGAGCGGTGGTTTCTTCTTGGATACCACCTGAATCAGTTAGTACTACGGTAGCATCACTCATCAGACCTAGCATTTGCAAATAACCTAATGGAGGAAGCAAACTAATCGCTGAGTTCTCGAGTAGACTATCAAATCCCATATTCGTGATTCGTTGACGAGTGCGCGGATGGACAGGAAATACCAAAGGTAGCCGCTTACTCAATTTAACCAACACTTCCAAAAGCCTTTTAAGCACAGCGGGATCATCGACATTAGAGGGGCGGTGCAACGTTAACAACCCGTACCCGCTAGAGACTTCATCGCCAATGGACTTCAATACTTGCTCTGCAGGCGTCGCACGCTCACGGTTGTATAAGAGCGTATCTATCATGACATTGCCGACAAAATGGACGCGCTCAGGCGGGATCCCCTCCGCTGTTAAATTCTCTATAGCATCGGCCTCTGTGGTAAAAAGTAGATCCGATATTTGATCAGTTAACACACGGTTAATTTCTTCCGGCATGGCTCTATCACCACTACGCAAGCCTGCTTCAACATGCACAACTGCAATTGACTTTTTAACTGCCACTAAGGCACAAGCAATAGTCGAATTTACATCGCCAACGACTAAAATAGCAGCAGGCCTAAGCTCATCTAAAACGGGCTCGAATCGTTTCATAATCTCAGCCGTCTGCTCGGCATGACTGCCCGAACCAACCTCAAGATCAATATCAGGCTCGGGGATATGTAACTGATCAAAAAAAGAATGCTTCATCTCTGCATCGTAGTGCTGACCTGTGTGTAATAGCACTGGCGATATAACAGATGATGAAGCCATCGCTCTCATGATAGGCGCTATTTTCATAAAATTAGGTCGTGCACCAACGATGCAAAGTACCGTGTACTGCTTTTGCACAGATTCCATTCTGGACGGCCTCTTTAAAATTGAAATGTATAGGCAAATTGCAATCTATTTTCTGTGTAATCATCAGAAGGCAGATCGCTATCGCGAAGCGAATACATATAAGAGAAAGCCAAAGTTCCGCCATCAACAACTTGTCGCATCAAGCTAAAACTGAGGGATTGAGTATCAGTATCAAGACCATTATTACTTGTCTGACCACGTAGATAGTAGCTCGTTGAAAAGTCTAAAACAGGAGATAAACTGCGACTAAAACTGACCGAATAATTTGTGGTAATTTCATCAGGACGAGTCGTTTCATATATCTGTCTAGAGCGCGAACCAGAAAAGGTTAAAGAACTTCGCACACCAATTAATGACCAGGCTACTGTGAGCTTCTCATCAATAAACAAACCTTCTTGTATATTTATCAATTCGCTCACCACTGGCAACGGTGCCCCCGTTATAGGGTTAACAGGGTTCCCATCAGCATTGACTGTTTGATATGTGCGAATCTCGCTCAACTGGGTAGCGCTGTCAGTTAGCTCTTTAGAATAGCTAGCCGAAAAAATGCTATGTCGGCTTCGGTGCGAAAAGGCCAAGGTCGGCCAACTTCCAAAATAGCGCTCACCATAACCAAGATCCAAACTCGTTCTGGGCGTTGGTGTCCAATGCAAACTTCCCTGCCACAAATCACCGTCATTAGATGAGCGAGAAGAGCTATAATCATTCCACTCTTCACCTGCTGTCACACTGACGCGCAACTTTGGGCTTATCTGGTAGCCCAACGTTACATCTAAAGAGCCTAAATCTGATGAAGAATCATCACTAGACGAGCTTGTATCTTTATAGCTGGCCGCTACATTCCAATCAAACCGGTGAAAATCAGTTCCACTGGATAAGTTAGCATTGAGACCATGACTCTTAGAACTATTCACATCATCACTGCTATTAGACTGATGATTGAATGTGTAACGAGTCCTGAGGTCGGCAACATTCGCGAAATGGCTTCGCGTATGAGGGCTAATCTGGAAGTTATAAGTGGTATTGGAATTGTTTGTATCGTTTAGCGAGTCTATGCCACTTGAGCGAAATGCATCAACAGTATTCTGGGTTACATTGGCACTGGTATCTAAAAATACTGTTTGCTCGACTAACTCGGCATTTGCCGAGGCCCCCAAACGAGGGTTAAAGTGCCCTTCATCTGAAGTTGTAAACTCAAGCTGTGTATTAAGGTTGGCTTTTAAACGAGCACCTTCCCCCTTTAGCGTCAAATAGGGGGTTACCGAAGTAATCAACGCCGCATCTGTATTATCTTCTTCTAGATTCTCGTTATCAGTTAACACCTCACTGACTGAGACACCTTTATCAAGCGTCCAGTTAGCAGCATTAACCATAGCCGGCATTATTGCCGCTAAAACACACACCTGTGAAACCTGCTTTTTGAATCCCTTCATAACAACACCTATCTAGCTTGCAGGTTCCGGGGAGGTTGACTCAACACGGCTACCATAGCCATATCCGTAGCCATATCCGTAGCCGTATTTACTAATCGACTTATGTTTAGCTTTGTTCAACAGCATACCAACGACCGCATCGGAGTTAATTTTGCTAATACCCTCCAAAACAGCTTCTTGAGATGTTTGCTCTGCAGCAACAACAAATAGAATCTGCCCCATCAAATTGGCCAAAACAGACGCTTCAGTAGTTAACAATAAAGGCGGTGAATCAAAAACAACTACCCGGTCCGAATAGCGTTCTGCGAGCTCCTGCATCAGCGACTTCATATTTTCACTTGCGAGCAACTCAGTCGCTCGTTCATGAACATTACCTGCTGGCAAAATTCTCAGGTTAGATATATTGGTTTGCACAAGTACATCTTTAACTTGAACACTATTATCGAGCAAAAGATCAGTTAAGCCTGGGGTGTGTCCATCAATGCCCAACATACGACCGGCCGAGGCTTTGGATACATCAGCGTCAATAAACAAAACAGACTTATCTTGCTCCATCGCGATACTCATCGCTAGGTTAATCGCCGAAAAGGTCTTACCCTCGCCTGATAGCGAACTAGCCACCATGATCAAGTTAGGGTGTTTAACATTCGCGGCCGTTTGCCCGTTGATGTTCATCAGCAAAGGACGCTTAATGCTCCGGTATTCCTCTGCAATAGTTGAACGCGGCGAATCAGGGCTAACCATCCCTGAAGCAGACAAACGTGCCACAGGAATTTCCACGAAATTTTTAAACGCAGACGGAGCGCTCTCAGCCGAAGTAGATTGAACCTTTACGGCTCCCTGTTTAGGAGTAGGGGTTTCAACGGGTGCCGTACGAGCAACTGACGGCTTAGGTGTTTGCACCGATCCATTCGCATCTGGTTTTGAGACTGCTCGCTCAAGCTTATTAACTGCTTTTTCGATGATACTCATACCAGAACTTCCATTTTAGTTACCAAGTTAGCCAGTTGCATATCCATGCCTTGGAAAACTGAAATACCAACAAATAATACGACCAAACTTAACGCGACACAGGCAAAAACCATCGTGTTAACGAGCTGTTGCCTACGTTCCAAAGGTGACCGAATCAGTTGAACAGAACCAAGCACTGGGAAGCCTGTTATTTTATTCAAAGTTGCTCGCGTGCTTACTACAGGCTTAAGTAATGACATTAATAAGCCAATACCCAGCCCTGTACCGATAGCCCCAACCAACACAATAACATTCATTAGTAATTTATTTGGTTCGTTAGGTTTAAGCGGTGCAAATGGCGGATCAATGATCCTAAATGTCACGTCGTCAGCCGCTTGTTCAACATTGCCCGAAATTCTTGCTGACTCACGGCGGCTTAATAAAGTTTGGTGCTGACGAGAAATCACATCATAATCTCGTGTCAGCTGTTGATGCTCGCTTTCAAGCAAAGGAATCTGGTTTATCTTATCTTCCAACGATTGAACTCTGAGCTTGTATTCTTGCGCCCGAGTGGACAGCTCAGCTTCTGAAGCTTCGGTTTCAGACAACATTGAACGCATCTGCTGATAAACAGGATTATCGTTTAAGCTGGCATATTGATCAGGAGCAGACCGTTTAATAGCAGCTATAGCGGCTGACTTTTCTTTTTCCAAGTCACCCAGCATATCTTTAATCTGTATAACCGAAGGATGCAGGTCTGTATAACGCAACAGCAAGCTATCCAAATTATTCTGCATCGCTGTTATTCGTTTATCGATAGCTACAACCTGAGGAGAAAACTCTATTTGGCTAGAAAGGAATACGGGTTCTTCACCTTCTATTTGACGTTGCAGTTCATCACGGCGATTCTTAACGGCTTTCAACTGCAACTCAGCAGATGCTAACTGCTCGCGCTCAAACTCTAAGCGCTTGTAGTAGTCATCCATTTCGGAAGGAAGCAAACCAGAATTACGCTGCTTAAAATCAGAAAGGCGAGCTTCAGCCTCGGTCAAACGCTGCTCGTAATCTGCTATTTGTTTATTCAAGAAGTCTTGGGCACCGGAGCTGTCTTTACGCTTATCGCCTAGCGCGCTTTCCACAAAAACCGTCAACATAGATTCAACGACTTTTTTTGCCACTTCACGATCTTCGTTTTTAAACGTCACTGTATATAGAGAAGCGTTACGCCTATCACCCGAAAGAGAAATGGATTTTTTTAAATCGTCCATTACTTTCTCTTTTTGTTCTTCATTACGAACAGCTAAATCCAAATCAGCCATTCGCATCAGCTTTTCAAGGTTTGGACGACTTAACATCGTCTTGCTCATCAATGCGATTCGCTCATCTACATCAGGCTGAACCGCCAATCCCCTAAGCAAAGGTCTCAAGACGGTGTTCGTATCAACATGAACCCTTGCAGAAGCGAGATACTGTTCAGGCGTTAACGCAACGACAACCCACCCAACAATGGCTACCATCCAAACAGCAGCCAAGGAGATCCAACGAAAACGCCATACACCCCAAACATACTCAGAGATTTGGGAAATTATTTCACGCATAAACTAATGCCTCGGTGTTATTCTGACTAGAACCAAGCTTCTGGAATGATCACAATATCACCAGGCATCAGCGCTAAGTTTGCGCCAATATCGCCGTCACGCAACAAGCTATCAAGTTTCAAACCATAGGACGTTTGCTCTCCATCAAAGGAGCGTACAAGCACTGCTTTGTCTCCATCTGCAAACTCATTTAATCCACCCACTGCGACCATTAAGTCCAGTAAGGTCATGTGTTTACGATAAGGAATACTCAGCGGCGTAACACCTGCACCCACAATCCTAACTTGCTGTTCTGGTGTAGCCACAAAGCCATTAACCATCACAGTAACAACGGGGTTTTTGATATATCGCGAATAGACACTCTCAATCTCTCTAGCAAGCTCTGTGGATGTTTTTCCACTGGCTTCCAAGTCTTCAACCAAGCGTGTTGTGATTTTTCCATCTGGGCGAACAGGCACAGAACCTGACAACTCTTCGTTGCCCCAAACAAATATTTGAAGTGAGTCTCCAGCCCCGATCACATATTCGTAATCGGGTTGAGCAAGCCTTTGCTCATCAGAAACTGATGGTAAAGAGGATGACGTTGAACACCCTGAAACTAATGCTACCGCCATGGAAAGCCCAACTGCTTTCAACCACGCGGCCTGTTTCCTTTTAGATACAAGCACTTACGATCCCTCCGTAACATCCATATTCAAACCAGCCCATAATTAGCTGATTCTCCTGCGCTCTAATCAGTAAAATCTACCACATAACGCACCTTTGTCGATAGACTGCGTCAGTTTTTTATATTTCGATACTAATTACAGACAAGTTTACATTAACAAGATTACGGAGAAATGAACGCGAATCGAAAGCGTATAACTTTTACCTCATGCTACTTGGCCTGATGACACATTCTCATAAGCCATTGGCTGATCTACTCGTGATACCGCTATCACATGAGGAAGCCCTTCAAACCCAGGCTCAACGGGCAGCTGGATATCATCTAACACATCATAACTGTAGCCCACTTTGTTATGATATCGTTTATAAAACCTAGCTTGCGTTTTGCCAGAAACAAAAAAAGCGTAGCTGTAACCCAAAGATCCAGCAATCCCAATCATCTTGTCTACCAACATCACCAAGTCGACTTTATTTCTATATTCAGGCGCAATAACCAATCTAGACCACTGACAATAATTAACATCACCAGCGAGTAACTCATGGCATGATGCCTTCAAAGAGAAGCCGTCTTGCTCTACAGGGAGAAATCCAGGTCCATGCTCTTTATTTCCTGTTAACCGCAAACCTCCAACACAATGATGACCATCCTTGATCACCAGTGTTAATCCGTTACGATCAAAAATATCTTCACCGCCATTAAATTCGACCAAGCCGAGGTCTTTTCTAAAACAAGACTCTCTAATGCGGTAATAATTTTTTAACAATAGTGGATGGCTAGTTAATTCAAAAGAAAGCTGCATTAATTTTATCTCTAGGCAATTAATCATGTTTATACCGCTCGAGACCTGACATGAAAATTCTATGCCAAAAAACATCAACTTCAGCAAAGACAGGTTATATAGCGACGATTAAACTGTCACACGAATATCAGGCAAAGAAATCCATTTCCAACTTGTCTCTCATTTGCGACATTTAAAGACCGATAATCAAATAAACATAATTATCAATCACTTACAGACTCACAATAAGCGACACTTTTCTTACACAAAAAAATGCTTAAACATTTTATATATTGCATAACGGCTTTAATTTAAAAGCGTTTAAAAACATATCAAAATTAAAGATAACATCAAGAACTTTTTAAAGGATAAATAAATAATTTTAAGACTCTAAAAAACAATATCATTTAGAGAGTCAACCACAATAGGATAATCATCAGCCAAAGATACCCCATGATTATAGCCGTAAGACACACCAAGAAATGGCACCGCCGCGGCCTTCGCAGCTTGAGCATCTGTAACAGAGTCCCCAATCATCAGGGCTTCATCTGGCCTAATTTTCAATAAGTCTAATTGATATTCAAGCGGCATAGGATGAGGCTTTTTTTCCTCAAGACTATCTCCTGATAACACATTCCAAAAATATTTTTCTAAATCTAGCGCTCTTAACAGCGGCAATGTGTATCGACCGGGCTTGTTCGTGATAAGAGACAAGAAAATATTTTCCGAGCGGCACTTTTCTAAGAAACTAATAACCCCGGAATAAACATAACTGCGTTTTGAGTAAGATTGGCTGTAAGCTAACTGGAACTGACTCAGCACCTCTTCAAACTGGTCACTAGCCATTTGATCTGCCACTGCCCGCTCAATCAGAGCATTAACCCCATTACCTACCCATCGCCTAACATTGTGTTCACCAGCCTTATGCAAGCCGACACTGGTTAGCGCCTCATCAACTGACGCAGCAATATCAGGAACACTATCAACAAGCGTACCATCCAGATCAAATATGATCAGAGAGGGCAAGCCCCCTCCGAATAAGGGTCGTATTAGCAACTTACCGAACCCACTTTAGCTAATTCAGCTCGCATTGCCGCTATAGTTGTTTGATAATCATCCGCATTAAAGATAGCGGAGCCAGCCACAAATGTATCTGCCCCGGCTTCTGCTATTTCACGGATATTTTGAATACCCACACCACCATCGACTTCTAGACGAATATTCCGACCACTCTTTTCTATTCTTTCTCGTACAAGCTTCAACTTTTCGAGCGTGCTCGGAATAAATTTTTGCCCACCAAAACCCGGGTTAACCGACATCAGCAAAATCATATCAACCTTATCCATTACATAATCCAAATAATGCAATGGTGTGGCCGGATTAAACACCAGACCAGAAAGACAACCTCCTTCACGTATTAATTGGAGCGACCTATCAATATGCTCAGATGCTTCTGGGTGAAAAGTAATATAGCTGGCTCCTGCCTCAACGAAGTCTCCTATAATCCGGTCAACAGGTTTCACCATCAGATGTGCATCAATTGGAGCGGTAATACCGTATTGGCGCAGCGCCTTACACACCATAGGACCGATCGTTAAGTTCGGTACATAATGATTATCCATCACATCGAAATGCACAATATCAGCTCCCGCTTCTAACACGGCATCAACTTCCTCGCCCAAACGCGCAAAATCCGCTGATAAAATGGAGGGGGCTATTTTAAAATCTGTCATCGTTACTTTTCCAACAAGTTAGCATTTTCTGCTATTGTAACTGACTAGACGCCTGAATAAAGATAATCCATTACCGACTACTCGAGCCCATTATGACTTCGCCATTGTCTAGCTTGTTTTTTTCATTTTTATTGATATTCGCCACCACACTTCCTTCTCAAAATTCTCAGGCAGCAGAGACTGAAGAAACCAATACAACACAAGACTCAGCGAGCACCAATCACCCCGATGATCTTTCTAGCGAAAAAGCTCCTCAAGAAAGGACGGAGCCACTACCACAAGCCGAATTAATCAACGCGCTTTACCAAGACTCTCGCATAGCAGGCGATGAGATTTTAGACTTAACTATAGACCCACCTAACTTCCCTGCACTTTTCAAAGAAAGAAATATCGCTTTAAAACGCGGCATCGTCATCATTTTTCCTGACAGCCGAACACATTCTAGCTGGCCCGTTTTCATCCAGACATTACGCAACGAACTACCGCAAGATGGCTGGGCCACACTCTCCCTTGTACTGCCTATTCCACAAACTCCAGATTTACCTTTACGCACGTTACCTAGCCTCAAACGGTTATCTAACGCATCAGAAAGCGGAACCGAAGACGCACAACAAGCATCAGAAGAAACGCCAGTAGACACCCCTAATAATGAAACGCAAACACCAGCAGAAGAGCCAAACACATCAGCAGAAGCGGCCAGCTCGGCTGAGCAGTTAAATAACGCTACTTACATTTCGCAACTGGGCTTAGCTGCCATTCAGACAGCACAAGCGCGAGGCTACGAAACCATTATTCTGCTGGGAGTTGGGGATGGAGCTGTTTGGGCAGCCGCTTTGGGCGCTAACATTAAAGACCAAGTTGATGGTGTTGGGTTGTTGATGCTCGACGCTGAGCAATCCATCGATATAAATGCTCAAAGTTTACGCTCATTAGTCCCACTTCTTGAACTACCGGTAATGGATATTTATGTAGACACGCCCTTTACTAGTAGCCCACAAAACACATCAGCCTCTCACAAGTTACGTCAACGCGCTGCTTATAGAAGCGAACTTTCTTTTTACAAACAAAGCAGGCTTCCAGCAACGAGCCGTACTATCAGCGACCAAGATTGGATGTCTGCCTATATAAAAGGGCGCTTACGCACCCTTAAAAAAGTAGCTGATAAGCCTCAGGAAACCGAGCGCCCAGAGGAACCTTCTTTAACTGACCAGCGTCCCGGCTGATACAAACTAGCGACAAAGAACACGCCTAAGCTTTGCGGGCAGACTTCACTCGGTCATAAGCAGCTTGGATTTCCTGCGTTTTCTCTTTTGCAAGTTTCATCATCTCTGGCGGCAGGCCTTTTGCCACCAGCTTATCGGGATGATGTTGACTCATCAGGCGTCGATAGGCTTTTTTGATTTCCGCATCAGACATATCAGGTGTAACACCTAACACCCCGTAAGCATCTTTAAGCATGTCGGCATCTGATGTAAAAGGTGATTGATAACCTGCTCCTCCACCATGCGCCCCTTGACTAAATGTCTGTTGAGCTTGCATGCGCGCCATTAATGCTGACATCTCTTGTGCCGACATGCGCATTAATGCACATACCGACTGAATAACTTGCAACTCATTTTGAGAGACTTGCCCATCGGCTAAGGCCGCTTGCAACTGAATCTCAATAAACATAATTTTCACAGCCGCTTGACGCTGCAACAAGCGAGACAACGGTGTCACAACCGCCGCCAAATCAAAATCTTCAGATTTACCTTCGTTAAAAAATTGAATGGCTTCACGCTGACGCTCTTCATTCAGATTCATTCTCGCCATCACATCACGAGCAAAGCGAATCTCATCCTCAGTCACACGGCCGTCAGCTTTTGCAACATGCCCCATCACGGAAAAGGTAGCTTTAAAAAAGATCATTTGCGGTGAATATTTACCGGATACCAATTTACTGACCGTTCGATTGATCAAGCCACCAATAACACCACCAAATACCAATCCCCAGATGCCACCCGAATACAAACCAATCACAGCACCAATAATAATACCCGTTCGGTATTTCATCAGGGCATTACCTATAGCAAACCCCGTCACCTCTGATTTATTTTGCATCAGCCTTCCTTAATAAGTGTTCTGCATCTTTTAGCCGTTGCTCTGTCCCAATATCCATCCAAAAGCCGGCGTGCAACTGGCCTGTTAGCAATTGTTCTTGCGCCGCTGCCCTAAATAAAGGCGCTAATGGAAACTTAGATTCAACCACCCCATTAAAAAGCGCTGGATTAATGACACTGACACCAGAAAAGGTATAGCGTTTTCTATCAACCTCTAACGCACTTACTTTTTCCGTGACAGGGTTCAATACCTGCCCGCTGGGTATTAAATCAAAGTCTCCATCTTTATTGTGCTCAGGGTTATCAACCAACACCAAGTGAGCAGTGCGAGGCCTCACCGATAGCAACTGAGTGTAGTCACAATCAATAAGCACATCCCCGTTAATCAATAAAAAGGGCTCCCCGTCATCCGACAACCAAGGTAGCGCTTTAATAACCCCACCACCTGTTTCGAGCGGCTCATCTTCACGGGAATAAGTTATTGTTACTCCCCAACGCTTACCATCGCCCAAGGCTTGTTCAATTTTTTCCCCTAACCAAGCGTGATTGATGACAACATCAACAATCCCTGCTTTAGCTAGTGCCTCTAGGTGGTATTCGATCAACGGCTTTCCATTAACGGGAATCAGAGGCTTGGGCATTGTTAATGTCAACGGCCGCATCCTTGCTCCCAATCCTGCAGCCAAAATCATTGCTTTCACAACTGAACATCCTTAAAACAATCTAGCTTGTTCATACTCGGAACTATCTGCTCTCGCAACCATCGCTCAACCGCCGCACATTCAGCGTACTGTTCTGAATACCTATGCAGCCCCTCCAACACGTATGACAGCACACGTGGTATGTCCTCTAAGTAGGCCGCCTTTCCATCACGGATATCTAATCGCGAAAAAATACCCAACACTTTGATATGACGCTGGAGCCCCATAAAATCAAACCATCTCAAAAAAGCAGCGTCAGTCACAGACTTATCGAGAACCCCTCGCTGCTGTGCTTTGATTCGATAAGCACTTACCCAACCAACGACCTGCTCAGAAGGCCAAGCAACATAACAATCTTTTAACAAAGACACCAAGTCATACGTTATAGGACCAGCAACAGCGTCTTGAAAGTCAATAATTCCTAAGCGCCCTTCCGCTAGGCACATTAAGTTTCGGCTATGAAAATCACGATGCACAGTCACAACCGGCTGCTCAAGAGCACTGGAAACCAACACAGCAAACAGATCATCCAGCATCTTCTGCTCTTTTTCGCACAGCTGTCGCTTTAATAACTGACCTATAAACCATTCATTAAACAGAGACATTTCTCTTCTCAATAACGGCTCATCATACTGAGGCAATCCATCATTCCCAACGTGTTGAATAGCCAACAGCGCGTCCATAGCGGCTGTATAAAGGCCATCGACCGACTGAGCACTGAGTTCTCCAAAGAGCAAGCTATCCCCAAAGTCTTCCAGCAACATAAAGCCTTGGCTAAAATCAACATGAATCACTTCCGGCACAGGTATGCCACTGTCTAACCATGTACGTGCAACTTCGACAAATGAAGTGCTATCTTCTTTTTCTGGCGGAGCATCCACAAGGATCCAAGAACGATCCTCATTTGTTAGTCTAAAGTAGCGACGAAAGCTAGCATCGCCAGACACTGGCGTAATCACCCACCTTTTACCAAATGGCACCTTTTTTGAAGCAACTAAACTCGTTACCCACTGCTCCAATTGCAAAAGCCGTTGTCCCATCGTGCGGTTTCCTCTGGCACATCCTAGTTTGAATGTTTATTATTCCAGACTTTGCACCTAAACAACATCGCACCACAAAGTGCTCAGGCGTGGTAACACCCTGCTTTTTAACTGGGAAACGTCGGATGCCCTTACAAAAATCACCTTTTTTCCTTTTCATCAGCCTCATACTGGCGCCTGGCGCCTATGCTGATACAGAGAAACCGCGACCTTGTTTAACTAACCTACCAAAACAAGAAGCCTGTGGTGCTAGCAATGGAGCTGACAACCGTCCTGCATCCCAGTATTCACAGCTAGATTGGTTCCCCTATGCCCCCGGCACAGCACCAGGAATATGCAGTGGACGCTACATAGAACCAGCAAGCATATCCTCGGACGAAGGTACAGATATTCTTGACCAGCCTATTATTATCAACGCCGAGCAAGGAAGCTCGTCACTTGGGCAAGGCACTAAACTCGAAGGTAGTGTAGATATAGCACAAGGCAATAGACGCTTGCAGAGTGAGTCAGCCACTTACGACCAAGTAACAGGCCAACTCGAACTAAACGGAGGTGCCTCATACCGAGAACCGGGCCTACTACTGCGAGGCGAAACAGCCGTTGCTAATACCAATACATTGGAGACCACTTTAACAGGGGCCCAATATGTTATGCACGAACGTCAAATACGTGGTGATGTTGAGCGCATTACTCGCCGCCAAGACGAATCAATACTGATTGAAAAAGGCAGCTACACCGTCTGCCCTCCGGGCGACGAAGCGTGGAAGTTACAAGCAAGCGAAATTATCTTAGATAAAAGCAGCGGTTTTGGACTTGCAAAGCATGCAGCGTTACGTGTTGCCGATGTCCCTATTTTATATTTACCCTACTTTTACTTTCCGATTGATGACCAGCGACATACAGGCTTTTTATACCCAAGCATCAGTATGAGTAATGATGACGGCGCTAGCATTAGCACGCCCTATTACTTAAATTTATCCCCCCAAATGGACGACACCATCGTCCCTCATTACATAGAGAAGCGCGGCTTTTTGTTAGAAAACGAATTCCGTTACATGAACCAATACACCCATAACACTCTAACAACCGCATTTCTTCCAAATGATAATCTTGAAGACAGAGATAGATGGTTGTTCTCATTTGTGCAACCGGGGCGCTGGACCGACAAGCTAACCAGCGAAATCAACTACATTCACGTCAGCGACAACGACTACCTAGATGATTTATCAACGCTCGCTGACATCGACGGAGATAGCCACCTAAGTAGAATAGGCCGAGTCACCTATACAGAAGAGCTATGGCAAGCTGACTTTTTATTACAAGGCTACCAGACTGTTGACGAAGACACCGACCGCCCATACCAACGGTTACCAGAACTAACCTTCAACAGTGATACAGACAATAACGAACGCATCATGAACGCGGCACTTATTGCCCAAGCGACCAACTTTTACCGTAACAACAGCGGTTTTACCGGTATAGAGCGCGCTAATGGTGGACGCCTTCACTTAGAACCCGAAATCTATGCTAATTTCGTCAAGCCGTGGGGCTACATCAAACCCAGCGCAAAGCTGTGGTATTCCAATTACAACCTAACTGATGCAGATGATTTCGACTCCAACCCGAGCACCTCGGTACCAATTCTTAGCATAGATTCTGGCTTAGTCTTTGAACGAAATACTGAGTTTGTGGGTACAACTTATAAGCAAACGCTAGAACCGAGGCTTTATGCACTGTATGTTCCTTACGAAGAGCAAAGCGGCATACCTGATTTCGACACGACAGAATACAATTTTAACTATCAGTCCCTCTTTCGAGAAAACCGATATAGTGGATACGATCACATAGGCGATACACAACAAGTCTCTCTTGGACTCACTACACGTTTGTTTAGTGATTTAGGACGAGAAACGCTAAGCGCTAGTATTGGCCAAGCTTATTTCTATTCGGATCGCAAAGTAACACTCGATGATGATGAAAGTAATTATAGCAATGGCGATTCATCCGATATTGCAACCGCCATCAACTGGCGGGCTAATAAGCGGCTAGATCTGTCGATAGATGCAAATTTTGATCACAGCGCCTTTCGCAATACCGAAAACAACTTATCCCTTCGCTATCGAGCGGATGAAAACCGAATATTTAATATGAACTATCGTTACGCCGAAGGTATACGTGAGCAAAGCACGTTTGGCTTCATGTGGCCTGTTGATAAAAACTGGTCAACCTTAGGGGTTTGGCAGTACGATTGGTTCAATAAAAACGACGTAGATCTGGCCTTTGGTGTCGAATATGAAAGCTGTTGTTGGCAAACACGTGTTATTGTCCGCAACTGGCTAAAAGACGATGATGATAAAGATACGGCACTCTACGTCCAATTTGTACTCAAAGGACTCGGGAACCTCGGCAGCAACGGTGGATCCAGCCTTTTAGAAAAGATTACAGGTTTTAAACAGCGTGATGATAACAATGAAACTTTTTAATGCAGGGTCAGCAAAATACTGGCGCACACTATCGATTGGCTTACTGGCCTGCTCACCTTTATTACAAGCAGCTCCCGAAAAACTAGATGGCATTGCGGCCATCGTTAACGACGGTGTGGTACTAGAATCCCAACTCAAGGATCGTGTAGCCATAGTAACCGAACAACTTCAATCTCGTAATCAACGTGTGCCGCCTAAGAGCATCTTAGACTCACAAGTTATCGACCGTCTCATATTAGATAATTTACTTTTACAGATTGCTGAACAACAAGGCATAAAAGTATCAGATAGACAGCTTAACGAATCTATCGCTTCTATTGCCGCACGAAACGGTATGGATTTAGCGCAATTCCGCAACGCACTTATTGCCGAAGGACGCGACTACGTTTCGGCTCGCGAGCAAATTCGCAAAGAGCTGCTTATTTCTCAGGTTCAGCAAAGCAATGTTAGCCGACGCATCAAAATATCAGATCAGGAAGTGCAACATTTTCTTAAAACTGACAGCGCTGGTTTAAATCAGCCAGAATTGCTACTCAGCTTTATCCTGATCAGCATTCCTGAGCAAGCATCTCCAGAGCAAATCCAAGCTGCCGAGTCTAATGCATCGCAACTCCATCAAGAGCTGCTCAAAGGCGCCGACTTTGCTGAGGCTGCAATTGCCGCCTCCAGCGCACCTAATGCGCTTAATGGTGGAGACCTCGGCTGGCGTAAACAATCCGAACTACCAGAAGATATTGCTCAAGCACTAACCAACATGCAGCCAGGCGACATCAGCCAACCCATTCGTTCACCTAGCGGATTTTATATCGTACAGCTACGTGATAAACGCGGTGGTGAAATCCAAATGGTCGAACAAACTAAAGTGCGACATATCCTGCTTAAACCAAGCGAAATACGCTCGGCAGAACAAACGCAACGCATGATCAACAGCGTTGCAAGCCGCTTACAGGCTGGCGAGTCATTTGCTACCTTAGCTAAAGAGCTCAGTGATGATCCTGGCAGTGGCTCAGAAGGCGGCGAACTAGGCTGGGCACAACCTGGCCAGATGGTGCCCGAATTTGAGCAAGTTATGAATGCAACCGCCATTAATGAAATTAGCCAGCCTTTCGAAAGCCGCTTTGGCTGGCATATTCTGCAAGTAGAGGCTCGTCGCCAACAGGATTTGGGCGATCAAATTCGCGAAAATCAGGCTCGCTCCATATTAAACAAGCGCAAATATTCAGAAGAGCTTGCTAATTGGCTCCGAGAAATTCGCGCTGAAGCCTATGTCGACATCAAAATATGAGTGAATGTAAGCGGCTCGCCATCACAGCGGGCGAACCAGCCGGTATTGGGCCTGATCTGATCATACAGATGGCCCAGCAACCGCAGCAAGACCAACTGATAGTCGTTGCCGATCCCTCATTACTGACGGATCGCGCTGCGCATTTAGGCTTGCCGCTTACACTCATCCCTTTTGATCCAGAGCAACCAGCAACGCCCAATGCATTAAGTCATTTAACAGTGGCTCCAGTAACACTGGGAGCTCCTGCTCGCGTTGGTCAGTTAGACCCTCGCAACGCGCACTATGTATTAGATACGCTCTCGGTAGCGGCAAAGGGCTGTTTAAACTCTCTCTTCGACGCCATGGTAACAGCACCAGTGCACAAAGGAGTAATCAATGATGCTGGTATACCTTTCAGTGGCCATACAGAGTTCTTAGAAGCACTAACCCACACTAATAAAGTAGTGATGATGCTCGCTACTGAAGGATTGCGTGTCGCCCTAGTCACCACTCATTTACCGTTACGAGAAGTGGCCGACTCGATTTCATCAGACCTATTAAACGAAGTTATCGATGTACTGCATTACGATCTTGTACACACTTTTGGCATCAGCAACCCACATATTATCGTCGCCGGCCTTAATCCCCATGCAGGGGAAGACGGACACATGGGTCGCGAAGAAATAGACACCATCTCACCCGTATTAAACAATTGGCGAGAAAAAGGCCTAAATTTAACAGGACCTTTACCGGCCGATACCCTTTTTACGCCCAAATATCTAGAAACGTGCGATGCTGTACTCGCCATGTATCACGACCAAGGCCTTCCCGTGTTAAAATACAAAGGCTTTGGCAACGCCGTAAATATCACCCTAGGTATGCCAATTATTCGCACCTCGGTTGATCACGGCACTGCTATCGACTTAGCAGGCACGGGTAAAGCCAACCCCGGCAGCTTAGAAGTAGCTATACGCTATGCGGGTGATATGGCTCGCAATCGGATTAAAACGACATAAGCATCCGATAGCCTGCAAACCAACGAGCTTAATTTAGCCTAAAAACAAACTACCCAAGAGCACACATGAGCCAACAAAAACCTGCTATGCACAAAGCCAGAAAGCGTTTTGGTCAAAACTTCCTTCAAGACCAAGGCATTATTCGGCAAATCATCCGTTCTATTGCTCCGCATACCACCGATCATATGGTCGAGATCGGTCCCGGGCTTGGCGCGTTGACTGAAGAGATATTAGACGAAGCAGGCGCACTGGATGCAATCGAGCTAGATAGGGATTTACCACCTATTCTGCGTACCAAATTTTTCCGCTTTGGTGATAAATTTCGCATTTTTGAAGCAGACGCCATGAAGTTTGATTTCAAATCGCTACGTGAAGAAGATGATCGTTTACTGCGTATTGTTGGCAACTTACCGTACAACATTTCCACACAACTAATTTTCCATTTGCTCAGCCATCACGGTGACATCCTAGACATGCACTTCATGCTGCAAAAGGAAGTGGTAGACCGACTAGCCGCTCAGCCAGGAGACAACCACTACGGGCGCTTGGGCATAATGGCGCAATACTACTGCAAGGTAGAACCCTTATTCATTGTGCCACCTGAAGCGTTTGACCCAGTCCCTAAAGTTGACTCAGCGATTGTGCGTCTCATACCTCACCAAACTTTGCCACTAGTTGCAAAAGACCTTAAGCAATTGGAGCGCGTCGTTAAAACCTCATTTACAATGCGTCGTAAAACCTTACGCAACAACTTAAAAGAAATAATTAGCGCAGACACACTCACTACACTTAACATTGACCCATCTCTGCGCCCTGAACGTTTAACTTTAAAAGAATTCATAACAATCGCCGACTGGCTGACAGAGCAACAGGGGTAACATATGTTAGAGCTTATTGATCCTGACAAAGATATTCAGATTGCTGTCGACACACGATTTTTGCCCGACCAGTCTGATCCAGAAGCCCATCGTTATGTATTTTCTTACCAGATAACCATCACCAACAGCTCCTTGATGCCTGTTCAACTGCTAAGCCGTCGCTGGGTAGTAACGGATGGTAACGAACATGTACAAGAAATTGAAGGTGAAGGCGTTGTCGGTGAACAGCCGATTATCGAGCCACAAAATAGCTACCAATACACCAGCGGCACCGTACTAGCCACGCATGTTGGCAGCATGTATGGGCACTACATAATGGAAACATCTGATGGTGAGCGTTTTAAGGCACCTATTGCTGCGTTTACATTAGCACAGCCTCTTGCGCTTCATTAATTGCATCCGACCCTATTGAGAGAACATGTCTACTTACGCAATCGGCGATATACAAGGTTGCTTCGACGAACTTAAAGCACTACTAGAGCTTATCCAATTTGGAGACCAAGATAAGCTCTGGTTTTGTGGTGACCTAGTTAATCGCGGCCCCAAATCACTAGAAACATTGCGTTTTATTCGTGGATTAGGCTCACAAGCTGTTACTGTGCTGGGGAATCACGACCTTCACTTGCTCGCCGTTCATCATGGCTTCGCTAAAGCCAAGCGTAGCGATACACTCGATGCCATATTAACAGCTCCCGATCGTAACGAGCTGTTAGCATGGTTACAGCAACAGCCCTTAATTTATACCGACACTCAGCTCGGCTTTACAATGACTCACGCCGGCATTCCTCCAGCATGGTCCATCAAAAAGGCACATCGCTTGGCTAAAGAGTGCCAAAATGCCTTGCGTGAGAACCCTACAAACTACTTTGCTCATATGTACGGCAACCAACCTAATACATGGTCTGATTCACTTCAAGGCCCAGAACGCTTGCGAGTCATCACTAATTACTTTACCCGTATGCGCTTTTGTACACCCCAAAGCGAATTAGAGTTTGCCTCCAAAGGCGGTCTAGAGAGCCAACCTGACGGTTTTTACCCTTGGTTCAGCCTCCGAGAACAGCGCTTTCCCAATGACAAGTTAGTTTTTGGCCATTGGGCAGCACTCGAAGGGCACACTGGCACACAACAAATACATGCGTTAGATACCGGCTGCGTTTGGGGCGGTGCGCTACGTGCGCTTCGCCTTGAGGACTTATCCCAAACTGATATACCCAGCCAACAACTCAACCGCTAACTAATTAAAGAGATACCACTCATGGCAGAATTTAGATGCATCAATGCAGATGAAGCAATCACACTCATGAATGAAGGGGCGGCTATCACCGATATACGTGACTCCCAAAGTTTTGCAGCCGGACACATCACCGGAGCTTTACATCTCAACAACGACAACCTAGAGCAAGTGTTGCACGGGCTTGAATTTGATACTCCTGTCATCGTCTGCTGCTATCACGGCATCAGCAGCCAAAGCGCTGCTGCGTTTTTAGTAGAGCGTGGGTTTGAGAATGTCGCTAGTTTAAACGGCGGCTTCGAAGAGTGGCGTGTTAATCATGCTGATAAAATAGAGTCGTAACAATGCAGATATATCTGGTAGGCGGCGCTGTACGTGACGAACTTCTTAATTACCCCGTTTATGATAAAGACTGGGTTGTCGTAGGCGCAACTCCAGAAGAGATGATAAAAAATGGTTACCGCCCTGTCGGCAGTGATTTTCCAGTTTTTATACACCCAAAAACTGGCGAGGAATATGCGTTAGCACGCACCGAGCGCAAAAGCGGTAAAGGCTACTCAGGCTTTCAATACCATGCATCGCCCGACGTTACATTAGAAGAGGACTTGTCTCGACGAGACCTCACAATTAACGCCATGGCCAAAAGCAGTAGCGGAGAATTAATTGACCCTTACGGCGGACAAAACGATCTTGCAACAAAGCAACTCCGCCATGTATCACCCGCTTTCTCTGAAGATCCTTTGCGTGTGTTACGGGTTGCACGCTTTGCGGCACGCTACGCCCATCTTGGCTTTACCGTCGCAGCCCCCACCCTCAAACTCATGCAAGCAATTGCAAGCACCGATGAATTATCGCATCTCACCAAAGAACGCATTTGGCAAGAGATGGAGCGCGCTTTATCTGAACGTTCCCCGCTTACATTTTTTAACGTCCTTGAGCAGGCCAACGCATTAGAACAATTGTTCCCTCC
Source organism: Neptunomonas sp. CHC150 (assembly GCF_030397555.1). Classification (NCBI taxonomy): domain Bacteria; kingdom Pseudomonadati; phylum Pseudomonadota; class Gammaproteobacteria; order Oceanospirillales; family Oceanospirillaceae; genus Neptunomonas; species Neptunomonas sp. CHC150. Next base: position 338,565 of record NZ_JAPNXU010000011.1, read on the forward strand.
TTTCACTACACTTGTTAATAACGATAAAGCACAACAGATTGCAGCCCAATTCACCGACACCACCGAGACAAAGGTGCGCTTTGCAGCCTTGTGTTATGTGTGCTTTCACACACTCAGTGAAGCACAAACTAAACTGGATCAATTTTGTCGCGACTTACGCACCCAAAATCAAACCCGCGAGCTCGCCATCCACACGTTAATAGCCCATCCGCAACTTCAATGCTGGAGTTCGCTGAGCGCAGAAAACAAACTCGCATTGATCAAACAATTAGATTTATTAAGACGCCCCGAGCGCCTGCCGCCACTGCAAGCTAGTACCCGCTTATTAAGTGATGAAAATACTAATGCTGGCGAATTACTAACCAACCTGTGCGAGGAGCTCAAGGGAATTAATCCTAAAGCACTGATGAATGATGGATATAAAGGTGCTGCATTAGGAGAAGAAATCGCAAAACGACAAATAGCGATTTGCGAGCTTTTTTAAAGCACAACAGCTTTAAAATACAACAGTGCCCACTTAGTTATTGAGAGGTTGGGCACGAGAAATAAGCTGGCCTTTCCACGAAAAATCAACAGGCCACAAGCGCTGAGTAGAACGATCATAATCAGCCCATAAGTTCGCATATGTTTGCTGACTAATAGGGTGGACATCATCTGGAGCTATTTCAGACAGCGGCCACAAAACAAACGCATTATAAAGCACCTCTCCCCTTGGCAACTCAACCCCATCGACCACACCGACAACTTGGTTATATGTGAGAATATCTACATCCAAAGTACGCGGAGCAAACTTAGCGCCACCGCGGACGCGCCCATTAGCGTCTTCCAAGGCTTTTAACCACTGAGATAACTCACCTACACTCAATTCAGTATCCATTGCCACTACTAAATTAAGAAATGGGCTGCCGTTAAAACCTACCGCCTCACTCTCAAACACAGAAGACACCACTAACGGCGCAAAGCGCGCCTCTAGCGCATCCAACGCAGAAGTCACATGACGGAAACGCTCAATGTTACTACCAATGCTCAAATAGACTAACGCCATTAGCTGCGCTCTCCGCGCTCAATTTTGACCCCAACAGCCGCTGCCGCTGGAATTGCATCCGGCTTCGCCAACTTCAATGCCAGCCAGCTCACAGAAAATTCTCTCATGAGTAAGCTAGCTATTTCCTCGGCCATGGTTTCAACGAGTAGAAATTCGCTCTCTTGCACAAACTCAATCAGTCGATCACACACCGCTTTGTAGTTCAGCGTGTTATCAATTTCTTCTGTTTGGGCGGCGTGCTTAATATCCGTCCCTAACTCCAGATCCAACACGACGCGTTGACGAATCTCGCGCTCCCAATCATAGATTCCAATGACAGTTTCTATCTGCAAACCTTCAACAAAAACGATATCCATTATGCTTTTTCACCTACAGACTCGACTACATCATTGATGGATCCTAACAACTCCATTGACCAGCGAGGCTTAGCCTCTATAACCAACCCACTGCTTTGCCCTGCTAACAAGCGTTGGCACCCTGCATAAGCAATCATGGCGCCATTGTCCGTACAAAATTCAGGACGAGCATAAAACAATGAAGCCTTCTCTTTGGTCACAACAGCATCAAGCCGCTCACGCAAACGCCGGTTCGCGCTCACTCCACCGGCAATAATTAATTGCTTTAGCCCTGTTTCTTGTAACGCTCGACGACACTTAATTGCCAAGGTTTCAACCACCGCCTCTTCAAAAGCCGCTGCTATATCCGCTTGAGTTTGCTGATCTAAAACCCCGTCCTGAGTGTGTTTAGCGATGGTATTGAGCGTAAAAGTTTTGAGACCAGAAAAGCTAAAATCCAACCCAGGACGATCAGTCATCGGTCGCGGGAAACGAAAACGCGTACGATCCCCCTGCTCAGCCAAACGAGCAATCAAAGGACCACCGGGATAATCAAGGCCGAGCATCTTAGCGGCTTTATCAAACGCCTCCCCCGCCGCATCATCAAGCGATTCACCTAATAAGTGATACTCACCAATTGCCGTCACCTTAACCAGCTGAGTGTGACCGCCGCTCACCAACAAAGCGACAAAGGGAAATTCAGGAGGGTTTTCTTCCAGCATGGGTGCTAAAAGATGACCTTCCATGTGATGAACACCAATCGCAGGAACACCCCACGCCATGGCCAATGACCGCCCCGTCGATGCGCCTACCATCAGCGCACCAATTAAACCTGGCCCTGCTGTATAAGCAATCGCATCAACCTGATTAGCGGTTAGATCAGCACGTTGCATGACCTCTTTAATAAGAGGAAGCAGCTTTCTTACATGATCACGCGAAGCCAATTCAGGCACTACCCCGCCGTATTCAGCATGCATTTTGACCTGACTATATAAGACATCAGCCAGCAAACCTTTCTCGCTATCGTAAAGCGCCACACCCGTCTCATCACACGACGTTTCAATACCCAGCACAATCATTAGTAACCGTACATCCGCTAATTCAAAAATAATCTCGCTATTATCCCTTATCGCAAGCGCAATTACACGAATATCACTTTGACAATTTTCATACGAGGACATAGAATTTCGCACCTTATTCGGAATGGGTCCGGATTTAGCCAACTAAACAACTAAAAGGAGGCATCATGCCTGCAGTTAAAGTTAAAGATAACGAGCCATTTGACGTTGCTCTTCGTCGTTTCAAGCGTTCTTGCGAAAAAGCGGGTGTTCTAGCTGAAGTACGTAAGCGCGAATTCTACGAAAAGCCAACTTCTGTTCGTAAGCGTAAAGCAGCAGCTGCCGTTAAGCGTCACGCTAAAAAAGTATCTCGCGATATCTCTCGCCGCGTACGTATGTACTAATACGTTTTTCCGCTTTTTAAGCACGAAGAAACGTAATTTAGAATAGATTTTTTACAACCGGGTTAAGCATCCCTCAACACAGGTCATACAGAATGTCAGTACTCAAAAAACGGATTACTGAAGAAATGAAAGACGCCATGCGCGCAAAAGATAAACAGCGCTTAGGTACCATTCGTTTAATTCTGGCTGAATTAAAGCGCATCGAAGTTGATGAGCGTATAGAGTTGGATGATGCACGTGTGCTCGCGGTTTTGGATAAAATGTCCAAACAACGCCGTGACTCAATTGCCCAATATGATGCAGCGGACCGCAAAGACCTGGCGGACACTGAGCGACAAGAGCTGGAGGTGATTCAAACTTACTTGCCGCAACCGCTAACGACAGAAGAACTAACACAATTGATCGAAGATGCTGTTACAGCATCAGGCGCATCAGGAATGCAAGACATGGGCAAAGTAATGGCGATTATCAAGCCACAAGCCCAAGGCCGCGCAGACATGGGTGCCATTTCAGGACTGGTTAAAGCTAGCCTAACCAAGTAAGCTCAACTCCGCTAACCACTTTCTGTTAAATAGATTTCAGCGGAGCAGTTATGGCAGGCCGTATTCCACAAGGCTTTATTGACGATCTGCTAGCACGCGTTAACATCGTAGACATTATCGATGGCCGCGTTAAGCTAAAAAAGGCCGGCAAAAACTACTCAGGGCTTTGCCCTTTCCACCAAGAAAAATCGCCCTCTTTCTCTGTTAGTCCTGACAAACAGTTCTATTATTGTTTTGGCTGCGGCGCAGGCGGAAACGCCATTGGCTTTTTGATGGAATATGAACGACTCGAATTCCCGCAAGCTATCGAAGAAGTCGCCAAAATAGTCGGAGTCGATGTTCCTCGCGATGAGGCTCAAGAGCAACGCCGCAGCGAACACAAAGCGCAATATCATATATTAGATGAAGCTTCCGCTTATTATCAGCGCCAACTTAAAGAACACCCTTCACGCGATCTAGCCGTCAACTACCTTAAGTCGCGCGGACTCACCGGCAAAGTTGCCAGTTTTTTTGGTATTGGCTTTGCGCCCAGCGGCTGGGACAACCTTATTAATGCCGTGGGCGGCACCAGCGAAAAAGCAAACCTGCTAGAACTGAGCGGCATGCTGATTCGCCACGAAGAAAAAGACTCCCTTTACGATCGCTTTCGCAACCGTATTATGTTTCCCATACGTGACGCGCGAGGCCGAACAATAGCTTTTGGCGGACGTGTTTTAGGAGACGACAAACCCAAATACCTCAACTCTCCCGAGACCGACACTTTCCACAAAGGCCGAGAGCTTTATGGCCTTTACGAAGCCCGCAAGCTCACACAAAAGCTAGAACGTATTGTTATTGTCGAAGGCTATATGGACGTTATTAGCTTGGCACAGTTTGGCGTCACCTATGCCGTAGCGACTCTCGGCACCGCCACGAGCCAGCAACACCTAGAGCGACTATTCAAAACCGTATCAGAAGTTGTTTTCTGCTTTGATGGTGACAAAGCAGGCAGAAAAGCCGCCGAACGAGCACTAGAAACCACACTCACCAGCATCAAAGATGGCCAAGAAGCTCGATTTTTATTCCTTCCCGAAGGGGAAGACCCTGACACGCTCATCAGAGCCGAAGGCAAAGACGGGTTCGAGAAACGCTTAAATGAAGCCTTGCCACTGTCTGAGTTTTTCTTTAAATCCCACTCGCAAGGCAGCGACATGACAAGTATCGATGGTCGCGCTCGCTTTAGCAGCGAAGCACTCCCCATGCTTCAGCAAATGCAACCTGGCCTACTTAAGCAAATGATGATCGACAAAATTTGCGAGATAACCGGACTTACATTAGAGCAAATCAATAGCACCATTCAGCTTGTGCCGACTAGCACGTCTAACAGCGCATACAACGACAGCTCATACGACAACAGCTATTACGAAGATGCTACACCGAACAACTTCACGCCCCGCGATAACAACTCCCCTGAGCGTCGCAGCACCAAGTCATCACCCAAAGAACCAACCCGCCCAACCAACTCACTGTGCGGACATTTGGTGTCTTTATTACTGCATCACCCAGAACTAGCGCCATTAGCCACCGAATATGACTCATTAAGTGATTTACACGAGCCACACAGCGAGCTTTTACAAGCGTTTTTGCAATACCTACACACACACCCAAACACCAGCTTGCACACCCTGCTTATCGACTGGCGCGATGACGAAGAGCTCAGCAAACACCTACTTCAACTCAGTGGTATTTCGCATCTAGACCCCATACTCAACGGCAACCCTAAGCAACTTTTCAGCGATGCATGGAAGCGCTTAACACGCCGATTACAAGTAAACGAACTCCAAAAGCTACAAAAGAAGCCACTGGCAACACTAAGCCAGCCAGAAAAGCAGCGACTTTCAGAGCTATTAACACTTTCACGGCAATAACTTCACCCGCACCGGTTGCAATCAAAAACTTAATCCCAATATAAAACTGCATATGAATAAAAGTTAGACTAGACTTAGGCCATAAAACAGCCAATCAAACAGCCTTCTGCTAGCAAAACCTAGCCGCTGGCGTTATAATGTCGCGCTAACTTTTTTGTAGTCTCTAATTCGCACCATTGTAGGACATCTATGTCAGATACCTCGCAGCAGCAATCTCGTCTAAAAGAACTGATCGCACGCGGTAAAGAGCAGGGTTACCTGACTTACGCCGAAGTTAACGATCATCTTCCTGAAGATATCGCCGATCCCGATCAGGTCGAAGACATTATTCGCATGATTAATGACATGGGTATCTCTGTATCAGAAGAAGCACCTGATGCTGAGACACTCCTCATGACCGAAGGCGACTCGGCCGAAGAAGCAGATGAAGATGCGGTTGCAGCCTTAGCTGCCGTAGAGTCTGACGCTGGCCGAACAACCGACCCCGTTCGTATGTACATGCGTGAAATGGGTACTGTGGAGCTCCTAACCCGCGAAGGCGAAATCGAAATCGCTAAACGCATAGAGGAAGGGATCCGCGAAGTCATGACCGCTCTAGCCAGCTTCCCTGGCTCTGTAGAGATCATTCTTGACTCGTACAATACGACGCTTCAGGAAGAAGGTCGCTTAAGCGATATTTTCAGCGGCTACATCGACCCAGACAATAGCGACTTCATCCCCGCAGGCTCAGTGCCACCTGTTGAAGAAACAGATGACGATGATGACACTGACACCAGCGATGACGATGATGACGACACAGACGGCACCGACGATGAAGAAGAAGGCGATCGCGGCCCCGATCCTGAAGAGGCTCGTCAGCGTTTCGCGCAGATTCATGAGCGCCTGTTAGCTCTATATGACGTACTTGAAAAAGAAGGCCGCGACACTCCGGCTTACAAGGCCGCATTTGATGAGCTTTCAGAAGCCTTTTCTCCGGTCAAACTGTCACCACGTTATTACGACCTACTCGTAACGCGTGTACGTGATTATATTGATCGTGTTCGCCAGCAAGAACGCACTATCATGCGTATCTGCATTCAGCGCTGTAAAATGCCGCGTAAATTCTTCATCAAAGAATTTCCAAGCAACGAAACAAGCCCTGAATGGCTAGACAAAATCATTGCCGAAAACCATGACTTTTCAGCAGCGATTAAACAGAATTTACCCGATTTACATCGTGCTCAACGCAAGCTCGTTCAAATTGAACAGGATGCCATCATCCCACTGGCTAGCATTAAAGATGTAAACCGCAGCATGTCGATTGGTGAAGCAAGAGCTCGCCGTGCCAAGAAAGAAATGGTAGAAGCCAACTTACGTTTGGTTATCTCGATTGCAAAAAAATACACAAACCGTGGCCTTCAATTCTTGGATTTAATTCAAGAAGGCAACATCGGCTTGATGAAAGCAGTTGATAAGTTTGAGTACCGTCGTGGTTACAAGTTCTCGACGTATGCGACTTGGTGGATTCGCCAAGCCATCACACGATCAATTGCCGACCAAGCACGAACCATTCGTATTCCAGTACACATGATTGAAACGATCAATAAATTGAATCGTATTTCACGTCAGATGCTACAAGAAATGGGACGCGAAGCGCTACCAGAAGAGCTGGCCGAGCGTATGGAAATGCCTGAAGATAAAATACGTAAAGTATTGAAAATCGCCAAAGAGCCCATCTCAATGGAAACACCCATTGGTGATGACGAAGACTCTAGCCTAGGTGATTTTATCGAAGACGGAAATCATACTTCTCCGGTTGATTCTGCTACGGGCGAAGGCTTGCGCGAAGCAACGCGCGAAGTATTGGCTGGCCTAACAGGCCGTGAAGCCAAAGTACTGCGCATGCGTTTCGGCATCGATATGAACACCGATCACACGCTTGAAGAAGTAGGTAAACAGTTTGACGTTACTCGTGAGCGTATTCGTCAAATCGAAGCCAAAGCGCTACGTAAACTGCGCCACCCGAGCCGTTCAGATCACTTGCGCAGCTTCCTCGACGAATAATTTTTTAGTAACAATATCAAGGTATTGCGCCAATGATACTAAGTATGTATTATTGGCGCCTCTTTTAGGGCCTATAGCTCAGTTGGTTAGAGCGCCGGACTCATAATCCGTCGGTCCCAGGTTCAAGTCCTGGTGGGCCCACCAATTTACAATTGTATTTTTTTGACAAGAATACTTCTAACATCCCCTCTTTTGGTCGCTACTAACTCCTTCATTAGTCGGATTTTTTTACAAAAAAAACCTCCTTTTCGCATTGATATTACGTACAATGACGTGAGATTAAGACCACCCGGAGCCAGAGTTTTTAAGTTATGGATAAACGTGTTGTTATCATAGGCACTTCCTTTCGTTTTCCAGGTACTACGCCGCAGTCATTTTGGCATGATTTACTGGCTAATAAAGATTTGGTAAGCCACGTCGAAGAAGGCCGCTGGTCATTTGACGCTTATACGCACCCCGACAAAAAACACCCCGGTACTAGCTATACATTTTCAGCGGGATCAGTGGGTGATGTATCTGGCTTTGACGCGAGTTTTTTTGGTATTTCTCCTCGCGAAGCCTCCCTGATGGATCCACAACAGCGCATGCTGTTAGAGATGACGTGGGAATCTGTCGAACATGCAGGTAAAGCCCCTTCTTCACTAAAGGGAAGCCAATGTGGTGTTTACATTGGTATCGCCAGTGCCGATTACGCCTATCGTTTTACCGAAGATATTTCTATCGTTGACTCTTCGGTAGCCACAGGCAACACAGCCAGTATTGCAGCTAACCGTATTTCCTACTTATTCGACCTGCACGGGCCTAGCATCGCTATGGACACGGCCTGCTCTTCTTCTATGGTCGCATTTCACCAAGCATGCCAAGCTATACGCTCCGGTGAAATCGAAGAAGCCTTGGCAGGCGGCGTCAGCTTACACCTACACCCTTACGGTTTTATTGCGTTTTCTAAAGCCACTATGCTGTCTCGAAAAGGCCGCTGCCAAGTTTTTGATGCCGCCGGTGATGGTTACGTCCGCTCAGAAGGCGGTGGTATTTTTTATCTTAAAGACTACGACGCCGCTATACGTGATGGTGATCGTATTCTTGCGGTTGTCGCTGGCTCAGGTGTCAATACCGACGGCTATAAATCAGGCCTAACCGTACCAAATCCTGCCGCTCAAATTGAGTTAATGGAAAGCACATACAAAAAAGCCGGCCTTACAGCTGATGACCTAGACTACCTAGAAGCTCACGGTACAGGCACCGCTGTTGGCGATCCAATAGAAACACGAGCGATCGGCCTTGCACTCGGCCAACAACGCTCCAAACCACTTCCAATTGGCTCCGTAAAAAGCAATATGGGCCACTTAGAGGCGGCTTCGGGTGTTGCCGGTTTAGCAAAAGCTTTGTACTCGGTTTACTATCGAGAAGTGCCTGCAACGATCAGCATGAAAAACCCGAACCCCAATATCCATTTTAACGAATGGAACATTGAGGTTGTCAGCAAAAATCTCACGCTGGATGCGAATAAACCACTGACTATTGGGATTAACTCATTCGGTTTCGGCGGTGCTAATGCACACGTTATTCTGCAATCCCCGCCAGACAATAACGCATCAAAAGCAACAGCCTGCACACCAGCCGCTAATAAACCCTTACCCTTAGTAATTAGCGCTCGTGATGCTCAAGCATTACAGACTTGTCTAGAAGACGCCGCAGAATTATTGCGTGAAGAGTCTGCATCATTTTATGATGTTGCTTACAATTATCTATACCGCCGAGAGCTCCACGGATTGGCACATGTTATTTGGAGCCAGGACTCAGCAGACGCCATTGAACAAATCAACGCCCTGTTAGCGGATGAATCGACACCTATTTACCTAGACAAACCTCAGTCGCCTATTGCCTTTGTTTACTCGGGCAATGGATGCCAATGGGAAACCATGGGTAAAGCCCTGCTACAAAACTCCCGTATTTTTAGAGAGGCCGTGGGTCAGGTCGACACGCTATTTGAACCCCTAGCAGGCTTTTCTCTGGTCGCTGAACTGTCGGGAGACAATGGTACAGACCGTTTTGACCAAACGGAGATTGCTCAGCCTGCCTTGTTTGCCTTGCAAATAGGTATTACAGAACTGTTACGCGCACATCATATCGAGCCATCCGCTGTCACAGGTCACAGTGTGGGCGAGGTAGCAGCAGCGTACTATAGCGGTGCGTTGTCTCTGGAAGACGCCGTTCATGTCATTTATTACCGCAGCCGCTATCAAGGCCAAACCGCAGGTTTTGGCGAGATGAGCGCCGTAGGCATGAACGAACAAGATATTCGTGCATTGCTAGAGCAAGAGAAATGTTCCGACGTTGAAGTCGCCGGCATTAACAGCGCCAAAGGCATCACTTTAGCCGGCAACCCAGAACAACTTTCTCAACTTGAGGCTATTTTCGCTGAAAACGGCACCTTCTATCGTCGCCTAAACCTAAACTATGCGTTCCATAGCTCAGCAATGGACTCAGTTGAAGCGCCAGTTAAAGAAAGTCTTTCTCATTTAACGCCGCACGAAACCCGCTTACCGTTCTACTCAACGGTAACAGGCAAAGCAAGTAACGGCCTAAGCCTTGGCGCCGCCTACTGGTGGGATAACATCCGCAAGCCGGTGCAATTCAAGAACGCAATTGATCAAATTATCGCCGATGGCATTACCCAATTTATAGAAATTGGTGCGCACCCCGTTCTCAAAAGCTACCTCAATGACGAGCTTAAAGAAGCGGATCAAGCAGGCACTGTACTGAGCACGCTCACACGCCGAAATGCCACACAAGATGCTATTACTAAGACCGCATCTCAAGCACTGCTCACTTTACCAGCGTTACCAGCTGACATCTTTCCAGTCACTGGCAACTTTATTGAGTTAGATGCCTATCCATGGCAACGCGAGTCACTGTGGCACCCCGAAACGCATGAGTCATTAGGCCTGCTTAACCGCCAAAAAGCTCATGACCTTTTAGGGTATCCAGTTAAGCAACTCGATAACATGTGGGAAAACACCCTCGATACACAGGCCTATCCTTGGCTTGGAGATCATAAAGTCGGGGAAAATGTTGTCTTCCCAGGTACGGCCTATGTTGAGCTACTATTAGCAGCCGTCCAAACAAAAACAGACCATGACCTGCTCGAAATTGAAGAGCTAGAAATTAAGCAGCCTTTATTACTCGACGACAGCGTCAGCAAAAAAACGCGCTTAAGCTATGCTATCGAATCAGGCCAACTCAGCATTGCCAGCCGAGAATTAGTAACCGGTGATAAGTGGACACAGCATGCCAGCGCTCGATCGCTCAAGATTGCAACTGACCTGCACTTATCAGCCACATCTCCGTCGCTACCCGAACGCGAACCCGACTTCACACAAGACGATCATCTTGCGTTAACTGAAATAGCAGGGCTAGATTATGACACGGCTTTCCAAGCGCTGAGTCATGGTTGGGTAGAAAAACGCTCTACCAGCACACCCAGCGTAACAGCGACCTTTAAGCCTGACGGGAACTCGCAAGGGTTTACATTGCATCCGGCACAGCTGGATTGTACTTTCCAGCTCATCATTCACTTCATGAAGGATCAGCTCGCCGAAAACGAAGGGATAGCTTATGTACCTGTTCGCGTGGGTCGGATATTTACACGCTCTGGCGCGCATCAAATTGCTATAGCCCAAGCACGCCTACTCAAGCGTTCGCCACACTCTATTACAGCTGAGTTTGATCTATTTGATGAAAATGGCTTACACGTGGCGGCTATTAAAGAGGCTCGTTTTAAAGCGGTACGAGTGCGTAAGGCGAACAACTCGCACATTAATTATCTAGACTATTATCTGACTGCCATTCCAGCATCCTCTTCTGCTTTAGATCACACGGAGTGGCTCAGCGTACTCAATAGCGAGTTACCGCCAGCGGTTTATCAGCGCTCCAACACTCTGGTTCAAGAAGTAGAGCCTTTATTTGATGCGTTAATGACAGCATACGTTAGAGAAGCACTTGCCACCCTAGAAACTCAAGGCGAGCTCAACGCCGCTTTTGTAGATACGCTCACTAAAGACTCGCCGTGCGCGGCGCGCTTACTCAACAGCATTATACGTTTTGCCACAGAGCGTGGAACCATCGTAGCTGCAGCCGACCATTGGGTACTTGCCGAAGCTGACGAGGACAGCATCCCTGCTAATTTAATCTGGCAGATGATGGCGCGTGACTATCCCGATTACTTTGCAATCACTCATTTAATTGGGCGGTTTGGGTTACATTTACATGAACTAATAAAAGGGGCGCTTGTTGCCAGTGACCTCGGCCTAGAAGCCAACGAACTGTACGCCACCATTATTAGTTTACGTAATAACAGTACTCTCTTGGGTAGCTTAGCCCAGTCGATCAAACCTGTACTCAATAAAACACCAGCCACTGGCCAACGCCGACGCGTTCTGGAAGTAGGTATCTATGAACCCACACTAATCACCAGCCTATGTAATGATTTTAATTACACTCAAGGTGATCTGGCGTTTACCAGCCTACAGTCAGAGGCGCTAGACAAGGTTCAACTACTACAAGAAAGCCACCCAATGGTGAGTGCTTTCTCATTAACCGACGCAACACCACAAGAACACGGCATATTTGATACTGTCATCATTAACATTAATGGTGTCAGCGTATCAGAGCTTGGGATTTTGTTCCGCCATCTGGCTCCACTCCAAGCACCCAATGCCAACGTGCTCTTTATAGCGCCATCCCAAGCTGATTGGATTGATCTATTATTCGCCTGCGACACAAATTGGTGGAATGATAATAACCAAGAAACAGGCCAACAGCTTAACGCATCGCAATGGACTAGTGCCCTAACAGAGTCTGGCTTTACTTCAGTAACAGCCGTACAAACGCAAGAAGAGCACTCCTCGTACTTGTTAAGCGCCATTGCCCCTGCAACCAACAAAGCAGCCTCAAACACAGTAGGTAATAGTGATTCTGCTACTGAGAAGCTGCTAGTTATACACGATACACAACCTGTATCCACGCGCCTTGCCGATGCTGTAATTAAACACTGCCACGAACAAGCATGTGAAGCACACACACTTGTTCTTTCCACGCAGGATATTATCAATAGCACCGCGGATGATCTGCACACGCTATTGACAGCACAAAGCTCTCGTATCGTTTTTATTGCCGGAATTGATGATCAAGCCGACTTTACTGAAGAGCGGTTTACGGACCTTAGCAATCGTTGTAAGGCACTCAATCATCTCTACAAAACCATAGAGCTACACAACGATCCGCTTCAATTAACCCTTGTTACGCAAGGTGTTGGCCAAACGTACCTTTGTGACGACGGCCTTGCTAATTTTGGCCAAGCTCACGTAGCAGACGATTCCGCGGTATGGGGATTCGCTCGCACCTTAATGAACGAGTCTGCTAAGATTGAGCTACGCTTAGTTGATGTTCCTTATGCAACCTTTACAACAGACGTAACTCGGGCGTTGGTATCTCAACTTCTCAATAGCGACAACCTAGCCCACGAGGCAGAGATCATTCTTGATCAAGCTGGCCATTCTTATGCGCCGCGTCTACGTGAGAACGAACAGCTTTCGAACCCTGCTGACGCTCAGTTAGAAAACACATCTCACAACGATGCGTTTTACCTTGGCTTTGACATGCCAGGCCAGCTCAAAAACCTTACGTGGCTAAGCAAGTCAGATGCACCTATAAGCCAGGATGAAATCCGGGTAGCCGTCAAAGCCACAGGGCTTAACTTCCGCGATGTCATGTACACATTAGGACTGCTCTCCGATGAAGCGATAGAAAACGGCTTTGCTGGACCAACGTTAGGGCTTGAATTTGCTGGTGTTGTGACCGAAGTAGGCCAGGACATTGAAGGCTATACCATTGGTGATAGCGTTGTGGGCTTTGGCCCTGCCAGCTTCAGCAATAGCGTAATCACTAAACCGAATGCTATATCGCACATACCAGAAGGGATCAGCTTTGAAGCGGCGTCTACGATCCCAAGCACCTTCTTCACGGTATATTACGCGCTTAACCATTTAGCGCGCCTTGAAGAAGGTGAAAAAATACTAATACACGGCGCAGCCGGTGGTGTTGGCATTGCGGCAATTCAAGTTGCTCAATGGCTTGGTGCAGAAATCTACGCCACAGCCGGGTCTGAAAGTAAGCGCGACTTTTTACGCATGATGGGTGTAGAACATATTTATGACTCGCGCTCACTGACCTATGCGGAAGAAATCCTGTTTGAAACAAACGGCCGCGGCGTGGACATTGTGCTCAACTCCCTAGCAGGAGAAGCCATCAACCAAAACTTCCGTGTATTAAAGCCTTTTGGACGTTTCTTAGAGCTAGGCAAGCGCGACTTTTATGAAAACACAAAAGTAGGCCTTCGTCCGTTCCGCAACAATATTAGCTATTTTGGTATTGATGCTGACCAGCTGATGCAAGAAAAGCCGGCTCTCACGCATCGTCTCTTTACCGAAATGATGCAATTATTTGCAGACGGCACTTTATATCCGCTACCTTACACACGCTTTGATGCCACGCACATTGTGGATGCGTTCCGTTACATGCAACAAGCAAAACAGATCGGTAAAATCGTTGTTGCTTATGACCAACCCATCAAAGCAAGCCACATCAAGGCGACTAGCACTGAGCAATCGCTTGAGTTATCTCACGAGGCTACCTACTTAGTAACAGGTGGTCTAGGTGGATTTGGCCTCAAAACAGCGCAATGGCTTGTATCAAAAGGTGCCAAACATCTGGCACTTCTCAGCCGCAGCGGCCCTGTTTCGGAAGAGGCTCAAGCGGCCTTGGCTATTTTTAAAGCACAAGGTGTCACTGTTTTGCCTGCCGCCTGCGATGTCAGTGACCGCAAGGCACTTGCACAAGTATTGCAGCAAATTGATAGTGAGCTACCGCCACTCAAAGGTGTTGTTCATGCAGCCGCTGTCATAGAAGACAGCCTCGCTCTCAATTTAAGCGACGAGCAACTAGAACGTGTACTGCGCCCCAAAATTACAGGCGCACGCTGGTTAGATGAATTAACGGACCATTTAGACCTAGACCTATTCGTCCTCTATTCATCCGCTACCACACTCCTTGGAAACCCAGGGCAGGCTTGCTATGTAGCAGCCAACCACTGGTTAGAAGCATTAGCGGCAAACAGACGTGCACGCGGCAAAGTGGCTAGCTGCCCTCGCTGGGGTGCCATAGACGATGTAGGCTTCCTTGCACGTAACGAAAAAATCAAAGACGCACTACAGAGCCGAATTGGCGGACAAGCATTAGCGTCCGACGCAGCTTTAGATGCGCTTGAGCAAATGATATTGAACAAGATCACTAACCAAGGGGTCTTAGAGTTCGACTGGGGGCCACTCAGCCGTTTCTTGCCAAGTGCAGATCAAGCCAAGTTCAGAGAAGTAGCGTTAACCGCTCAGGAAAGTGACCAAGGTGATGACAATAGACTCGATATGGACGCTCTCATGGCCATGTCAGATGAAGAGCTCACCCAAACCGTACTAGCGTTACTTAAGTCGGAACTGGCCAGCATACTCATGACGTCAGAAGAGAAACTGGATATTAACCGCTCTATGTATGATATGGGCTTGGACTCCTTGATGGGTGTCGAATTAATGTCAGCAATTGAATCACGCCTTGGCGTTACAGTTTCTGTTATGGCCCTCAGTGAAACACCGACCTTAGCTAAACTAAGCGAACGCTTAGCAACGCAAATAAAAGGTGAGGACCAAAGTTCTGAAGACGATATGGCAGCCCAAGTGGCGCGCCAGCATGCCGGAAAAGGAGAATCGGCTTAATGAGCTCACAAAAGCTTTCGCAAAATATTAAAGATAAGCTGATTCAGAAAACGTTACAGCACAAACTTAAAAAGGCCGAAAACTCCGGTAACGGAATTGCTTCTTTGTTGAAGTCCACAACAAGCAAGCAAGCCAAAGCAAACCGATTTGATCAGCATCCGGGTTATCAACAGATGCAAATCATCAAAAACGGTGCTGCAAGCCTCGGCATCGAAAGCCCTTTTTTTCGTACGCACGAAGGAGTGGCTGGCGCAACATCAGTGATTAATGGCAAAGAAGTCATTAATTACGCCAGCTACAATTACCTTGGACTGTCGGGCCACCCAAAGGTGAACCAAGCGGCCGTTGATGCTATTGAACAATATGGCACTTCGGTCTCAGCTAGTCGTATTGTGTCTGGTGAGCGCCCTATTCACCAAGCATTAGAAGCGAAGCTTGCTCACATGTACGAGGTGGATGATGCTCTCGCCTTTGTGAGCGGCCATGCAACTAACGTCACAACTATCGGCTACTTGTTCGGCGCTAAGGACCTCATCATTCATGATGAATACATCCATAACAGCTCTATCGTAGGTGCTCAATTATCTGGCGCGAAACGCTTATCGTTCCCCCATAATGATTTAGATGCACTAGAAGCCCTTTTAGCCGAAAAGCGCCACCAATTTGAACGCGTGTTAATCGTCGTCGAAGGCCTTTACAGTATGGACGGAGACCACCCTGATCTGGCGCGCCTCGTAGAGATCAAACAGCAGCACTATGCATTTTTGATGGTTGACGAAGCACATTCATTTGGCATTTTGGGCGATAGTGGTAAAGGCCTAAGAGAGCTTTACCAAGTGGCCGGCAAAGATGTCGATATCTGGATGGGCACACTGAGCAAAACAATGTCCGGTTGTGGAGGCTATATCGCCGGCGAATCAGCCTTAATTGAACACCTACGTTATATGGCCCCCGGCTTTTTATACAGCGTAGGGATGCCTGCACCCATTGCCGCAGCCGCTTTGGCTTCGCTAGAAGTTATGGAGCAAGAGCCGGAAAGAATCCACCAGCTCATGCATATTTCCAAGTACTTTCTCGACACAGCCAAATCACTTGGTTTTAATACCGGTGAAAGCACAGGCATCGCCGTAATACCTATTATTTTAGGTAGTTCAGTAACCGCTGCTAAGGCCTCTGCTGCTTTATTCGAGAAAGGCATTAACGTACAACCCATTCTGTATCCCGCTGTTCCAGAACAGAGCGCACGTTTGCGCTTCTTCCTCTCCTGCGAGCATACCGAAGCCCAGGTTCGTGAAACACTGGTCCTTTTGAAAACGCTGATCTAACTGGCTGCCCTGAGAATACTGTGCAAAAACGGAACTTTCTTTTTCTTCAGGGCCCAACAAGCCCTTTTTTTTCCAAGCTTGGCGACCGACTTTTAGCTGCAGGCGCGGGTGTTTTTCGCATTAACTTTTGTGTAGGCGATGCCGTTTATTGGCGCAATAAGCAGGCATGGAAATATCGCGCTAGCGCAGATAACCTGCCCGAGTTCATTGAACAAAAGGTAATCAACTATGGGATTACCGATATAATAATGCTGGGTGACACCCGACCAGTCAATGCGCCTGCGATTAACATTGGAGAACGCCACAATGTTCGAGTGCATGTTTTTGAAGAAGGCTATTTTCGGCCTCGCTGGTTAACACTAGAGGAAGGAGGAATAAACGGCCACTCACGGCTACCTAAATGTCCTCAGTGGTATCGACGCATAGCACCTGAACTCAACCCAATAGATACTGGCGAGACCATCAGCAACCCTGTGTTGTTACTGGGCATGCACGAGATAGGCTATCACGCACCTAATCTGCTTAATCCTCTACTCTATCCGGGCTACAAAACACATCGCCCTTATATTTCCGGAGTTGAGCTAGCGGGCTGGGGAGCGCGTTTTGCTAAAATGCCATTACTTGAGCGCTTTGATGCAAAAACGATTGAACAACTATTATCCAACCAAACGCCCTATTTTATTCTGCCTCTTCAGTTGGATAGCGATAGTCAGATACAAACACATTCACCCTTCGATTCTATGGCCGATGTGATTCGCACAACCCTCACCTCTTTTGCCAAGCACGCACCAGTGGACAGCCTACTCGTGATAAAGAATCATCCGCTAGACACCGGCTTTGTTAATTTTAAAAAGCTTATTCTGCAGCTTGAGGACTCATTAGGTATTAAAGGCCGAACGCTGTATTTAGAAAGCGGACACTTACCAACGCTGCTCGATCATTGCCAAGGCGTCATTACCATCAACAGCACGGTGGGCACCTCCGCTTTATTCCACAAATGCCGGACTCTCGCCCTTGCCGACCCTATCTACAACATTCCGGGATTAACCGCGCAATGCAGCTTAGATGAGTTTTGGACTGACAAAGAATACCCTGACCAAAAGCTATTTCAGTACTTTCAGCGTGCAGTTATCCAGTTAACTCAAATAAATGGTGGCTTATACAGCCAAAAAGGCATTAGTACCGGTGTAGAATCTGCCTACCAGCGGCTACTACTAAGCGAGTCGCCTTTGCAAGCAATGCTCAGACGCTTTCCTGTTCAGCCGCCAAGCGAGTCTTGTAGCGCGCACTAAGCGCCTGAAATAATAACGTTGGCAGCTCTGAAATATCTTTGGAGCTCGCTGACGTGCTGGACGCCTCTTTTAGCCCATCCGTGGGGTGGTCATTCCATATAAAATAGCGAGTCTCGCCCTTTGGCGCACCTAACGTCTGATATACCTTTGCCATGATAGGCACATGATCGCCGTACCACCCCAACACACCACCATTAGGTTGGTCATTTAAGCATTCAGTTAACATCGCAGCCATTGTATCGGCATTGCGTAAGTGGCGGGCATAAACAGTTAAATCATCACAGCCAAAAGGCTGTTCACCCTCATAGAATGCAACCTGATCAGCCTGGCTGGCCTTCTCCAAGTGCAGAGGACCATGATTTTCCATCGTAATTACAAACACAAATACAGGCGTCGACGTGCCAGAGTCGTGTGATCGTTTAGACAACATCGACTTAACCTTATTGGCCAAGGCAACATCTCCGACATACTGGCCGACCTTATCTGCTTCGGTAAATGATTGAATATCGATAAACTCATCAAACCCCATTCTGGGATACAATTTATCACGCAAATAAAAAGATGCAGGATAAGGATGAATGCACACCGTTCGGTACCCTAACGCCTTTAAAGCGTGCGCTACCGTATACTGCGGCTGCTTCATAAAGTGCCGATAGGGACTGAACTGATGAACCCCCAAAACATGAGCAGGCTTACCTGTTAAGAACGCACTTTCTGTACGGATAGTATTTGCGCCCCAAGCCGGCACGGTGAGAGCCCCCCAGCTAAAAGAGTGCGCACATATCTGATCAAACTCTGCCAGAATAGAAGGCTTCAATACTGGATACTCTGCACGAGCATCAAAGAAGGACTCGCTTTGAACAACAACAACGTCAGGCAACTTCTCAGCCGCGGCATCTTGTGGCAATAACTCACGCCATTGATTCTCTTCCACAGGATTAGGCTGCGTATAATGAAGGATGCCGTAATGCCATAAAAAACCAATTTGCCCTAGTGCACAATAATCATGCTCAGGCTGCAACAATACACGGCGCACTCGTACCTTATAACCCCATACCGTTACAGCAACTCCCACCGCTAACAAAATCCCCCACGACACGATATAGGAGCCAACTGAAGCCTGTGCGGAAGAAAAAACCGATGGTTCCAACATTACACCAGCCACGAGCACACCAATAAACGCACACAGGGCTAGCAAAGCATTAGCAATACCAAAAAACGGTAAATACAAACGAGGGTGGCGTATAGCATCAGTAAAGTATTCAAAATCGTGCACTAAAAAGGGCTCACGCATCGCGTGATACTTTGCGTTATTAACAAGCACAATGAGCAATTGAATAGCCAGAACATTGCCCATAGCAAACCAAGGCCGCCTAAACAAAACTAGCTCAGCTGCAAATACTATGAGCCAAGTCCCTAAATGCAGCAAATTAGACGCCAAGGGGCGTTGCCAAATCATTCGGCTTTTAGGGGTTAGCAGCAACTCCATCGCAGCAGACAGCAACAAGCCGACACACAATGGCATAGATAAAGTAAGCAAAGAATGCCCTAACGAAAAGCCGATCTCAGTCACCCATTACCCTCCGTAATCAAGCCACTTAATCAGCTTCTGAGATACACCCGGCGGTAAGGCTGCCAAGCCCCAACAACCTATATTGAGAGGAAACGGAAAACTAATCCGCGGATGATTTTTAGCAACTCGGCGCTTAATGACACGGGCCGCTCGCTGCGGTGTCCATAAAAATGGTTTGGGCCCTGGCATAGCGTGGCACATTGCAGACGCTACATACCCAGGCATAACAACGGTAACCCCTACATTCGATGGCGCTAGCCAACCGCGAATACCTTCAGCATATGCTTTAACGGCCGCTTTACTAGCGCTGTAGCTAGGCGTAACAGGCAAACCAAAAAAGGCCGCAAGGGAGCTAATTAAAACGAGCTGCCCCTCACCCTTATCACGCATCGCCAAAGCAAAACTATGCGTCAGAGCCAGCGTAGATTTCACATTTAAATCCAATAGCAGCGACATTTCATCCCACGTTTCTCCCGATTGGTCTGGGCCGGTATTAATGTTCATCCCTGCATTGGCATACACGATCTCCGGAACCCCCTGAGAGAGAATCTCTTCACACCAGGTTCGAGTGCGTTCAACGTCCGACAAATCCAGAGCGTGCGCTTCTGCGCTGCCTCCCGCGGCGTTACACTCCTCTACCAGAGCATCTAGTTCGGCTAATTGACGACCCTGTAAGATCAAGTGATAGCCATCTTGCGCATAAGCTCTAGCTAGCGCACCACCGATAGCACCCGTTGCACCTGTAATGAGAATCCGTGCCATATTAATCCTTACTGTAAAACGAAACCGCCCGTGCAGCAGGCGGCACAACTAACCAATCCACTAAAGACCTAACTGAGTGCCTAACCAAGAAACAGCGGTTAACACACGTGTTTTCACAGCGACCCGTATTGATTTTTTTTGCTGTGCCAAATAATCAATCAGCGCTTCCGGTGTGCATACCTGCTGCGTATGAGGATGGTAGTAGTGGCTATATTCCACTAATGCCAAGTACACCAGCTCAGCTAAAGAGCGCTCACGCCCGCGTCTAGGCAGATCAGCATGATCCTGCGTCAGCCCCCAACCTGCGTAAAAAGGGGAACCATAGGTAGTCACCTGCTTACCACGCAACAGGGCTTCAAAACCACTTAGTGATGAGACCGTCTCCAAGCGATCGCACCAATCGATCGCCGCCATAATATCCACTTGAGGCAAACAAGCATCGGCATAGTTCAACACTTCGGATTCCGACAACATGCCAGCACGCAGCCCACTCACCACATCCGGGTGAGGTTTATAAACAATGCAAGCATCAGGATAAACAGAACGAGTATGAGCTAGCAGGTCCTTGTTAATATTCTCACTGCTTTCACAGTCTAAGACCTGAGATAAACTGGAGCGTACCGAGGCATCATCAGCCACTTGCCCCACTACTAAAATAGCCTCTTTACCCGTACTATTGGGCAAACCTTTATCAGAACCTTTTAGGTTATATTTGCTTATATTTTGGCTAACTAGTGCTGTGATTAATTGCTCACCCCGGGCTACTTCCATTGGAGTAAGATTCTGCTCTTGAAGCAAAACCTCCAAATCCGATGGCTGACTGGCATCGTAATAAATACCTGTTCCGTCTACCACAAAAGAGGCTCCGCCATTTAAGCCTGCGCCCAAACCCACTGAACGCACAAAACCATCTTCGATCCGGTAAAACTCAACATGCGACTGTATACGCTTCGCCTGCTCAGCGGTTACCCGAGAAGACCAGCCTATTAACGGAGCATGGTTTAACTGCGCCAGTGATAATGCTCGTGAAAAATCGTTTACAAATAAAGGAGGATAACCATAAGCGGCGGTAATAATAGCCCCCACAGCCTTACGATTCCAAAAACGAACACTGTAAACAATCGGTGGTGAGGAAAGTGACGCAAAGCGTGCTGTCATGATGGCCCGATAAAAGCAAAAAGGCGAACATAACATTCGCCTTTGTAATCAACAAGGTAAACCACTAGATTACTATAGCTAACGTAATCTAGTCATTCGATAACTTCTAGATTAGCCCTTTTTAGCCCAAAAATCACTCGGCTCTTTACAGACGATGAAATAAGGGTTCAATAACGTATCAGGACGCTGGTTATAGGTTAAAGGTTTGAGCGTTTCAACCTCTAACACCTGACCACCCGCCGCCAAAACCACCGCATGCGCCGCCGCTGTATCCCATTCGCTTGTTGGCCCTAAACGTGGGTACAAATCAGCCGCACCTTCAGCTACCAGACATAACTTAAGAGAACTTCCCATCGCCACAATATCGGCTTCAGGTAACATCTCCATAAAGGCCTTAAAATCATCTGATTGATGTGAGCGACTACCAACGACTTTCCAGCCTGTTGCAACTGTTGGGTTATCACCCACTTTAATTTCAACCGCATCTTCGCCGTCGTTTTGCTTAAAGGCTCCTTTACCCTGCTCACCCCAATACAAGGTATTAAGTGCAGGTGCATACACCACACCAAAAACCGGCACACCGTCTTTGATCAACGCCACATTGATTGTGAACTCGCCGTTCTTTTTGATGAACTCTTTTGTGCCATCTAGCGGATCAATTAACCAATACTCACTCCACTTCAAGCGTTCGGTTTTAACCTCTTCACCTGACTCTTCCGACAGAACAGGAATAGAAGGCGCAATAGCTTTCAAGCCATCAACTAACAAATGATGCGCAGCCATATCCGCTTCCGTTAGCGGACTGTTATCTGACTTATCGTATACAGCAAAATCTTTTTTGTAGATTTCCATAACGGCATAGCCAGCCTGTTTTGATAACTCCAGTACTTTTTCGATATCAAACTGCATCATTAATCCCTTGTCGTTGTTTCAAATAAGCTATGTGTAAAAATATAAAAGAGCAGAGGCTAATCTGCATTAAAACGCCCAAATAAACGGTATCAATACGATAGAAGCCACCGATACGATAATACTCATCGGAATCCCTATCTTTAAAAAGTCAGAGGTTTGATACCCTCCTGGCCCCATGACCATCAAGTTAGTCTGGTAACCCAATGGCATGATAAAACTAGCAGACGCTGCAAACATCACAGCAATCACAAACGGCATATGATCCACACCTAATTGCTGCGCAATAGACACCGCAATAGGGAACATTAAAATCGCCGCCGCATTGTTAGTAATCACCTCGGTAAACAAGGTGGTTAATACATAAACAATGGCTAACATTACCCAAGGCGACATCCCGCCAAACATGAGCCACTGAGCTATTTGCTCTGCCATCCCTGTTTTAGTCATGGCTTCGCCAAGTGAAAAAGACGCCGCTATAACAGTAATCACCGTGAGGTCGATATTTCGACGGGCTTTAGTCACGCTAATGCACCGCGTGACTAACATAGCACCCGCTGCCAGAAAGGCCGCTTCTAAAATACTCAACAAGCCAGAAGCACTCAGCAGCACCATGCCTAATAAGACGTACAAAGCAAACGGCGCCTTACTGAACGCAGGTGGCGTAGAGTCGTTCATGGCACTCACTAACAAAAAGTCACGCCGCGAGCGGTATTGACCTACAAAGTCTTGTCCCGTTTCCAATAACAAGGTGTCGCCGACCTGTAAGCGTATATCACCAATTTTACCGGTAATACGTTGACCGTTTCGGGATACCGACAAAATAGCCGCCTGAAATCGTGTTCTAAAACGCGAGTCTTTAATCGATTGCTCTAGACCGACAAACTCTGGCCCGATCACCGCTTCAACAAGGCAACGCTCATGGCTAGCGATTTTCAACTTATCCACATCACCATTAGCCGGGTTAAGGCCGTGAATTTGACGAAGTTCCCGTGCACATTCGGGCGCACCAATAAAGACTAACTCATCACCCGCCTGTAATTGAGTATCAGGCGCAACCGCCGATAAAATCCGCGAGCCGCGGTGGATTTCTACCAAATAGCCAAAACTTAAATTACGTAAGCCTGCTTCTTCTATCGTTTTTCCCACTAATGGACCATTTTCGTCAACAATCACATCAACGCTGTATTCGCGCGCATTACCTAATTGCTCAATAGTACCTTGGCGGTCTGGCAGCAAACGATCAGCAAAAAAGTAAAGAAACGTTCCCCCTATCAGCAGCAAAGGCAACCCTAACCAAGTCAGTGAAAACATGCCCATTTTATAATCGAAGGTGGATTGCATTAATCCGTCTACTACCAAGTTAGTGCTCGTACCGATAAGGGTGCAAGTGCCACCAAGAATCGCCGCATAGCTCAAAGGAATCAGCAATTTAGACGCCGGGATGTTGACGCGTTTTGACCACTCCTGAATAGAAGGAATAAACATGGCAACCACAGCCGTGTTATTCATAAAAGCACTCATGACCGATGTAGGCATAATCACTTTGGCCAGCCCTTGGCGAACACCATTTGGCTGGCCTAGCAAACGGCCTGCAATCCATTGAATGGCACCCGTTTCTTTCAGACCGGCTGCAACGATATACAAGGTAGCAATCGTCATAACGCCAGGGTTAGAAAAACCGGCCAAACCTTCCAAAGGGGTTAACACGCCTGTAATGACTAACGCTGCCAACGCTGACATCAAAATAACATCAGTCGCAATATTACTCACGATCAACGCAATCAATACTGCCATCACAATTGCTAGCGTGAGGTAAGCCTCATATCCCATGGTCAAAATCCAATAAAAGCATTCCGTTGTAACGGGCTAAACAAACAAAACTAATCGCCCTAAAACATCGAGACAAAAAATGTTTAATAAAGTGTATTGAGATACTAACCACAATTCCGTAATATCACAACTAGTCGACTTAGACCGAAACAGAACAACGCGCGCACTTATTTTTATAACGCATGCTCATTGAGCCGTAATATGTGGATACTTCATGGATGGCCAGCACTTAAGCCCGGCACAACTTGATAAGCTCCGTAAAACAGCCGTCACCTTGCGGTTGCAAAAAAAGAGCTTAAACGAGATTCAACTCCAAACGGGGTTGAGCCATCCTACTATTATTTCGGCCTACAAAAAGTTTCTCAAAGGCGGCTGGCAAGCGCTGCAATCCCAACCGCGCGGGCGACCAAGCGGCAGCCAGCACATCAAGCAGCCCGCTTTGGCACCGCTTATATCCGAACTACTTACACAGACATATGCCACACAAAACGGTTCGGATAAAAAACTATGGGATATTGGCTCAATACACCAATGGATTGCAGATCGCAGCGCTCATAGCACGTCAGAAAAAACAACATCACGCTACCTCAAGAGCATAGGGTTGCTGCCTGCGCCAGAGTCATTAAACACGACCCGACAAGCTGTATTGCGCGCCGCAAATCACCTGCAAGCCAATAGTCCTAATCTAGACGCCTCCTGCCCTCCCAATAAGCAGGATAAGCGCCGCATTTTTGTCATTGGGTTACGTAGTTTCGTCCTAGACCACGAGGCCGGACACAACGGCTATCAGCTGTATGCGCGCGACACTAAAAATCGCATCCAGTGGGCTCATAGCCACCGCTCGTTAACAAGTACAGATCTCGTCGAATTCTTGAGCCACTTAAATGCTCAAGAAGCTGAAGGGATGATCTTAGTGATCAAGGTGCCGTTTTATCATCGTCACACTGAGTTACTTCAGTGGCAGAGCGATCACCCAGAGTCACTCATCATTCCCTCTCAACACCTGGCCAACATAACGGCCAACGATTTAAAAAAAGAGCCAGAGGATCCCTCTGCTCGACCACATCACACAGTAAACCAATCTCAACATTCAACCCCGGGGAAGGATATGCCATTAACACACTTACAACGCCTGGAAGCGGAGAGCATCCAGATCATGCGGGAAGTTGTCGCTGAGACAGAAAACCCTGTCATGCTTTACTCGATCGGTAAAGACAGCGCCGTCATGCTACACATTGCCATGAAAGCGTTTTACCCATCGCTGCCGCCATTTCCACTTTTGCATGTTGATACGCGCTGGAAATTCCAAGAGATGTATCGCTTCCGTGACAAAATGGTAGAAGACCTCGGCCTCAAGTTGATTACCCACATCAACCCAGAAGCTATCGAAAAAGACATCAACCCATTTACCCACGGCTCAGCAATTCATACCGACATCACTAAGACCGAAGGTCTAAAACAAGCCCTAAACGAATACGGCTTTGATGCGGCATTCGGTGGTGCACGCCGTGATGAAGAAAAATCACGTGCTAAAGAACGTATCTTCTCTTTCCGTACAGCCGATCACCGCTGGGACCCTAAAAACCAACGGCCCGAGCTGTGGAAACAATACAACGCGCGTAAGCACAAAGGCGAATCGATTCGTGTATTCCCGATCTCTAACTGGACTGAGTTAGACATCTGGCAATACATTCATTTAGAGAACATTCCGATTGTGCCTTTGTACTACTCAGCCGAGCGTCCGGTAGTTGAGCGCGATGGCACATTAATCATGGTCGACGATGAGCGCATGCCTCTTCGCGATGGCGAAGTCCCTATGATGAAGAAAGTGCGCTTCCGCACCTTAGGCTGCTACCCACTAACCGGTGCTGTTGAATCCGAAGCAGACACCCTACCTGCGATCATCCAAGAAATGCTGCTCACCAATACCTCTGAGCGCCAAGGCCGAATGATCGATCACGACTCCGCCGCATCCATGGAGAAGAAAAAGCAGGAGGGCTACTTCTAATGGCACACGTATCCGATTTAATCTCAACTGATATCGATCAGTACCTAAAAAATCACGAAAACAAGAGCCTACTGCGCTTTATCACCTGCGGTAGCGTTGATGATGGCAAAAGCACCCTAATTGGTCGCTTGCTATACGAATCAAAAATGTTGTTTGAAGATCAGCTTGCCGCTGTCGAATCAGACTCTAAAAAGTTTGGTACTCAAGGCGACGACATCGACTTCGCACTGCTTGTTGACGGCCTAGCAGCAGAACGCGAGCAAGGGATCACAATCGATGTTGCATACCGCTTCTTCTCGACTGATCGCCGCAAATTTATCGTAGCCGATACCCCAGGGCACGAGCAGTACACGCGCAACATGGTCACTGGTGCGTCTACGGCTGATGTCGCCATCTTGATGGTTGATGCTCGCAAAGGCATCCTTACACAAACCAAGCGCCACAGCTATTTAGCGTCATTGATCGGCATTCGCCACGTGATTGTTGCCATCAACAAAATGGACTTGGTGGATTATTCTGAAAAGACCTATAACCAGATCGTAGAAGATTACACCACTTTCTCCAAGCAGCTAGGAATTGAGAACATCACCTTTATTCCTATGTCTGCGTTTAAAGGCGATAACATCACTGACCCAAGCCCTAAAATGCCGTGGTATCGCGGTACAACGCTGATGGGTTACCTAGAAACGGTCGAGATTGATGACGAGCGAATGAAAAGCACGCCATTCCGTCTGCCGGTACAGTGGGTTAACCGCCCTAACCTCGACTTCCGAGGCTTCTCCGGCCAAATCTCAGGTGGCGCCGTGAAACCGGGCGATCGCATTCGTGTATTACCTTCGGGTAAAGAGAGCACCGTAGCACGCATAGTTACACTAGATGGCGACCTAGAAGAAGGCGTGGCAGGCCAGTCCGTAACCATCACACTTGAAGACGAGATTGATATCTCCCGTGGTGACCTGCTCGTAGAAGCGTCAGAACCGGCTGAAGTTGCCAAACAATTTGAAACTACCATCATCTGGATGCACGAAGAGCCGTTATTGCCCGGCCGAACTTACCTCATGAAGGTCGGCACTAAAACGGTTTCTGCAACGCTAACGGATATTAAGTATCAAGTTAACGTCAACACGATGGAACACATTGCGGCTAAAAAGCTCGAACTCAACGGCATTGGTGTGTGCACCATTAGCTTAGACCAAGCAATCGCGTTCGACGCTTACAGCAACAACCAAGATACGGGCGGTTATATCCTCATCGACCGCCTAAGCAACAACACCGTTGGTGCTGGCTTGCTCAACTTCGCCTTACGTCGTAGCCAAAACATCGTTATGCAACACGTGGATGTGGATAAAGAAGCACGCTCAACCATTAAGCAGCAAAAGCCCTGTATCCTTTGGCTAACAGGCTTATCCGGTGCGGGCAAATCAACCATTGCCAACTTAGTTGAGAAAAAGCTCTACAGCATGGGTCACCACACCTATTTGTTAGATGGCGATAACATCCGCCACGGCCTCAATAAAGATCTTGGCTTTACCGATGGCGACCGCGTCGAAAACATCCGTCGCATCTCCGAAATCGCACGCCTTATGGTTGATGCAGGCTTGATCGTAATCAGCGCCTTTATCTCGCCTTTCCGTTCAGAGCGCGACATGGCTCGCAGTATGGTTGAAGACGGTGAGTTCATCGAAGTGCATGTAAATACACCACTAAACGTAGCAGAAGACCGCGACGTAAAAGGCTTGTATAAAAAAGCACGCAAAGGTGAGCTGAAAAACTTTACCGGTATCGATTCACCGTATGAAGCACCAGAGAACCCTGAATGCCGCTTGGACACCACCAACGTCACGCCGGAAGAATGTGCCGATAAGGTGATTGAGTACATGCAAGAACGTGGATATATTTAATCAAGTAAAATTGATTAATACATACAAAAAAGCCGCTCAATGAGCGGCTTTTTTAGTGCACATAATTACCTAGCAGCCTTCTTCTAATAGTTTTAGATCCGATGGTGCATCTAGCGTAGTAGGTTTAAACGAAGAAAAATCAGCATAATAATCGCGATGGTTACATTCAATTACGGTCATGAACTTAGCAATCTCGAACCTACCCTCTTTTGTATAGGTTCCTACTTTTTGACTAATAACTTCATACTCGTCTTCACCAAATATTTCTCTTATCGCATCTAATCGACCATCAGAAAAATCTAAATAGTTTAGATTGATAACGATCGCATCTTGAACATTTTCACCATCAAGCAGCTGATTCAACTCAGTTGCAAAAGGATCCGTTTCTACAATCAGATACAATTGTAAAGCATAGGTAATATCATCATCTAATGCGGTTCGCTTCCAATGAGCCACTGCAGTGCCATCAAGAATAACAGGCTGCTCAGCCGTTACTTGGTAGTTTTCTTCATTTTTTACAAAGTTAACTTCAGCAAAAGCAGATAACGAACAGCTTACGAGTAAAGCAGCAATTAATTTATTCAACATTTTAAGAGAACTCTTCCGTGATAATGACTTGAGAGCTATTTATATCACAAGCCTGTAGGTGCTTGATCAACTCTTGAACTTTCACTCCACTTTTATTCACATGATTAGGCCCTTTTGACGCTCCTGGCAATAAACAGCCTTCCGTATCGGATGCGCTATTGCCTCTATGAATTAGAATTTGTCGGGAAGCAGGGACTTCGTCGTTAAACAGCTTAGGTAGAATTTTTTTAAACCTAGCACTTGAGTGCCACATAAGACTATAACTGCCAGCAGGTATACGACGATCTAGGTTTGGAAGGGTTGTTGAAGGACCTTTTTCTTCAAGCATATAGCCTGAGATATCCGCGTCATCAACTGTATACTCAGAAATAGTAGATGAAGGCGTTTGCCACTTGCGGACAACTCGAATAGTACAACCGTTTTGATCAGCCATTATTCACTCCTTGAATAGACTGTTAATAGAATTGAAAAGCGAGCCTAACAAATCATTAAGCCCACCTCAACAACGCGCTTATGTTAAAACTTAAATCCTAAAAATTTTAAAAAGTTACGCTTAGTTCTTAATAACTTTGTAGAAAAGCTCACTTGATGATCCTCCTTAGATATAAGATGAATAATCTCTTCTACTTCACAAGGCTGCCCGTCATTACCTGCATAAACAGGGTATTTTACGAGTGCACAAAAAAGTAAAGTCTCCAGGTCTATCCGCCTTTCACGCCTAGAGCAAGTGTAGTGATCATGTGTCAGCCCCCATCCAGCATAAAAGGGCATACCATAAGTAAACACAGGAATATTACGAAGCAATGCCTCAAAGCCCGCCAATGACGTTATCGTATGAACCTCATCCACTTGCCCAAAAATATCCAAAATAGAACCTTTTTCGACAAGCTGATCATAAAAGCAGCCTTCTTTAACCGCCCCAGGTCGCGCACTGACTAACGTATCAGGATGGGGTTTATAAATGATAAAACTTTGTGGATTATTTTCTCTGACTAGTGCTAATAGCTTTTCATTTGTCTGGATTACCGAGGCACCACGTAATATGGAGTGATCAGACTCAACCTGCCCCACCACTAATATGGTTTTCTGACCATTGGACTCAATGGTCGGCTTAATCGATAAGTCTATGTTGTACTTGTTAACACGATGCTCAATCAATAACGTTTTTAATGCTCGAGCTCTCTCATACTCATCACGCGTTAGCTCATAATGACTAATAATAGACTCAAGGTCACTAGCACAGGATGAGTCGTAATATATACCTTGGCTATCAAATACTAAGGAAAGGGGTCTGATATGATCAGCCCCAAGCCCAGATGACCTAATAAAACCATCTTCAAAAAAGAAAAAATTACTTTCATGGCGGTATTTAGCCACGAAGTCGTTATGAATATCATTAGCCCAAAAAAAATAATCTACCGACTTATGGTAGCGGATGTTCTTTTCAGACTTATAAATGACGACTGAGTCATAATCCTTTAGATACTCCCTAACATACGGGTTTTTCCAAGACTTTCTGAGGACTACTATTGCTTTTTTCACGTAGAAAAAACCTGCTGATAAAGGCTCAGGAAAGCAGCCTTTAGATAAAAACGACTCAATAAATTAGGGTGTTAGCACCTTAACACCCTTCAGCGCCTTAACCACGATAGCCTCAGCGACTGCCTGATCACCTGACTCGGCATAACAACGCAGTTCAGGTGCATTACCTGACGGGCGAAGGTGCACAATATCACCTGAAGCTAACGTCAACCGCAAGCCATCCGTTGTATCAACAGCATCGATTGTTTCAGTAAAGCCTATCTTACTCAGCAACACTTCGGGCTGCTCGGCACCAGCGGTTAATAGCTCACGGCTCCACTGTGTAGGCACATCTTTTATACGATCACTCGCGGTATAGCGAGCAGGTAAGCTGGCCACTAACTCGGACAATAATTTGCCAGCAGAAGCTGCACCGGCAATTAAGACGATACCAGGCAACAACGCATCTCGTGTGGGTAACGCCTTGAGTACTTGGCCGTTTAGCTCAACATCCGAGCCTAGAATAAAACCGCCGTTGGCCTCGAAACCCGCTAGCCGCTTGAACTCGGCCGCAAGGGCTTCAAACGCAGCGATAACATAAGGCGAACCTATGCGCGTACGTACCACTTTTTCGAAACTATTAGACTTTTCAATCGCCGTATTACAACTAACCGGCACCGCCAATGCTTGAATGTTAAGTAATTGCGCACAGAGTAACCCCACAATATCACCGCGTAGCCACTCTCCTGTTTCATCCGCAATCAGAGGACGATCACCATCGCCATCGGTAGAGAAAATCGCATCTAATTGATGCTCAGCAGACCATTGACGTGCCTTAACACGATCCTCTTCGGCAACGGCTTCGGTATCGATAGGTACAAAGGTATCGGTGCGCTCAAGAGAGATAACTTCAGCACCCAATGATGCAAAAATGGCGGCGTAAAGATCGCGTCCGGCACTGGAATGTTCATAAATCCCAATGCGTTTACCTGCAAGAACATGATCAGCATATAGCCCAGCATTACGCTGTGTATATCGTTCCGCGGCCAATGTAGATATCGCCGGTAACGCATGCTCAACAGCGCCAATGTAACTGACATTAAACCCTAAAATAGCCGCCTCATCTGCTTTAGTGATTTCACCATCAGGGCGGTAAAATTTAAGGCCATTTCTATCAAAAGGAATATGACTGCCAGTCACCATAATGGCCGGCATTTTGTCTTGCATGGCTTGGTATGCCAATGCAGGCGTAGGCACTACACCGTAGTAATAGACAGCTAAACCTAGCTGTTTAATTACCCCTGCACATGCCTCAGCGATGGCTGGGCTACTGGGGCGGTTATCAATAGCTAAAACAACCCCCGAAAACTCATACTCCGATTGCATTTGTTCAACAAACGCTTGAGTAAACGCACCGCACACCTCGGGCGTAAAATCATCCACTAAGCCACGCGCACCGCTCGTACCAAATTGAATATTTGAGTTAGCAATAATGTCCGAACACTGAGTCATCATATCGTCACAGATCCATGTTGAAGTTGGCGTTTAGGCTTATAGAAACATCATACCTAAGTGAATATTAAAATAGCAGGTCGCGTTGCTGTGTTAACAATGCAATTGTGTCTTCTATTTCGCAACGCTGGCCCGATTGTGGGTTTATAAAGCGACAATAGCGGATATACGCCGCATCAAAAACAGCCTCTAACGACCGCTCAACACTGCGCCGCGCACACGACTGGGAATCTTCTGTTAGCCCCCACCCGGCATAAAACGGCATTCCAAAACAATGCACACGCTTGCCAGCTAACAAAGCCTCAAAGCCTAGCTGACTCGTTACTACATACACATCACTCACCACATCAAGAACCGACCAAGGGTTACAAGCATCAGATAACAATGTGCAGCCTAAATGTTGAGCCAACTCCACCAAATGGCCTTGTTTTTTACCCGCAAGCACATCCGGGTGGATTTTAACCCAAATTTCGGCATCAGGATGGTTTGCCTTCGCCTGCTCTAGCATTAGCTTAAAACTATGCTCGCTCGCCAACCCATAACGAATGGAGGCATCACCCGCCGTTTGATCGACCACCAAAATACGCTGTTTATCCGAAGGCGCAAACACGACTTCTGGCGCTTGATTATATTTGGACAGACGATGTTCACGAATTAGCGCCATACAACGACGGGCACGAATGACCTGCTCATCAGATAAGGCTGACTCGAAGATGAAGCGCTCAAGATCACTAGGCCGGGTAGCGTCATAGTAGATACCGCTATAATCCACTACCAAGCTGTGAGGCACATCTCCATCGACACCCAATCCAACCGATCGCAAAAAGCCATCTTCTAAAGCGATATAAGGTAAGCTTTTTTTTGCAGCAAAACGACGGGCTTCATCACTAGTGGGTCTAAGCCCCCAACCAACAACCCCCGTGTAACTGAATAAAAAAGGAATATATAATTTATAGATAATTCGCTCAGCTAAGAAAAGCCGCAAAGCTCTTTGTCGATTAATACCGGGCGAAAACGTCAAAAGCATAAATTACCCCTGAGCTAAGCTATTAACGCTTAACCTAGCGTTTTCCAGCATCTGATCACGCTTAGCGGTATTACCGGCCAACTCTAAAATAGCATTGACCCATGATAGTTTCTCCATATTCAACAAATAGCCATTCCTTCCATGAGTAACCACTTCGGAATATTGAGAAGCTTCAGCGTATATACCGACGGCACCTGCTTGAGTAATGTCAAAGAATTTTGTGTATGAGCGCGCATGATTAAAAGGCTCATCTAGCAGTGGAGCTAATCCAATAGCGCGACCTGGTTGAGCAATCCAACGAGTATAGGTCTCCCAAGACATAGGATGAGAAACGACTGTTCTGGGTAGAGATTTATATTGTTTATTAACTTCTTTCCCACCAATGATTTCGAAGCTGATTCGCTCATCCTGCTCTAGCACTGATTTCATAACATCATAAAGCCAATGAATCTCACGTTTATGACTAGACGAACCATGATAAAACACAGTAATCACTTCCGTCGGCTGAGCCATAGGCCGGGGTAAGACTTGAACAGGCTGCCAACTTTGGTACTTTTCCATCAAATGGGGTGTCGATAGCCATAAGCTAGCATCCATTGATCTAAGCCAAGCCTGATGCTTAAAAGCCAATTTATATAGCTTATGACGATAACGAAACGGGGTGCCTTTTGTCGCGGAAAGATCAAACAAGTCATCATCCATAAAGAAGACTAAATCAACCAATTGAGCGCGATGCTGATTTAAAAAGCGCTTCCAACTTGCAGAAAGATACCTAACAAATACCACTGAGAATGTACTGTTTGCCTTTAACTTCGGTAACTCATGCAGCGACAACTTAATCACATCTCTTCCCTGCCCTAAAAAGGCAGGCAAGATATATAAATCCGTAGTGGGGTTGGGTCTTTCTTCAACAATGTAAATTTTATCGCAAGGGTTAATCATTTAGCGCGCAACCAGGGTTTATTTACCCTCGGGGCATTGCTCAAAGTGAAGTCAGGCCGAGAATAGTTAAGGTTAGGGTTATAAAATGGGTCGTGATTCATTATTGGTTTCCAACGACTACGCATATAATCTGCTTCGCGTTTAGCTCTTGCCGCCTTTTCGGGGCTGTCGTCTTTCCCACGAGAGACAGACTCATGATGATAAAGCTTGGCGTAAGGCGTAAACACTACACGCAAGCCTGCTTCTCGCACACGCAAACAAAAATCAACATCGTTAAAAGCGACCGCTAGATTTTCTTCGTCCAGACCACCTAGCTGCTCCCAAACTTGCCGTGAAACCATAAGACAAGCCGCCGTCACAGCTGATAAATCCTGAGCAATAATAGCTCTACCAAAATAACCTGGGTCATCCTCATCAAGCCGTGAGTGAAAGTGATCTGCACAGCCACCTGGCCCAACGGCATCACCTGCATGTTGCACACGTCTATCACCAAATAATAATTTAACACCTACTGCGCCAACGTTTGGCTGTTGCAGCTGCCCTAGCATGACCTCTAACCACTGATCCGAAATAACTTCCGTATCATTATTTAGAAGCACAATCACGTCGCCTTTAGAGTGCTTAACCGCAAAATTATTAATAGCCGAATAATTAAAAGGGAAGTTATACGGCACCACCGAAACATTCTCATAGCGAGATACTTTTTCAAAAAAAGCATGCGTTTCTGGTTCCACGCTTTCGTTATCAGCAATCACAATTTCAAAGTTTTTATAGGTCGACTGCGTTAAGACACTCATCACACTTCGCTCAAGATGGTGTAATGTATCTCGCGTGGGGATAATAATAGATATCAAGGGTTCCTTGATCGGTGTATAAACCACCTTATGGTATTTATGATTCAGTAAGTCTAATTTGGCTTCAATTCCCGACTCATCAAGATAGTTCGAAACCATGTCTAATTGTCGGCTGCTATTTTGTAAAAACTTAATGTATTCACTTTTAGACCAGTGATATAACACCGCCGGAATATGAATTATTGGGCTGGCTTCATTCCCCGAATTCACTAACGAAAGACAACCCAAGGCCAACTGATAACAGGTTACTCCATTACCATCTTTCTTAGAAAGCAAACCTTCCAACAATGCTCTCTTGACTAGTAAAAGAGGCCCCATGTAGGGTGTAGCTAGCAATAACTCGGGCGACCAATCAGGTTTAAAACACGGTTCTACACGAGCTTCATTGTCTAGTATTAAGTCGTGGTCACTATAAAACGCCAACGCATTTGGATTTTCATTGATGGCTGTTGCGAACCAATAAAGCGCATGAGGCCTCAACACGACTCCGGGATCAATACATAAAACCCAATCAGATTTTAGTTGTCCAAAAGAAGTGACCCCAGCATGCGGGTACAACTGAGTATTAAAATGGTCCGTTTCAACCTGACTCTGTTCACCCAGCAATACTAAATCGATAAAGGGCGGATGCTTTATACGTTTAACAGCATTTGAAATTTTTTTAACATCACGGTTATCTAGCTCATCGAAACGAGCGATCCAGTTATCGTAAGAAATTTGAGGGCTGTACGCTCTAAAGCCGCCCGACAAAGCGTATGCACCTTTCAAGCTAACAAAGGGCGTATACCAACGCATTCCAGACTTATACAAAACATCATATGGCTGCTTTTCAACAACAGAGATAACTCGCTTCCACATCAAATAGAGCCGTTCATGCAACTTAACTTTACGGAGTGTTAATTGATTAACACTAAAAGCCCCCGACGCTCCCGACGGCTCAAAACTAAGCGATACGACATCATCGGGAAAATGAAGTAATTCAAACAAAGTGCCTTTTAGACTTACTGGTAGCTCATAGCTATACTCTTGCTGGCTCTTAGTGATTGCCACCAAACGGCCACTAAAACCAAAACCTTGATGATTTAACGAAGCTTTGATCAACACCCAACCAGCTGGAAGACCCTCTGCTGAGGACGGATTAAGCTCAATGCGTGTCGATGGAGAAGTGACCTGCCACTCATCTACTTCAGCCTGATAACTTACACCAGGTCCTTCTATTAAATTAAGGTACACTTTTATTTTACTTCCTTGGCAGTTTTAAATATAAATGCCTACTACAGCGCAGCGGTCGGCAAATATTCATGCAAATCTTTTATATAAGCTAATTGGCTAGCATTTGAAGTACTTTTACTGGCTTTATAAATAGCCTGCCTTTTATCAACAGGCATCTGAGAAAGCTTCTCTTGCAAGGTATTGCGCAGCTGATAGCCTGTTTCCGGCGCTTTCACTATAAATCGGGCATTAGTTTGCGCTATGAGGTAGTCCGGTTTTATTAATTCGATAACCGACTCATCAATACTTCCAGCCGTATGTATAAATATTACCTCGCTAAAAATTCGCGAGAGGTAATCAAACATCGAATAAGAAGATGAAGAGCCAAACACCAAGCAAACCTTTTGCACAATAGCCCCAGGATGATGCAGCACTAAAATTCGACCGAAATTTTCAAAGCCATTGTCGTAACATAAAAACTTACGATACGAAAAGCCAACTAACATCGCTTCTTCTGCCGCTTGCCTAGGAAATAGTTTATTGCCCAAGTCCCCGCCTGATTTACGTAAACGATAAGCATCGTTTGCAAACATCTGCGTTAATTTTTTTGTCCCAACGCCAAGCGCTTCAGCCACTGCGCATGAAGCAACACACGCACCATAAGGAGACCAATGAGTATCCGTGATACGAAAACTACGTATTGCAGCACGGCGTAATAATTCGACAGGATATACCAAAGGGTAATTAGGCGGTAACAAGCCCAACACCTCATCGATTGCGGTTATATCAGCTTTCACAAAGGGGTACTTTTCAGAATAAACCGACTCTTTTGCAGGAGCAATCAACAAAGCAAAAGGACACTTTCTTTGCTCCGCGATTAGCGCAGTGTTATTAAAATAATGTTTCCATCCAGACTTAACGTCTTCAGTCAGTAAAATCTTACCCGTAAACTGATCTACACTGCGGTTGGTATCGTTATCTAAAAACAGCCAACCATCTTTCCCGTGTAACACATTAAAGACACCCACCACCTGTGCAGCCATCAAATCAATAGGCAGTCCATCGACTTCTGCACCAAAATACCATTCGCCTTGCTCAATAAGAACCTGCTCACGAAAACCGCACTGCCGCTGAGGATGCTGGCTTGAAGAATCCCCTAAGACAGCCTTGATAACATCATCACGGTTTACAGCCCTTTCAAAAAAGTGATAACTGTCGCCCTGCCTAATAAAAGGTCGGACACTCGCCCCCTCTGCTGGCAGCATCCAGCCTTGAAACCAAACACCATGCTCTGTTAAATCAGCAATAGTAACGTCGACTTCATCATTCGGTAAATCCAGACACCAGCGCAGCAATTTAGAACATTGATATTGTAAAGCTTGCAACTTAAACCGATACGTACTCAAACCGCTTTTCCTTATTTAACCGAATCACAACTAACCAAAACAGGCCACTACTTTTCCAGTAGCATAGAGAAAGGTGACTCCTTAGCTAACAGCTGCTCTGCAAATTGTTGCTGCTCATAATTCTCACGTACCATATTCACAGCATTTTCAGCCGTGTTACACAACTCACTACGGTTATCGCACAGATAAAGTATTTGTTTCGCAACAGACTCAATATCTTGAAACGGCACTAAATATCCGCACTGGGGCTTAACAAGCTCTGTCAGCGCACCCCATTGATATGCTACCACACACCTTTTAGCCGCCATCGCTTCTAAAATACTGCGCCCAAATGATTCTTGTACGTGAGATAAATTCACAATAATATCCAGCACTTTTAGGGCATCAATGGCTTTATCAACATACCCGCAATAAGTTAAGTTACTAGGCAGCTCCCCATCCATGCGTAACTTTTGAACATGCGCATTGTCAGGGCCAAAAAGCTTAAAATCAGCAGGTACATTATGAGCTTGGCACCAGCGAGCTAACTCAACAAAATCATACAAGCCTTTCTTCGGTAGATTACTGCTCAGCATTCCTACAGCTAAGCGTGCCCCTAATGGCATATTACCAATACTGAACTCATCAACTCTAATCATATTAGGTACGATATAACATCGCTCATCATTGATGTATTGGGCAACGGCCAAGGAGTTGGCAATAACATGATCAGCATGTTCCAAAACAAATGAACGTACATCAGCAGCAGACGCGCCTAAAGTAGAACAAAGCGCCTCATCTTCGGGAGCTAACTCACGCGCGTGAACAACACTTGTCACATCCATTTCTTTAGCAGCGACTAAAGGCTCATAAAGCACTAAAGTATTTGTGTATAACAGAGATGCATCAAAACGGCGGATTATAGCGTTAAAAAGGCCAACGGTATCTGAGTCAGGCGCCCTCCCTTTTCGCCACCAATGATACGGCACGATGACCACTTGCTGAGCTAGCTCACGCACTCTGTCAACATAATCACTGCACATAGCGGAAGGCAAAACAGCAATTACATTCACTGTCTGAGTACTTAAAACGGATAAAACATCTAAAAAACTGCGCTCAGCACCAAACCATTGTTCAGTTACCAAATGGCCACACATGATAAGGCTAGGTGCATCGGCATAACTATGCTTACCACCCAGTATTGGAGTAAATACTAATTCTATTTTAAAATCTGTGTTTTGGTTTGATTGCCAAGCGACCAAAGGATTGCAATCAATCTCCTGATCAGGATTAGAATATCGATAACCAGAAGTGCTGAATAGAGGTCCTGGGTCTCTATTTTCACGAGCACCATGCAAACAGTAATGCTGCAAAGGCTCTAAACCCGAATCTTTCACGTCGGGATAATGTTCTAAATACCAATCCGCATCAAATAGCGGGTTAGATTGTAGTAACAACTGATCATTATGCGCTTTTTGTGCAGGCGTACCTCTACAAATCAAGTTTGGAACAGGAAACGGCCGCCTAGATGGTGAAGCTGATAAATAAAGCTGCTCTTTAGGCGTTACTTCATGCCATTTTAATGCGGCATCATGATAGTCCTTTCTGACCCCAGAGAATAACGTTCTAAGGTTCGTAGCCGACTGTTGAGTCAATGAAGCGGAATCAACCCGCCCAAAAGAAAGGGGGATACCCGATAAAACCTCTTTAATTGAAAGCCCCCCAAAAATACGCAAGATACGATAATAATATTCAGTATCTGCACTTACAGATACGCAATCCCAGTATCCAATTTTCTTAACAAGACTAGAACGAAACATTAAGGAAGATGTGTTCCGAAAAATCCAGCCATCTTCCATGCGCCATCGTTGAAAATTAAATTGATTATCACATCGTACCCAATGCGAGATACTGCCTTGCAGTGAAGGGTCATTTTGTAACGCTTGGGCCTGTACTCTCAACTTGTCAGGGTGAGACCAATCATCACTGTCATGTACCGTAATAAAATGACCTTTAGCTTGCTGTAACGCCGTATTTCTGGCGGCATATGCTCCCTGATTAACACTATGCGATATCAGACGAATACGCTTATCCTTTCTAGCCCATTCTCCAACCACCTTAACAGACTGGTCCGTTGAACAATCATCGACGACAAGAATCTCAATGTTTCTCCAACTTTGCTGGAGCAGGCTAGACAAAGCAGTACCAATAGTCGATTCAGCATTAAAACAGGGGATAATCACCGTCACTTTTTTGCGCTGTAGTAGCCAGTTAGCGAAATTATCTTTTTTTGAGTAACTAGAAAAAGGCAAGCTATCTAATGAAACTTGCTTACTGGCTGGCGTGTCGGCTGGTAACAAAAGAAGAGAAGCATCACTCCATACCTTATTTAAGGCCTGCAACTTTTCAGCCCCCTGAACAAGCATGGAATATGCAAGCTTCTTATTAGGGCTATCAACCCACCCCGAGTTTGCAAGCAATGCTTTAGCCTGCTGAATTTTATTCAACTTCACATAAGCAGTGAAAAGTAGCAACCAAGGGCTAGCCTCAGGTAAAACCGCCACACCAAGAGGCTCAGAGAAAAACAAAGGTAAGTACTGCTCCACCCTCTTCCAATCGTCAACACTGGCGTACCACCGAGCAAGCACCCAATAAGCAAGAACAGCCTCTAACTTGTTTTGACCACTACCCGCTATACAAATAACTTCGTCTAATTTTTTATCAGGTGTATCACTACTCCAAAGTACGTTATCCAAATCCAGTACATTTAAGTAACAAGGAAAACGACCTTCAAAGCGGCCATGTGATTGATAATGCTCCCAAGCATCAACTTTAGCAGACGCGACATCTGGGTATGCACTTAAATACCAAGCCTCATCAAAGTAAGCTTTAACTGTTTGATTATGCATAATTCTATTGTCCCAGATAGCTCACGTAGAGAGGCCTTTAAATTCATCAATTAACGCATTACATACTCTGGCGCGCTCACCATCTAAATGCTCAGTATTACAGAAAATATCTTTAAGCTGTTCTTGCGCGTGCATGTATTGATCGAGGAACTCTCGATTTAGATTAAATCTTTTTATTCCCATTACCGCACTATCTAACTCTTGATCATAAAGATTAAAAAAAGCAGATTTGGGTACTAATTCATGTATACGGTGTAAATCACTAGCAAAGTAGATGGGGACAGACAACAGTGCAAAAGCATCGAATATTTTCTCTGATATATAATTAACCTGATGTGTATTCTCAAGCGCAGAAATAAACCTACTTTTCTTATCTAAACAACTTAACTTATCTAAATGCCAGTCAACTAAGCTTTGGCGAACCTGAGATTGAGGCCACCCCTTCCCCATAACGAAGCTACTATCTGAAGCCAGAGCTTCTGTTAATCGTGTTCTAATATCCGACAACCCATAAACATCTAAACTTTCCCTAACAGAATCAAATTCATTCCCTCTCCTGTATTGAGCCATAGCCGCATAGTGATATTCGTATTGTCGCCAACGTGATTCTATTTCACTACGGTTTAATTTTGAGTTTCGAGAAAACAACATGGCATATCGTGAAAAAAAATTATTATCCGTAGTAATAAAATATGGGATTTTCAGAAACGAGAAAATATTAGATGTAGAATGATTAAGGTAAGTATACTTTATTTCTTCACCTTCAATTAATATACTTTGCGAACGCACACTAAAGTCCCCTCCCCAAAGCATATCCCAATAAGGTTCTTCACTAACAACCGTTATTTTTATATTCGGATTTGTAGCCATACATTCTAGAATCATACCCGAGCAGTCTAGAAAATCAGCCGAGGTCCCGAAAACCAATATATCCGCATGCTCAGGTTTAGAACAGTATGTAAATGAATTCTCTAAGATTCTTTTATATACTGGATAATAAAAAGGTGTTTTATTGGAGCGGCGGCCCATTAAGAAAACATTCAACGCAAGAACCACCCTTTGGGTTCTACTACATTAAATATGTCTTGTGAAATCTCGCTAAATTCTCTTTTTTTTAGCATAGATATTATGGATTCTCTAAGATAACCATCATGTTGTGTTTCATTATATGTAGTATCATAATCGATTAGCAACCGACTAAGGAAACCTATTAATACAAGTTTATCAGGTAACCCTCTATCTACTAAACTTCTTAGACTGTTGGTTAAAATCTGTTGCCTTTGGCGCAAGTCGTCAGGAGAAACAAAGAACGTTAATAAATCGGTAACAAGCAGTTCTTTTCCATATGCGAAGTTCAACTGCTGTATAGCTTGTATCTTTGCATCTAGTTTTTTCTTGTCTTTTACTATGTCAAACAAGCTGTAATATAAAATCTCTGACTTAAACTGTTGGCTATCCACTAAGTACAGCGCTGCATGCCAAAGCTTTGGGTTTCCCGGCAAAAAAAACTGCCCCGTTGGAAGAACAGGTATAAAGCCTTTAGCAATAATGGACCAAATGGCAGACAAGGGCATATCAACGGTCCAGCCACAAGGTACAAATATATCCACCCCAAAATCGGAATGAATACGATCTACCACATCTATAACACATTTAGCTTGATCAAAAATAGAAAGTTCATTTTTTCTATTTTCATTTAGCGCTGCATAAAAAGAGTCGTGATGAGGGAAAGGGTGCACTTCTATGCGACATTTCTGATTTATCACTCTTGGATTTACATCCGTAATAAAAAGATGAGTAACACCAACACTTTCGAATAAACGGGAATATTTAAAAGCACCAAGATGCTGACATACGGTTGCTATATTTTTATATTCTTTAGTTTTCTGTTTTAATTGATTTAAAGACTCTGCCAATTCAAGTTCTATAGAGCTATTAGACTCCATAGCTTTAAATAAAGTAGTCCAGGGAAAAGCTAAGTAAGCTCTACTTTCAGAAACAGCTAAATTGATAGTATCCAGTCTTTCAAAAGCCAGCCTTTCAACTTCTGCATCTCCCCAGACTTTTAAGTCACTTAAAATCATAGATAAGCGTTAACTATTGAAGTATTTTCAACTAAAAGTAACATTCTAATTTCTGAAACTTTTCTGATTTTCTAAAAACCATTGGTACGCAGTCTCAAGGCCTGACTCTAAATTAATTTTAGCCTCCCAACCTAGACCTTTCAGCCTTCCAACATTCATTAGCTTTCTAGGTGCGCCATCTGGCTTACTGGTGTCCCAAATAATATCGCCAACATAACCTACCACTTTGGCAACCGTCTCTGTCAGCTCTTTAATAGTACAATCAACACCAGTACCCACGTTTATATGGCTCAACATGGGTTCTGTGTTTTCATCATAAGTAGTTTTATCAAGGTTCATTACATAAATAGAAGCAGCCGCCATGTCGTCTACATGCAAGAATTCACGCATTGGCTTACCACTTCCCCAAGCAACCACCTCCTTTGCACCACTCAACTTAGCTTCATGAAAACGCCTTAATAGTGCAGGTATAACATGCGAGTTTTCAGGATGAAAGTTATCATTTGGACCGTACAAATTGGTTGGCATTACACTGCGATAATCGCGATTATGCTGGCGATTATAAGATTCACAAAGCTTAATGCCCGCTATTTTAGCAATTGCATAAGGCTCGTTAGTTGGTTCAAGTTGACCGGTTAGCAGCGCTGTTTCTTGCATCGGTTGTTCTGCTAACTTGGGGTAAATACAAGACGACCCCAAGAACAAAAGTTCTTGAATCCCAGACAAATGTGCTGAATGTATAATATTGCATTCAATCATCAGGTTTTCATAAATAAAATCAGCTGGGTATGTATTATTCGCAATAATGCCTCCAACCTTAGCCGCTGCAAGGTAAACCTGGTCTATTTTTTCATCAGAGAAAAAATCTTGAACAGCACGCTGATTAGTCAAATCTAGTTGGGATCTAGTACGAACAACAACTTCGATTCCATTATGTTGCTCAAGCTGTCGAACAATCGCCGAACCAACCATTCCGCGATGACCCGCTACAAATACTCTTTTCATGTTAGACCCTGA
This sequence comes from Neptunomonas sp. CHC150, assembly GCF_030397555.1. Taxonomy (NCBI): domain Bacteria; kingdom Pseudomonadati; phylum Pseudomonadota; class Gammaproteobacteria; order Oceanospirillales; family Oceanospirillaceae; genus Neptunomonas; species Neptunomonas sp. CHC150. The sequence goes on from NZ_JAPNXU010000011.1 coordinate 381,537, forward strand.
TAACTCTTACCGTTGTAGTTTTCTACTGTCTAAAAAATAATTAAACATATTAAAGTGCTAATTAGAAAGCTTTGTCAAAAAGAGGCAGTTTGCATTTTAAAAATGCAAACTGCCAATATAAATATTTCTACTCTTTAGCAACTGAAACAGCAAATCCATTATCTCTTAATAATGCGTGCTGCTTCGCTTTACCTAAATCATGCTGAACCATTTCGGCGCACATTTCCTCAACTGTTATTTCTGGCATCCACCCTAACTTCTCTTTAGCTTTAGTCGGATCCCCAAGTAACGTTTCAACCTCAGCAGGGCGGAAGTAACGTGGGTCAACTCTAACAATTACATCACCCACTTTAACAGCATTTGCGTTATCACCTTCAACAGCCGTTACAGTAGCAATTTCATCCACTCCTTCACCACTGAACTCAAGTGTTATACCAACTTCGGCAGCAGACATCCTAACAAACTCTCTTACGGAAATTTGCTTACCGGTTGCTATAACAAAATCATCTGCTGTTTCTTGTTGCAACATCATCCATTGCATACGTACATAATCTTTTGCATGGCCCCAGTCACGCAACGCATCCATATTGCCTAAATACAAACATGGTTCCAATCCTTGGGAAATATTAGCAATTGCACGAGTTATTTTACGAGTGACAAAAGTCTCGCCGCGTCGTGGGGATTCATGGTTAAAAAGAATGCCATTACATGCATACATACCATAGGATTCACGGTAGTTAACAACAATCCAAAAAGCATACATCTTAGCTACAGCGTAGGGTGACCGCGGGTGAAAAGGAGTAGTCTCTTTTTGAGGAATTTCTTGCACTTCACCATAAAGCTCAGAAGTTGAAGCTTGATAAAATTTTGTTTTTTTCTCTAACCCTAAAAATCGAATAGCCTCCAGCAGACGCAAAGTTCCCATCGCATCTACGTCAGCAGTATATTCAGGGCACTCAAACGAAACCGCAACATGCGATTGTGCACCTAAGTTGTAAACCTCATCTGGTTCAACGTCTTTCAATATACGAGTTAGGTTTGATGAATCCGTTAAATCACCGTAATGCAAAAAGAACCGTGGATTGCTTTCATGCGGATCTTGGTAGATGTGATCAACACGCTCGGTATTAAGCGATGAAGCACGGCGTTTTATACCATGTACTTCATAACCCTTTTCTAATAGAAATTCGGCCAGATACGAACCATCTTGTCCTGTAACACCCGTTATTAATGCTTTTTTCATAATTTTAACTCTTGTATTAACCACACTAAATTAATAAAAACTAAAGAAGAAATGTAAGAAAGAGACAATAATCTCTACAATAGAAGATCAACAGCCTTCCTAAAGCTACTCACGTACTTTTCCTTTTCAAGAGAATAAGAAAAACTTAAATCGCCAATAAAATCTGAACTTTTACTAAATAGACCATCAAAACTGGCACTTGAATAAAATCTTTTAATACCTGGGAAATGAAAGGCTGTTTTATCGTCAGAAAACTTTTCGGGCATATATTGATAAACCGAAAATCCAGAATTATACATTTCATAACCAAGAGTTGAAGATATAAAAAAAACTTTTTCATAAACAAATTTTATATCTTCAACAAAATTCCTACCGGCAACTTTCATAAAACAATCAATATCAGTCTTATTATAGTAAGGGTGCGCCTTAATATCATAGCTTTTTAAGTAGCTTCTCTCAACCAAACTATCACACAACACTAAAAGCTCTTTATTGTAAAGACCATGATTAGGGCCATCCAATATAACCAAAAGAGGTCGTCTTTGTGATTTAACGTCAATATTTTTCAAAAGACGACATGGTACAGGGTGTATAACTTGGACTACCTTACTTGGATTATATTTTTTTATTAATCCTGATACATTTTCATCCCAAAAAAAGCCAAAGCGGCTCGGGCTAACACGGGTATTTACTAAATTTACATCATATTTATCTTTTGTATCATAAAAAATAGCGTGCTGTAAGGAAATAGTTTTTACCTCTTTATTTCTAGAATGCAAAAATGAGCTAATCAAAGCCTCAGTAGATTGCATATCAGCATGAAAAAAAACATTTTTCAATTGATACTTTTCAACAATAAAATCAACTACTTTATAAAGTCTATAGGACAACAAAAGCTTATCAAAAAGTAAAGATCGCGCATTATCATTAAAATCAACAAACTTATCCCTAAAAATTTTAAGAAGCATTAGAATCTCATGTGCACCTACCAAACTATTAAAAGATTCATTGAAAATCTTTACTTCCTCATATCTTTTTAGGTATTTAAATCCGGTATCTTGTATTTCTTCAGAGCCATTAGCTAATGCCGATACAGCACAATCAACCTGCCAATTATAGTCGTATCTATCTATGGTTTGGATAAATAAAGATGTGCCCACATGTACAAACCGATACTTGATTCTTTGGATAGGCGGTCTATCAGCGGCATTATCAGAAGCATTTGTGAGTGATATAAAGTCTGCCATCATACAATGTTCAAGGGGTATTTCTGCAGTATTCGAAGTTATATTTTTATAATTTATATTTTCTAATAATTTTATGAAGTTACCAGTGACTTGCATAACATCAAAATTATTAAAAGCAAAGTTTGATGCTTTACGGCCGACCAGATTATCTTCACGATCTTTATAAGATGCAATTAAAGTATCCAACCAATCTTTTTTTGTGTTGTTTGCACACACGAATGCATTTTTATTATTTTCGAGTGCAGTTCCAAAACCTACGCTGGGGAGTAAGATTGTCTTACCAAGAAACATTGACTTTACTAATCTTGATGGCAGCCTTCTTTCATCAAACTTACCTCCCCCTATTGACAAGACATACTGCGAGTTAGAAAGTACATTCAAATACTCAACATCAGTGGGTAAGTCTATAACGGAAACCCCATTTTTTCCGTTATAATTTTTCAACAAATACTCAATCAAGTTTTTAGATGTTCTTGAAAAGGAAATAGTCAATCTACAGTCATCTGATATGTTCTTAAACTCTTTCCACGCAGACAGAAAAATATCAGCATCTTCTTTAGAATAAATACTGCCACCAATAAAATAATTCAAGAAGCAATTATTATTTTTACTTTCGTTTACACTCTTTAATAAACGATCTATTTCAGGTTTCGAACATATAGGGGGTAAAGAAATAAAGTTCAATTTAGTTAAATAATTTTCCTCTATATAACTCAACCCTCCCCAAATTTTTGTGTAGCCATTTAACAAAGAAAGGGTCACCCCTTTAATATATGGATCGACAACCTTATATTTAGTATTATGTAGCTCATTTATATCCAAATTGTGAAAATCTACATTTACACCAGCCTCCAGTAAAGATGTATATTCTTCAGAATGAGCCCCTTTGTTACAGTTTAAAAAAATTGTCTCTTCATCATCTTCAAACTGTTTAATATAACCAACACCACTTCTTTTCAGGTGTAAAGAAATCAAGTCGATTTTTATTCTCGAACCAACAGAGAATACGAAATCAATATTTCTTTGTTTTACATCATGCAAATAAGAATGAAACCCATCTAAATCATTTAGAGAAGGCATTTTTAAGTTGAAAACACTTTCCCCAAACTCTCTGTTAACATACCCTTCATCATCCTCAGAAGAAACAATTGAATCAACTCCAACATTATTTAGAGAGTCTATCAAATCCAATATATATCTGGCAGAGGGACCATCTAACTTAGACGGTATCAAAAACATGATATTCATTAATTACCCTTCTAATACTTACTGCATTTTCAATATACCGATAACTTTTTCTTCATCTACAACAATCAATGAAGTTATTCTATTTTTATTCATCAAATCATATGCGACTTGTATATTGGTGTCAGGCGTAATAGTTATCGGATCTTTTACCAACAAATCTTTTGCTGTTAGATCAAAAATTTTTCTTCCATATTTTTCTGTAGCCCTACGTAAATCACCGTCAGTTATAATTGAATATCCGTCGTTGGTTGAAAATGTCAAAGCCAAGCCTAATTTACCACTTGTAATTTGATGTATAACATCAATAAGTGAATCATCTTTGCTAACGATTGGAAGATCATAAGCAATCATTTCATCTCTTACAGTGTTCAATAACCGACGCCCTAAACTACCACCTGGATGAAAACGAGCAAAATGCTCCGGACGGAAGTCCCTCTCTTCCATCAAAGCAACCGTTAGTGCATCACCCATAACAAGGGTAGCAGTTGTAGAGCTTGTAGGCGCTAGTTCCAAATGACAGGCTTCACGTGGAACTGCTACATTTAAATTACATTGCGCTCTTCTAGATAAAGTAGATTCACTATTTCCCGTGATGGCTATAATATAGTTTTTATTAGCCTCTAAAAACGGTAACAATCTTAAAAGCTCTTCTGTTTCACCAGAATATGATATAGCCAAAAAAACATCTTCAGGTTTAACCATACCTAAGTCTCCATGAAAAGCCTCCCCTGGATGCATAAAAAAACTAGGCGTTCCAGTACTAGCAAAAGATGCTGATATTTTTTTGGCTATAATTCCAGATTTACCCATACCGCATATAATAACTCTTCCACAACTACCTAATATCTCCTTCACAGCCACATTAAAGTTATTATCAAGGTTGTCCAGCATATGTTCCAAGCCTTCAATTTCTGTTTTGACTACCTTCTTAGCAACCTCAGTACTTTGCATTATATGCCCCACAGTAATGATATAGTATGAAAATTTATCAGAATTATTTATTATATAAATTACTTAAAGTATAAATCATCGAAGCTAAGCTCGCATCTTTTATAACCATAGCTGCTCAGTAATTCGTAGATATCTTCGCGCTTATTTGTATAGTTGTGCTCTACAGATATCAATCGAACATTCCATTCACCAAATGAGAAGTTAGATAATATTTCATATTCACTTCCTTCTGTATCAATACTCAAATAATCAATATTTTTAGGCGCTTCATTCTTTAATAAAAAGTCATTTAGAGAAATTGTTTCTAATAAAACTTTTCCTTCTATGCATTCATAAGAAAGTCTCTTATCAGAATGGTTGTCTTCAAATGCATATTTAACCATCCCTCCAAACTCATCTGCAAAAACAAACTCAACTATCTCACCACTTTCACCCGATATACATGAATTAACAACTTTACAATTTCTATTTTCCTTTAACTTATCAAAAAATTTGGGATTAGGTTCAGCACAAATGCCTTTCCAACCAAACTCCTTTTCAAGCAAATATGTATTGCTTAATAATATTCCATCTGTAGCACCAAACTCGACAAAATAACCATTTCTTTTATAGTCACTTTTCGATAAAACCCATAAGTCTTGACCTAACTGAGATACTGATCTTTTTTTAAGGTTTTCAATAAAGCTATCAGACTCGCCCCACTCTTCATCTAACTCTTTTTTTCGATCAACAGGCCCGTAAAGCTGCATCCGTTGCTGTGCTAAGCTTAATTCATGTGATAACAATTCCAACTCTGTACTAAGTATTGATATTGTAGAGTTAATATCCTTTACCTTATTATTGTTATCATTTAACTCATTCAGTTTATTACTAACCATTTTTTTTGCTTGTGGGATTAACCCTAAACTCGCCATTTCACGCACAGCTCTTGAATGCGCTATCAATTCAGCGTCGTTAAGAAAACCTATATCAACCGATTTATGGAAATAAAATTCTGCTTTTTTGTCGTCAGTTTGTAACGCAGAAATCCTAGCTATAGCGTTGTAGGCATCGGCCATACATACTTTTGCAACATCTTGATTATTACAACCCCATCTCATCGCTAAGCGTATAAATTTTTTTGAATTAACATAATCATTTTTATGCTGATATGCACTGGAGACTAGCAAGATTAGCTTTGCTCTTTCTGGATCATTTTCTACATCTTCAAATGACACACTTGTTATTTTATCCCACTCACCAAATGCCCATAATTTTTTTATTCTTGGCAGAATAGTATTACAATCATCAGAATAAAAATCAGTATCTTTTATCTCATACTCAGTATCTAGACTACTCCCATTATCGTCTTTCATAGCTAAAACACCTTTTCCCGTAGTATTACATCTTTAATAAGATCCAACTGGGCCTCTAACTTTGTAATCTCCAGCTCTAGCATTCTATTTCTATAATTTTGTTCTTCTATTGTTCCGTCCTTTTTAGATAATTCAGCTAATTGCTTTTCATTTTTCTTTGAAAGCTCAAGTACTTTCCCGCCTACCACTTCTAGTTCTTTCAAATAGTTTTTATTTTTGTTCTCCAATCCTGAAACTTCAGCTTCTTTATCAGCTACTTTTCTTCCAAGAAATTCAGACTCAAGTCTTAAAGCCTCCAATACCTTTTTTTTCTCCTGCACTTCACATTTCAAAGAATTACATTCTTCTTTTAGATCTAAAATTTCTAAACTTTTTTTCTTCAAATCAACTATTTGTTCTGATATTACTCTTTCTTTTTCCTCTTTTTGATGAACAAGCTCTTCGTTGACCTTCAATATATTCTGATTTTCTTTTTCTACTAAAATATACTTTTCTGAAAAGTAGTTTTTCTTACAACTAATTATAGGTATATCAGGATCTTCTGAATTTATTTCAAAAACATCATATCCAATTTTAAAAAGATATTGATTTAACACCGTACTCTTAGCACTATTTTCATACAAAGTAACTTTTGGATTTAATATATGTATATCAGAAAAATATTTAGTTTTTTCACTCTCATACAAACAACATAAGAACGGATAGCATAGCCCAGGCAAATCAATGTAAATTTGATTATTACTTTCTAACTCTAAATTCAAACTATCAATATAAACACAAAGGTCAGAAGTTTTAATTTCAACCACTTTTTCTATTATAATCCCAGGAAATAATAGCGCCAAATCTTTGGGCCTTTCGAAACCGCTAAACTCAGGAACATTAAAAAAATAAAACTTCTTATTTAAAGACTTAACATCAAGCGCATTATGTGTGATTACAAATTGATTATTATCAAACTTTTTTTTCAGCTTTTTATATGATGAGTATCTAGCTTCGACTAACACAACCCTGCCATTAGGGTGTTGATCCAAAAACTGATCTAACAAAGTAGTATCTTTAGCTTCTCCAGCCCCTATCCATATAAAACAAGGTTCGTTGCTCATAAAACACCTATTTAGTATTTTTTATTTCTTTGGTATGCTGCGGCCTTCATTCTCACCAAACTTTATATAATGTAATAACGGGTTCATCCCGGAGCCTGCTACATCAGGGTATTTTTCAATGTAGCGGTCGCCATCAAATAATTGACTAGGTAATCTATGTTCAACAGCACCAAATCTCAGGTAATGTTCAGCAGGATTAATTTTTGAATCAGCAACGTCTGGATATTGAGCCAAATACCATTCACTATCAAACAAATCAGATAACAAAATAGCTTCTACACTTTCACTATCCCGAAATTTTGTTTTCTTACTAAATATAATTTTTCTCAATAATCGCAGAGGTTTAGTCACTTTCCAAATGTAAGATTTTTTAAGAGCTTGTACTTCTTCCTCCAATAATGATAATTTATATTCCTTTATTAAAAAACTTTTCTTAAAGTCTATCTTACTGTATTCATTACCCACCTTTTGGTGTACTGAGTTATTATTATCTTTATTAAAAAAGATAGCCTCTATTTCATTCTGAACATTTTGCAACTGCTTTATTAACAAAGAATTCTCTGACTCAACAGTTTTTAGTTTACTTAAAAGATCTATCCTTTCTCTCACCATCCCTTCTGATTTTTCTTTAAGACTATCATATAAATCTTTCAGCTTATCATTGTCTAGTAGCAGTTTTTTATACTTCCTATTTTCATCCCTAAGCATAAATATTCTTTCTTCTATACACTTATGTGACCGTACTATTTGTTTGGATATTAGACGATTTTCTTGTTCCATCCCTCTAATCAACCCTTTATTTTTTTCTAAAAAACGGATCAACTTTTCCACGTCTATTTTAATTCTACTTGATGCTTTAAACGGATAACTAACTGCTTGCATAAATCTATTAAAATTCTTAAATTCATCTGTTTGAAGCACAAACTGACAAGCGCATAAAAAATAGATATCGCGCTCCGAAACTTCTGATTCATGCTCATTTAAAACACTTATTCCAAAAGAATTTAATGAGTTTTTTAAGACTGGAATTTCACCCAAAGCCTGTTCTATATTATAAAGTTTAATTCGAGTACGATTCTTTTTTTGCAACAAGGTTAACTGGCATAAACTCCCCATCCATTCTTCAGAAGCATAAATTAGTTCTACACCATTTCTTATTTTCTCTGCGAGATAATATTCAGCCTGTTGATAGAACACAATTACCGTTTCTATATTTTCACTAGACAGAATTTCTTCAATAAATGACACTTGGCACACATCATTAAGCACATATGTCCCATTACCTTTCTCGCTTTCTATCTCTTCTGCAAGGCAAAATTCACCTTCGATACACTGTGTTAATACGGACCACCTTTCCGTCTCTGTTACATTTAACACAATATTCATTATAACGTTTCCTCATCAAAAGCTTTTTCTAAGCAAGCACGCCACCACGCATCACTCTTTAAATACCAATCTATAGTTTTAGCAATTCCAGATTCAAATGACTCTGCTGGGCGGTAATTAAGCTCTTGCGTTGTTTTTGAAGCATCAATTGCATAACGACGATCATGGCCTAGACGATCTTCTACATAAGTAATAAGCAGCTCAGCTTGCCCTTTTGCCGCATGCTTAGCCAGAGGGAACTTAGCTTGAACGTCTGGGTACTTAAGTGCCTCGTTCATTAGGTTACATACTAGTCGCACTATATCTATGTTATGCCATTCGTTATGCCCACCAATGTTATAACTTTCTCCTACTTTACCTTTGGCAAGAACTAGATCGATACCTCTGGCATGATCTTCGACATATAACCAGTCGCGCACTTGTTTACCGTCGCCATACACTGGTAAAGGTTTATCAAGTAAAATATTAGTTATGATTAATGGGATTAACTTTTCAGGGAAGTGATAGGGGCCATAGTTGTTCGAACAGTTAGACGTCGTTACTTGCAGCCCATAGGTATGGTGATAAGAGCGCACTAAATGGTCAGAGGCTGCTTTACTAGCTGCATAAGGGGAATTAGGTGCATAAGCTGTTTGTTCTGTAAATGCGGGATCGTTTGGTTCTAAGGTTCCATATACCTCATCGGTGGAAACATGGTGAAAACGATGCAACAACGGAGGCAGACCTTTACTGGATGGCTCATCTAACCATATCGCTTTGGCTGCTTTTAAAAGTGAATAGGTACCTAAAATATTTGTTTCAATAAACGCATCAGGGCCTGTTATAGAACGGTCCACATGTGATTCAGCAGCAAAATGTACAATGGTATTTATTTGGTGTTCTATTAACAGCGATCTAACTAACTCCTCATCGCAGATATTACCGTGAACAAAAGTAAAGCGCCCTGTGTCTTCTAGCCCCAGTAAGTTTTGCCTGTTACCCGCGTAAGTCAGTGCATCTAATACTACCACTTTATCGTTGGGGTGGTTATGCAACCAATAATGTACAAAATTAGCCCCAATGAAGCCTGCGCCTCCGGTCACTAGTAAACTTTTGTTCATTAGCATTCCTTTTTTTCTAATAAGAACGCTTGATGTTCAAGCATTTGAGTAAGTGCATCTCGCCAATGCAGCACATCAGGTTTAAATGTTTCGATTGCTCTACATTTGTTGAGTACTGAATAAGCAGGCCGCTTAGCGATCACAGGAAAATTGATAGCTTGCGTTGGCATAACTCGACAAGGCGATTGAATTAATTTTAAGCGACGGCCTTCATCATATATGGCTTTTGCAAAATCGTACCAAGATGCTACGCCTGCGTTACTCCAGTGAAACACTTGCCCTTTATTGAGATCACTCATAACAGCGGCTTTAAGCGATATATCAGCCAATGTTTTAGCCCATGTTGGTGTGCCAATTTGATCCTCTACTACAGAAAGTTCATCCTTCTCATTCATTAAACGGAGCATCGTTTTTACAAAATTATTCCCATAGACAGAATACACCCAGCCCGTTCTTATGACGATGTTGTTTGCACTTGCGGCTAACACAGAGTCCTCGCCTTCTGACTTTGACTGGCCGTAAACATTAATGGGGTTTTTATTATCATTAGCGCAGTACGGCACCGAAGCTTTTCCATCAAAAACATAATCGGTGCTGATATGAATTAGGCGAGCGCCAATACCTTGCGCTTGCTCTGCTAACACTAATGGGCCTTTAGCGTTCACTGCAAACGCTTTGCTTTTTTCATTCTCTGCAGTATCAACGGCCGTATAAGCGGCTGCGTTGATTATGCAATCAGGTTGGAGTGCTTCGAAGACTTGCTTAACTAATTGCGGATTCGATATGTCTAGTTCGCTTTTATTACATGTGTGCAAATCAACGAGTAGTGAATAAAGTTCAGATTGACACAGGCTCTGTATTTCTTGGCCTAATTGACCATTAGCTCCAGTTAGCAACACCCTAACGCGCTTATTATTTTTAATCATAATAAGGGGCCTGTGAAAAGCTGCATGCGTTGCTGTCTTTAGCCGATAAAATTGGAGCCGCTTTATCAACTATAGGCCAATTAATGTTTAGGGTTGGATCATTCCACTGCAATGAAACTTCGTACTCGGGAGAATAATAGTCTGTACATTTATAAACAAACTCTGCATGTTCTGACAAAACATAGAAACCATGAGCAAAGCCAGGTGGGACCCAAAGCATATTTTTATTTGAAGCTGATAATATGACGCCTATCCACTTTCCAAAGCTTGGCGATGATTTACGCAGGTCTACTGCAACATCAAACACTTCTCCAGAGATAACGCGTACTAACTTACCTTGCGGTTGGTGGGTCTGATAGTGTAACCCCCGCAGAATACCACGCGTTGAAGAAGAGTGATTGTCCTGTACAAAACTGTAGCCACCACATTTCTCCTTAAATAGCTCATCACGGAAAGTTTCCATAAAAAAGCCACGTTCATCACCAAACACTGTTGGTTTGATTAAAACAACATCAGGGATTGCTTGTGGTATAAAATCCATTAAAAAACCCGTTTTTTATCATCTAATAATTTGTTCAAGTATTGCCCATAACCACTTTTTTGTAGCGGCTTAGCTATTGCTAATAATTGCTCCGCATTGATGTAGCCTTTTCGATAGGCTATCTCTTCTGGACAGCATACTTTTAAACCTTGGCGTTTTTCTAATGTTTGTACAAATTGAGACGCGGCAAGTAAGTTATCGTGAGTTCCGGTATCAAGCCATGCAAAACCACGCCCCATCAACGCCATATTCAGCTGATTTTGTTCTAAGTAAAGGCTATTTAAATCCGTGATTTCTAGCTCTCCACGGTGAGAGGGTTTAATAGTAGCTGCCATGTCACATGCGTTTTCATCGTAAAAATACAGCCCTGTAACAGCGTAATTTGATTTAGGGTGCTCGGGCTTTTCTTCTAAGCTTATTACTTCGCCTTTATCGTTAAATTCGGCAACGCCATATGCAGTCGGGTTATCCACGTGGTAGCCAAAAATCGTGGCTCCGCTTTGCCTTTCATTTGCATCAATCAGTAAATGATTAAAATCATGGCCATAAAATATGTTATCGCCAAGAACCAAAGCCGATGGGGAATTATCTACAAATGACTTACCAATAATGAACGCTTGCGCCAACCCATCTGGCGACGGTTGTACCTCGTAGCTCAGATTAATGCCCCATTGCGAGCCATCGCCTAGTAATCGGTAAAAAGCTTGCTGATCTTCAGGCGTGGTAATAATTAGAATATCCCGAATCCCCGTTAGCATAAGCGTAGATAAGGGATAATAAATCATGGGCTTATCATAGATAGGCATTAACTGCTTACTAACGCCAAGGGTTAGTGGGTGCAAACGAGTTCCTGAACCACCCGCTAAAATTATGCCTTTACGTGATTTAGTCATTTTCCACCCACTATTAGTCTTTGTGTTCTCTTATCACGGTATCTAACAATTGAATGATCATCGTGATTAAAGCCGCCATCAATATAAAAGACAAAATATTATGAAAGCGGCGCGGTTCAACTGAAAATTCAGGCATAGTCGGCGCTTGGAGAACCGACACTTGTTTGAGCTTGCGCACCGCTTCTACACGAGTATTTTCTAAAGCAGCGAGTGCATTCGAATATAAATCCAAAGCAAATTTAGCCTGCAACTCTAGTGTTTCGTACTCCGCTGATATTTTATTAAGCTTATTCCCCTTGTTCGCAGCCATGCGGCCTCGCTCTTGGGTAATTTGTGCCTCTAACGCTTTAATCTCATTAGAGAGTTTCAAAACGTCGGGCGATCTTGCACTTTGAAAGTTAAGCAAGACACTTTTCTCAATTTGCTTACCTGAAAGCTGCGCTTCTAATTCGGCCACTACCGCTGATATGCTCTCAACGGTAGACGTTGGCGAAATCAACCCTTGTTCATTTTGGTAGGCTAAAAGTGCATCTCTTGCCGTGGCTAAGCGCCCCGCTAAGCTGTCAACTTGTGTTTCAATAAATTTCACCTGCTCTTCAGCTAACCGTTGCCCCATCCGGTTCATGTGCGCTTCACCTTCACGCAATAAGGCCTTTGCTATTTTTTGCGCCATATCCGGGGTAAAAGCGTGAACTTTTATACGAAGGATTTGCGCATAATCATCCATAATGACTTCAATTCTTGATTGATAATATTCATGAAAGTCTTCTAGCAAAGCATCGTTAGGCAGGCGAGATATCAGATCTATGTTGCTACTGCTGTAATGCCCTCTTAGATCTAACTGGCTATCTAACAGCTGCATCATGTCTACTGACAGTAGATAATCTTTAAGTAGTAACAAGTCCTTAGAGCTGTTCCCACCCGTTAACAAACTACTAAAGTTAAGCGCCACCGGCGTAATTTCAGGGCTTTCTAATACAACGTTAGTTTCTGAAATATAACGATCTGTAGCAAAAAACGCCCAATAACACGATACAACAACGACTATTACCGTATAAACAAACCAGTACGGGTAGCGTTTAAACCACACTTTCATTACGCAATATCCTTTCGATAAGCCAATAACGCTTCATTAATATCATCAAACCAAATTGCCTGCCCATCACGTAGCCAAATACCCGCTTGGCAGAGATCTTTTAATATTCCCTCAGAGTGAGAAACCATGATCAGGCTGGCTTTACCTACTTTATCTTTAAATGCTTTCTTAGCCTTTTCTTTAAACACAGCATCACCGACTGCGGTTGCCTCATCAGACAAATACACATCAAAATCAAAGGCGAGGGATAACCCAAATGCCAATCTTGATCGCATACCGCTTGAGTATGTTTTAACTGGCTGGTCAAAAGCTTTGCCTATTTGAGCAAACTCTTGAACAAAGTCTAAAATAGCTGCTGTTTTTGAATCGTCTCCATGAATTCTCGCTACAAACGTGCAGTTTTGCCGTCCGGTCATTGTGCCCTGAAAGCCACCAGCCAAACCAATTGGCCAAGAAACACGACAATTTCGCGTAAGCTCCCCTTTATCTGGTGTATCCATTCCACCAATCAACCGTAAAAGGGTCGATTTTCCAGCGCCGTTTGAGCCTACTAACCCAACACTAACGCCAGTCGGAATTTTAAAATTTAAGTCTTTAAGCACCCAATCTTTAGAGGTGTGATGGCGGTACCTTTTATAAAGGCCTTTAGCTTCAATCATGCCGCTTTAATCCTGAATTCAAATCGCAGATGCATGGCCAAACCTAATGCTATTTGTATTAGCGCCCACCACATCACATATTGCACCGAGATACCATTAACAGGACGATAGCCTTCAAAGAAGCTTGATCTCATCAGTTCAACTAGATGCAATACTGGATTAAACAAGAGCAGTTCTTGCATATAATGCGGTAAAAAGTTTAGAGGAAACATCACACCGGAAAGGATATAAAGCGGGAAGCTAATGATGCGGACTATGATGCCTGTTTCTAGCACTAGCGCATTAGCAGCAGAGAAGAATAAGCCAGCCCCCAGCCCTAATGACCAAGCCAGCAGCCAAAACAGAATCACAAAAAAAGGGTCAGCAGGTAAACAACTTATACCGACTAGCTCTAAGCCCATAATCAGCAAGATGAATACAAAGGTTTTCAGTATACCTTCAACCACACTTCTCATGAGAACAGTATCAACAGGCTTTACTTGTCGATACGAAAATAGCCCCTTATTAGCTTCTACCGCGCCGATGGACCTCATCATCCCTTCTCTGAATACAAAGAAAGTCATCATTCCTACGACAAGCCAAGGTACATAATCTGCACCAGCAACTAAATTAAGTTTACCAATGACTTCACGAATACCTACAAACATGATCACTTGAGCGATTGGCTCAGCGATCATCCAAAACCATGAAAAACGCTCGGCCATTGTTCGCTGGAGCGCTTCACGTATGAACAAGGCCTTCCAAACGCTAAACGTCACTTGGAGTGACGTTCTCGGCGTATGCTCAAAAACACTCATCTTACAAATCCAGCGCTACTTTTGTGGCTATGGCTAATTGATAAACAATTTGTGTGAGGCTGGTTGCTAGCTGTAGGTTTTTAGTAGGTACATGCGGCAATACTAATATCTCATCACCCGGCTGTAGGCGCGCATCGCTTGCTTTTAATACTTCTCCATTGAGGCGCACTACTAGGATATTCTCATCATCCGCGTGTTGCGTAAAACCACCCGAGCGCTCTACGTAATCGTTTACGTTGTCGCCTGGTGTATAGACAACCGCTTGTGGTATGAGTACTTCACCACTCACTAACAAGGAATCTGTGGCTTCGGGGATAGTGATGATGTCTCCGTCTTGCAGGCGAATGTCAGCTATCTTGCCGTTGTTGGCAACCACCATGCGGCCAGTAGGCTCAGCTTTTGAGGCTTTCTCGATAAACTGGCTGATAAGTTCGGCTTCTTTTACACGAATTTCGGCTTCTTCAGGAGTAGAAGACGAAGCACCTAGGTAGGTGGTTTCTAAGCGGCGCAAGCTTTCCATCAATGATTGGCGCTGACGCTCAGCTACACTTTCGCGGCGTATTGAGATGCTGCGCGTTTCTGTGAGGTGTTGCGGCACACTAATGTTATCCAGCAGGCTGGTGAGTGTGGCATCGTTAGGAATCGCATAACGTGAAGGGCCATAGTAGCTACCTTCAACTTGTACCACGATGGTGTCTTCACGGCGGTCCGCGCTAAATAAGACTTCGTCACCGTCATTTAACTGGGCTGTTTTAAATTCATTTAGCGTGTAGTACTTAGAAAATAAGCCTTCACCACGGATACCACGTACTAGGACATGCGTAATACCCGGTTTGGTGGGTGCATAACGCAATAGGTGGCCGCCATCAGTTTCCGAAAGGTTTAGCTCGTATAAATAGTCACGCTCTACCTCACCGCTGACTAATACAGCGGATTGGCGCTGATCAACAACAACGGTGTCGCCATCACGAAATTGTACACGCGGCATAACACCATTTTTTAAGAAGCTATAGAGATCAACCGTTGCGATAGTTTTACCGTTTCGCAATACACGCACTTGTCTAAAGCTACCTAATTGATCATCAATACCGCCTGCTTGATCTAAAAAGTAGAGCACCGAATCATTTGGCGTACCAGCGTAACGGCCTGGGTTTTCGACTTGGCCTGTCACGAATACGGCAACCGGTTGAGTGCCTTGCAAGTTGGTGTACACATTCACGTTTTCAGGGTACACGGTTAATACCGCTGCTTTTACACGGCTGTTGAGAGCTTGCAACGATGTGCCTTGTACAGAAACAGGGCCAACGGTAGGGATAAAAATATAACCCTTAGCATCTACAGGTAATGCTCGTTCAATTTCTACGGCGCCCCATAAACGAAGCGTGATTAAATCACCCGGGGCTACTTTATAATCCGGATTAAAGCCATCCGAACGGGTGCCTCTAAAGCCCCCAGTAAAGAGCTGAGTACCATAAGGCAGTACCGTTGTATCAAAGCCTTGTGGCATTGTATTGTGTTGTGGCCCGTAAGTGCCTGTACGCCAATTGGTATTTGGCACGTCATTTACGGGTTCATCAATAGACTGTGCTTGCTGGGAAGCATCCAATCCGCCAGTGCCTGTATTAATCGTTAAAGCGTTTGCCGATGCCGAGATGAGAGATAAAAAACCAGCTAAAACGAGTGTTGTTCTGTTTAACATCTAGATAACCTGTACAGCCTAACCCGCGTGTGTTGATTAGGCTTATCGATTTAAAGTGTTGAACCCGCCACTAGCGAGCGAGCCGAATACCATTGAGTTCCATTATGCGTGCAGGCCAACTTAACGCTGCTTGCTTGATTGCTCACAACTAACTGGCGACACGTAGCGCCGCTAGCGGCAAAATAAGGTGATTGAAACTCGATAGTGACCTGATCCCCGTATGGGCTGGCCGCAAAGAACTGGCTAGAACCGCTAAGTGCAGTCGAAAGCGTTTGGGAGAATTCTGCCGGTAGATACTGTATCGGCTGAGAGAGAGATGCAGCTGTGTAGCCACTGTTAGCTTGCTGCGACGCGCAGCCAACTGTTAATAAACCTGTCATTGCAATGCCAACGAACTGTGCACTGCGCTTAACTATTAATCGCACAACGCGACTCCCTTTAATATCCTAATTAGCGCCTGTATCTTATTACATTGGGTATAATAGCGACAGACCCTATCTTGCTTTACTTTCAATGTATTATTGAATCGTAGAGTAAGTCATCATTTTACCTAAGTTTCGGAACCGACCACCCATGCAACCGCGTAACGCCCAGTTAATTTGGCCCAATGGTAAGCCCCGCTCAGAAACCTTTGATGACATCTATTTTAACGAGCATGATAACACGGCAGAAACCGAACACGTGTTTATCAAAGGCAACAACCTGCCAGTACGGCTTGATACAGGTCTATTCAAGCACCACTTTTTATCGGTTGGCGAAACAGGCTTTGGCACGGGTACTAATCTATTTTGCTTATTGGCATTGATTGATCGCTGCCACAAGCAAGCCACGCAGCGGCTTTACTTTTTGTCTACCGAGCTGTTTCCTCTAACGCATGCTGATCTAGAGCACGCATTAACGAGTTTTCCGGCGTTTGCCGCCTACACACAGCAATTACTTGACCAATACCCACCAGCGATTAAAGGCATGCACCGTTTTATTTTAAATAACGGCCGCTGCTACCTGACTCTGTGTTTAGGTGATGCCACCCAAAGCTTTGAGCAGCTCAGCCCACAGCACAACCGAGTAGATGCGTGGTTCTTAGATGGGTTTGCCCCCGCTAAAAATCCAGCGATGTGGAGCCCTGATTTGTTCGCGGCTATCAGCCGATTGAGCCACACTAACGAAGAGCTAGCACTAGCCACTCATTTCTCGACGTTTACCATCGCCGGTACGGTTAGGCGAGGCCTCCAACAAGAAGGCTTTTTAGTAGAACGGGCCACAGGGCATGGCACCAAACGTGATATGCAAAAAGGCTACTTTGTAGGGCATTCAACGCTGCCTTTTAATACCGAACACCCGTGGGTTAACGATGTTCCGCAACCCACACCAAAACCGCCACGTTTGCCAACCCCTTGGTTTACATTACCCAGCCCTGCTAAAGCCCCCGAGCACGTCGTGATTATTGGCGCTGGGTTAGCAGGCTGCACAACAGCCGAAGCCCTCGCCCGCCGCGGGGTACGTGTCACCTTATTAGAACAAGGTGATGAGATTTGCCAACAAGCGTCCGGAAACCGACAAGGAGCCTTGTACGCCAAGCTGCCTGTTGACCCTACACTCAGCGGCGAACTGCACCTAACGGGCTTAGAGTACACACTAAGGCTGCTAAAGATTCATCGTTTACTGGATGGTAAGCGAGCAGACCAGTGCGGGTTACTGCAATTAGCAACCTCAGAAAAAGAAGCCCAACGTCAACAACAGCTGTTAGCTAACAATGCGTTGAGCCAAGCGGTTGTAAAGGCGGTGACAGCCGAAGAAGCATCGCGCATCGCCAACACAGCTATCCCACATTCAGGGCTGTTTTTTCCTCGCGCTGGCTGGGTTTACCCCAAAGCCTTGTGTGAAGCGCTCATTGATCACCCATTAATTACCTTAACCACCCATGCTAAGGTGACAGAGCTCAATTTACGGCCTTGCCCAACAGGTGCAACAACAGACGCTCATCGCTGGCAAATCATCAGCCATCAGGGTGAGTTAACAGCAGATGCCGTTGTGGTTGCCAATGCGCATGATGCCAAAACCTTAACGCTGCTAAGCCAATTGCCCCTCAAACCTATTCGCGGTCAGGTCTCTTCTGCACCCGTCGCTCCGCAGGCCTCAGACAATGATCATGAGACAACGAATGATACTAAACACTCGCTAAACACAATTATATGTGGCGACGGGTACTGCTGCCCTGCTGTCGAAAATAATCTTTATTTTGGTGCAACCTTTGACCTACACAAGGTTACCGATGAAGTGCGCCCAGAAGATCACGATTACAACCTCAATACACTGGGCAAAATGGCACCTAAGCTAGCCGACAGCTTACCGCCGACAAATCAGTGGCACGCTAAAGTCGGGTTTCGTTGTGCAACACCGGACTATATGCCTATTGCAGGGCCTGCACCTGATTTTGATGCCTATGTAAGACGTTACAACAAGTTACGCAATGATCGGAAATGGCCCTTTGAGGAATCACCCGCCCCCTTACAACCTAATCTTTACCTTTCTATGGGGCATGGATCAAAAGGATTAATTACCGCACCCTTGTGTGCCGAATACCTGGCTTGTTTGATAACAGGCGAACCATTACCCATACACAAACCCATGTCTGATGCGCTGCATCCAGCTCGATTCATTATTAAAGACTTGATACGGAACAAGATTGGCCGATAACGACTCTATATAGGTAGATTGAATAAAGCACTCCCCGTAAAACAGAACAGGAGTCACCATGTCGTTAATTATTATTGATGCTGGCTACCGGATACAAACGCCGGTGGAGTCTCAATTCCCGGCGCAAGGTATTGATGGGTTAACCCAAGCGAAAGCAGCACACGATGCTGCTGGCCGAGAACGCCGAGTTGATGCTGACGGCGAAAACTTCACTCACCTTTTAGAAGCCGAAAATCATGCACGCTCTCGCCCACCACCAAAGGATATCGTGTATGAAAAACCCGCCGGTATTCAAGAACGGCCACGCGGCATTACTGCCGAGCAAATAATGTCTCAACCCGTCCACACCATCCCAAGAGAAACCACCTTCCAAGCAACCTGGGACAGAATGGAGGTTTTGGGAGTGGGCCATTTAATCACAGTCGATGCCGATGATAAGCCCGTTGGCATTATCTCACGTAGCGATGTACGTGAGCACGGGAAAAACTCACCCGTTAGTATTGCAAATTTTTACAGCCAGCAAATGATCGCCGCTTCACCCGATACAGAAGCCAGCTTAATTGCCCATGCATTGGTTGAGCACCACATCAATGCGGTGCCTATTTTTAATAACGATGAGCAATTAGTAGGGATAGTGACACGCAGTGACTTACTCCGGCTGATTATTACCGGAGCACACTTAGAACGCTGGGCTTAAAGCTGGTTAATTTGATCTTTATGAACAATACCCGCTTGCTCAGTCGCTTCGTTAAAAATAATCACAACCTCTTTACGCGCCAGCAAGGCCTTAACTTGCGACACTTTGGTGGCCAAGTCAGTTTCATGATCACCATAGTCGGTGCCATCGCGCGTGACAAACTCTTCGATTAACGCATTCAGCGTATCAGGTGATAGCGCTTCTGCCGGAATAATCACAAGGTTACCCCATGCTCGGCTAGTAAATCGACTAAGCCTTGCTCATCTAAGACAGGAATCGATAGCGATTCTGCTTTGGCTAATTTACTGCCAGCACCTGGGCCTGCTACTACGCAATCCGTCTTTTTAGAGACAGAGCCCGACACTTTAGCGCCTAGTGCTTGAAGCGCCTCTTTGGCTTGGTCACGCGTTAGTTGCTCTAATGTTCCGGTTAGCACGTAGGTTTTACCATTCAGCGGTAGTGACTCCTCACTTACGGGCGCCTCTTCGGGCCAGTGAACACCAGCATCACGCAGTGCTTGAATAACTTCGCGGTTATGAGGCTGCTGGAAAAACGTTTCAATGTGATGCGCAACGATTTCCCCTACATCCGGGACAGCAATAAGCTGCTCTTGGCTGGCGTTCATGACCTCATCAAGCAAACCGAATGCTTTTGCCAGATTACGCGCGGTAGCTTCACCCACTTCCCGAATACCTAATGCGTAAATAAAGCGTGCTAATGTGGTGGCTTTACTTTGCTCGATGGCGGCTAACACATTAGTAGCCGACTTATCGCCCATGCGGTCTTGCGTGGCTATTTCGTTATGGGTAAGGCGATAAATATCCGCAATCGAGTTCAGCAGCTTTTTATCAACCAGAACATCAATCAACTTTTCACCAAAGCCTTCGATATCTAATGCTTTACGCGAGGCATAATGGCGTAATGCTTCTTTGCGCTGTGCCGAACAACTAACTCCGCCACTGCACCGTGATACGGCTTCGCCTTCAACACGCTCAACATCCGCGCCACACACTGGGCAATGCGCAGGAATCACAATAGGCTGCGCATCCGCTGGGCGCTTTTCGGTCACTACACTGACGATCTGTGGAATCACATCTCCGGCGCGACGAATAATAACCCAATCTTTAACTTGCACACCCAAGCGTTCAATTTCATCCATGTTATGCAGAGTCGCGTTACTCACCGTAACCCCACCAACAAACACAGGCGTTAAACGCGCCACGGGAGTAACGGCCCCCGTGCGACCCACTTGGAACTCTATATTTTCTATTTGGGTTATTTCTTCTTGCGCTGGGAATTTATGGGCAATCGCCCAACGCGGGAAGCGCGAAACAAACCCGAGCTTTTGCTGCAGCCCATAGTTATTCACTTTAAAAACCAAGCCATCAATTTCGTAAGGCAGCGAGTTGCGCAACTCAGCCATACGTTGGTAGTAATCATGGCAACCAACGGCCCCTTCCGCTTTCTCCAAGTGCTTGTTGATTTTAAACCCCCACGCTTGTAACTGATGCATCACGTCATAGTGATTATCTGGCATAAGCACAGCGTGGTTGTCCTCATCATCTGGCGTGTTTTCAACAACACCAATGCCATAACAACACATTTCTAGTGGTCGGGTTGCTGTGATACGCGCATCCAATTGGCGCAAACTGCCTGCTGCCGCATTACGCGGGTTAACAAATAGCTTTTCACCTTTGGCTTTTGCTCGTTCATTAATGGTCGCAAAGCCGGCTTTGGGTAAGTAGATTTCGCCACGCACTTCTAACCGATCGGGAACCTTCCCCATCAGTTTAAGAGGTATAGATTGTACGGTGCGAACATTGTGGGTGATATCTTCTCCGGTTGCGCCATCGCCCCGCGTCAAACCGCGAACTAACACGCCTTTTTCGTACATCAAACTGATAGCAATACCATCTAACTTTGGCTCACAGGCATAGGTGACTAAAGCGGTATCACCCAGGCGATCACGCACACGACGGTCAAATTCACTTAAGTCTTCTTCAGAAAACGCATTATCCAGCGAGAGCATAGGGATTTCATGCCGCACTGATTCAAAACCAGCAACGGGAGCACTCCCCACACGCTGTGTAGGAGAATCACTAGTGATCAACTCGGGATGATCAGCCTCGATTGCTTTCAAACGATTAAACAGGCGGTCATATTCCGCATCAGGAATACTTGGCTCATCCAACACATAATATTTATAGCTGTGCTGTTCAAGCGTTTCGCGTAATTGGTGAAGCTCGTTAAGTAAAGCGGTATCGACTGGTGTTTCGGTAGGCATGGGCTTAGGCATTTCAGTTATTCAAAGACAGCATAAACTATCGTAAAACGGACAAATAAGGCAGAGAAAGACGCAATAAAAAAGGGCTTACGCCCTTATTTATCGACCGCGACGGATGCGCTTATGCATTTCATGCTCGCGTATACGTTCTCGGTAATGCATTTTGGTTTGAGAACCCATCACTGAGTGGTTCTCATCCAACAGGTCGCCATCTAAGTGGGCGGCCACCGTTTCGGCTGTCGCCAGCATACATTCAAAGGCATTCTTCGGGTCTTCGGGTTCGCTCATGGACATAAAAAAGCTCACGCCACGCGTTTCCATATCCGCCATAGTTTCGAGCTGGAAGGTACCCGGATTAACCGCATTAGCCATACTGAACTGCACAGCCCCTTTATCGATGCCATCTTCAAAGCGATGGAATAAGTCCATATCTCCATGACGCATTTCACAAGCTAGGACCAATTTAAGCAGCTGCTTGCCGTTAAGCGGTTGTTCTTTGCCTACGACGGTAATCACCAGCACCTCATCCGGCTCCGGTGGATGCTCGCGCGCTTTACGGTCAACATGCGCCCCTTCTATGAGCGGATCATCAAACAGCGAGTCTTGCTCTGGTACTTCGGCTGGCAGGGCTGGCTCTTGCGCAACCGCCTTTTTAGGCTCTGGCTGAGGTGTGAGCGGTGCTGTTTCAACAGGTTCCTCTTGCTCCCACTCTGGCTCTAACTGTGCTTGAGGCTTTGGTTGAAGCTGTTGTTCTGGCGCTGCTTGCTTACGCTTGGCCGAACTCAGCGCCGACGCAACCGCTTGCGCTTTTGCGGCCAATTGGCTCACGGCACTTTCTTTTGCATTGCCTTGCCCACTATCTTTTACACTGGTGTGTGCAGGCTCTGGCTCTGGCATATCAAACATTTCTTGTTGGATACGCGCCTCTTCACGCTCAGCGGTAAACTGACGCATAAGCACAGTGACGGGCTGTTCTAGATCAATATCCGCTTCGCTCTTCTCATCGCTGCGCTCGTTAGCTACTTCTGCGTCTGATGTTGGATAGTCGTCCGACGCTTCAGCTTCAGCGTGCATTTGTTCAGGCGTGTGAACCTTATAAGAGCCATAAGCATTGGCATCATGCTGTTCCAAGGTTAACGGATCAATATCTGTCGTTTCTTCAGCGTTTATCGCCGCCGCAACCACTGGATCTTTCAAGTCTTGATGAATGATGTCTGATGTCGGTACTTGATGCGGTTCACTCACGTCGTCTATCGCGGTAAATTCTGGCTCAACATCCGGCGCAGAGCTAGCCGCAGGACGCGGTCGCGAGACAATCTCAGGAATATCATCAAACAGTGGGTCTAGTTCATGAATGTCTTCATCATTATCTGATGCGATATCTGAATAATCGTCCGATGAGCTAGTCACCGCTTCGATGGACTCTTGCGCATTATCAGCTAGGCCAGCTGGCTCAACGGCTGGCTGATGGTCCACTGCCGCTTGTTGGCTTTTTGCTGACGCATTGGATGCGACTAACGGCTCTGGTTTAGGCTCTTTAACTGGCTCAGGTTCTGATGCGGGCACGTCATAAGCTTCAGCAACGTAGGGGTCATCTGCCGGTTGTGAAAAGTCAGGAGCTGAAAGCGGCGAATCTTGATGCGCACTAATCCCAAGATCCAGGGCATGCGAATCAACATTGTCCGACGCACTAGTCTTGTTATACGCCGTTGGGTTATCAGCCACCTTGGCGTGTTGTGCCGGCCGAGCCGACGCAGGTGCGTAATCTTGGCGGCTGTTAAAAGCAGGCTGCTCAGAAGACGGTGGCGAATGCTCATGAGGTTTAAGACGTGCACCACCGTTAGGTAGCTCAGGATTATGATGCCCGTCTTCACCAAAGTCAGCACCTTCGGTGAATTTACCGTCTATATCGATCTTCAAGGTGTCGCGCTGACCGCGTACGCGACGCCAACCATCAAAGATAATCAGTCCGATCACCAACACCCCGCCGATGATAAGCCATTCTCTTAAGCCGATATCCATGATGTAAAAACAATCCCCAGCAATGTTAAGCGTTTATTATCGTTACTATAAACCGATCCTTCTCACTGAACAACGTGATCAATAAGTAAGTTAAGCGGTTCTTCCTGTTCCGCTACGGTAACGGTTAGTAAGGGTGACGCTAAATCGCCGGGTGAAGCCTGTGGTTGGCCGCTCATCGAGATACGGGCTCCCACTTCAACTTCACTCTGAGATGACAATCGCATTTGCGGTGTCATGGCCATAGAATCATCTAAGCTAATCGTTATTGGTAAATCTTTGACTGTAAAACGCGCAGCAGCAACAGGTATTTTACCACCGACTGCCCGTGCAAAAATAAAGACCGGCTGATCTGGCGATAACTGTGCTAACAACTCAGACGAGATTGATACCGTTAGCGGTAGTGCGACATCGACCAATTCTGGAACATCTGGCAAGGGTTCTCCGGCCTCTTCCAAACTGGTTAATGCACTACGTATTCCGTTTTTGATTGATTCTGCCGCTTCTGGTTCCGCAAATTCTAATGCTTTTCTCCAAACACTGATGGCTTGGTTAAAATTACCTTGGGAGTACTGGTCAATTCCACTCAAGCCCAACGCAGTTACTTCATTTGGCTCGCGCTCTAATGTGAGTTCAATTTGCTGACGAACTTCATCCGTTACATCGCCATTCACAAAGTACAATGCTTGTGCATACTGTCCCATAACTAACGGATACTGCGGCGATTCGCTTGGCAGTATCAACAATACTTTTTGGAAGGCCTCAGTCGCCTTAGTGAACTCACCCATATTCATATAGGTGGTCGCCAGCACGTACCAGCCCTCTGCATTGTCGGGCTTTTTAGCCAGTTCAGCTTCTAACAGACCAACAACCTCTTCCACTGTTGGTTGACGACCTTCTTTAGCAAACGGCTGATCTTGACGATTCAGCGTTAGCTCCACTAAATCAGCATTGCCGTATTGATGATACAAACCTAAACCCATGACTGGGATTAAGGTGGCAATCAGCATCACCGCCATTAACTGCGGTTTACCAACAACCGTGGTGGATTCGGCATTGACTGAACTAGGTTGGCCTTCAGCGTCTTCTAGTAAGTTTTTTTCGAGTTCTAACTTTAATTCATCGAATGCTGCTGGCTGAAGCGTGCCGGCATCACGCTCAGCTTCTAATTCAGCCAAGCGCTCTTTGAAAATGTGAATATTTTCTTCTGTACGATCAATGGCCGCTTCATGCTGTTTTCGTGTTTTTGCAAACGGAAGAAAAATAAAAGCCAAAGCTAACAATGTCAGTAACGCTATACCAGCCCATAGCTGAATCATGGTGTTTCCTTATTAACTGGCTGATCAGATTGTTTGCCAGCGTGATCGCTGTTATCAGTACTTTTAAGTAACGCGCCTAACCGCGCATTGTGGTCAGTGGTGGCTGCCGTTGTGTTTGGCGCTGAATTATCTGCATCGAACGCTTGAGCGCCCGCCTTGCTTAGCTTTTTACGGCGACCCAAGATGAGTACCACAATGACACCGAGGCCCAACAATACAAAGGGGCCATACCATAAAATCCAGGTATAGCCTGTAAGGCGCGGTCGATACAAAACAAATTCGCCATAACGAGCAACCATAAAATCGACAATGGTTTGGTCGCTATCGCCAGCTTCGACCATACGATAAACCTCTCGGCGTAAGTCTTGCGCTATTGGCGAGTTTGAATCAGCTAAATTTTGGTTTTGACACTTTGGGCAACGCAGCTCAGCCGTTAACTCTTGAAAGCGCTCACGCGCGGCATCATCGGTAAATTCATAGGTATCAATGGCGGCAAATGCAGGTAAAGCAAAAGCACTTAACAGGATAAGTATTAAAGCACGCATTAGCCTGCGCCCTCCTGCTGAGACGGCTCGCTAACCTGTTTCATAATGCTACGTAGCTGCTCCCATACCGCCTGATCTACCGCACCCACATGCCGATAACGAATAATGCCATCCGCATCCAGCACATATGTTTCTGGGGCGCCATACACACCTAAATCAAGCCCTAGGCTACCTGCCTCATCATAGATATTGAGCACATACGGATTTGAGTAACGAGCTAACCAGTCATTCGCGGCAGCTCTTTCGTCTTTGTAGTTAATCCCATAAATAGTGACGCCCTCTTCACGTGCTATTTTGTTCAGCTGGGCATGCTCTTCTTTACAGGTTGGGCACCATGTCGCCCACACGTTAAGCAGTGCCGGCTTCCCTTTGAGGCTCTCTTGGGTGAGTAAGCCATCTTCAGCGGCAAGCGCCGGTAGTGAAAAGGCGGGGACCGGTTTATTCAGCAAAGCCGTTGGTAGCTCAGTGGGGTCTAACGTGAGGCCTTTCCAGAACAGAGCACCGAGTGCGATAAAAACAACCAAAGGAATAAATAAAAATAAACGTTTCATAAGAGCCTCAGGCAGGTACTAGCTTGCGCATCAATTGTTTACGATAACGAGGGTCGGTTGCGGACAACAAGCCACCGGCTGTCATCATTAGTGCACCTAACCAAATCCAACGCACAAAAGGTTTGTGCTGAATCCGCACGGCCCAAGCACCGTCGGTTAATGGCTCGCCCAGCGCTACATACAAATCCCGGAATAAGCCCGCATCAATATCAGCTTCGGTCATCATATTTCCACGTGCCTGATACACTCGTTTTTCAGGGTGCATGGTAATGTACGGTTCACCCGACTTAAGCACTCGTAACACACCCTGATCCGCAATAAAATTAGGGCCTTGGACTTTGCGTGATCCTTCAAATATAAAGGTGTAGTCCGCAAACTCTAAAGTATCGCCAGGCGCCATACGTAAATCACGCTCTTCACTGTACACAGAAACTAAACACACCCCCACAATAGAAACCGCTAGCCCTAAATGCGCTAAAGTCATAGCGTAATAGCTTCGTGAAAGGCGAGTTAAGCCACTAAAAGGAGCGGAGCCTGCGCGGATTTTAGTCATCACTTTATTCAGCACATCGCGTAATACCGAAAGCAAAACCCAAACAGCTAAGGTAATACCCACAATGGTTGTGACATCCAAGC
Organism: Neptunomonas sp. CHC150; assembly: GCF_030397555.1. NCBI lineage: Bacteria > Pseudomonadati > Pseudomonadota > Gammaproteobacteria > Oceanospirillales > Oceanospirillaceae > Neptunomonas > Neptunomonas sp. CHC150. The sequence continues at coordinate 408,529 of NZ_JAPNXU010000011.1, forward strand.
CTGCATACACCCAGTACGTGATAGCAACCCCACTGATGACAGCGATAACCGCTGGTAACCACAACTGCTGCACCAAATAACGTGATTCAGTTTTTTTCCAGCGCGCCAAAGAACCTATGCCCAGCAAGACGGCCAATATTGATGTTAACGGAACAAACATGGCATTGAAGTAAGGAGGCCCTACCGAGATTTTACCCAGCCCCAAGGCATCCATCACCAATGGGTACAAGGTTCCCAGTAATACCATTAAACAGATCACCACCAGCACAACGTTATTGAGCAGCAAAAAGGTTTCGCGGGATAGCCACTCAAAGCTGGACTCACTTTTAACGTGAGCCGCTTTGATGGCATACAATAAAAATGATCCACCAATCGTGATAGCCAAGAGCGCCAATACAAAGTAGCCACGCTCTGGATCAGTGGCAAACGCATGCACAGAGGTGAGCACACCCGAGCGCACCAAAAAAGTACCCAGCAGACTTAATGAAAAGGCAAAAATAGCAAGTAATACCGTCCAGCTTTTAAAGACCCCACGCTTTTCGGTAACTGCCAAACTGTGGACTAACGCCGTTCCCACAAGCCACGGCATAAATGACGCATTTTCTACTGGGTCCCAAAACCACCAGCCTCCCCAGCCGAGTTCGTAATACGCCCACCAACTCCCTAGCGCAATACCTAAGGTTAAGAAGGCCCATGCCACATTGGTCCACGGACGAGACCACCGTGCCCAAGCCGCATCTAAACGGCCACTCATCAACGCAGCGATAGCAAAAGCAAAGGCCACAGAAAAACCAACATAACCCATGTATAACATAGGCGGATGGATGATCAGGCCTATATCTTGAAGCAAAGGGTTTAAGTCACCGCCTTCCAGAGGCGTGTTGGGTAATAAGCGCTCAAACGGGCTAGAAGTGACTAAGGTAAACAGCGTAAAACCGACACTAATCATGCCCATCACCGATAACACACGGGCCACGATATCAAGCGGCAACCCTTTACTTTTTACAGCAACAGCGTATGTCCACCCGGCCAATATCAGAATCCACAACAACAACGAGCCTTCGTGACCACCCCAAACAGCACTAAACTTGTAATAGACGGGCAGTTTGCTATTAGAGTTGTTGGCTACATAGGCAACCGAAAAGTCATCCGTCAAAAAGCTATATACCAAGCAAGCCATGCTGATCAGCAAGAAGAGAAACAGCCCCTTGGCTAGCGGTCGCGCATAATTCATCCACAAGCTATTGCCGACAAAAACACCGTATAACGGCACTACCGCTAGGAAAACAGATAAAGTGAGCGCTAAAACGAGCGCATATTGGCCAATTTCAGGGATCATTTGTTGTACGTCTCTTTTTCTGGCATTGGCATATTGCCCGATGCTTTTAGGGCTTCTGCCACTTCGGGCGGCATGTAGTTTTCATCGTGCTTGGCAAGTACTTCATCAGCCTGAAAAACGCCGTTAGCGTCCATAGAACCTTGAGCCACTATCCCCTGCCCCTCGCGAAATAAATCAGGCAAAATCCCAGTAAACTCCACAGGGACCGTTTTGTCGTAATCAGTTATTTCAAAGGCAACATGCAAACTATTTTGATCCCGTATTACAGACCCATCTACCACCATGCCTCCTGCACGTATACGAGCACCTTCGGGCGCTTCGCCAGCGTTAATCTGAGTTGGCGAGTAAAATAAATTAATGTTTTGATTCAACGCGTAGAGCGCCAAACTGACAGCAGCAGCCACCCCAAATACTAAAAACAGCACAAGGATTAAGCGTTTTTTACGTTTCGCATTCATAGTTTTTGACTCTCTTGGCGACTCGCTTGGTGCTTTTCTCGACGAGCACGACGTACCAGATTATTGATCAGAGCTTTACGAGCAAGAATGGGCATTAGTATATTCGCCGTAATAATCGCCAATGCGATACCATACGCCAACCAAACATAGAGGCCGTGGCCGCCCATATTGATAAACTCAGAAAAGGTAGAAAACTGCACAATCACCCCTTATCACTAGTGCCAGCTACGATGAGTTCACGCACCCAGCCAGCACGCCGCTCGCGGCGAAGAATTTCGGTACGAAGCCGCATCATTAGCGACACAGCAAAAAAACAATAAAAGCCAATCACCATCACCAACAAAGGCATCCACATTTCGGCCGGCATAGCAGGCTTTTCTGTCAGAGTGAAAGTGGCAGGTTGATGCAAGGTATTCCACCAATCAACCGAATATTTGATGATAGGAATATTCACCAAGCCAACCAGTGATAGCACCGATGCTGCTTTGGCGGCCATGGACTCGCTTTCCATAGCGGCATGCATTGCCATAACACCCATATAAAGAAACAGCAGAATAAGCATAGAGGTAAGTCGAGCATCCCAAACCCACCAAGACCCCCACGTCGGTTTACCCCAAATGGCTCCTGTGACTAGAGCAATAACAGCCATGCTGGCACCAATAGGCGCACAGCTATACGCCACCATATCGGCAACCTTCATTTTCCAAATCAAACCAATGGCACCCGCTATCGCCATTAACATATAACACGACTGTGCGAGGATAGCGGATGGGACATGGATGTACATTATACGAAAGCTGTTACCCTGCTGATAATCGGCAGGAGCAAACATAAGCGACCATACAACGCCACCCACCAGGCATAGCCCCGCTATGGCAGCAATCCAAGGCAACAACTTACCGGTAAACTCGTAACACCAACGTGGCGATGCCAATTGATAAAACCATCGAGGCATCCATTTTTTACCCGCCATATAAAGACCCTAACCGCTCACCGAAATTTTGACCGCTGCGCTAATCGCCACCGGCGCTAACACACAACCTAACGCTAACATGGCCCCCATAATGGCTAAAAATCCATCATAAGGCACACCCATCGCTGCTGCCTCCACAACGCCTGTACCAAAAATGAGTACTGGTATATAAAGAGGTAACACGACTAAAGAGATTAAGACCCCACCGCGCTTTAAACCAACCGTAAGCCCTGCGCCAATCGCACCAATTAAGCTCAATGTAAAAGTCCCTACTAACAAACTACTCATCAGCCCTAGCATGCCTTGCGCTGGCAAAAACAACATCATGCCAATTAATGGAGACATCAGCGTGAGCGGCAATCCCGTGGTCATCCAATGCCCAACGACTTTTGAGAAACAGACAACCATAAGGGGTTGAGGGCTCAAAATCACCTGTTCTAAAGTCCCATCTTCATAGTCCGAACGAAATAGGCTATCTAAAGATAAGAGAGTTGCTAACAAGGCCGCGACCCATACAATACCCGGCGCTATCTCTGATAACACAGCAGGTTGAGGGCTCACGCCTAAAGGAAATAAAGTAGCCACCATCAAAAAAAAGATCAGCGGGTTAACTAGATCGCTCTTTCTACGAAAGCTAAGTAACAAGTCGCGCTTCAAAACAGCGCTAAATAACCGCCACAGCGACTCATCAGAGGTATTAGTGTGCATACTGGTCATCAAGTTCCCATATACTCTTCAAGGTTAAGGCGTGTTACTGGACCTGAGTGACTTAGATCATGATGCGTCGTCAAAATAACGCTCCCCCCTTGCTCCACATGCTGGGCAAGCAGCGCTTCTTTTTCAGCGACCCCACGTTTATCAATTGCGGTAAACGGCTCATCTAAAATCCACAAGGGCGCATGAGTCATATATAAACGGGCCAAGCTCACGCGTCGATTTTGACCTGCCGATAATGAGTGGCATGGAACATCTTCGTAACCTGCCAACCCTACTTTGTTCAGTGCTTGATGCAAATCCCGCTCATCAATACTGGGGTGAATAGCGGCGTACCAACGTAGATTCTCTTCCGGCGTTAAAGCACCTTTAACCCCCGGCTGATGACCAAAATACAGCATAGAGGCGGCAAACTCTTCCCGCACATCGGCCATGGGGTCTCCTTTCCAGAACAACTCCCCCTCATAAGAAGACGACAAGCCGCTTAAAATACGAAGCAAGGTGGTTTTGCCACTTCCGTTAGGGCCAACAACTTGAACTAGCTGCCCAGCTTGGACGTCAAAAGATAGTTGCTCGAATAAGATGCGCTCATCACGTTCGCAAAAAAGGTCGACAATTTTTAGCAGGGGTTCTAGCACACCTCTTCCTCAAACACTGCGCTTTAAACGGGTTAGCGCTACACTAAATCGGACGTTGGCCGATTAATACGGTGTGCATTATATACAAAATAAGACAGGCATGTGGATTGCTCTGCATCACATAACGCGCGTATTGCACGCGCATTGAGAGTGGTGGCGCTATTTAATAGCTAATCTCCGTCACTGTGATTTACGATACACACACAATCAATTGATACTGAGCCTGTAACATAAGAACGGAAACCTGACGCATGGCAATGGTTAACCCACAATCTTTAACTCGATTGGATAGTAGCAGCCCAACAACTAAGGGCGCAGTAACGCTCAATCCGGGGGAATCTTTGCAAGGGACCGTTAAACAAGTCTCGCAAGACCAACTAAACCCGCAGGTTTTTAAAATAAAAGTTGAATCACAAAGCCGTTTGATGGAGCTACAAACTCGACAACCGATTGCGCAGGGCAGCCAAGTCACTGTAGCGCGCGATAATAACGGCAATTTAACCGTTAACATTCAAAATCAAGCAAGCGCACCCAACACTTCATCAACGCAAACATCAACTACTACGGCTCAAACACCTCCTAACCCTGCGTCAAGCACAACACGTGTGCCAGCCACTCCTGTACCGACAACAGGCCAAACACCAACAGCGTTAAGCCAGCAGCTAAACCAGCTGGTACCGGCAGGCTCATCCACGACCGTAACAGTCTTACAGCAAACACCGCTTGCAACCAACGCCTCAGCAAGCACGAGTGCCACAGCGACTCTAGTTAATACCGCCCCCCAAAATGGGGCTGCGAGTACAGCAGCCAACGCACAAACTGGTGGTACACAACCAACACCGGCTGCCAATAGCCAGCAAACCACAGCAACAGCTGTAAACAGTTCGATATCGGCTAATTCAGGCAATAGCGCTGTACAAGCTCCATCTGGAGCACAGCCTCAGGCTGCTCCGACTCAACCGACTGGGCAACCCGCTACATCTCAAACGATCAACTCCTCACAAACAGGAGCGGGCTTAGCACTCTCGCCAAGCGGTGCGGCGCAATCAACAAACAGCACAACCACAACTGGGCCAACGCAGTCACCTGCCGCCCCTCCTTCCGCAGGAACGCCCGCCCAACCACTAGCAGCTCAGGTTACTCGCGCAAGCACTCCGACGGCTCATTCGCCAGTGCCACCCACCATTACACACTCAACAGCAGCGGCCTCCGCTTCAAGCACTGCCCCGGCAAGCACTCCAACAAATAGCAGCGCGACGACTGTTCCAACTCATACGCCGACAGGACAGCCAGCGCCCGGAAATACCGCCACTTCACCAGCACCCCAAAACACAGCGAATTCAAGCTATACAACACCTGCGGGCCAACAGCTAACCGTTAACATCAAAGGGCAAACGCTGCAGTTGCACACAACCACTAACCTACCGCCTCTAAAAGAAGTCACATTAGAACGGCCAAACCAGCAACAATTAACGATCAGTTGGCCTAACCCACCAGCGCCGTCCGCTAAAACAACAGCACTGGATAACATGCCACTCACGCCAAGCCAGCAACAGGCGGTGAGTCAAACAATGAGAGAAAGCTTGCCGGTACAACGCCCGATTGCAGAGAGCCTACAGCAGCTCGCTAACACGCAGACTCAACCTAATACATCCGTGCAAAGCCAAACAAACGCCCCAGGAATCGACAAAGCGATACAGTCTATTTTGCAACTCTTTAGCGTGACACCCGGTAGCCAAGATGCTGAGCAATCTATCCGTCAAAACCTGCAGCTAGGTGGATTATTTACCGAGAATCGGCTTGCCAATCAACAACCCGTCAATCAAGACATGAAGCAATTTTTAGGCAAATTAGATGCCATGGCAGACCAGCTTCCAGCCGCGCAGCGCGATTCAATTAAAAGCGCGGTTGAGAGCATGATGTCACGCATTACACAGCAACAAATTACTCAGGTTCAACATAGACAAGACAGAACAGATACGACAGAGCGTTTTTACCAGCTCGATCTTCCTGTTCACTTCCAAGAAGCATTAGACAATGTAGAAATGCGCCTACAGCAACGCGATAGCCAAAATGAATATGGGCAATGGGAAACCTTATGGCGTATTCGTTTACATTTTGAACTGGGTGAGGACGGGATGATAGATGCCGATGTAAGCTTAAACGAGAGCACACAAGCTGTTAGCGCTCTCTTTGCTTGCAGCGAAACTAGTACAGCGAACCGCGTACGCGGCCAACTCGACGAATTCAGCCAGCGCTTGGCACAACTTGGGTTTGAGTCTAGCAGTTTAACGTGTCGACAAGGCAACATTGCAGCGCAATCTAACCCCATCCAAAAACAACTAATTGATATCAAAACATGAGTAAAACGCCGGATAAACAGCCATCAGCGATCGCCCTAAAGTACGACCCGCTATCAGGAAAAGCGCCGACTCTGGTTGCAAAAGGTCATGGCGACATAGCCGAGAAAATTATTGAGTTAGCTCAAGAGCATGATGTACACATTCACCAAAACCCTGAACTGTTAGATGTATTAATTCGATTAGAACTTGGGGATGAGATACCAGAAAGCCTGTATAGAGCGATCGCTGAAGTCATCGCCTTTGCATATAACATCAAAAAGATGAGCGCCGACCCCAACAGTAAGGGTTAACTGTTTTTGTAATCGATACCTGCATTGCTTTGTAGCTCTTTGTGCAACAGCGCCATTAACTCGGCTTCGGGGCGGCCAATACCACAATTTTTGACCAAATCATCAACATCAGCGCCCATTTCCATCAACTTCGCTGCTTGGTTGTAAGCCAGCTCACCCGGGTCTCTGTTTTCGAGTTCTATTTGTTTTTCGGCAGTAATATTAAGTCGATGCTCAATATCAACTAAACGCTTACCCATACCAATTGACCCACCCGTGATCGAGCGGATCTCATTTCGCAACACATGAATAAGCGCTTTGTATTGACGCTCATGACGTCTTACTCTTATCCACAAGACAATGCTCAGCCCTGCGAACAAGATCACAATCGTCGTCAATACTAATGCTAGCCAGATACCCGAATCCGTCAAAAATGCATCCTATCATTTAACCTTGTACTTCAAGATGTTAAGAGTATCAGGTTTAGCTAGTTTTGAAACGCTTGTTCAAACTGTTCTAAGAGCACCCGCACATCCACTACAGCACACCGCTCAGGCATATAGGTCCCTAACAACCACGGACGGGACTCTTTATTTGCGTTCCAGTTAACTTCACTCACAGGGATACGCAAAGACTTTAGCAACTCATCACACGCAATGGCCCACTGGCGACCTTCTAAGATAACGCACTCGGCATAATCCGAGGCGTGGGATTCATACCGGCCCGGCATAAGCCAGGAACCTGCATCAACGATACGGGTATAAGATCTGTCTCCAAAACTACCAATAATCCACTCTTCTGTATTTTCTAATTTGAGAGTTAAGGTATCTAAGCTGAGTGTCCCTTCGATATATTCGAAAGGGATAGCCAACTTCAAACCAGCCAAATTAACTAATACGCAATTGAGCTCTGGCCCTGTCTCTTATACACATCTCCGAGCCCACGAGACT